>NZ_JAJPWP010000003.1:0-943938 GCF_046549035.1 Amycolatopsis sp. lyj-90
GACGAAGACCAGATCGAAGAAGAGCTCCAGCGGGTAGACCTTGTGGTCTTCCCGCGCCCCGGCGGGCCGGGTCGCGTTTAGCGGGCTAAACGCGCCCCGGCGTCAGTGGAGCATGAGCAGGACTTGGAGCTCCCCGACCAGGAAGCCGATGAGCCCGCCCACCGCGATGAGCTTCCACTCGTCCTGCCGGAACGCCGGCCGCAGCAGCCCTTCGAACTCCAGCGGCGTCAGCCCGAGCATCCGCCGCTCGACGATCTTCGCGACGTCCATCGCCTCGGTCAGGTAGCCCTCGGCGTGGCGGATCGTCGGCGGCAGCCGCTCCAGCGCCTGCCGCGCGGCCGCCTGCTTGATCTCGCGCAGCCGTTGCCCGCCGACGGCCATCGCGACCATCGGTTTCGCGACACTCGCCTGTTCGTCGACGGCCTGTGCCACGAGCCGCTCGACCAGCGCGTACAGCCGGTCCGACCGCGGCCCGCGCAGGACGGCGTCGAGCAGGTTCGGCACGGTCAGGATCTCGTTCGCGATCATCTCGCCGTACTGACGCGCGACCTCGGCCCGCCGCCGCTGGAACTTGCCCTGCAGGATCACCCGGCCCACCCGCACCGGCTCGCGCGGCACGAAGATCAGCTTGATCGCCAGCCAGTCGGTGAACAACCCGATGCAGCCGCCGAAGATCGGCAGCACCCAAGGCTCCTTCGTCAGCGCCCACACGAACGCCTGCACGACACCGAGGCCAAAACCGAAGTAGATCCCCGTGCGCGCGATGAACGCCATCTCCGGCCGTGACGTCTCGCGGATCAGCCGGACGAGCAGCTTCTTGTCCCTGGTGAGCCGCTGCACGGTCATGTGCTGGAAGTCGAGCACCTCGTCGAGGTTCTCGGTCATCTCCGTCATGAACTCGCGCACCAGCCGCGGTGTCGAGGCCTGGACCTGCTTGATCAGCAGCTCCTGCGCCATCGTCGGCATGACCTCCCAAAGCCTCGGATGGTGCTTCTCGAGCACTTCGCGGGCGACCTCGTCCACGGCCCGCAGCAGCGGTTGCTCGATTTCGCGTGTGATGATCGCCGGATCGATCCGCCGGAAGACCTCCTTGACGTCCAACAGGTTCGACGTCAGCAGCTCCGTCGCGACGGCGGCCATCCGCCCGCCGTGTTTGGGCACCACGCCCTGCCAGCCGAGGAACGGCTTGATCCCGACGAACTCCAGCGGTTTGAACATCATCTCGATGGCGACGCGTTTGGTGACGTAGCCGATCAGCGCGGCGACGAACGGGATCGCGGCGTACAGCCACCAGTGCCGGGCGAGGTCGTCGAGGACGGCGTTCACTCCGACCTCCTAGCTCGTACACCGGGGATGGGAAACCGTATCGGGTGGCGGGTCAGTGAAGCAGCAGAAGCACCTGAAGTTCACCGACAAGGCCGCCGATCACCGCGCCGACCGCGATCAGCTTCCACTCGTCCTGCCGGAACGCCGGGCGTAGCAGCTGCTCGAATTCGAGCGGGTTCAGTTGCCGCATTCTGTCCACAATGGTGTTCCGGACGTCGAGCGCGTTGACCGCGTACCCCTCGGCGTGCCGGATCGTCTCCGGGATCCGTGCCGCGGCCTTCGCCGCCGCGGTCTGCTTCATCTCCTGGAACTTCCTGCTCCCGACGGCCATCGCGACGAACGGCTTCACGACGCTCGCCTGCGTGTCGATGGTCCGCTGCACCTCGCGGGTGATCATCGTGAACAGCTTGTCCGACTTCGGCCCGCTCAGCACGGCTTCGAGCAGGTTCGGGATGGTGATGATCTCGCGCGCGATCATGTCGCCGTAGTCCGCGGCCACCTGGTCCTTGCGTTTCTGGAACACGCCTTGCCAGGTGTAGAAGCCGAAGAACCGCTTCGGCTCACGCGGCAGGAAGATCATCTTCAGGGCGATCCAGTCGGTGAACCAGCCGATGCCGACACCGAACAGCGGCAGCACGATCGGCGACTTCGTCAGCGCCCACACGAGCAGCTGCACGCAGCCGAGGGAGAAGCCGAACACGATCCCCGACCGCGCGATGAACCGCATCTCCGGCCGCGAGATGTCGCGGATCAGCCGGTTGAGCAAGGCCTTGTCGCGCACCAGGTTCGTCACGACCATGTGCTTGAGGTCGAGGACGTCCTCGATGTTCTCCGCGATCTCCCGCATGATCTTTTCGATCGCGCGCGGCGCCTCGGCCTGCACACGTTTCAGCAGCATCTGCTGGGCGGTGTTCGGCAGCACTTCCCAGAGTCTGGGCTGGTACTGCTCCATCACCTCGCGCGTGACGTCCTCGACGATCCGCAGAAGCGGCTGTTCGATCTCCTTCGCCACCTGCGCCGGATCGAGCCTGGCGAAGATCTCCTTCGGGTCCACGAGGTTGTTCGTCAGCATCTCGGTGGCGGTGGAGGCCATCCGCTCGGCGTTCGCGGGCAGCACGCCCTGCCAGCCGAGGAACGGCTTGACGCCGACGAATTCCACCGGTTTGAACATCATCTCGATGGCGACGCGTTTGGTGACGTACCCGATCAGCGCCGCGATGAACGGCATGGTGACGTACACCGGCCAGTGCTCGCCGAGGTCGGCGATGACGGCGTCCACTCGAAGCCCCTCCCGCGTCGCGCTTGAGGGGAACCTAGCTGCCTGTCCTCAGTGGAGTAGTAGCAGGACCTGAAGTTCACCCACGAGCCCGCCGATCACCGCGCCGACCGCGATCAGCTTCCATTCGTCCTGCTGGAAGGCGGGTCGCAGGATCCCTTCGAACTCGAGCGGGGTCAGCTGCTGCATCTTCACGACGATCGTGTTGCGGACGTCGAGCGCGTCAGTGGCGTAACTCTCCACGTGTTTCACCGTTTCGGGGAGGTACGCGATCGCCTTCTCCGCCGCGGCCTTCTTCATCTCCTGGTACTGCACGCCGCCGACGGTCAGCGCCACCAACGGTTTCGCGATGCTCGCCTGCGCGTCGATGGTCCGCTGCACCTCGCGCGTGATCATCGAGAACAGCTTGTCCGACTTCGGCCCGGTGAGCACGGCCTCCATCACGTTCCGCACGGTGAGGACCTCGTCCGCGATCAGCGCGCCGTAGTCGCGGGCGACCGCCTGGCGGCGTTTCTGGAACATGCCCTGCCAGCTGAAGAACAGGAACCGGCGCGGCTCGCGCGGGTAGAAGATCATCTTCAGGGCCAGCCAGTCCGTGACGAACCCGGTGACGAACCCGAAGATCGGCATGATCAACGGCTGTTTGGTCAGCGCCCACGCGACGAACTGGATCAGGCCGATGACGAAGCCGAAGTAGATCCCGGACCGGGCGATGAAGCGGAGTTCCGGGGTCGCGACCTCCTTGATCAGGCGGCAGGTCAGCGATTTGTCCCGGACCATCGCGTTGATCAGCATCTCGTTGACGTCGAGGACCTCGTCGATGTTCGTCGACACCTCGCGCATCAGCCGTGCGACGACCTTCGGCGCCTGAGCCCGGACCTGGTCGACCAGCATCCGCTGCGCCCGCGTCGGCAGTAGTTCCCACAACCTGGGCTGGTACTGCTCCATCACCTCGCGGGTCACGTCCTCGACGGCCTTGAGGAGCGGCTCCTCCAGCTCCTTGACCACCTCGTCGGGATCGAGCCGGGAGAAGATCTCCTGCGGATCGACGAGGTTCTTGGTCAGCAGGTCGACGGCGGTGGTCGCCATCCGGCGCGTGTTGGCCGGGATGACCCCCTGCCAGCCGAGGAACGGCTTGATCCCGACGAACTCCAGCGGCCGGAACATCATCTCGATGGCGACGCGTTTCGTGATGTAGCCGATGAGCGCGGCGATGAAGGGCATCGTGGCGTAGACGTGCCAGTGCTCCCTGATGTCGTCGAGGATCGCCGAAACGTTCAACCGGGCCTCCCCCTGCTTACGACCTGTCAACAATGGAGGATGCCATGTGATCGGCCCGTCGCGGACCGAGTGCAGCCGTTTGGCGGTACTACCCGACGGGCCCAGGCTCATTAAGGTGTCCGCCATGGTCGCTCCTGAGAAGACGGCGCCTCAGGCGCCCTCAGCGAAATCGCCCCAGTTCGCGGGCGCCGTCCGCGGATACGACAAGCGTCAGGTCGACGAGCGGCTCGCCGAACTGTCGACCGAACTCAAGAAGACCTCGCGCAACCGCGACGAGGCCGTGGCGACCGCCGGTGAACTCACCAAGGCGCTCGGGCACGCCCAGAAGGAACTGGACGAGACCAAGGCCGCCCTCGTGCGGATGAGCGCGAGCCCGTCCGGCGCCGGCGCGATGGCCGAACGCGTCCGCATGATGATGCAGCTCGCCGAGGAGGAGATCGCCGACCTCAAGGCCGCCGCGGAGGCCGACGCCAAGTCGACCCGCGCCGAAGCGGACCGGTACGCCCACGAGACGCAGCGCGCGAGCGACAAGGCGGCGAAGGACGCGCAGGCCGAGCGAGAGAAGCTGCTGGCGGACGCCAAGGCCGAGATCGAGCGGCTGAACTCCGAGGCGGCGCAGAAGCGCAAGGAACTGGACATGGAGAGCGTCCGGACTCGCGCCGCCGCGGACAAGAAGGCCGAGGAGGCTTCGGCGGCTCGTCGCGCCGAGGCGGAGAAGGCGTCCGCGGACAAGATCGCGGAAGCCGACCGGGTGTCGGCGGGCAAGCGCTCCGAAGCCGAGCGGATCTCGGCGGAGGACATCGCCGCGAAGCAGGAGCAGGTCGCGGAGGCCCTCACCGACGCGAAGACCCAGCAGTCCGAGGCTCAGCAGGCCCGGAAGCTCGCGCTGGAACTCCGGTCCAAGGTCGCCGAACGGCTTTCCGCCACGGACGTCGCCGTCCAGGAAGCCATCAAGCTGCTGGCTCCCGCTCCCGACACCGCCGCGGCGGCACCCAAGGCCGAAACACCCAAAGAAGCGGCGCCGAAGCCGACTCCCACGAAGACCAACGGCCCACGCCCTTCCTGATCTCTCGACGCTGGACGACGGCGAGCAGTTCGTCGTCGTCCAGCCCTGCGGTCCGAGGCCGGTCTGTGGAGGTTGTGACGATGATCCTGGCCGAGGAACGCGCGGCGGTCTGCGAATTCGCCCGCCGGATGACCACCGACGGGCTCGTGGTCGGTACGTCCGGCAACGTCTCCGCGAGGCAGGGCGAGCTGGTCGCGGTGACCCCGACCGGGGTCGACTACGCCGGGCTGCGGCCGGAAGACATCCCGGTGGTGGGCCTCGACGGCGAAATCGTCGACGGCTCCCTCGAACCCACCAGCGAACTCCCGATGCATCTCACGGTGTACCGGGAGGCGGCGGATCCGGACGGCAAGGCGATCTCAGCCGTGGTGCACACGCATTCCGTGCACGCCACGGCCGTCTCCACCCTCGTCACCGAGGTGCCGCCGATCCACTACATGCTCGCCGCGATCGGCCCGACGGCCCGCGTCGCGTCCTACGCGACGTACGGCACCGAGGAACTCGCCAAAGCCATGTTGGAGGCTCTGGAAGGCCGCCGGGGGTGCATCCTGGCCAATCACGGCACCACGACCTTCGGCGACAGTCTCGGCTCCGCGTACAGCCGGGCGCAGCAGCTCGAATGGGTCTGCCAGGTCTGGCTGACGGCGCGGGCGGCGGGAACACCGAATCTGCTCCCGCCCGCCGAGATCGACCACGTCGTGGAGAAACTCCGCGGCTACGGGCAACGCTAGGCCCGTGTCCTAGGAAGCCGCGGGCTCGGCCTCGTAGTCCACGGCGTGCACCGCGTCGAGGAGTTCGACGACCGTCGGATCGTCGACGGCTTCCTTGATGCACTGCCACAACTGGAGATTCGCCAACGCCCATCGGGAGTAGCTCTCCGCGGCCTTGGGGTTGTAGAAGTAATAGCCGCTGTCGTGGACGTCGCGTTGCTCGCCGACGATCTTGTCCGCCAGTTCGCGGAGGCTCAACCCGTTCTCCCGCAGATAACGGTGGGCGAGCACGACGGGCGTCACCGGCAGTGCCTTGAACAGCGTGTCGGCGTCGCTCAGCGCTTGGGCCTCGAGCGAGATGTGCCGCCCTCTGGTGGCCATCTCGGCCTCGTCGATGATCTCGTCGATCCACCGGGCCACGGTGTCCTCGACACCGCACTCCCGCAGGATGCCCATGCGGAGATCTCGCCCGGCGGCCGCGGGGGAGTTCCGGAGCACGATGTAGTTCACGTCGTGCACCAGCGCCGCCACCTCGACGACGGTGCGATCCGCACCGTTGTGCTCGGCGAATCCCGCGGCCTTGGCCCGGACGAAACTCACGTGATGCCAGCCGTGGAACTGCAGTTTGTCCGCATAGCGCCAGCACAGTTGCCGGACGCGATGTTCGACGGCGTCGATGGTCTGGGAAGAAATCGTGTTCTTTCGCGCGCGCATACACCTCTCCGATCCCGTTTACAGACGGGTGGAGTAATGGTATGCGCCTTCGACGGCGGTGTGTAGTTAGATGCGGCCGGCCAGGTCCCCCAATCGGACCTCCACCGGAACGTGACGATGCCCGATTCCGGTCTTCGGGTCATAGGAGAGACTGGAATCGCTTACCGGGCGTGACTTCACCAAAAACGTCATAGTCCCTTCGGTGGCTTCGGGAATCCGATGGAACTCGTCCGCGTACATGACGCCTACCGCCCCCGCCTGACACAGTGTGCTACGTCGTAACCGAACCGATGTGATCAATCCGGAAAGCTGGTCGCGCAGGGTCGAGTACCGCTCGTGGACATAGTTGCCACGGAGGAGCGTGGTGCAGAAGTGATATCTGTGATTGTGCACGGAATCGGCGTAGCCCTCACGCCAGTCCTCCGGTGCCTTGTACTCGTGGAGCCAGATCGAAAACGGATCCGTCGGGGAGTCGAGCAGGCACCAGGCGAAATGGGTGGTCGTCTCACGGGATCGGCAGAGAACCGCGCTCGCCTCGTCCGGACTCAGCGAGTCCAGGTGCCGCCGGAGATCGGTGCGCAGGTCCGGTCTCGACGTCCAGTCCCGGAAGATCTCGTCGACGACTTGCCAATGCTGTGCCAGCGGCAGATCCGTCGTGCGGAGCAGCGCGGCCAGCTGGGTGAGGGGGGACAAGCGAGTGAGCAACTCAAGCTCCTCAGTTCTAGTGCTCTTCGGCGCCGAGAAATCAGGGGTTCAGCTCGGCGAGTGTGGTGAACTCCTTCCGGAAGGCGTGGAATTTCCCTTCCAGTTCGAGGAAGTTCTCTTCGGACAGGGGAGAACCGGTGATCTTTTCGTACAGGGCGAGGAAATCCGCCCTCGTCGTCGTGGTGGAGATACGGAAGTGGCGTCCGGAACGGGATTGGGAAACACGCAGGAACTCGGAGCGTTCCTTGTTGTACAGAAAGGAACCCTCGCTGAACCGCAGCGTGCGCGGATACAGCGTGGTCGCGCCGCGGATGTCGCTGTACAAGGTCACCCAAACGCTCTCGTCGAAGACTTCGAGCCGGTCCAGCGGCGGGTCGGCGACGACGGTGATGTCCACCAGTGAGCACCGGCTGCGGGCCAGGAACAGCCCGACCAGGCCGATGCTGATCTCGTCGTCGAGACGTTTCTGGATCGTCTCGTAGTCCATGCCCGCTTCTTCGCTGCGCAGGAGATACCGCGCCCTGCCGCTGATGGCGCCCTCGTCGCGCGGGTCGGCGATGACCACGCGCAGCTCCCTTTCGGTGCGGGACAACAGCAATCGGGCCGCGGCGTGCCTGCCGGAGAACCCGCGGAAGAAGTAGTGCCGGGCCACGTCGAGGTCTTCGGTCATGACCCGGTTGAACAACGGATCCGGATCGGCCGTCGCCTCGAAGACGTGGGTGGGGAAGAATTCCTTGTTGAGCGAACGGTATTCGGCGCTGAGCGCTTCCAACGCGCGTCGGCTTTCCTCGATCACCGGGGTCACCATCGCGCGCTGTGACGCGGCGGCGGTGATCAGGGTCTGGCCGAAGCCGACCACCGCGGAGATCAGGGTGCCGGTGCCCAGTGAAGTGAGCAGCGTTTTACCGGCGCCGGGATCCATCATGCTGGAGATCCACAGGCTGAGGCCCGCGATGACGACCAGTACCGTGAGCAGCAGGCTCGTCCTGGTCCAGAAGATCTCTTGCAATGGGGTACGGCGGAGCCGGTCGGCTTCCGCGGGCACGGGGGTCACCTCCTTGATCCGCACCCGAACGGACGAACGCATTGCGTATCTGTTCGAGTGCGGGGAGTTACTCTACGCGCCTCGTGACCATGCCGAAATAAGAAATTCGGGGGAAAGATACCAACAGCGAACGTAACGCACGGCTATACCTTATTCGCTGCCGAGGTTTCGCCGAAAAGCGGAAAAACCGCTCACGGAGCGTGGGGAAGGATGCCTTCGTACCAAGCGGGTCCGGGCTTCGCGGACGACAGTGTTTCGACAACGGCCGAAGACGGAGTGGTGTACACCGTGGGGAAGTCGATCTCTCCCCTGGCGGGATCCAGCTTCCACGCGAGCCGCTCCACTTCCGGGGAATCTGTTCGTAAGAAAGGAAAGTGGGCGTCCGCACCGTTTTTGTTGCCCCTCGGATCGAGCCGGATCCACCGGCCCTGGCCGGCGAGATACACGGCGTTGAGCCCGTGCAGAACGCCGATCCGCTGATAGCAGAACCCGGCCGGGATGCCTTGGCTGCGAAGCAAAGCGGCCAGCAGGTGGGCCTTCGCGTAGCAGAGGCCGACCCGTTCACGCAGAACCTCGGAGGCCATAAGAGTGACGCGGGAATCGGCTGCGTCCACCGTATGGGCGATGTCGTCGCGCACGAAGTGAAACATCGAACGAATCACGTCGGCTTCGGTGCCGCCGGTCGGTGACAGCGCGTCAGCCGTTTCGCGGATCAGCGGATGCTCGTGATCGATGACCGCGTCCGCGACGAGATAGTCTTCGAGCCGCTCGGATTCGATCTTCAAGGCGATTTTCACGCGGCTCCGTTCAGTACCGTGTCGACGGCTTCTTCGAGAAATTTCGGACCGGCTTCGCCGCCGCGCAACAACAGCCGGAACCAGATCGCCCCCGCGAGCAGATCCATCACGACGACAGGATCGGCACCGGACCTCAATTCGCCCCTCGCGGTGGCGCGTTCGAAGATCGGCTCTTCGCGCGCCATGCGGTCGGCGAAGAAACTTCGCGACACTTCACCCAGTTCCGGGCGGCGCGGACCCGCCGTCAGCGTCGCCGTGACGACCGGTGCGGTCTGCTCCGAAGTCAGCAACCGGTGGATTTGCGTCGCCACGGCGAGGAGATCGCCGCGAAGGCTCCCGGTGTCCGGGATGTCGACGGCGAACAGTCCCGAGTCGCGCAGCGCCGCGGCCAAGAGCGCGTCCTTCGACGGCCACCACCGGTACAGCGTCGTCTTGTTGACGCCGGACCGGGCGGCGACGCCCTCGATGGCGAGCTTCTCGTAACCGTGCTCGGCCAGGAGTTCGAGGGTGGCGGCGAAGATCGCGTCGGCCTTGCGGGGGCCGCTTTGGATGCTCACCGGAGCACAATACAACGCACCGTTGCGTTGCATGACGATCGCCAGTACGTTGCAACGCAACGGCGCGTTGCATTCAGGAGGCAAACCATGGTCCCCGTCGTCTTCGTCCACGGCATCCGGCTCAGCTCCGCCGCGTGGACCGAGCAGCTGAACCCTTCCGCGAGAGCGGTCGATCTGCCAGGTCATGGCACCCGCCGAGGTGAGCGGTTCACCCTGGCCGGCGCGGTGGACGCCGTCGTCGACGGCATCGAGGAGCCCGCTCTGGTCGTCGGACACTCGCTGGGCGGCTACGTCGCCATCGCCGCGGCCGCGAGGCATCCGGACCGGGTCGCGGGCCTCGTCGTCGCGGATTCGACCTACCTGCCCGGCAGGACGCTGGAGGCGCCCTTCCGCATCGCGCACCGCCTGCTCATGCGGCTCCCGGATCGAGGAGAAGGACTCAGCCGGCGGCAGTTCCGGAGTGCGCTGCCACCGAAGCTCGCCGAGGCCGTGATCGGCGGCGGCATCGCGACCGAGGTGATCTCCGACGTCGCCATGGCCTTCGCCGACTTCGACGTGCTCGCGGAACTCGCGACCTACCCGGGGCCGACCTGGCTGATCAACGGCTCCCGCGACCACTTCCGCCGCCACGAGCGCCGTTTCCTCGACGCCTGCGCCGACGGCAGGCTGATCATCGTCCCGAAGGCGGGGCACTACCTGCCGATGGCGCGCGGCGAGGAGTTCTCCCGGCTGGTGCTCGACGCGGCCCGCGGCCTGCCGTCCGTTAAATCAGGGGCGCCCGGCGGCGCCGCTCGCTAGGATGATCACCATGTGTTCCGTCATCCACGCCTGGCAGGCCATGCGCCTCCGGTCGACGCGCTGACCCTGGTTCCGGCCCTAGCCGACGCCAAGGTCCACGTCCACCGTTCGCCAAGGGATGACAAGGATCTTCACCATGCGCGCATCTTCGCGCCCCATTTTCGTCTTCGTTCACGGCGGCTCCAGTAACGCGCGGGCCTGGGGCCCGTTGCAGAACGAACTGGCTCTGCTCGGCTACCGTTCGCACGCCGTCGACCTACCCGGTCACGGCGACCGTGCGGACAGCCCGGCCGCCTACTACCGGCAACCCCAGGACCTCGCGGCGCTGGCGGCCGCTCCCTCCCCGCTGCGCGGAATCACGTTGCAGGACAACGTGAAGCACGTCGTGGACACCCTGCGAGGGCTCGACGGCGGGGCACCGGTCGTCCTGGTCGGCAACAGTCTCGGAGGGCTGACGATCAGCGCCGTCGCCAACGCCGCGCCGGAACTGCTCGACCGTGTCGTCTACCTCTCCGCGCTCTGCCTCGGCGACCCGGCCATGCTCACCGAGCCGTGGGACGTGGTCGACGACAACCTGCTGGACGCCCTGGCGGCGCGGATCACCGTGCCGGACGTGGACGAACCCGGTGTGGCCCGGCTGAACTGGCGTAGCGCCCACGGCGACCCGGCGTTGTTCGCCGAGTTGAAGGCCGCCGTCATGGCCGACTCCACCGACCACCAGTTCCGGCTGTTGCTGGACTCCCTGGACCCGGACGAGAGCTACGCGGTGCTCGAACCGGGGGCGTTGGTCCAGGCCGACGGATGGGGGCGGGTCCCGCACACCTACGTCCGTCTCGCTTCGGATCTCAGCATCACCCCGGCGGTCCAGGACTACATGATCCGCAAGGCCGACGAGTTGACTCCGCACAACCCGTTCGAGGTGCACACCCTGGCCTCGTCGCACGTCGGCTACTTCAGCCGGCCACGGGTCTTCGCCGACCTGCTGACCGGTCTCGGCTGAGCCAGTGCCCCGGGCATCCCCGCCACCGACCGGCGGCGGGGATGCCCGGGGCTACGTCAGGCCGTGGCCCGAAGCCTGGTGATCTCCTGTGCCAGCGCCTCACGCAGTGAGTCGTGTCGAGGGCCCAACGCATGTTCCGCGGTCCGCCAGCGATCCGCCGGGTAGAGCCAGACCGGCCGCCCGACGAGGTCCTCCGGTTCCCAGTCGTAGCGCGGCCAGACGTGCGCGTGCAGGAACGGGTCCGTGTTCCCGAGGATCTCCAAGTTGACGCGACGGAAGCCAGGGTCCCGTCGGGCACAGACGTTCTCGACGGCTTCGCCGAGCACCTCCATGTCGGACAGGAACTCCAGCCGCCGTGTCCTCGGCAGATCGGTCAGCCTGCCGGTGGCGGGGGTATCCGTCAGCAGGACGCAGTAGCCCGGCAGGAACTGCGTATCGCCGATCACCGCGATTCCCGCGTCCAGCCGTCGCAGCACCGTCGGGTTCTCGCCACGCAGTGCCGAGCCGACCCGATCCCGTTTCCAGTCGCCGGTCATGAGTCAAGCTAGCCGACCGGGATGAGCGAGCCTTCGGCGTTGGTCGTGAACTGCATGGCCAGCCGGACCGGCGCCGGGTGCGGGGCCAGCACGATCGACGCGAACGGGGTCGAGGTCACCCCGGTCGCGTAGTTGGTCTGCAGATGCACGCTGACGTGCACGTTCCGGTCCGCGGGGATTTCGAACGTGACCGAGCCCCACGAGACGACGTACTGCCTGCCGTCGATGCTCGCGATCGGCGCGTAGTGGCGCACCGCGTTGGCGCTGAAGGGAGGTATGTCGACGACGAGCAGCCGACGCTGACCGTCGTGGTTGTCGACGTAGGGGATCACACCGGGCTGCGAGGCCAGATCGGTCATTCTCGGTGCTCCATCAGAACTGGTAGTAGAGGAACGGGCTGAACGTCCCGGTCGCGATCAGGATCGCCGCGTAGATCAGCCCCACGGTCATCACGCCGATCCGCAGCGCCGTCGCCGGGCGGCTCCGCGAAGACTCCAGCAGCGGCCCGGTCACCGGATGCGCCGGCAGGAACACGATCGCCAGCGCGCACAGCAGGATGATGAGCCGCTGGTTGGTCACCGCGCTCTCCACGACGTCGGTGAGGCCGGTGAAGTCGGGCAGCACCATGTGCCCGATCATGCCGAGCGCGTGCGGCAGGTCCTTGGCGCGGAAGAACACCCAGCCGAAGACCACGAGCACGAGCGTCAGCGCGCGGCGGCCGATGCGGGCGGCCTGGGTCTTCGGGGTGACGTCGTAGCCGAAAGCGCGTTCCACGATCAGCAGCGCGCCGTGGTAGATCCCCCAGATCAGGAACGTCCATTGCGCGCCGTGCCAGAACCCGGTCAGCACGAAGACGATGCACAGGTTCCGGTACGTGTGGCCCGCGCCGGTGCGGTTGCCGCCCAGCGGGATGTAGACGTAGTCGCGGAACCAGCGCGACAGCGACATGTGCCAGCGCCGCCAGAACTCGGTGATGGTCACCGACGAGTACGGCCTCGCGAAGTTCTCCGGGAGCCGGAAGCCGAGCATGCGGCCGAGCCCGATCGCCATGTCGGAGTACCCGGAGAAGTCGAAGAACAGCTGAAGGGTGTAGCCGATCGCGCCGAGCCAGGCGATCGCGAAGGTCATCTGATCCGGGGGAGTGTTGAAGCAGGCGTCCACCATCGGACTGAGCGAGTCCGCGATGATCGTCTTCTTGCACAGCCCGAGCGCGAACCGCGGGAAACCGGCGGCGATGTCGTCGAGGCGGTGCGAGCGCTGCTGCGGCAGCTGGTCGGCGATCTCGCGGTAGCGCACGATCGGCCCGGCCACCAGCTGCGGGAACATCGCGATGTACGCGGCGAACGACACCGGGTTGCGCAGCGCGCGGCGTTCACCGCGGTAGATGTCCACCACGTACGAGATGTGGTGGAACGTGTAGAACGAGATGCCGATCGGGATGACCAGGTCGGCCACCGGGAAACCGCCGCCGAACCAGTGCGTCACGGCCGCGATCTGCTGGGTCGCGAATCCCGCGTACTTCCAGATCAGCAGCATGCCGACGTTGAGGCCGATGACCCCGAGCAGCAGCCGCTTGCGCCGCCTGTTCTGCAGATCCCACGCGTTCGGTTCCAGCGCGGGCCCGGCCAGGAAGTTGACGACCATGCAGCCGATCAGCACCAGCGTGTACGGCCCGGCGCCGGTGGCGTAGAAGATCAGGCTGCCCGCGGCGACGATGCCGTTCCGCCAGCTGCGCGGGCACACCAGCACGGCGAGCAGTACCGCCGGCATGAAGTACCACAGGAACAGCGGCGAAATGAACGACATCGGTGCGGGGTCCCCCAGGGCGGTTACGCGTTATCCGCTGGTGACCTTAGCCTGAGGCCCCCGCCCGATGTCGATGAACTACGTGTCGGCGAAGTGCGGGGTCAGACACGTCCCGTGAGACGGCGGCGGCGCGCCACCTCGGCCAGCAGCACTCCGGCCGCGACGGACGCGTTGAGCGACTCGACACCGGCGGCCATCGGGATCGACACGGTCGCGTCGCAGGTCTCGCGCACCAGCCGGGAGAGGCCGCGGCCTTCCGAGCCGAGCACGATGACCAGCGGGTCCGCCGCGAGGTCCAGTTCGTCGATGTCGACCGAGCCGTCCGCGTCGAGGCCGACGACCATCAGGCCGTCGTCCTTCCACGCCTTCAGCTGGCGGGTGAGGTTGGTCGCGACGGCGATCGGCAGCTTGGCGGCGGTGCCGGCGGAGGTCCGCCACGCGACCGCGGTCATGCCCGCGCTGCGCCGCTCCGGCAGGAGGACACCCTGCGCGCCGAACGCGGCGGCCGACCGGATCACCGCGCCGAGGTTGCGCGGGTCGGTGACGCCGTCGAGCGCGACGAACAGCGGGGTCTGCCCCGAGTTCTTCGCGACCGCCATCAGGTCACGCGGGTCGGCGTACTCGAACGGCGGGACCTGCAGGCCGAGGCCCTGGTGCATGGCCCGGTTGGTCTTGCGGTCGAGCTCCTCGCGCGGGACCTCCAGGATCGAGATGCCCTTGTCGCCCGCCAGGCGGACGGCCTCGTTGACGCGGTCGTCGATCTCGATGTTGATCGCGACGTACAGCGCGGTGGCGGGCACGTCGGCGCGCAGCGCCTCGACCACCGGGTTGCGGCCGGCGATCAGCTCCGGCTTGTCGGCCTTCTTCTGACGCGCCTGTTCCTTGCGGTCACGCGCGTTCGACATGCGGTACGCCTTGTGCCCGGGCCGGTCCTCGGCCTTGGGGGTCGGGCCCTTGCCTTCCAGGCCCTTCCGGCGCTGGCCGCCGGAGCCGACGACCTGACCCTTCTTCGTGCCGGGCTTGCGAATAGCGCCCTGGCGCCGGGAGTTGCCTGCCATCAGTGAGAATCCTTGAGCTAGAAAAGCGAGTAAGTGTCAGACTTCCTTGACGGTCCACTGTGGACCGTTCGGGGTGTCTTCCACCACGATGCCCGCCTGCTGGAGGCGGTCACGCGCGGCGTCCGCACGGGCGAAGTCCTTCTCGGCGCGGGCCTGCTGCCGTTCGGTGAGCAGCCCTTCCACGAGGTCGGACAGTGCCTGCCGGGTGGGCGTTTCGTTGCCGCCCGCCTCGGACCAGCGCGCGGAGAGCGGGTCGAGGCCGAGCACGTCGGTCATCGCGCGCACGGAGGCGGCGAATTCGAGTGCCTTGGAAGTGTCGGCCTCGTCGAGGGCGGCGTTACCGTCGCGGACCGTGTTGTGCAGCACTGCGAACGCCTGCGGGGTGGCCAGGTCGTCGTCGAGCGCGGCGGCGAACTCCCGGGGGACCTCGCCGAGGTGGACGTCACCGGCGATGCCGGCGGTCCGCCGCAGGAACTGCTCGATCCTCCGGTAGCCCTGGGCGGCTTCGGTGAGCGCGCCGTCGGAGTACTCGATCGTCGACCGGTAATGCGGCTGGATCAGGTAGTACCGCAGTTCGGGCGCCCGGTAGTTCTTGATCATCTCCGGGATCGACACCGTGTTGCCCAGCGACTTCGACATCTTCTCGCCGGACATGGTCACCCAGGCGTTGTGCAGCCAGAACCGCGCGAACGGGTCGCCCGCCGCGTTGGACTGGGCGCGTTCGTTCTCGTGGTGCGGGAACACCAGGTCGATGCCGCCGCCGTGGATGTCGAACTCGGGGCCGAGGTACGTCGTCGCCATCGCGGAGCACTCCAGGTGCCAGCCGGGACGGCCGTCGCCCCACGGCGTCGGCCACGACGGTTCGCCCGGCTTCGAGGCCTTCCACAGGGTGAAGTCGCGCGGGTCGCGCTTGCCCTCGCCGAGGCTCTCGCCCTGCTGGACCTCGTCGGGCTTCTGGCCGGACAGGTCGCCGTAGCCGTCGAACGCCTTGACCGAGAAGTACACGTCGCCGCCGGAGGCGTAGGCGTGCCCGCCGTCGATCAGCCGCTGCATCAGCTCGACCATCTGCGTGACGTGCCCCGTCGCCCGAGGGGAGATCGAAGCGGGCAGGCAGCCCAGCGACTCGTACGCCGTCTCGAAGGCGCGCTCGTGCGTGGCGGCCCACTCCCACCAGGGGCGATCCGCCGCGGCGGCCTTGGTGAGGATCTTGTCGTCGATGTCGGTGACGTTGCGGACCATCAGCACATCGAGTCCACTGTGGACGAGCCAGCGACGCAGGACGTCGTAGTTCAGCGCGCCGCGGACGTGGCCGATGTGGGGGATGCCCTGCACGGTGGCACCACACACGTACATGGACGCCGTTCCGCTACGGGCGGGATGGAACTCCCGCACGCTCCGGGTCGCGGTGTCATAGAGGTGTAGTGCCACCCTAAAAGGGTACGGGGTCCGCGTGAGCGACGTCGCAGTGACCGTATTACAGCACGTTATGGGTGCGCATGACACCAAGTAGGGCGTCCGGCCGCTCGGTCGTCGGCAGCGGCTCTACCAGCGCGAACGCGCAGCCGATCTCGCGTGCGGCGCCGTCGGCCTCCTGGCTGTCGCCGACCATCAGCGTCTCCGCGGGGTCGATCCCGAGCCGCTCGACGGCCGTCCGGAAGATCTCCGGCTCCGGCTTCACGGCCCCGACCTCGAAGGACAGGATGAACTCGTCGACGAAGGCGTCCCAGCCGCGGCGGCCGAAGGCGGGACGGATGTCGAAGGCGATGTTGCTCAGGACCCCGACCTTGACGCCCTTGCCCGCGACGCCCTTGAGCACGGCCTCGGTGTCCGGGTACGGCGTCCACTGGGTGGGATCGATCAGCCGGGTGTAGAGCGCGACGGCCTGGTCGGCGTGCGGGACCCCGGACTGCTTGAGGACCTCGAGGTACACCTTCCGGTGCAGCACCGGGTCGCGGTCGCGGTGGTGCCAGGCGTGCAGGTGCTCCTCGTCGAGGTCGACGACCTGGCCGACCGGCGCGGTCATCCGGCGCATCAGTTCGGTCTGGGCCTCGAGGTCGAGGTTTTCGCCCTCGTGATCGGTGAGGTCGGCGAGCCAGGTCTCATCCTGCTCGAGCCGGAAGACCGTGCCGGAGAAGTCGAACAACACAGCGCGATAGGTCACGAACCCCACCCTAGCCACGATCGTGGGGTCTTCGCCGCTCTCCGCGTGTGACATGAAAGGCCCGTTACTTGCAAATTTTGCAAGTAACGGGCCTTTCATAGCGCTTGTCAGGCGGCGTTACCGGTGATCTTGGTGGGCGTGATCCGGACCAGCACGCGGACGACGTCCGCCGGCTCTTCCGGGTAGTCCTTGTCCAGGTACTTGTGCGAGAGCTCGTTGATCAGCTCGCGCCCGCCCTCGTCGGTCATCTCCACGGTGCCGCGGATCTCGACGTAGTTGTACGGGTTCTCCTGGTCGAACACCGACACGGACACCCGCGGGTCCCTGGCCATGTTCCGCTCCTTGAGACGGCCGCGGACGGTCGCGAAGATCACCGTGTCGCCGTCCCGCTTCGCCCACAGCACGGACGTCTGCGCGGAGCCGTCGGCGTTGAGGGTCGCGAGGACCGGGAAGTTGTTGCCGTCGAGGAGTTTCTTGGTCTCATCGTTGAAAGTCACACCCATGGTGAGAGCCTAATCAACGAACGTTCCCGGCGATCCGGTCGACTCGCAGCCGGACGATCACCCGTTCGACCTCCGGGCCTTCCGGCGGCGGGTCCTGGCCGAGGTACTTGTGGCTGAGCGTCTTCGGCAACGTCTTCCCGGGGTCCGGCGTGATCGTGACCGTGCCCCGCAGTTGCGTGTGCCGGTACGGGTTCTCCGCGTCGGTGATCGACACGCTCGCGCGAGGGTCGCGTCGGAGGTTCCGCACCTTCAGCCTGTCTTCGGTGGCGCTGAAGACCAGATCGCCGTCGTCGAGGCCCACCCAGATGACCGAGGTCTGCGGTCCGCCGTCGGCGTCCAGCGTGGCCACGGTCGCGAAGTTCTTGCCGTCCACCAGTTCACGGACCGGTTCGGGAAGTGTGACTGCCATGACTGCCCGAACCGGCTCCTGGCGCGGGCTATTCCTGCGAGGGCAGGAGCAACGCCGTCGCGAACGCCGCGATGCCTTCGCCGCGGCCGGTCAGGCCGAGCCCGTCGGTCGTCGTCCCGGAGACGCTCACCGGTCCGCCGACGGCCTCGCTCAGCACCTTCTGCGCCTCTTCGCGGCGCTTCCCGACGCGCGGCGCGTTGCCGACGATCTGGACGGTCGCGTTCCCGACGGTCCAGCCGCCCGCCTCGACCAGGCGCCGGGCCTCGGCGAGGAACTCGACGCCGTGCTTGCCCGCCCACTTCGGATCACCGGTGCCGAACACCGCGCCGAGATCACCCAGTCCGGCCGCGGACAGCAGCGCGTCGCACAACGCGTGCGCGGCGACGTCGCCGTCGGAATGCCCCGCGCAGCCGTCGACGCCGGGCCAGAGGAGACCGGCGACCCAGCATTCGCGGCCTGCCTCGACGGGGTGGACGTCAACGCCGTTGCCGATCCTCACAGGGTTTCCTCTTCTCTTCGCCTGTTCGCGCGCGACCGCGATCGCGTCGCCGGGGCGCACGTTAGTGACTTACGCGCGGACTCGGGGGAAGGCGCCCCGCCGCCGCGATAGCGGGGCCTCTCGGCCGCACACGCGCCTGTCTGCCCACTTCGGCGGCGCGGCGCGAGTGAATCAGAGAGTTTCCTCTTCTTCTCCGGCCACAGCGATCGCCTCGGCCAGTTTCAGTTCGAACGAAGTGGTGACGCGCATCGCATCGGGATGCCCGGCGACGGTGTGCGCGCCGTCGAGAGACGGTTTGTCGACATACGAGAGAAAAGTCTCACGAGTGAAGCCGAGCGGGGTTTGCGCCGTACGCAGGTGTGCGCGGTCTTCGGTGCCCGTGATCACCTTCGCCGCGTCGGTCACCTTCACGGTGTCCGCCATCGGCAGTACGGGAACCACGAAGGGGGAGCCCGCACGGACCGCGTCCGCGACGGTACGGACCGTGTCCGCGGGAGTGAATGCGCGCAACGCGTCATGCACGAGGAAAACGGGATTCCCGGCGATCTCTTTTTCGACGGTGTCGAAAGCATGTTTGAGCGATGATCCGGGTACTATCCGGCAACGCTCTTCCAAGCCGGTCAGAGCGGCCGAGAACAAATGAGCACACCGCTCGGGGGCCGCCACGACCACCAGATCGAGATCCGGCAGCGCGAGCAGCCCCCGCACAGTGTGCGTGAGTAGAGCTTCACCATTGACCGGCGCGAGAGCGGGCTCCGCGTCGGAGGCATGGTGTCGAACGGCAGTGACGAACACGATTGTGCTCATATGGACGGTGCTCATATGTGCGCGATCGTAGAGGTATCCCCCGCAGCCTCACCTGGCGTGGGACATCCGCCGATTCAGACTGCCGCGGTTTCCAGAACTTCGTCGAGGAGGACTTCAGCCTTGTCCTCGTCGGTGCCCTCCGCGAGCGCCAGCTCGCTGACCAGAATTTGCCGCGCCTTCGCCAGCATGCGCTTCTCGCCGGCTGAAAGTCCGCGGTCCTTCTCTCGTCGCCAGAGGTCGCGCACCACTTCGGCCACCTTGTTCACATCGCCGGAGGCGAGCTTCTCGAGGTTGGCCTTGTACCGACGAGACCAGTTAGTGGGCTCTTCGGTGTGCGGAGCACGCAGAACGTCGAAAACCTTGTCCAGTCCTTCTTGCCCGACGACATCACGAACACCGACGATCTCGGCGTTGTCAGCGGGCACGCGAACCGTAAGATCCCCTTGCGCGACTTTGAGGACGAGGTACTTCTTCTCCTCGCCCTTGATCACGCGGGTCTCGATGGCTTCGATGAGTGCGGCACCGTGGTGCGGGTAGACGACGGTCTCTCCGACCTTGAAAACCATGTGTCCTCTGCCCCTTTCGCTGAATTCATCTTAGCACGTGCCGACGAGGCCCACCTAGCGGCCTGCGATCGTCGTCGCAGGTCAGCGGCCTGACGATGGTCCGCCCAGGGGTTGACAAACCCAATTTGCCCATGCTCATGCAGGTGAGAAGCGAACGATTTCCAAATCCTTTGTGGACGGTTGATCTTGGGCACGTCACCGCATTGGTGGCGTGTCAACACGCACCGGGTTCTCCGGCCGCGAAGTCGCCCGGCTAGTCTTCGCGGTGAAGAGGCCGTGAGATGGAAGGACTCCGACGTGAGGCTGCAGAATCGTCGCGTGTTCGGCGCAGGTGTGCTGGCGCTCGGCGCCGCGCTCGTGCTCGCCGGCTGCGGTGCTGGTCAGATCACCCAGACCGACTCGCAGCAGCCCGCGGTCAACGGGACGTACGCGCAGGCCAAGGACCTCGTGCTGCGGAACGCCGCGCTGCAGTTCCCTGCCGAGGGGCAGGCGTACCCGGCGGGTGCCGCCGTGCCGCTGACGCTGACCATCGTGAACCAGGGCAAGCTGGACGACGAGCTCGTCTCGGTCTCCTCCGAAGCCACCACCGGTGACGCCAAGATCTCCGGCGCCAAGGCCGTCGTCGCGAGCCACGCGCTCGTGATCGGCCCGTCGGACGCGGTCGAGTCGACCAAGGAGGTCGCTCCGACGAGCGCCCCCTCCTCGGCGCCGTCGTCTTCGGGTGCCCCGTCGTCCTCAGGTGCCCCGTCCTCCTCGGGTGCCCCGTCGAGCAGCGAGTCCGGCGCCCCGTCGTCGAGCGTCGCCGGGACGGTCACGCCGTCCGTGGGCCCGGAGCAGCCCACCGAGGTCGGCAAGGCCACGGTCGTGCTGCAGGGCCTGAAGCAGCCGCTGTGGGCGGGCCAGACGATCAAGGTCACCTTCGTCTTCAAGAACTCCGGTTCGGTCACGCTGGACCTGCCGGTCGCGGCGCCGTCGCACCCGGGTAGCCGGGAGCCCGCGCCGGAGAAGGAAGCCAAGGGCGGCGGCCACTAAGTCTTAAAGAGAGCTGAAGGGGCCCTTCACCGCATCACACGCGGTGAAAGGCCCTTTCGCTGCATCTGATGCGGGGAAAGTCCCCTTCAGTCCCCGGCCCGTGCTGCCCGGGTTTGTCGGTGGTGGCGGCTAGCCTCGCGGAGTGGTCAAGAAAGGCAGCACCTACCGCTGCGGTGAATGCGGGTACGAGGCGCCGAAGTGGGTCGGGCGCTGCCCGGAGTGCCAGGCATGGGGAACGCTCGAGGAACGCGGCGACGCCCGCCCGGCGATAGCCAGGGTCGCGGCAGGCGCGCCCAGCGCCCCGGCCCGCCCGATCGGCGAGGTCGACGTCGAAACGGCACGTGCCAAGCCCACCGGCGTCTCCGAACTGGACCGCGTGCTCGGTGGCGGGTTCGTGCCGGGCGCGGTCATCCTGCTCGCCGGGGAGCCCGGCGTCGGCAAGTCGACCCTCCTGCTGGAGGTCGCTTATCAATGGGCGGCCACCGCGGGCCGCGCGCTGTACGTCACGGGCGAGGAGTCGGCGGGACAGGTACGCCTGCGTGCCGAGCGCACCGGCAACGTCCACGACGAGATGTTCCTCGCGGCCGAGAGTGATCTCTCCGCGATCCTCGGCCACGTCGACGCGGTCAAACCGGGAGTCCTGATCGTCGACTCGGTCCAGACCATGGCCTCGCCACAGGTGGAGGGCGCGCCGGGCGGGGTCACCCAGGTCCGCGCGGTCACCGCCGGGCTGGTCGCGCTGGCCAAGGAACGCGGACTGCCGATCGTGCTGGTCGGTCACGTCACGAAGGACGGCTCGGTCGCCGGGCCGCGGGTGCTGGAACACCTGGTCGACGTCGTCCTGCAGTTCGAGGGCGACAAGCATTCGACGCTGCGGATGCTGCGCGGGATCAAGAACCGCTTCGGCGCCGCGGACGAGATCGGCTGCTTCGAACTGGTCGAGGAAGGCATCGTGGGCGTGCCCGACCCGTCGGGCCTGTTCTTGAGTCACACTTCCGAGCCGGTCGCGGGCACCGCCGTCACGGTGACCATGGAGGGCAAACGGCCGCTGCTGGGCGAGGTCCAGGCGCTGGTTTCGGCGACACAGGCACCGCAGCCCCGGCGCGCGGTGAGCGGTCTCGATTCGGCACGTGTCGCGATGGTGCTGGCCGTGGTGGAGAAGCGGGCGGGACTCAAGGTCGGTGACAAGGACGTCTACGTCGCGACGGTCGGCGGGATGAAGATCACCGAGCCCGGGATCGACCTGGCGGTGGTGCTGGCCCTGATCTCTTCGGCGACGGACACGCCGCTCTCACCCAAGCTCGTCGCGATGGGCGAGGTCGGGCTGTCGGGTGAGGTCCGGCGGGTGCCGAGCGTCGGGCGGCGGCTCGCGGAGGCCGCCCGGCTCGGCTTCACCTACGCGCTGGTGCCGCCGGACTCCGGCAAGATGCCGCCGGGTATCCGGGTGCTGGAGGTGGGCGACGTCGGAAGCGCGCTCAACGCCGCCAAACACGCGCGCTAGGGACCCTCGCGGTCGGTGATCTGCGTCGTCACCGTCGTCTCGTGGATCGACAGCCCCGGAAAACTGGGATCGGACCGGTTCCGTGCGGCGCTGTAGCCCGCGACATGCGCCGTCGCCAGGTCCACGACGAACGTCTTGGTCTGGTCGGTGTCCCGGACGGAGAACGAGATGGCCGGACGGTTGTCGGAGGTGGTCACGTTCGTCTCGAGCGTGATGCCCGGGGCGTTCGCGAGCGCCTTGCACAGTGCCACCCGAAGGTCGCTGTAGCCGTGCGACGAACGCATGACGCTGAGAGCCATGTCGAACATCTTGGGTGCCGTGTTCTCCTTGCCGTCCTTGCTCTCGTGGCGCAGCCGTTCGAGCAGCTTCGCCGGGTCGGTGGGCAGCCCTTCGAGGAATTCCTTGCTCAGCAGCATCCAGTTGCTTCGCGGAGGTTCGTCCCGCTGGGTGGAGACGGGTCCGTTCGGCGGTGGGCTCGTCGTGGTCGTACTGGAAGCCGGTTCATTTGTCGGCCGCTGTCCCGAGCCTTCCCAGGCGGTGGAGACCGTCGCGCCGGGGATCGACTCGCCTTGTGCCTTCGCCGTCTCGTAGTCGCCTTTGATCCAGCGGATTTCGCCGGTCCTGGTGAACCGCGTCAGATGCTTGAAGCCCCAGTCCGATGGCAGCCACCGCTCGGTGATCTCGTGTGTCTGGTAGATCACCTCGCTCTTCCTGCCGACCCACGTCACCCAGCTCGACTCGGTGGAAAGCCAGTACTGCTTACCGGTCAGGGGGAGGTCGGAGCCGCGCAAGTCCTTCAGGGGGCCCATGTCCGGGGCGACGGTCGAGTGGGCGGCGGGGTCCTGGCCGTCTTCGCCGACGAAGGCGTTCGTCGCCACGATCCCCCCGCCGGACACCAGCGCCGCGGCGGCCGCGGCCGCGATCCACCGCCACGAGCCCGGTCGTTTCTTCACCGCGGGCGGCGCTGCCTCGGGGAGGAGGACGACCTCGCCCGCGGCGCGAAGGAGCGAAGCCTTGGCGCGGGCCAGCTCGTCCTGACGGACGTCCGGTTCGGAATGGAGGTCGGCCAGCGCCTCGTCGAGTTCGGCGTCGGACCACACCTTCCTGATGCTACCGCCGTGCACTGTCGCCATCCTCCTCGCCGCTCGAGCCGTCCTTTGTGGACTCAGATGTGATCTCCGGTGCGTTGGCGCGCAACCATCTTCGGATCCGGTGCAGCCGGGATCTGACCGTTCCCGCGGGAATGCCCAGCGCCTCGGCGGCCTCGCCGGGGTCCAGGCCCGCCCAGGAGACCAGGAGCAGGGTGTCGCGGTCCGCGACGCTCAGTTCGGCCAGCGCGCCCGCCAGCTGGGCCGCGCGGGTCTGCGCGTCGACCCGCTCAGCGACGCGGCCGTCGTGTCCCGTCGAGATCAGGGGCGCGGCGGCCGCGAGCCGGGCAGTCGCGGCGAGAGCGCGGGTCTCGGTGCGGACGTGGTGCCGGAGCAGGTTCGTCGCGATGCCGTAGAGCCACGCCCGTGCCGTCCCGGCCTCCGGGCGATAGGTCTCTCGCCGCCGGAGCGCCACGAGGAACGTCTCGGCGACGAGGTCGTGCGCGGTTTCGGTGCCGACACGACGGGCGAGATAGCGCTGCAACGGGGCCGCGTGAGCGTCGAAGAGCACGCCGAAGACGGGCGCTGGGTCGGGACCACCGAGATCCGGCCTGTCCAGGCCCCGCGAGCCCGTCTGCTCGTGATCGTTTTTCATCACCTGCACGATCGCTCTTGCCCGATGGCCCCTCGAGCGTTCATTCGATCCTACTTTCGTCGTGGGCCGTTCGGGGAAAGCGCAGGTGGAGATCAAGACAAAAGCCGCCGCAGGGACGATCCTGTTCACTATTCACCGATAAAAAGTGAAACTGGGGAAGGATTACCATGCGCAGACTCAAGTCCGCGGTAGTCGCCGCGCTCGCGGTGTCCGCACTGATCACCGCACCGGCCGTGGCCGTCGCCCAAGAGAAGTCCACCGATCCCGGCTTCGTGAACTCGATGGCGCCGCCCGCCAAGGTCGAGGGCGTCAAGGCGGCCGCGGAGCTCAACATCCAGTACCAGATCCAGGAGACCGGCTACTGGTGCGGCCCGGCCGCCACCCGGATCGCCATCTCGGCCAAGAACGGCAACCCGCCGAGCCAGCAGCAGCTCGCCAACGAGCTCCCGACCAGCACCAACGGCACAGACTGGATCGGCCAGGTCACCCGCGTCCTCAACAACCACGTCGCGGGCGGCTGGTACGAGACCAAGGAGATGCCGAACGACCCGCCGACCCAGGCGCAGCGCGACCTGCTGTGGCGCGACATCGTGCTGGACGTCGACAAGGGCTACGCGCTCGTCGCGAACATCGTCGCCCCGGCGAACAACCACCCGCCGGGCTACCCGAACTACACGATCTACCACTACTTCACGATCATCGGCTACAACAGCGACAACATGACGGTGAAGATCGCCGACCCGGCCAACTTCGGCGGCAACCAGATCTACTGGCTCACCTTCAACCAGCTCGCCACCCTGATCCCGCCGAAGGGCTACTCGGCCTGACCCCCTCCCGCGTTTCGTCCTCTCGATGCGGTACTTGCGCGTGCAAGTAAAGTACCGCGAGCAGAGGACGAAACGCGGGTTGTACGAATCTTGTACGGGCGGGTTCGAAGATCGAAAGCATGCGCATCAAGACGCTCGGTCTGCTGGCCGCCTCACTGCTGGCCCTCATCGCCGCGCCGGCCCAGGCCGCCGACGGCAACCCCCTTGAGAAGACCAACGGCTTCTACGTCGACCCGAACTCCAACCCCGCCGTCTGGGTGAAGGACCACCCGGGTGGCACCGCCGACAAGATCAAGGCCGCCATCTCCACCAAGGCGGGCGCGCGGTGGTTCGGCAACTGGAGCGGCGACGTCAAGAAGGCCGTCGACGGCTACACCTACGCCGCGGACGTGGCGGACAAGCTGCCGATCCTGGTCGCCTACAACATCCCCGGCCGCGACTGCGGCGGGCACTCCGGTGGCGGCGCGGGCAGCCCCGCGGCGTACCGGACCTGGATCTCGAACTTCGCCGACGGCATCGGCGGCAAGCCCGCGGTCGTCATCATCGAGCCGGACGCGCTCGCGCAGGTCGACTGCCTGCCGGCCGGTGAGCGCCAGACCCGCCTCGACCTGCTCAAGTTCGCCTCCGAGCAGTTCGCCGCGAAGGCCCCGAACACCTGGGCCTACATGGACGGCGGCAACTCGACCTGGATCCCCGCCGCCACCATGGCCGACCGGCTCAACGCCGTCGGCGTGAAGTCGATCCGCGGTCTCGCGATCAACGTGTCGAACTACAAGACCACCACCGACTCGGCCAACTACGGCAAGGCCGTCAGCGCCGCGCTGTCGAGCAAGTACGGCTACACCAAGCCGTTCGTGATCGACACGAGCCGCAACGGCAACGGCCCCAAGGGCGCCGAGTGGTGCAACCCGGCCGGGCGCAAGCTCGGCACGCCCTCGCAGACCGGCGGCGGCGCCGAGATGCTGCTCTGGGTCAAGGTGCCCGGTGACTCCGACGGCAAGTGCGGGATCGCGCCGAACGTCGAAGCCGGGCAGTTCAGCTCCGACCTGGCGCTGCGCCTGATCAGCGGAACCTGACCCGCCCCCGAACCCGTCGCGCCGGCTGTTCGTCTGTGACCTTCGTTCTCCCGAGAAGGCGAAGGCCACGACCCCTTGGACTGCAGCCGGCGCGACGACTCCAACCACGCGTGAAGGCCCCCTTCCCTCGGCTCAGCCCAGGGAAGGGGGCCTTCACGCGCTTCGGTAGTACGGTGACCTCAGTCACACCATCGGACCGAGGAGGACGGCGTCGTGGAGTTCCAGCTGGCGATCGGGACCAGGAAGGGGTTGTTCCTCGCCCGCGGTGAGGACAGGGAGCACTGGGAACTCTCCGCGCCGAAGTTCCCGATGGAGGCCGTCCGGGCGGTCGCGCTGACCCCGTCCAAGGTCTACGCCGCCGCGGTCAACGAGCATTTCGGACCGACGATCGCGACGTCCGAGGACTTCGGCGAGACCTGGACCGAGCCGGATCACGCGCCGGTGGCCTTCCCCGCCGACACCGGGACCGCGCTCGAAGGCATCTGGCAGATCGTGGTCGCCGGTGACGTCGTCTACGCCGGCGCCGAGCCGTCCGCGCTGTTCCGGTCCGAGGACGGCGGTGAGACCTTCGAACTCGTGCGCGGGCTGTGGGACCACGAGCACCGTCCACACTGGACTCCCGGCGGCGGCGGCCAGATGATGCACACGATCCTGCCGCATCCGGCGGATCCCGGGCGGATCACCGTCGCCATGTCGACGGGCGGTGTCTATCGCACCGAGGACGGCGGCAAGAGCTGGACGGCGTCGAACCGCGGGATCAGCGCGGGTTTCCTGCCGGACGAGGAGCCCGAGTTCGGGCAGTGCGTGCACAAGGTCGCGATGCATCCGGCTCGCCCCGAACGGTTCTTCCTGCAGAATCACGGCGGCGTCTACCGCAGCGACGACGACACGAGGACCTGGAAGTCCATCGCCGGCGGCCTGCCGAACGACTTCGGGTTCGCCATGGTCGTCCATCCGGCGAAACCGGACACCGTCTACAACTTCCCTTTGGTGGCCGACGTTCTCCGTTTCCCGCCGGACGGCCGTTGTCGCGTCCATCGCAGCGAGGACGCGGGCGAGACCTGGACCGGGCTCGGAACCGGCTTGCCGGACAAGGACTTCTACGCCGGTGTGCTCCGGGACGGAATGTGCGTCGATCAGGAGGCGGGGATCTACTTCGGCACGCGGTCCGGTGAGGTGTGGGCCAGTCCCGACGAAGGCGACACCTGGCATCAGGTGGCCGCGCATCTTCCGGACGTGCTGTGCGTGCGGGCCCAGGTGGTCTAGGTGGTCCGGGTCCTGCTGCCCGCGATGTTGCGGCCGCTCGCGGGCGGAACGGGGACGTTCGAGGTCGACGCCTCGACGCTCGACGCCGTACTCGACTCGCTCGGTGCCGAGTTCCCCGCGCTGGAACGCCGTCTGCGTAACGAAACCGGTGCGCTGCGGCGCTATGTGAACTTCTACGTGGACGGTGAGGAGTGCCGTCGGCTCGACGGCGCGAAGACCTCGCTCGCCGGGGCGGAAGAGGTCCAGATCATCCCGTCCGTCGCGGGCGGCTGAGTGTCAGGAAAGGGGCTTTCAGGACGGAATTCGTCCTGAAAGCCCCTTTCCTGACCTGGGGTTCGCGCTACTGGGAAAGCAGGTTCGCGCAGCGGATCAGCCCGATGTGCGAGTACGCCTGCGGGTGGTTGCCCAGCGAGCGCTCCGCGATCGGGTCGAACTGCTCGGGCAGCAGGCCGGTCGGGCCCGCGGCGTCGACGATCTGCGTGAACAGTTCTTCGGCCTCGGTGCGCCGCCCGGTGAGCAGGTACGCCTCGATGAGCCAAGCCGCGCAGATGTGGAAGCCGCCCTCACCGCCGGGAAGGCCGTCGTCGCGGCGGTAACGGTACACAGTGGACCCACTGCGCAGCTCCGCCTCGATCGCGGTCACCGTGGACTGGAACCGCGGGTCGGCCGGATCGATCAGCCCGGTCAGCCCGACGAACAGCGACGCGGCGTCGAGGTCCGTTCCGTCATAAGCGGTGGTGAAGGCCTGGACCTCTTCGTTCCAGCCCTTGTCCAGCACGTCGGCGGCGATCTCGTCGCGCAGCGAGGGCCACGCGCCCGGCACCTGACGGCCGTAGACCTCGCCCAGCTTGATGGCCCTGTCGATGGTCACCCAGCACATCACCCGCGAGTACACCCGGTGGCGCGGCACGTGCCGCTCTTCCCAGATGCCGTGGTCCGGCTCGTTCCAGCGCCGCGTGACGGCCTCGGCCATCGCGCGCACCATCTGCCAGTCCTCGTCGCGCAGTTCGCCGCGCGCCGCCGCCAGGGTCTGCACGAGTTCGACGACCGGGCCGAAGACGTCCAGCTGCACCTGGTGGTTCGCCAGGTTGCCGACGCGGACCGGCCGCGAACCGGCGTATCCGGGCAGCGACTCGATGACCGCTTCGGCACCGATCACGCTGCCCGCCAAGGTGTACAGCGGGTGCAGCCGTTCCGGACCGGCCAAAGTGGACAGTACGCCGTGCAGCCAGCGGAGATAGCCTTCGGCCTCCTCGGTCGAGCCGAGGTGGACCAGTTCGCGCACGGTCATGGCCGCGTCGCGGATCCAGCAGTACCGGTAGTCCCAGTTGCGGACGCCGCCGATCTCCTCCGGCAGCGACGACGTCGCCGCCGCGAGCACGCCGCCGGTGTCGGTGTTGACCAGCCCGCGCAGCGTCAGCGCCGAGCGGCCGACGAGGTCGGTCTGGACGCTGGGCAGCTTGAGCGTCTGCGCCCAGGTGCTCCAGTAGTCGCCAGCGCGGGACCGTCGCTCCACTTCGGACAGTTCGTGCGCGGCGAGATCCGAGGTGCCGCAACGGAGTTCCAGCACCACCGGGCTCTCCGGTGACGGGGTGACGAGCGCGGTCGCGGTGTCGTTCATGCCGTCGGAGGTGATCTCCCACTCCACGCCGGGCGAACGCAGCGCGAACGGCTCCGAGGTGCCCTGCACCAGGATCCCGTCGCCGCTGGCGACCAGTTTCACCGGCACGCCGCCGAATTCGGGCCGGGGCGCGAACACGATCTCCGCCGCCGCCTCGCCCGAGATCACCCGGACGAGATCCGTGCGGTGCGCGGGGCTTTCCGGCTCGATGTAGTCGGTGACGAGCAGCCGGGACCAGCGGGTCTCGACCGTCATCGTGTTCGGCAGGTAGCGCTGCCCGAGCGGCAGGCCGTTGCGGTGCGGCCTGATCGAGAAGTGTCCCGCGCCGGCGCCGCCGAGCAGGTCCGCGAACACCGCGGGCGCGTCGGGGCCTGGGTGACAAAGCCAGGTCAGCCGGGCGTCCGGCGTGACCAGCGCGACCGAACGTTCGTTGGCCAGCATGGAAAGGCGCTCGATCGGCGGCGCCTGCTCGCCGTAGAGCCAGTTGCGGCGCTCTTCGAGCAGGAAGGCGAGCGCCATCGCGACGTCGACGGTGTCCGGGACCCGGTACTGCGCGAGGCTTTCGCCCTCGCCGACCTTCACGCCGAGGTCCGGGCCGGAAATCCGGGCGAACGCCTTCTCGTCGGTGACGTCGTCGCCGAGGAAGATCGCCGCGGTCGCGCCGACCTGGTGGCGCAGGGTGTCCAGCGCGCGGCCCTTGTCCGTCTGGACGACCGCGAGCTCGACGACCTCCTTGCCGTCGGTGGTGGACACGCCCTCCCACTTCGAAGGTCCATTGTGGACATCGCGAAGCACGCGGCGGCCCGCCTCGTGCTCGGCGCGGCGGACGTGCACCGCGATGCTCGCGGGCTTGACCTCGAGCGAGACACCCGGCACGTCGAGCACCAGGTTCTCCAGCTCGGCTTCAAGCCGTCTGTGGAGCTCGCGGGCCTTTTCGTCGAGCGCGTGGATGAAGCCGATGTCGAACTCGGACCCGTGGCTGCCGACCAGGTTCACCTCGGCGGGAAGACGGGAAAGGGTGGCGAGATCGCGCAACGCGCGGCCGGAGATGACCGCGGTGGTCGTCTCGTGCAGGCCGGCCAGCGACCTGAGCGCACCCACCGATTCGGGCAGCGGACGGGCTTCGTCCGGGTTGGCCGTGATCGGGGCCAGCGTGCCGTCGTAGTCGCAGGCGACCAGCAGCCGCGGGGTGCGCGCGACCTGGACAATCGCGCGCCGCAGCTCGGCGGGCAGTGCCTCGGCGGTCAACGATTTCTCCTCGGGAACTATGCGGGGTATGGGGGAAGTCTCAGTCCGTCGATTCTCCGCCGAGCGCCTGGAGGAACGAGCGCGCCCATCGGTCGACATCGTGCGTGAGGACCTGTCGACGCATGGCGCGCATACGGCGGCGTCCCTCTGCGGGGTCGAGCGTAATGGCAGTCTCCAGGGCGTTCTTCACCCCGTCCAGGTCATGGGGGTTGACCAGGAGCGCACTGGTCAGCTCGGCCGCGGCGCCGGCGAACTCGGACAGCACGAGCGAGCCGCCGAGGTCGTGGCGGCAGGCGACGTACTCCTTGCAGACGAGGTTCATCCCGTCACGCAGGGGAGTGACCACCATGACATCGGCCGCGGAGAAGAACGCGGCCAGTTCCGTCCGGTTCACGGACTGATGCAGATAATGCACGACCGGGTGACCCACGCGGGCGAATTCGCCGTTGATCCGCCCGACCATCTGCTCGATGTCGCCGCGCATCCGCTGGTAGTGCTCGACGCGCTCGCGGCTGGGCGTGGCCAGCTGGACGAACGTGACGTCCTCCGGGCGGACGCGGCCTTCGTGCAGCAACTCGTGCAGCGCCTGCAGCCGCAGGTCGATGCCCTTCGTGTAGTCGAGCCTGTCGACGCCGAGCAGGACCTTCTTCGGATTGCCCAGATCGCGCCGCAGCTGAGCGGCGCGTTCGGCGACGCCCTTGGTCTTGGCGAGTTTGTCGAGACCGATGGCGTCGATGGAGATCGGGAACGCGCCGACCCGCACCGTCCGGTCGCCGACCTGCATCAGGCCGGGACGGGTGCGGATGCCGACCGCGCCGCGGCTGGATTCGAGACCGGCCAGCTGCCTGGCCAGCCAGAGGAAGTTCTGCGCGCCACCCGGTCGGTGGAATCCGACGAGGTCGGCGCCGACCAGGCCGCGGACGATCTCGGTCCGCCACGGCATCTGCATGAACAACTCGACCGGGGGAAACGGGATGTGCAGGAAGAACCCGATCCGGAGATCAGGGCGCAGTTCGCGCAGCATCGCCGGGACCAGCTGGAGCTGGTAGTCCTGGATCCAGACGGTCGCGCCCTCGGCGGCCACCTTCGCGCTCGCCTCGGCGAAGCGCCGGTTCACCCGGACGTAGGACTCCCACCAGCTCCGGTCGAACACCGGCCGCGCCACCACGTCGTGGTAGAGCGGCCAGAGCGTCGCGTTGGAGAAGCCCTCGTAGTAGTCGCGGACGTCGTCCGAGGTCAGGGAGACCGGGTGCAGGACCAGGCCGTCGTCGTCGAATTCCTCGACCTCGACGTCGGGCACGCCCGGCCAGCCGACCCAGGCGCCCTTGCGGGACCGCAGGAACGGCTCGAGCGCCGACACCAGCCCGCCGGGGCTCGCCGTCCAGCGCCTGCTCCCGTCGGCGGTCCGTTCGAGGTCCACCGGGAGCCGGTTCGCCACCACCACGAAATCCGCGGATGCCGTTCTGCCCGTCTCGGAGTTCACTTCGTCCACCAGCCGCTCCCTCGAAATCGCGGGTCGCTGCCCTAGGGAAGGACCCTATCGCGAGCTCGCGAGACGGCCGGTCGTCGCGCGATCACTCCAAGCGTCGCTCGGCGGGTTCCATCGGTCCCGCCATCCGCGGCCCGGCGAACTTGCGTTCGAGCCTGCCGAGCCCCGTGCGCACCGGCTGCGCCAGGTACTCGCCGAGGACCACACCCGCTGCCAGGGCAAGCCCGATCGCGACCGCGGTCATCAGCGTCGAGATGTTCCCGCCCTGCTCGACGCCCAATTGGTATAGACCACGATAGGTGGAGAGGCCGGGAAGGAGGGGCGTGATGCCGGACACAGCCACCACGAGCGGCGTCACTTTGAGTCGCCTGGCGAGCACACCGCCGCAGAAACCCACCAGCGTCGCGGCCATCGCGGACGAGCTGACCGCCTCGAAATCGGTCAGCATCAGCGCGCCGTACACCGCGCCGCCGATCGCGCCCGCCGCTCCCGCGACGATCATCGCGCGCATCGTCGAATACGACGCGAGCGCGAAGCAGGCGGACGCGCCGATGCTGCCGATGACGATGATCGGAAGTTGTTGCGGCGTCGAGGAGATGACCTCGGGCAGCGGCGTGAGCGGCATTTTGAGGAGCAGTGCGATCTTGAGGGCGAGCACCACGCCCGCGATCAGCCCGGCACTCATCAGCGCGGTTTCCATCGTGCGCCCGGCCGCCGTGACGTAGTAGCCGGTGATGGCGTCCTGCACGGCGGAAACCGTGGAGAGGCCGGACAACAGCACGGTGACGGCCGCGGCGACGACCAGCGTGGGTTTGTTCGTGGTGAGCAGGTTGCTGCTGACTATCGCCATCGCGGACAGGGTCGCGACCAGGCCGCCGATCACCTGCTGGAAGAAGAACGGCAGCGCGAAGCGGTTCAGGAAGCGGCCGAGCCGGTCGATGACGGCACTGATCACCATCGCGACCAGCGCGACGTCGATGCTGCCGCCGAGGATCAGGGTGATGAACCCGGCCAGCCCGCCCCAGGCGGCCGTGGCCACCCAACGGGGGTACGGGTGCGGCGCGGTCGTGATCCGCTGGAGTTCCTGCTGGGCCTCTTCGGCGCCGATGTTCCCGCGGACGATCCTGCGGACCAGCGTCTCCGTCTGGGTGAGCCGCGTGTAGTCGAGACTGCGCGAACGGACCACGCGCAGCGCCGTCACCGGCGCCATGTCGGTGCCGCGGTGGCAGGTGACCGTGATCGACGTGAAGATCACGTCGACCTCGCAGTGCGGGAGACCGAGCGCGGAGGTCAGCGCGATGATCGTCGCCGTGACGTCGGAAGCGCCGGCGCCGCTCGACATCTGGACCTCGCCGATGCGCAGCGCGAGGTCCAGGACGAAGTTGACCGTCGAGTCGTCGGGCGGCTTCGGGCCCATCGCCTCGTCGCCGTCGACGGCGGGCTGCTCGGCCGTCGGGGCTTCGAGGATCTGCCAGGCGCGGCGGCGCAGCAGGTTCGGGCGGTGCGAGCGAGCCTGGTGGATCGATCGCTCACCGTCACGCTGACGCGGGGCTTCCAGTAACCATTCGCCACGTTCGGGTGTTTCGTCCTGGTTCCTGTCGTCACCGCGTCTGCCGCTCTGGGCCCCCTTGGTGTGCTCGTTGATCTTCATGATCGATCCACCTCCTCACTCGGTTCGCAGGGCTGTCGGGTCCGTTGTTCCAAAGGACTTTCCCGAGGACCATCGGGCCCGGCGGCCCGACCGTTGCAGGTAACCCGAAGTGGCGTCCACCACGTCCGACGAAGATCATCGCGGCTCCGCCGGTTTGCGGCACACTTCATGCCATGGCGTCCTCTGTGAGCAGGCGTTCCGTCCTTCGCGCGGCCGGTGTGACAGCAGCCGGAACAGCGGCGACGTTCACCCTTTCGGGTGCATCTAACGGGGCGGAGAGCCCGGTTTTCGCGCACGGCGTGGCCTCCGGTGATCCGATGCCCGATTCGGTGCTCCTCTGGACCCGGGTCACGCCCTCGGCCGAGGCCGTTCCGGGATCCGGAAAAGGGCCGTCGGCGGACGTCCGGTGGGAGGTGGCCGAGGACGCCGGATTCGCGCACGTCGTCGCTCGCGGTCACGCCCGGACCGGACCCGAACGCGACCACACGGTGAAGGTGACGGCGGGCGGACTGTGCGCGTCGACGGCGTACTACTACCGGTTCACGTCGCGCGGGAAGGTCTCGCAGATCGGGCGGACGCGCACCGCTCCCGCGCACGAAGACGACGTCGCGAGGCTGCGGTTCGGCGTGGTCTCGTGTGCGAACTGGGCTGTCGGTCACTTCGCCCCCTACGGCTATCTGGCCGGCCGCGACGATCTTGACGCCTTCCTTCACCTGGGTGACTACCTCTACGAAGGGAATCCCAATCCTGCGAATGATCTCCGGCCCTCGGTACCGCCCAACGAGTTGATCACCCTCGCGGACTACCGGCAACGCCACGCGATGTACAAGACCGACGAACACCTCCGGCGGCTGCACGCCCGCCATCCGATGGTCGCGACCTGGGACGATCACGAGGCCGCGGACAACGCCTGGTCCGGCGGGTCGCCGTCACACGATCCGGCGACCGAAGGCAGCTGGCGCGACCGGATGCGGGCGGCGCACCAGGCCTACTTCGAATGGATGCCGGTGCGGCATCGCGGTGACCGGCTGTACCGGCGGCTGAAGTTCGGGAAGCTGGCCGACCTCACCATGCTGGACCTGCGGACCTACCGGACTCGGCAGCCCGGCCCCTCGGAGGAGCCGATCGACGGCACGATCCTCGGCGCGGAGCAGCGGCAGTGGTTCCTGGAGGGCCTGTCGCGCGGGACGGCGTCGTGGAACGTGATCGGGAATTCGGTGATGGTCACGCCGATCAAGGTCCCCGCGCTGCCCACCCGCGAACAGCTCGCGCTCGGCGACCTGCTCGAAGGCCAGCCGACCACGGTGAACACCGACCAATGGGACGGCTACACCGCCGACCGCCGCCGGGTGCTGGACGCCATCGCCGCGCAAGGCCGCGGCAACACGGTGTTCCTGACCGGCGACGTCCACTCGTCGTGGGCGAACGACGTGCCGCGGGACGGGACGAGCGTCGCGGTCGAGTTCGTCTGCCCGTCGGTCACCTCGGACAACATCGACGAGCAACTCGGCGTCCCGCCGCGGACCGGCTCGCTGAAGGTCGAGGCCGCGATCCGCGCGCTGAACCCGCACGTGCGTTTCGTGGAGCTCGACTCGCACGGCCCCGGCGTCCTCGAAGTGACGCCGGACGCGGTCCGGATGAGCTGGTACTACGTCGCCGATCGCCGCGACCCGGCGACCGCCGTGACGCTCGCGCACGCCTTCCGGACGGTGGCCGGGGAACCCTGGGTGCGCCCTGCGAACGGCTGAGCGGGCGCCGATATACTGGGCGTGCCAGGGGGTGACTCCGGGCAAGGCCGCTATAGCTCAGCTGGTAGAGCATCTGTCTTGTAAACAGAAGGTCAGGGGTTCGAGCCCCCTTGGCGGCTCCCTACAACTCATCGCTGACCCGTCCGTCGAAGGTCGTCGTACTCGGCGCCAGGCGGTTTCGGCGGTAGCGCTACAGTGAGTCACGTATCGTGAGGTCGTTCAGACTGTGTGGAACCTGTCGGAATGCGACCTTGGGCGGGCCACCGAAAACGAGGCGAGCCGAGCACCTGCCAGCGGGCATGACGTGCCCCTCCGCGGGGTGAACTGCTCCTGAGCTCGCCGGTGACCGGGTCCTCGTCACCGCGGTTGAGGAATCCATTCGACAGGCGATTCCGATGCGTGACACCAAAACCAGCTCCGCCGCCGCCGCGACGGTGCCTCATACGGCAGACCTCGTGGTGGGGGTGTGACACCGCCCGATGACCTCGAGACCGTTCTGGCTCGCCTGCACCGCGCGGCCGCTGACGAGCAGCATCTCGGCGCCACAGCTTCCCTGCGCATCGCCGTGTTTCTCGGTCTGGATGTGCTGACCATCGACCTGATCAACGGCGCCGGAACGCTGGAACTGGTGTGGTGCGACCCCGCCGAAGGGCCTGGGCCCGAGCTGGACGACCTGCAATTCACCCTCGGCGACGGTCCCACTCTGGAAGCCGTCCAGCACGGCTACACCGTGACCGAGCCCGACCTGGTCACCACCGACCAGGCCCGCTGGCCGTTGTTCCTGCCAGCCGCGATGCAGAGTCCGGCCCGAGCAGTCATCGCCGCTCCGCTCCGAGCCCGCGGCAGAACCATCGGAGCCCTTACCGGTTACCGCGCCACGTCCGGCGCCATGACCTCATCGCAAGCTCGGGATTTCCATCGTGTCCGTCAAGGGCTGCTGCCCCTGCTCTTGCGGAGCGCGCAGAGTTCGGCCACCGGCGACTCCGGCCTCCGCCACTACCGTGAAGAAGTCCAGCAAGCCGCCGCCTTCCTCGCCGCCGGCCTCGCCATCCCGCCTGAGCAGGCACTCGCCCGATTACGCGCACGCGCCTTCTGTCATGACCGCTCGCTGACCGACACGGCCCGCGACGCGCTCACCCGTCGTCTGCAACTGGACGACCACAACCCCTATGCCTGAGGCACCCGCGGGTCAGGGTGTGCCGCACGGTGCGGCGGCAAACCCTGAACTGGCGGTCTACTCGGTGGTGCGGAGTTCGGTGTTCTGGCGCTGAGCCTCGTGGAGCTGGTCTTCGAGGGAGACGATGCGGCAAGCGGCGTCCACGGCCGTGCCCTGGTCGACCAGTTCCCGCACGCGTGCGGCGATGCGCAACTGGTTACGGGAGTAGCGGCGGTGCCCGCCCGCCGAGCGCTGCGGGGTGATCAGCCCGGCTTCGTCGAGGCTGCGCAGGAAGTTCTGGGTGGCGCCCAGCATGTCCGCGGCCCGCCCCATCGTGTAGGCGGGGTAGTGGTCGTCGTCGAACTTGTCGGCCCCGCCGGAAACGGTCGCGGGGGTCTCGCGTTGGTCAGGAATCATTCCACCTCCACATCACAAGGGACCCCGGGCGCCAGTACGGCGCCCGGGGTCCCAGGGGTTGGGTTTCACCATTGTCTACCAGCCGTGAGGCCGGCGTCCTGCATCCGCGGTGTCCGTCCGAGAGGCGGACGATGCGGAGATCGCTGATTCGTAACCGAGAACCACCTTCCAATCCGATGACCCTGCGGTACCCGCGCGGCACTACTGCCCAGCCGCTGCGGGCGATCCAATGATGTTCCCTGTCCCTTCTTTCCTGTGTTTCTCTCTTACCGGGTACTGCGACTTCCTTCGGCGTCACCGGCTGGAACCCTTTCACTGATCGGTCCCAGCACGCGTCACGCCGCTGGTCACTGCCCGGAGCCCCGTCGGTGATTGGCTCCGGCCACCTGACCGGTACTGCACTTGCCTACTTCTTACTGCACTGCTTCGCCGGGATCGGCCTTGCTGCTTACGTCTTCATTCCTCGATCCCGGTACTTCTCCGGTCACCAGCCGAAACCTGTTCACTGATTGGCTTCGTCCTGCCTGACCGCCTTGTCCCACTTCGCGGGTAGTTCCGTCATCTCCCGCGCCTGCTAGACGTTGTCTCTCTCGGTACAAGGAGGACAGTACACACACCTGAGGTTGAATGTCTACCCTCGCCACCATAGATTTGCTCCTGTCGCGGCGTGGAAGAATGTCGGCGCGGCGGATCCGCAGGTCAACGCGGGGTGGCGATGGAGCGACATCACTCGAAAGGGCAGGCCGGAATGACCGACTCGACCGCGCGGCAGGATCCGTTCGGCCTGACCGGGGTGCGCGACCACCAGGAGTACGCCGACGTGCTCAAACGCCTGCTCGATCAGGGGCGCCGCGAACGCTGCGTCGCGCTGCTGTCGGAGACCGAGGCCCACGTCGTGGCGGAACTGCTGGGCCAGTACGCCCTCCACCACCCCTCCGGGCATCTCAACCAGCTCGCCGCCACCCTCGCCGCGCGCCTCTACAGTCGCCTCGGCGCCTGAAACTTGCGGAGATGTCGATTTGGCCGGGGAGCACGCCGTGGCGGGCGCAGGTCGGGTCCGCGTGGTGGGAGTTGTGCCACGATTCGCCCAGGGACAAGAGGGCGAGCGGCCAGACGTTGGCGGAGCGGTCGCGGCTGGTGAAGGGCCGGGCGCCGACCATGTGGCAGATCGAGTTCACCGACCAGGTCACGTGGTGCTGCAGGGAAACCCTCGCCAGGCCTGCCCAGAGAAACGCGGTCAGCGCGCCCCACCAGGACCAGCTGATGAGACCGCCGAGTAACGCGGGCAGGGCGACGGTGGCGGCGACCCAGACCGGGAAGAGCCGGTCGACGGTGCGGATGTCGGGGTCGGCGGCCAGGTCCGGGGCGAACCGGGCGGCGTTGGTCTTGTCCCGGCCGAACAGCCAGCCGAGGTGGGCGTGCCAGAAACCCTTGGCCAGCGCGAGCGGCGAGGTCCCGTAGAGCCAGGGGGAGTGCGAGTCCCCGTCGCGGTCGGAGAAGGCATGGTGGCGCCGGTGATCGGCGACCCAGGTGATGACCGGGCCTTGGGCGGCCATACCGCCGGCGATCGCGAGGGCGATGCGGAGCGGGCGGTGCCGGCGCGGTTCGTTCGGTGGCGGTCATGACCGTGCCGATTCGGGCGAGTGGGCGGGCTGGGTCTTCCTGGGGGGTGAGCGGTCTTCGTCACCGGTTCTGGCAGGCGAGGCGATGGCCGCTGAGCGTGAGCTGTGGATGATCAGTTGTTCGTGCAACCGGGTGATCTGCAGTGGCCGCCAGACCGTGCGCGTGGTGGCGACCAGCCGGAGGTCGGTGTGCGGGGCGGCTTGTCGCTGGGCGGCGAGGAGAACCTCCAGCCCGGTGGAGTTCAAGAACCGGACGAGGCTCAGGTCCATGATCAACCGTCGCGGCCGGTGGCTCAACGCCGCCTCGATCGCTTCGCGTGCCGCGGGGGCGGTGTGCAGGTCCAGGTCGCCGTCGACGACGAGCACCAGTGCCCGGTCGAGTTGTTCCACCGTCACGGCCAAGGGGGGAGAACGATGCGCCGGAGCCGCGTGTCCGCCTTCGGGTTCCTCGATGGCCGGGCGAACGGCACCGAGGTCCGTCCTGTCTTCCAAGGCCGCGTCAAGTGGCGTGTGACCGGCCTTCTGACGACGTCGTCGGCGGAGATCGAGCGTCATGATTTTCACGATCCGGGCTCCAGACTCAGCCGGTCATCGCTGAAGCTCGCCGGGCGGAAGATCGGGCGCACGGCGGAGGGACAGAGGCGGCCAGTGTGACGGTCGATCGTCGCGAGGGCGGTGTCTGGGCACTCCGGCGCTGTCACCGGCAGTCTACCGCGCCGACCAGGCGGCGAACGTGTTTCCCGGACCGGCTTTTCGGTTCTGAGGTACCGGTCTCGCATCGGCGGGCCCGGTACCGGGCTCAGGGGCTACGCTGGCGGGTGTCATCCGATCGGCCGTCCGGAATCGGCGAACGGATCGTGGTGAATCGGGTTTCGCCCGGGACCCAGGCGTCGCAGGCCCGAATCGCTTGCTCTGCCAAGAAGCCGTCATGGGCATTCTCGCTGGATCGTTGGTGCACATGGTGATTCTCGGGGTCCTTTGTGGACTTTCTGGCCCGCCCGAACCCGGCCTCGACCGGGAACCCGAACCACGGCAAGGAGATCCCCCATGACCACGACGACCCGAGAGCTCGATCAGGCCCAGGTGGATCTCATCGGCAAGGAACTGGATTCGCTGCGCCAACGGGTGGTGGCGGATCTCGGCGCGGAGGACGCCGACTACATCCGCCGGGTCGTCGCGGTGCAACGGCTCAGCGAGCTCTCGGGCCGGGTGCTCCTGTTCGCGGGCTGGTTCCCGCCGGCGTGGATCGCCGGTGTCGGCGCGCTGTCGTTGTCGAAGATCTTGGACAACATGGAAATCGGGCACAACGTCCTGCACGGTCAGTACGACTGGATGAAGGACCCGACGCTGAATTCGCGGACCTTCGAATGGGACATGGTCTGCCCGAGCGAACAGTGGCGCCGCTCGCACAACTTCATGCACCACACCTACACCAACATCCTCGACAAGGATCGCGACGTCGGTTACGGCATCATCCGGATCACCGAAGACCAGGAGTGGAATCCTTACTACCTCGGCAATCCGCTCTACGCGGCCGCGCAGGCACTGTTCTTCGAGTACGGGATCATGTTGCACGACCTCGAAGCGGACCGGATCGTGCAAGGCCGCCGGTCCTGGGCGGACATCCGCCCGCTGCTCGGACCGATGCTGCGCAAGGTGGGACGGCAGGCGGGCAAGGACTACGTGCTCTTCCCCGCGCTGACCGGTCCGCTGTTCCCGGTGACCCTGGCGGCGAACGTCAGCGCGAACCTGATCCGCAACCTCTGGGCCTTCTCGATCATCTTCTGCGGTCACTTTCCCGACGGTGCCGAGGTTTTCACCGAAGAGGAGAGCGAGAACGAGAGCAAGGGGCAGTGGTACCTGCGCCAGATGCTCGGCTCCGCGAACATCACCGGAAGCCCGTTGTTCCATCTGCTGTCCGGGAACCTCAGTCACCAGATCGAACATCACCTGTTCCCGGACATCCCGTCCCGCCGCTATCCGCGGATCGCCGCGGAGGTGCGGGAGATCTGTGAGAAGTACGATCTGCCGTACAACACCGGCTCCCTGTCGAAACAACTCGGCTCGGTCGGTCGCAAGATCTTCCGTCTCGCTTTGCCATGACCGAACGGCTTTCGCGCAGGTGTGGAACAAGGGCCCACTGTGCGACGGAATCCGGGACGGGTGAATTATTGCCGCGCCGTCCAGTGATTTCCTCTGTACAATGGAAATACTGAGAGTATTCCGCGCGTCGGAGAACGACCGATGTCACTTTCTGTTCTTCACCGACGCCGGCCTTCCCGGCCGGAGACCGGAGCCGAATATGCGTGCCGACGCCCGCACCCCGGAAACCGCCGAACGGCTGAGGCTCAAGCCCCGCAACTCGGAGAGTGGTTTCGTCGACGGCGCCTGGTGGCCCCGGTCGCGTGACCTGACGACCGAGGTGCCCGAACTCACCACGGCGCTCGACGGCCGGATCGGCCCGGTGTGGCGGGTGGCGTTCCCGCCGTCGGGCTGGGCGGTCACGGTCCGCGAGCTGATCTATCAGGGGCGGCTGGTCAAACTGGAGGGAATCGACTCGCAGAACGCCCATGTCGTGCACGTGACCGGCGGGAACATGCACCGGGTCACCCTCCTGGTCGTCCCGCCGGAGGCGGACCCGGCCGCCGCCGAGGCAGTGCTGATGGCGGCCTCCGGGCAGAACAGCGTGGCGGGCCCGGAGGCGCTCCTTGACGAGTTCGGCGCGCGGCCCGCTCCGGAAAACGCCCTCGCCCGTTGGGAATCCGAAGGCGGGCATGGTGACTTCGCCGGCATAGGCGGGTGAATTCCAGAAGTCACCCATGACGACGGTTACGGTGTGGCGCGGCTGCTCACTGGTGCACGAGCGCCGCGCTGAGAACGCGGGCGGTGCGGGCGACGGCGTCGGACACGCCGCCGGGTGGCCGCGGCACGGCGATCACGGCCGCGATCGAACCGACCGTTCCGCCCGTCGGCAACCTGACCGACGCTTCGGTGACGACGAGGCCGTGCTCGGCCTGCCAGTCGGGGGAAAAGCGGCCGGTCCGTTGCGGCACGGTCGATCCCGGCCGTAGCAGGAGATCGTGTTCCGGCCGGATGAGACTGGCGGCGGCGATCAGGATGCGCCCGTCGCAGGGTACGGCGAGTACCGAACTGGCCCGGGTGGCCGCGGCCAGTCCTCGGAGCTGACCGCGGGCGAGCTCCAGCAGTCGTGGATACGGCTGCCACGACTGGCCGAGCCGGAATGCCTGCACGCCGACGCGATAGCGGTTCTCGCTGCGTTCGACAACCTCCAGTTCGGTCAATTGCTCGAGTAATCGGTGTACGGTCGCTTTCGGCAGCGAGCAGGAATTGGCCAGCTGGGTCAATCCTGCTTCACCTTGATGTCGTATCAGTGCATCCAATAGGGTGAAAGCGCCGACGAGGACGCTTCTGGGTCTTTTCTTTGTCTCCATTGAAATCCCCTCCCTCGGTCCGTCAGGTGGAACCCTGACTGACAATGCGGTGCCGCCGGTGTCAGACTTCAACTGCCCCGGTGCTTATCTTCGGCCAAGCGGAGCGAACTGGGAAGAGTGAATTCATCGAACGGAAAGGTTTCCGGAAAATGCGAAGAACTATTCGACCGGCGTTGGCGCTGGTCGGTCTGCTCGCTGGTCTGCTCGTGGCGCCGACCGTCGCCGGCGCCGAGGTCGCCGTCACCGCCTCGCCCGCATCGCAGAAACCCGCCGCGGATTTCGACGGCGACGGATTCGCCGACAAGGCGGTTTGGCGCCCCGGAACCGGTGTCTGGTATGTGATTCGTAGCAGCAACGGCAGTGTGGCGACCCAGCAATGGGGCGTCTCCGGTGACGTGCCGGTGGCCGCGGACTACGACGGCGACCACCGGGCCGACTTCGCCGTGTGGCGGCCGAGCAACGGTATTTGGTACATCATCCAGAGCAGCACCGGCGCCGTGGTGACCCAGCAATGGGGAACGCCCGGCGACATTCCGCTGACCGGCGATTTCAATGGTGACGGCCGCTCGGACTTCACCGTCTGGCGCCCGAGCAACGGCGTCTGGTACGTACTCGGTATCGCCACGGTGCAGTGGGGTGTGTCCGGTGACGTCCCGGTGTCCGGCGATTTCAACGCGGACGGCAATGCCGATTTCACCGTCTGGCGCCCCAGTGACGGCGTTTGGTACGTGCGGGGAATCGCGACCCAGCAGTGGGGGACCGCGGGCGATATTCCGGTGGCGGGTGATTTCAACGCGGACGGGCGTGCCGACTTCGCCGTGTGGCGGCCGGGTAATGGCGTTTGGTACGTGCTCGGTATCGCGACCCAGCAGTGGGGGACCGCGGGCGACGTTCCGGTGGCGGGCAATTTCGGCGGTGACCCGCGGGCGGACTTCGTGGTGTGGCGTCCGTCGAACGGCACCTGGTACGGCCTCAACCTGTTCACCACCCAGTGGGGCACGCCGGGAGACATCCCGGTCTGAGCGTCGACGGCGAGAACTTGGCCGATGAAGGAGCCGGGACATTTCTCGTCCCGGCTCCTTCGTCGTCGTGAGGGCGCTCCTTGACATGCAGCCTCTTGGCTGCCTAATCTGTAAAGGCAGCCGGGAGGCTGCATATCAGGGAGACCGACATGGACGACGTGTTCAAGGCGCTGGCCGACCCCAGCCGCCGCCGGTTGCTCGACGACCTGAACGCCCGCAACGGCCAGACCCTCCGCGAGTTGTGCGCGGGGCTGGACATGGCGCGGCAGTCGGTCAGCAAGCATCTGGCCGTGCTGGAGGCGGCCAATCTGGTGACCACGGTGCGGCGTGGCCGCGAGAAGTTGCACTACGTGAACGCGGAGCCGATCAACGCGATCGCCGAACGCTGGATCGACCGGTATCACCAGGGCCGGGTCGACGCGCTCGCCGACCTCAAGCTGGCATTGGAGCAAGAACCCATGACCACCAACGAATTCGTCTACACCAGCTACATCAGGACGACGCCGGAGCGCCTCTGGAAGGCGTTGACCGATCCGGCCTTCACCAAGCAGTACTGGGGCTGTGAGTTCACTTCGGACTGGAAGCCGGGGTCGACGATGGCCTGGGAGCAGCTCGGCGAGAAACTGGAGGATCCCGAACAGGTCGTGCTGGAGTCCGATCCGTACCGGCGGCTGTCCTACACCTGGCACACCTTCACCCCGGAGTTCGCCAAGTCGGTGGGGCTCGACGACGACGTGTCGGCGAAGCTGCGGGCCGAGTCGCGGTCGAAGGTGACGTTCGACCTCGAACCGGTCGGCGACACGGTGAAGCTGACCGTGGTCCACGACGGTTTCGACCAGGGCAGCACCGCGCTGGAGATGGTCAAGGGCGGCTGGCCGTCGATCCTGTCGAGCCTCAAGACGCTGCTCGAGACCGGTGCGCCGCTGCCTGAACCCGCGTAACCAGGTCGACGTCGCCGCTCTTGTCGGGCAGTATCCGCAGCGTGCCCCTGGAGATCGCTTGCGACGAGTCCGGGTCCGAGGGCGAGAAACTGATCGGCGGGCAGACCGACGTGTTCGCGCACGCGGGGGTCCGGCTGAGCATCGAAGAGGCCGCGGACTGCCTGGCCGAGCTGCGGCGCCGGATCCGCTCGCCGGCGGTCGAGTACAAGGCCAACCACCTGCTCCGCACGAAGCACCGGCGGGTCCTCGAATGGTTCCTCGGGTCGCTGGGCCCGGTCCGCGGGCGCGCGCACGTGTACCTCGTGGACAAGAAGCTGCTGCTGGCGAACGAACTCCGCGGGCTCCTCGGCCTGGACGTCTCGCCGGACGACGGGCTCCTGGCCGCGTTCAACGACGTGCTGAGGACCCGGAACCGCCGGGATCCGGCGGCGGGATCGTTCTTCGCGATGGCCGGGGACTCCGGGGAACTGCGGGCGAAGGTCGCCGAGTTGCGTGACGCCAAGGTCCTCGATCCGCTGGTGCCTGCGATCCTCCGCGCGGTCGGACGCTGGAGTGAAGACGGCGAGCCGGTCTTCCTCGTCCACGACGAACAGCCGTCGCTCAAGGGGGAACGGCTCGCCGAAATCGAGGCGAGCCCGGGTCTCGCCGGGCTGAAGTTCGTGGACTCGAGGACCGATCCGCGGGTGCAGGTCGCGGACTTCCTGGTCGGGGTCGCCCGGCGGATTGCCGAGGACGAATTGAACGGGAACGGGGACGCGGTCTTGACCGCGTTGCTGGCGCCGTATGTCGACTCGAAGTCGCTCTGGAACTGAGGCGTGGTCGGGCCCGGTCGTGGCCGCCGGGCAGCCAGGAGACGGAGGGGTGTGTGGAAATAGGGACACTCAACGTCCCTATTTCCACACACCCCTCACCTCAAGTGACGCCTACCCGCGTCCCAAGAACGACGTCGACTCGAAGTTGCTCTGGAACTGATTCACTCCGTAGTACGCCGAATCGCTCGGGTGGCCGTTGCCCGGCGCGGCGGGCGGCTGGAACTGTCGAGAAGTATTCGACGTCCGTCCGGGAGGCAGTCGCAGATGCAGGCATTCACCTTGCCCGAGTTCTACGTTCCGCATCCGGCGCGGATGAACCCGCACTTGGAAGCGGCGCGGGCGCACAGTATGGCCTGGGCCAGGCAGAAGGGAATGCTCGATTCACCGTCCCCGTCCGGTGACGTCGTCTGGACCGAAGAAGCGCTGGCGAAGATGGACTACGCGCTGCTCTGCGCGCACACTCATCCGGACTGTGACGGGCCGTCCCTCGATCTGGTCACGGATTGGTACGTCTGGGTGTTCTTCTTCGACGATGATTTCCTCGCCCAATTCAAGTACACCCGCAACACCGAAGGCGCCAAGGCTTATTTGGACCGGCTGGAACTGTTCATGACCGGGCCGGGGGAAACGTCGCCGGAACCGGAGAACCCCGCCGAAGCCGGTCTTCAGGATCTTTGGGCGCGAACCATTCCCTCGATGTCGGAGGCGTGGCGGCGGCGCTTCGTCACCAGCACGCACAATCTGATGGTCGAATCGCTCTGGGAACTGGACAACATCGACCGCGGCCGGATCGCGAACCCCATCGAGTACGTCCAGATGCGCCGTCGCGTCGGCGGGGCGCCGTGGTCGGCGAACCTGATCGAGTACGCCGTCGGCGCCGAAGTGCCGGACAAGATCGCGGCGACCAGGCCGATGGAGGTCCTGCGCGACACCTTCGCCGACGCTGTCCACCTTCGCAACGACCTCTTTTCCTACCAGCGCGAGGTGCGCGAGGAGGGCGAGAACTCCAACGCCGTCCTCGTCTTCGAGAAGTTCCTCGACTGCCCGACGCAGGATGCCGCCGAGCTCACCAACGACCTGCTGACCTCGCGGCTGCAGCAGTTCGAGAACACCGCGCTCGTCGAGGTGCCCGCGCTGCTGGCCGAACACGACGTCTCGCTGCCCGAACAGATCGGGGTCGGCCTGTACGTCAAGGGCCTGCAGGACTGGCAGTCCGGCGGCCACGAATGGCACGCGAAGTCGAGCCGGTACATGAACGAGGGCCCGGTCTCCGGCGTGAACGGGCCGGCAGGACTCGGCACGGACTCGCTGCGGCTCTCGCCGAACCGGCTGGGCCTGGTCCAGCGAACGCGGCAGCAGGCACCCGCGCCGTTCGCGCCGGTCGGGCACCTGCCACTGCCCGAATTTCGCATGCCGTACCCGATCCGCACCAGCCCGCATCTCGCCGCCGCGCGGGAGTACGCCCCGACCTGGGCGCGGGCGATGGGCATGTTCGATGCGGTGCCGGGCGTCGAGCACGGCGCGATCTGGGACGAGCGCCGGTTCCGCGGTTTCGACTTCCCGCACTGCGCGGCGATGATCCACGCCGATTCGGACTTCGAGCAGCTCAAGGTGTCTTCGGACTGGCTCGCCTGGGGCACCTACGGCGACGACTACTTCCCGCTGATCTTCGGGATGCGGCGGGACCCCGTCGCGGCGAAGCTCTGCAGCGACCGGCTCTCCCTGTTCATGCCGCTCGACGGCGAGCCGGTGCCGGAGCCCGCGAACCCGGTCGAACTCGGGCTCGTCGATCTGTGGAACCGCACCGCGGGGCCGTTGAGCCCGCCCGCGCGCGCGGATTTCCGCCGGGCGATCGAGAGCATGACCGCGAGCTGGGTCTGGGAGGTGGCGAACCAGGCGCAGAACCGCGTCCCCGACCCGGTCGACTACGTGGAGATGCGGCGCCGCACCTTCGGTTCCGACCTGACGAAGAGCCTCGCCCGGCTCGAACTCGGTGACGTCGTCCCGCCGGAGATCTACCAGAACCGGGTCCTGTACGAACTCGACACCGCCGCCCAGGACTACGCGACGTTCACCAACGACCTGTTCTCGTACCAGAAGGAGATCGAATACGAGGGCGAGGTGCACAACCTGGTCCACGTCGTCGAGCGGTTCCTCGCCGTGGACCGGATCGAGGCCCGCGACATCGCCGCCCGGCTGATGAACGCGCGGATGGAACAGTTCGAGCAGCTCGCGGACGAGGACCTGCCGCGGATGTGCGACGACCTCGGGCTCGACGACGAGATCCGCGCCGTGCTCACCCGGTACGCGGACAACCTGAAGGAATGGATGTCCGGAATCCTGGAATGGCACCGGAAATGCGTGCGGTACACGCCGGGAGAGCTGGAGCGCTCCCGCACTCCCGAGCCGCCGGTGTTCTCGCTCAAGCCGAGCGGGATCGGCATGTCCGCCTGGCGGATCGGGAGTGCGGCGCGCTGAACCCTAGAACGCCGTCAGGATGATCCGCGCGGTACGCGGGTCACCGTCGTGCACCAGCGACTCGAAGTGCCCGACGTCGTCGAACGCGAACCCGTAGGCCTTGCCGTCGACCATCTGCTCGTGGACGATCCGCGAGTAGTGGTCGGTCACGGACTGCTTGTAGAACTGGCCCGCGTCATACGTCGGCTGCGTGTGCAGGGAACCGAGGGTCGACCGGTGCAGCGCCGCGCACAGCGTCCGCGCGATCGGGCCGACGACCTGGTCGTTCGGCGCCTGCAGCCGCCCGTCGCAGTTGAAGACGTCGCGGGTGCTCGGCTTGCTGAACGACGCCACCGTCGCGCCCGAGGTGTTCGTGAACCGCATGACGTCGTCCCCGCCGGTCCGGCCGGTGAACTTCTTGCCGGGTTCGGCCTCGAACGGGACCACGGTCAGCGGTGTCGACTTGTAGGTGTTCCAGGCGTTCGTGACGTAACCGTCGAGGTAGTTCCCGCTGAACTTCCCGGCGTCGAGACCCTTGCCCGGCGCGAGGACCCGCAGCCGGTTGTACGCCAGGTTCGAGAAACCGGCCTGCCCTTGGACGGCGTTGAAGATGTTCTCGCGGCCGCCCGCCTTGAGCCGCCCGGCTTCCTTGTTCACCCCGGCGCCGTTGGTCAGCCCGACGGCGTGCGGGACGCTGAACATGTCCACCTGCGAGCTGTTGATGAACAGCCCGCCGTTGTCGTAGGTGAACTCGCTCCAGTCGAACAGGATGTCCCGGTTCGGATCGCCACCGGCCCACGGCGCGGGCTGCACCAGACCGTCCGGGGTAAGGAAGAACTTGATCTTCTGCCCGAACGACATGTAGACGCGGCCCGAGAGCATCCGCGGGATCCGCAGAGTGGTCGAGCCGCCGTTGCCGGGGCCCGCGATCGCGACGTCCGGCGCGGGGCTCGGCGGGTTCGCGCCCGGCGGCCACGGGGTGAAGGCGCCGCCGGCGTTGACGTAGCCGAGCCTGCCGGTGTTGAGGTTCGTGCCGAGCACGTAGAGATGGACCGCGTCGGAGCGGTTCGAATTGTTGGTGACGGTGAGCGGCAGCGGATCTGGACCGGCGGCGACCGCGGTGGGTGCCGCGAGGGCCGAGACTCCGGTGACCAGGGGGAGAACGACCGCCAGCGCGGTCAAGACGCGCCGGATCTTCTGACGGATGCGCACAGTGCACTCCTCGGCTGAATCCCGCCGCGGGAGCGCGAACGCGCCGCGGCGGTGCTTGCGGATGTCGGCCGGGGGCGCGTTCCCGGCCTGGGTGTGACCTTGGCGAGGGGTCTCAGCACGGAAAGTTACGTCCCGGCCCGCAACATGTCTAGACCAGCGGTGGGAACCTGTCCGGTTTCACGCCGGGGCGGACAATTTGTCTCGGACCTTCGTCGATTGAGGTGGCCGGATTTCTCGACTACCGTGGTCCGCGTTCCGTCCTGGACCCCGGCGGCAGGTTTTCTCATCCGTGGGGAGCGGGCATGGACGGCGACGAGTTTCCGGTGCGAAGAACCGGCGGCGGTGAGACCTGGATTTCCCCTGCCTGCTGGGACGATCTGGCCAAGGCCGCGGCGGGCGGTGAGCCGCACGGCATGGACGACCTCATGGCCGCGCTCATGCCGTGGGCGCGGCACTACACGGAAACCCGTCTGGGTGGTCGTGATCTGACCTATCTCGAACCCGCCGACATCGCGCAGGAGATCTGCCTCGCGGTCTTCGTCGCGGTTCCCGGCCACGGGCTGCGCGGCGGTTCTTTCCTGTTCCTCATGCGCGCCATCGCGGCGAACAAGGTCGCCGACGTCTTCCGGAAGGCGGCGCGGAGCAAACAGGTCCTGACCGGTGAACTCCCGGATCGCCCGGCCGTCGCCATGGAGGAACCGGAAGAGCGGGCGCTGCGGGACGACCTCGGGGTCCGGCTCGGCAAGCTGATGCGGATGTTGCCGGTCTCGCACCGGGAAGTACTGGGAATGCGGGTGATCGGCCAGCTGACGTCGAACGAGACGGCGGCGGCACTCGGTACGACGTCGTCGCGCGTGCGGGTGACCAAACACCGGGCGATCAGCAGGCTGCGGGCCTGCGCTCAGCGCCAGGACGCCTTGAGCTGAATACGGATCAACAGCCGGATGAGCGGATTTTCCCGCTTGGTCCGGGTTTCGAGAATACGAACGCACATGGCCCCTCCAGAGTTCGCCGACGAGCGCCGTTGCCGAGGGCCAGGACAAGCGGTCGTACTGCCACCCTAGGTGCGGACCGGGGAGCCGGAACCGGCTGAACGGACGATTGGGTCCCGCCTGAGCCATTCCGACGAGCGCCACTCAACTCTTCGGCTCATCACATTGGTGCCGAAGCCAGATTCCGGTCCTGGCGGCCGAAATCGTCGAGCGCACAGTGGAAATCCCGCGCCGAACGATACCGATTCGGCGCTTGTCCGCCGTCCGGTGATATCTAAACTGAATGGGTGTTTTCCCTGGAGCAGCTCGTGAGTTTCGTCGCGGTGGCCGAGGAACTGCACTACGGCCGGGCGGCGGAGCGGCTCTCGATGACCCAGCCGCCGTTGAGCAGGCGGATCCAGTTGCTGGAACGCGAACTCGGGGTCGAACTTTTCGACCGTACGCACCGCACGGTCCGGCTGACACCCGCCGGACGGGTTTTTCTCGCCGAGGCAAGGAAAATACTGCGTTCGTCGCAAGAGGCGACGCTGTACGTCCGCCGGGCGAAAAAAGGCGAAGTCGGTGTCGTCACGCTCGGTTTCACCGCCACCGCGGCGTATTCGTATCTCGAACGCGTCCTCGCCGCGGCCAACGCGGAGGTTCCCGGTGTCGATCTGGTGTTGCGGGAAATGGCGACGTCGGCGCAGGTGGAGGAGATGCTGGCGGGCGGGATCGATCTCGGCATGGTCCGGCCGCCGGTCACCGGCGGCGACATCGTGACCCTGCCGCTGTGGCGGGAGCCGCTGCTGGCCGCCCTGCCGTCGGCGCATCCTTTGGCGCGGCGCAAGAGGAATCCCGACGTCCGAGACTTCGGCGGCGAGCCGTTCGTCATGTATTCGCCGTCTGAGGGCCGGTACTTCCACGACCTGCTCGTGGCGGTGTTCCGCACGGCGCGGGTGCAGCCGGTGTACACGCAGTACCCCAGTCAGGTGCACACGGCGCTCGCGCTGGTCAAAGCGGATCTAGGTCTCGCGCTGGTGCCCGCCGCGGCCGCCGCGCTGCGGTTCGAAGGTGTCGTGCTCCGTCCGGTGGACGGGATCGAGGGCCGTCCGGTCGAACTCGAACTGATGTGGCGGCGGGGCAACGACAATCCGGCGCTCGGCGCGCTGCTCGCCGTCGTCGGCAACCTGGCGCGACGCGGCCGTCAGTCCCTTGTGGACTGAGGTGGCCAGGGGTCTCCCCATTCGGCGTCGCGGGCCGCGCGGTAGGCCGTGCCGTGCCGTTTGGTGACGATCGTTTCGGTGAGCCCGGTTTCGGCGCAGAGGGCGAGGCTGACCATGCCCTTGCGTTTGACCGGATGCCGCAGGATCCGGCCGTCGGCCCGCTCCGGTTCCGTTCGCGAGGCGACGACGTAGGAGAACTTCTCGTCCTCGAAGCCGAGCGTCCCGGACTTGAGCTGACGGTGCAGGCCGGTGCGCGGGAGGCGGGCGGAGAAATGGCACCAGTCCTTGCCGCGCGGGATCGGGCAGTCGCCTTCGTGCGGGCAGGGCGCGACCAGGGAGAGCCCGAGCCCGACGAGCTGATCCCGCGCCTCGACGATCCGTTCGTAGCCCGCCGGGGTGCCGGGTTCGATCAGCACCAGCATCCCCGCCTTCGCCGACAGCCAGCGGACGACCTCGGCCCGGCGGGCCTCGGGCAGTTCGCCGAGGACGTAGGACAGGGTCACCAGGTCGGCGTCCGGCGCGGGCGCGGCCGGGTCGATCAGCCCGCGTCGCCAGGTCGAGCCGCGGACGGCCTTGTCACCGGCGTTCCCCGCCAGCCGCTGCCCCAGCGCGATCGCGCCGGGGACCTGCTCGACGACGGTGCTCTCCTCCAGCGACGGCCAGACGTCGGCCGCCGCCCAGATCGCGGCACCGGTGCCGCCGCCGACGTCGATCTGCGTGCGCGGAGCGAACCCGGGAGCGCGGAGGGCGGCTTCGGCGAGAACGGCGTGTACGGCCGCGTAGGTGGCCGGCATCCGGTAGCCCGCGTACGCGGCGATGTCCGCGTCGGTCGACAGGATCGGAGCCGTCGCCGGGTTGTTCTCCCGGTAGCGCGCGCTGAGCCGCTCGACGGACTGCGTCAGCCTGGTCTGGGGGTATCGGCCCAGCTCTGCGTCTAGGGCGGAGCGGAGATCTGAGGGGAGGGCGGCCACGACGGGTGATTCTCTCATGTGCGGTTGACCTGGGGTTTTCCGGCTGCTCGAATACTCGCGGAAAAAGTTTTGGGGACCGTGTCGAAACCGGGGATGCCCGTTCGACGCGTAGATGTGGCAGGGACGAGCCCCGCCGGGAACGGAGACGCGAGATGCGGTTCATGGTGATTGTCAAGAGCGACGAGAAGACCGACGCGGCCGGCACCCAGCCGAGTGCCGAGGACCTGCAGGAGATGGGGAAGTTCAACGAGGAGCTGGTGAAGGCCGGCGTCATGCTCGCGGGTGAAGGACTGCACCCCAGCTCCGAGGGTTTCCGCATCCAGTACTCCGGCACCACCGAGGCCAGGGTCGTCGACGGGCCCTTCGCCGAGAGCAAGGAACTCATCGCGGGTTTCTGGATCCTGCAGGTCAAGGACCGGGCCGAGGTCGTCGAATGGATGAAGCGCGCGCCGTTCCGCGAGGGCGAGATCGAGATCCGCCGGGTGTTCGAGCTCGAGGAGTTCGACAACGCGACCCCGGAGATCATCGAGACCGAGAAGAAGCTGCGCGAGCAGGCCGAGGGGAACTAAGGCCGTGTCCTGTAAGTCTGTTCGATGGGCTTCGTGATCCAGGTGGTTCCTGGCGGTGCGGGCGGATCGGCCTCGTACCGGGTCGTACTCGGCCGCATCCGCCCGTGCCGTCAGGGGCCGCCTGGGCGCGAAGACCGCGAACAAGACTTGCAGGACACGGCCTAGGCTTGCGGTCGTCGCGCCGACGATGTTGATTGGTCGGCGTGACGGCAACAGCAGACCCACGGTCGGCGATCGACGCGGTGTGGCGGATCGAATCGGCCCGCCTCATCGCCGGTCTCGCGCGGATGACGCGCGACGTCGGCCTCGCGGAGGAACTGGCGCAGGACGCGCTGGTCGCCGCGCTCGAACAGTGGCCTGAGTCGGGCGTCCCGAGGAATCCGGGCGCCTGGCTCATGACCACGGCGAAACGCCGCGCCGTCGACACCTTCCGGCGCAACGAGCGGTACGACCGGAAACTCGGCGAGATCGGCCGCGAGCAGGAGTTCGAGGAGGAACCCGACTTCACCGCGGGCCTCGACGACCACATCGAGGACGATCTGCTGCGGTTGGTGTTCACCGCCTGTCACCCGGTGCTCTCGACCGAGGCCAGGGTGGCGCTGACGCTGAAGATGATCGGCGGGCTGCAGACGCACGAGATCGCGCGGGCGTTCCTCGCCAAGGAAACCGCCATCGCGCAGCGGATCGTCCGCGCGAAGAAGACGCTGGGCGACGCCAAGGTGCCGTTCGAGGTGCCCGAGGGGCCGGATCGGGTCGCCCGGCTTTCGTCGGTGCTCGAAGTCATCTACCTGATCTTCAACGAGGGCTATTCGGCGACGGCGGGCGAGGACTGGATGCGGCCGGGGTTGTGCGAGGAGGCGCTGCGGCTCGGCCGGATCCTCGCGGGGCTCATGCCGAAGGAACCCGAGGTGCACGGGCTCGTCTCGTTGATGGAGATCCAGGCTTCGCGGTCCGCCGCGCGTGTCGGGCCGAACGGTGAGCCCGTGCTGCTGCTCGACCAGGACCGGGCCAAATGGAACCGGCTCCTGATCGGCCGCGGCCTCGCCGCGCTGGACCTCGCCGAGTCGCTCGCGGACGGCGCTTTCGGCGTCTACGCGGCACAGGCCGCCATCGCCGCCTGCCACGCGCGGGCTCGAACGGGCGATGAGACCGACTGGGGACGCATCGCGGTCCTCTACGAAGGTCTCGGGAAGCTCAACCCGTCGCCGGTGATCGAGCTGAACCGCGCGGTGGCGCTGTCGATGGCCGTCGGGCCGGAGGCGGGGCTAGAGGTCGTCGACAGACTGACGTCGGAGCCCGCGCTGAAGTCGTATCACCTGCTGCCGAGCGTGCGCGGCGACTTCCTGGCGAAGCTCGGCCGTCTCGACGAGGCCCGCGCCGAGTTCGAGCGCGCGGCGGAGATGACCGGGAACGACCGGGAACGCACCCTGCTGCTGAACCGCGCGGCCGACTGCACCCCCTGACCTCGACCGCGTTTCGTCCTCTTGGTGCGGTAGTTCGTGGTGCGAACCACCGCAACAAGAGGACGAAACGCGGGGAAATCCACGCGGCGAGGGTCAGGCGGGGGCGGGGCGCAGGGCGGTCAGGGCGCGGTGCTGGCCCAGCCGGACGGCCTGCACGGAGCAGCCGAGCGCCAGCGCGGTGTCGTCGGTGGAAAGCCCGACGAGCGACCGCAGCACCATGATCTCGCGCTGCTGCCCCGGCAGCCCCGAAAGCGGGTTCGGCAGTTCGGCGGCGGTCCGGTGGAAGTCGTCGACCAGGCGGCGCGTGACGTCGTAGGCGAACGCGAGAAGTGCGGGCACCCCCTCGGCTCCGGCGAGGATCGCGAGGCAACTGTCCTTCGCGACCGCGTCGGCGGTGTCGTAGGTGCCCGACCGTCGTCCGATCCGCGCCCGGCAGTAGCGCACGACCAGGACGCGGATGGCGTCGACCAGTTTCGAAGCTGTCTCCATCCGCCCGTCGGCCTCCTCGGACCGCCGCGAACCGTGTACTCGCATCGGCTCCCTCTCCCACCTTTCAGATGAGCACGGCGGAGGGGCGGGAGGTACGGTCTTTTTGCCCACACCGGGGTGTTCAGGCCTCGATGAAGACGATCCGTTCCGGTTCGACCGTCAGGTTCACGGTCTGCCGCTTCACGCTCACCAGCGTCTCGAATTCGGTGGCGTGCCCGTCCGGGACGGTGAACAGCCGGTCGTTGCGGGAGTCCAGGAAGTCGGAGAAGCCGGTCAGCGAGACCCCGTCGCTTTCGTCGAGCGCGAGGTAGTCGACGAGCCTGCGGAACAGTTTCGGCAGGATGACCAGTTCGTCGGCCAGCTGACGTCGTGACGAGAGCTTGAACCCGGTGTTCGTGACGTCGTCCGGCCACAGCCCGAGTCCGTCTTGACGCGCTTTGGCGGCGGCCTCGGCCAGCGCGTCGCGGAGATCGGGGAAAAGCAGCGAATAGAACGTCGGGTAGACGAGTCCGTCCGCGACCTGCCGGTAGTTCGCGGAGTTCTTCAGTGTTTTGACGTCGAGGTGGACCTTGGAAAGGTCTGCCGACCGTCCCGGCCGTTGTCCGGGAAAGGCGAACGCCACCGCTCGTCCGTATTTGTCGGCGAATCGCGTCAGTATGTGACCCGCTACCTTGATCGGGGTCGACGAACTGACCCTTCCCCGTTCATCGCGTTCGACCGTTTTGAAGCCGAGGACCTTCAGCAGGTTCGCCGCCGCGGCGTCGGCGAATTCCGCGGGCTGATGCCACATCCCGCCGGTTCCCCTGGCCTGGTAATGCGTTTCGAGCGCGTCGATCGCGTCGAGCCGCAACTGCATCCCGCCCCGCGAATTCAGCCGGACCTTCAGTCCCGCCTTCTTGGTCGCCTGGGGATCGTCGGGATAGAACCGCACCGAATCGCCGTCCGGTGAGGCTCCGACAAGCTGGAACGTACCTTTTATCAGCGTCATGGGCATGGGCACAACGGTAGTTCTCATTCCGGTGAACGAACCTTCCGTTCATCCATCCAGACCAGTCGCCGGTAAAGATCGGATGACCATTGTGGACATTCTCGGAGATCTTCAAATGGCTGGCGCGAAATGATCATTTCCGGGATGCTGGCGGGATGACCGACTTCTCCTACCGCTGGCGTGACCCGGTCACCGACGACGAGATGTCCGATCTCGTCCGTTCGCACGGCGGCGAGCCCGTGCCCGGCTGGTGGAACGGCATCCGGCGGCACAGCCTCGGCTGGGTCACCGCCCGGGAACCCGCCGGAACGCTGGTCGGCTTCGTGAACGTCGCCTGGGACGGCGGGGACCACGCGTTCCTGCTCGACACGAAGACCCGCGGGACCCATCAGCGGCGGGGGATCGCCACGGCCGTCGTCCGGCTCGCCGTGCTCCACGCGCGGGCGGCGGGCTGTGAATGGCTGCACGTCGACTTCGTGCCGGAACTGCGTCCGTTCTACTTCGACGCCTGCGGTTTCCGGGCGACCGAGGCGGGCCTGATCCGGCTCACGGACCCGGGATCATGAAGCTCAGCACGGTCGCCTGAAGCAGCGAGATCACCCCGACCACGGCGGTCAGCAGGACCGACCACAGGAACGTCTGCCGCAGCAGCGCGCCCTCCTGCCCGCTCTGCCCGATCGCGGTGGCGCCGATGGACAGGTTCTGCGGCGAGATCATCTTGCCCATCACGCCGCCCGAGGTGTTCGTGGCGCCGGCGAGGATCGGGTCGACACCCAGTTGCTGCGCCGAAATCACCTGCATCGGCCCGAAGAGACTGTTGGTCGACGCGTCCGAGCCGGTGAGGAAGACGCCCAGCCAGCCGATGTAGGCGGAGAACACCGGGAACAGCACCCCGGTGGTCGCCAGTGCGAGGCCGAGGGTCTGCGTCGCGCCCGAGTAGTTCATGACGAACGCGATCGCGAGGATCATGAAGATCGTCGCCAGTGCCCACCGCATCTGGTGCAGCGTCCGCCGGTAGGTGGCCAGCAGCAGACCCGGTTTCGCGCCCATCGCGAAACCCGCCACGATCGCCGCGAACAGGGCGACGGTCCCCGGCGAGTAAAGGAAATCGACGGTCAGCGTCGCCGCGTACGGGGTGTCCTTGGGCGTGATCGGCGCGTGCTGGACGACCTCCTTGTGCAGCCCCGGCCACGCGAACACCCAGTCGGCCCTGTGCAGCAACTTCGTCAGGTCCAGCCATTCGGGCAGGTTCTTGAAGATCGTGCCGACGCGGGAAAGGAAGATCGCCGCGATCAGCACGATGTACGGGGCCCACGCGTAGATCGCGCCGCGTTCGGCCTTCGCCGCGCCGAGACTCGCCCCGGCCTTCACCGGCTCTTCGCCGTCGAAACGCCAAACCGCCCGCGGCTGCCAGAACCGCGTCAGGATCCACAGGGAGCCCATCGCGGCGAGCGCGGCGACGACGTCGACGAGGCTCGGGCTGATGAAGTTCGAGGTGACGAACTGCATGACCGCGAACGACAGGCCCGCCGTCAGCACCGCGGGCCAGACCTCGGCCATCCGCTTCCAGCCCGCGAGGACGACGATCAGGAAACCGGGGACGATCAGGGCCAGCAACGGAAGCTGGCGCCCGACCATCGACGAGAACAGTTCCGTCGCCTGTTCCGGTGGCAGGCCGAGGATCGGCGCGGTCAGCCTGCCCAGCACGATGAGCGGATTGCCGAGACCGCCGAACGCGACCGGCGCGGTGTTCGCCAGCAACGCCAGCACGACCGCCTTCACCGGCGGGAAGCCGAGCGCGGCCATCATCGCCGCGGTGATCGCGATCGGTGACCCGCCGCCCGCGATCCCTTCCAGCAGCGCGCCGAACCCGAACGCGATCAGCAGCGCTTGGAGGCGGCGGTCCTCACTGAACCCGGCGAGGACCGCCTTGATGTTGTCGAACCGTCCGGTCGCGACGGTGACGTTGTGGAAGTACACGGCGTGGAACGCGATCCAGGCCACCGACCACACCCCGAACACGAGGCCCATGGCCGCGGAGTCGAAGGCGAGCCCGGCGGGCATGCGGTACAGCAGCACCGCGACCAGCAGCGCGGTGATCAGCGCCAGCGCGGCCGAGAGATGCGCCGATCGGCGCAGGACGCCCAGCGTCACCAGCAACACGATGATCGGCAACGCCGCCAGCGCCGCGGACAGCCACAGCCCGCCCGCCGGCTGGTAATCCTGGATCCAGCCCACCTCAGCCCCTTTGCGCGCGGACGTACCCCAGCCGGAGCGACAGTGCGGCGGCGGTTCCGGCCACTGTCGCGCCCAGTTCGTCGGTACGGCGGAGCACGCGGCCCGCGGGGCCCGCGATGCTGATCGCGGCGATCGGCCGTCCGGTGTGGTCGCGGACGGCGGCGGCCACGCAGCCGACGTCCGGCTCGTTTTCGACCTCGTCCACGGCCCAGCCGCGACGGCTCGTCCTGGCCAGGTCGTCGAGCAGCCGGGCCGGGTCGTTGATCGTCTTGAGCGTGAGGCTGTCGAGTTTCATCCGGCGGATGCGTTCGACGCGGTCCTGTTCGGGCAGTGCCGCCAGCCACGCCTTGCCCAGCGAAGTCGCGTGCTGCGGGCGTCGCGTGCCGAGGCGGCAGGCCAGGGTGACGGCGTTGGCGCTGCGTTCGGTGGCGACGTAGACCATCGTGTCGTTGTCCGGGACGGCGAGGTACGTCGTCTCGCCGCTCCGCTCGGCGAGCGACGCGAGATAGCGCGGCGCGCAGCGGTGGAGATCGGTCGCCGCCATCGCGCGGGCGCCGAGTTCGACCAGCCGGGTGCCGAGCCGCACGCGGCCGGTGGCGCGATCGGCTTCGAGGTATTCGAGGTTCTTGAGGGTGCCGACGATGCGGTAGGCGGCGCTCCGGGAGAGACCCAGTTGCCTGGCGATCGCATTGGTGGAAATCTCCTGGTTCTGGCCTACATGCTCGAGAACCGCGAGTCCGCGCTCGAGTGTGCCACTGGAATCCAGGCCCCGTGGTGTGCCCACATCGCCCTCCGTTGGACCGGGGTACCGATGGCCGGTACCGGTTGCCGCTAAGCGGATTCGGACGTTAACAGTTCGGTCCAACGTTGGGAAGGTTTCTTAACAAACTGTCGACCGGACAAGTTTTCCCAGCTCGGGGCCTTGCGGTCAAGATCACCGGTTTGGACCAATCCCTTAGGCGGTTCCGATTGGGTGTATGAGTTCAGGGGCCATTTTTCTATTCACGGACATGAAAGAACCCCTCGCCGGAAAGACGGCGAGGGGTTCGGCCCGGAGTGTGTTTCTAACGGACCGAGAGGTTCGCGACCGCTCGGACGACCGCCGTGCAGCGGTCTTCGACGTAGTCCAAGCCGCCTTCTTCGGCGATCCGGCGGGACTCGGCGGAGGTGATGCCCTGCTGGAGCCAGAGCGCCTTCGCGCCGATCGCGACGGCCTGTTCGGCGATCGGCGGGGTGTCGGTGGACGGGCGGAAGACGTCGACGAGGTCGACGGGCTCGGGGATGTCGGTCAGCGAGCGGTAGACCTTCTCGCCGAGCAGCTCGTCGGCCGAAGGGTGGACGGGGATGATCCGGAAGCCGTGTGCCTGCAGCACGGCCGCGACCCCGTGCGAGGCCTTGGCCGGATCGCGGCTCAGCCCCACGACGGCGATCGTCTTCGATCCGGCGAGGATCTCGGTGGCGCGATCGGTCATACCGGGTTCAACCATCCCGGGCGCGCGGGAATTCCTAGAGCTTCCACAGTCGCAGGCCGCGCACCCGGTACACCGGCCAGACGACGTGCCAGGCGCGGCGGCGGAGGAAGACCGCGGAACAGGTCAGGACGCTGCGCGCGGACGTCGTCGCGACGTCGTGGCGGTCCGGCCAGCTCTCGCCGTGTCTCCCGGCGGCGATCCGGAAGACGTTGACCAGGCCGCGGCCCTGCATGTCGAACTTCGCGCCGGTGTCGCCGGAATCCGGGGTCAGGGACGCGATCTCCGGGCCGAACGCGGCCGCGGGCGCCGGTCCCGCGTCGGCGGGGAGATCGCCGACGGTCGCCGAGATCGCCTTGCCGTAGAGGCGGCGGGTGTAGCGCGTCAGCAGCAGCCGCTCCCACAGCGGGAGGACGCGACGGTGCTTGAGCAGCGCCGAACACTCCGCGTGCCCGATCGCGAAGATGTCGGTCAGCTCGTCGTACGCGTTGTGCGACGTGGGTTCGTTGAGGTGCACGCGCACCTCGTACCGGATGCGCGCGGTGAGCTCGTCGAGCTCCTCACGACGGTCGATCCTGGTCTTCGCCCGCGAGAGCGTCCAATCGGACATGGGAGCAGGCTAGGTGAAGATCGCGGCCGCGCAAGACACTTTCGGCCTAATCTGGTCGTACCGGCCAGTGGAACGGGCACCTTGTGCGGGCCAAGACGAGGGGGCAGAGTTCGGCTGTCGGAAGGAGCCCATGGACGCCAGCACGCTGCAGGAGGCCGCGGCCGCGCTGCTCAGCGCGTACGAGACCGGCAAGCCGATCGCGCCCCTGATCGAGACGTATCCGGCCGCGACCCTCGAGGACGCGTACCGCATCCAGCAGCGGCTCGTCCGCCATTGGGCCAAACGCGGCGACGACGTCCGCGGGCACAAGGTCGGTCTCGCGTCCGCCGCGATGCAGCGGCAGATGGGCGTCGACCAGCCCGACTACGGTCATTTGACCGGCTCGATGTTCCACCTCGAACACCAGCCGATCCCGATCGGCGATTTCCTGCAGCCGAAGATCGAACCGGAGATCGCGTTCGTGCTCGGCTCGCGGTTGCGCGGCCCCGGCGTCACGGTGGCGGACGCGCTGCGGGCGGTGGACTTCGTCGTCCCGGCGCTGGAGATCGTCGATTCCCGCATCCAGGACTGGAAGATCAGCATCGTCGACACCATCGCGGACAACGCTTCCTCCGGCGGGGTCGTCCTCGGCAGCAGGCCGACCGCGATCGGCGACCTCGACCTGCGGCTGGTGGGCTGCGTTCTGCACCAGAACGGCGAAATCGCGGCCACCGGAGCCGGTGGCGCCGTCCTCGGCTCGCCGGTGAACGCGCTGGTGTGGCTCGCGAACACGGTCGGGCCGCTCGGTGTGGCACTCGAGCCGGGGCATGTCGTGCTGCCGGGCTCGATGACGCGCGCGATCCCGGTGAGCCCCGGCGACACCGTCGTCGCGACGATGGCGGGGCTCGGCAGTGTCACCGCGAAGTTCTCCGGGGAGGAGCGGCCGTGAGCCTTGGTGTGCGGGAGGCGGCGGAAGCGCTGCTGTCCGGGGAAGAACGCGAGCCGCTGACAGACGAGTGGCCCGCTTTGGACGTCGATACCGCGTACGCGATCCAGGACGAGGCGTTGCGGCTCCGGCGGGCGCGGGGCGAGACGGTCGTCGGCGTCAAGCTGGGCATGACGTCGCGGGCGATGCGGCAGAGCATGGGGGTCGACTCGCCGTTGCTCGCGTGGCTGACCGACGCGATGGTCCTGCCCGCCGGTGTCCCGGTGCCGTCGCTGATCCACCCGCGCGCGGAGCCCGAGCTGGTTTTCGTGCTGGGTAAACGACTCGCGGGTCCCGGTGTGACCGCGGCGACCGCGATGGCGGCGGTGGACCGGGTCTACGGCGGCGTCGAGATCATCGACAGCCGGTATCGCGACTACCGCTTCAAGCTGCCGGACGCCGTGGCGGACAACGGTTTCTCCGCGTACTTCACACTCGGTCCCGTCGGCGTCGATCCGTCTGCAGTGGACCTTTCGCTGGAGGCGGCGCTCCTGGAGGTCGACGGTGCCATCGTCGACACCGCCACCGGTGCCGCCGTGCAGGGGCATCCGGCGGAAGCACTGGCGCTCGCGGCCAACACCCTGGGTGTACGCGGGCTCGCGCTTGAGCCGGGCTGGATCGTGCTCACCGGCGGGATGACCGACGCCGTCGAGCTGCGCCCGGGATCACGGGTGGCGGCGCATTTCTCGCATCTGGGTTCGATCACGCTCGCCGGGTCTTGAAGTCGGCGCGGGCCGCCGTCCGGACCAGACCGCGCACCAGCCGCGGCCAGATCGCGCGCGGGAGGTCGTGTCCCATGCCGGGGACGATGTCCGATTCGGACTCCCGCAGCGCACGGGCTGTCGCCCGTCCGCCGGAGACGTGCACGAGCGGATCCTTCGCGCCGTGCACGACGAGAGCGGGCACCTCGACCTTGCGCAGGGCGCGGAAGCGATCCCGGCTCGACAGGATCGCGGCCAGCTGCCGGGCGGTCCCGCCGGGATTGACGCCGCGGTCGAAGGACCGTTCAGCGCGCTCACGCATCCGGGCCTCGTCGAAGGGATAACCCGGCGAGCCGATGACGCGGAAGGTGCGCACCAGGTAGTCGACGTACTGCTCGCGATTCCGCGGCGGTGCCGAAAGCAGCATCGCCATCGCCTTGGCGCTCGGCCGTCCGACGAACCGGTTCCCGGTGGTCGACATGATCGACGTCAGCGAGCGCACCCGCGACGGATGCTCGATGGCGAGGGTCTGCGCGACCATCCCGCCCATCGACGCACCCACGACGTGCGCGCTCTCGACGCCGAGTTCGTCCAGCAGCCCGGCGGCGTCATCCGCCATGTCCTTCAGCGAGTACGGCGCCGTGCGCAGGGTGTACGCCAGCGGCAGGCTCGCGCGTCCGGCCATCCGGCTGGAGCGGCCGGCGTCCCGGTTGTCGTAGCGGATGACGAAGAACCCCTCGGCCGCGAGGTGCTCGCAGAGTTCGTCGTCCCACCAGATCATCTGCGAGGCCAGGCCCATGATCATCAGCAACGGCTTGCCGTCCGGCGGGCCGAACGTCTCGTGACACAGCTCGATGCCGTTCACTTCGGCGATTGTCTCCGGCATCAGGACAGTGTGACTACTCACCGCGATACGCGCGAGCCTGGATCTCGTAGAGCTCGTGGTAGAGCCCGCCTTCCTCGATGAGTTCGGCGTGCGTGCCCTGCTCGATCAGCCGCCCTTTCTCCAGTACCAGGATCCGGTCCACCGAGCGGATGTTGGCCAGCCGGTGGGTCACCAGGATCGTCGTGCGCCTGCCCGCCCCGGACGCGCTCGCGTGCCTCAGCCCGGCGAAGACCCGCGCCTCGGCCTTCGCGTCGAGCGCGGCCGTCGGCTCGTCGGCGACGAGGACGGCGGCGTCACGGTAGATCCCGCGGGCGATGCCCATCCGCTGCCATTGCCCGCCCGAAAGGTCCTGGCCGTCGTTGAACTTCTTGGACAGCACCGTTTTCTCCTTGGCGGGCAGGGATTCGATCACCTCGTCGGCGCCGGAGGAGGTGATCGCGTCGTGCCAGGCGGCGCGTTCCGGGTCTTCCCGGCCCAGTCTGCCGACGGTCACGTTGTGCTCCGCGGTCATCGGCCATTCGGCGGGATCCTGCGCGATCACGGCGATGTTCGCGTGCACCGACTCGTGATCGGCGCCCGCGAGATCGACGTCGTCCCAGAAGACCTTCCCGTCCGAAGGCGGGTACAGCCCGGTGAGCAGTTTGCCCAGCGTGGTCTTGCCCGAGCCGTTCTCGCCGACGAGGGCGATCACCTCGCCGCGCCGGATGGTCAGCGAAACCTCGCGCAGCGCGGGGTTTTCCTGGCCGGGGTAGGTGAAACTGACGTTCTCCAGCCGGATCTCCGCCGGATCCGGCGGTGCGACGACCCCGTCCTTCACCGGGCTGCGTTTTGCGGATTCCAGCAGCAGCCGCTGGAAGAAGGCGATGTAGAACGACTCCTCGTACATGGCGTTCACCGCGCGCATCGTGACGGACAGCGAGTTCGACGCCGTCCGCATGGCGAGCGCGGCCGTCCCGGCGAGGGCGAGTTCCATCTGCCCGCTGTAGAGCAGGAGACCGAGCACCAGATACGCGATCGCGGTGCCCAGCCCGGCCGCCGCGCGCCCGGTCAGCCGGACCAGGTTGCTGCGATGCGCGAGCTGGACCTCCTTGCGCATCAGGCTTTCGGTGATCCGCCGGTACTCCTGCAGCAGCGGCTCCTGCAGCGTGAGGGCGTGCCGTTCGAGGGCGAAGGCGCGCCAGGTGGCCACCTCCTCGACGATCCTCTTCCGGATGTTCCGGCCGACGGTGTCGAGATAGTGCCGGTAGTTCAGCCGCGCGACCTTGGCCGCCGCCCAGCCGTCGGCCGCCGCCGCGAGCAGCAGCACCGGCGCGAGCCACGGATTCAGCAGGCCCGCCGCCACCAGCGCGGCGATCAGCGAGATCAGCGCCGACGTCAGATCCGCGATCCAGCGCAGGCTCATCTCGATCGACCGGACCCCGTCCCGCGCGCCCTGCCTGGCCAGCTCCCGGAAATCGGCGTCCTCGAAGGCCAGCAACCGGACCCGGACCATGGCGGCGGTGACCTCGTCGCCCGCCGAGGTTACGACCCGCGGCCGGAGCGTGCCCTCGACCGCGGCCACCGCCGTGTCCAGCAGCGCGCGCAAGGCGTACGAGCCGATGACGATCGCCAGCGCGGGCAGCGATTCCAGCACCCTGTCCGGGGTCGGCCCGTTCTCCAGCAGCGCGGTGAACACGTTCGCCGTCGCCAGCAGGCCGAACGCCGTGACACAACCGGAAAGAACGTGGACGACGCCGGCGAGCAGGGTCAGCCGCGCCGACGTCCGCCAGGCCAGCCGCAGCACGATCGCCACGGCGGACGGGAGCGCGCGGATGGCCTTGACCATCCCCGCGTCGGCCACGGCCTCGTCGGGCGTGGCCCACTCGGGCATCTTCAGGTTCTCGACCCCGATCAGGGGCACGGTGGCTTCGGGCACTCCTCCTTCTCTACGCGCCCCCACCGACATTTCCGAGGCCCTTGCCGACCGGGCGCCGCACCCAGCACCGTCGCGCGTGCAATGAAAGGCCCGTTACTTGCAAAATTTGCAAGTAACGGGCCTTTCATTGCACGCGCAGGGCCGGTCTCGGGCGCGACAGAGCGGGACGAAAGTCCCCTTCAGCTCCCACCCACCATGAGCTACGCTCTCGCTAGAGCGATCTATCAAATCGCAAGGGGGCGAACATGGAAGCTCTTCAGGACCGGGGACTCACCGCGCTGCGGCTGATCCTCGCCTTCACTCTGCTGTCCACCACGCTGCACTACGCGCACAACGTGATCAGGGCGGCCGACTACCCGCAGGTCGAGGGCCTCCCGGTCGGCGTCGTCGCCGCTTTGGTCGCCGTCGCGTACGTCGTCCTGACCGCGATCGGCCTGCTCGGCTACCGCGACTACCGGCGCGGACGCTACTGGCGGGCACTCGCGTTCCTGATGGTCTACTCGCTGTCCGGCCTGGCGAGTCTCGGTCACTTCCTCGTGGCCGTGCCACAGATCCCGGCCTTCTGGTTCGCCACGATCTACACCGACACCGTGTCGGCGCTGCTGCTGTGGGGCTTCGTGACCTGGGCGGCGACGAAGCTCAACCGGGTGACCGCGCCTGACCAACTTTCTACACAACATTGACGTTAATCAGTTCAATGTAGACAATCGGAAGGGTGACGCGGACCACAACGGTGACGTTCGAACGTCATCCCGGCGGCTACCGGCACTGGAAACTGTCCACCGACGGCGACGTCGCGTGGCTCGAACTCGATGTCGACGCCGACGGGGGTCTCGTACCGGGTTACGAGCTCAAGCTCAACTCGTACGACCTCGGCGTCGACATCGAGTTGTACGACGCGACGCAACGCCTGCGGTTCGAGCATCCCGAGGTTCGCGTGGTCATCGTGACCAGCGCGAAGGACAACGTCTTCTGTGCCGGGGCGAACATCCGCATGCTGGCTTCGTCGTCGCACGAGTGGAAGGTGAACTTCTGCAAGTTCACCAACGAGACCCGCAACGCCATGGAGGACGCCACCGCGCACTCCGGCCAGCTGTACGTCGCCGCGGTCAACGGCACCTGTGCCGGCGGCGGCTACGAGATCGCGCTGGCCTGCGAAAAGATCCTGCTGGTCGACGACAACTCCTCGACCGTCGCGCTGCCGGAAGTGCCGCTTCTCGGCGTCCTCCCCGGCACCGGCGGGCTCACCAGGGTGGTCGACAAACGCGGTGTCCGGCGTGATCTCGCCGACGTCTTCGCCACCCGTCCTGACGGGGTGAAGGGGCGGACGGCCGTCGACTGGCGGCTCGTCGACGAACTCGTGCCGCGGCAGGGGTTCCGCGAAGCCGTCCTGGCCAGGGCCAAGGAACTCGCGCGGACGAGCGAGCGGCTCGACGGCGAAGGTGTCGAGCTGACTCCGCTCACGCATCGCTACGTCGACATTTCGCTGAGCCCGGCCGAAGCGACCATCACCGTCAAGGGGCCTGAAGACGACGACGGCTGGCTACTGGACGTCACCCGTGAACTGGACGACGCGATCCTTCGCCTGCGCACCAACGAACCCGAGCTCGGCACGTGGGTGCTCCGCACCGAGGGCGATCCCGCGAAGGTCCTCGAACACGAACGCGCCGTGTTCGACGCGAAAGACTGCCTGAGCAACGAAATCGTCCACTACTGGAAGCGGACGCTGAAGCGGCTCGACGTCACCAGCCGCAGTCTCATCGCGCTCATCGAACCCGGCAGCTGCTTCGCCGGGCTCCTGCTGGAACTCGCGCTCGCCGCGGACCGGCAGTACATCCTGGACGGCCCGCCGATCGACGACGAAGACAGTGAAGAACGCGCGTCGATCATGTTGTCCGAAGCCAACTTCGGCCGGTTCCCGATGGGCAACGGCCTGTCCCGCCTCGAGTCCCGGTTCTTCGGCGACCCGGACCACGTCACGAGACTCGAGGACGAGCGCGGCAAGCCACTGAGCCCGGCGGAGGCGAACGACCTCGGCCTGGTCACCGACGCGCCGGACGACCTCGATTGGGAGGACGAGATCCGGATCGCGCTGGAAGGCCGGGCTTCGCTCAGCCCGGACGCCCTGAGCGGGATGGAGGCGAACCACCGGTTCGTCGGCCCCGAGACACTGGAAAGCAAGATCTTCGGCCGCCTGGCCGCCTGGCAGAACTGGATCTTCACTCGTCCGAACGCATCCGGTCCCGAAGGCGCTTTGCGTCGTTACGGTACTGGTCAGAAGGCCGTCTTCGACAGGAAGCGGGTTTGAAAACCCATGTCCACCAAGATCGATTACGACGCCAAGATCCCCAACAACGTCGATCTTTCCGGTGATCGGCGGCTCCAGCGGGCGCTGGAGGGCTGGCAGCCGAAGTTCCTGGACTGGTGGGGCGAGATGGGCCCCACGCTCCGGACCGAAGGGGTGTACCTGCGCACCGCGGTCAGCGTCGGCCGGGACGGCTGGGCGCATTTCGACCACGTCAACGTGCCCGACTACCGGTGGGGGATCTTCCTCGCGGAGCGGGATCCGGACCGGGTGATCACGTTCGGCGAGCACCAGGGCGAACCGGTCTGGCAGCAGGTCCCCGGCGAGTACCGCGCCGACCTGCAGCGGCTCATCGTCATCCAGGGCGACACCGAACCCGCGTCGGTCGAGCAGCAGAAACTGCTGGGGCTCACCGCGCCGAGCCTTTACGATCTGCGGAACCTCTTCCAGGTCAACGTCGAAGAAGGCCGTCACCTGTGGGCAATGGTGTATCTGCTGCACGCCTACTTCGGGCGGGAAGGCCGCGACGAAGCGGAAGGTCTCCTGCTCCGGAATTCCGGAAGTCCGGACGCCCCGCGCATCCTCGGCGCCTTCAACGAAGAGACCGCGGATTGGCTCGCGTTCTACATGTTCACCTATTTCACCGACCGCGATGGCAAATATCAGCTCGGCACCCTCAAGGAAAGCGGCTTCGACCCGCTTTCCCGCACTTGTGAATTCATGCTCAAGGAAGAGGCGCACCACATGTTCGTCGGCACCACCGGGGTCGACCGGGTGGTCACCCGCAGTGCCGAACTGATCCGCGAGCACGACACCTTCGACATCGCCGGGAACGGCGGGATCCCGCTGGAGGTCATCCAGCGTTACCTCAACTTCCACTACACCGTCTCGCTCGACCTGTTCGGCAGCGAGACCTCGACCAACGCGGCGAACTACTACACCGCCGGGCTCAAAGGCCGCTGGCAGGAGACCCGCCGCAAGGACGACCACAAGCTCACCGACGCCGCCGGATCGCTGCCCCGGCCGAGGGCCGACGGCACCTGGGGGACCGACGAACTGCAGGCCATCCTGCTGCTGAACCTCGACCTGCGGGAGGAGTACCGCGCCGACTGCCAGACCGGGGTCAACCGCTGGAACAAGATTCTGGACGAGGCCGGAATCGACTTCCGATTCGTCCTCCCGCACCCTGGATTCAACCGCGAAGTCGGCATAAACTCCGGCCACCATGTGACGCCCGACGGCACCGTTGTCGACGAGCGGACCTGGCTGGCCGGCAAACGCAAGTGGCTGCCCACTCCCGAAGACCTGACCTTCGTCCGATCGCTGATGCACCCGGTGTACGAGCGAGGAAAGATCGCGAGCTGGGTGGCCCCGCCACGCCAGGGCATCAATGGGAAACCGTTCGATTACGAATACGTTTACCTGAGCTGAGCCGATTGAAGGTGCGCCCGTGACCGCTGCCGCTACCGGGTTCAACGCGGCGAGCTACCTGCTCGACCGGCATCTCGCGGAAGGGCACGGGGCGAAGGCCGCGGTCGTGTCCCCGCGGCGAAGTCTCACCTACGCCGGGCTCGCGGCCGAGACCCGCCGGGTCGCGGCGGGACTGAAGGCGATCGGCGTCCGCCCCGAGGAGCGGGTCCTGTTCTGCATGGTCGACGACGTCGAGCTGCTCACCGGGATCCTCGGCGCGATGCTGGCCGGAGCGGTCGCGGTTCCGGTGTCGACGATGGTCACCGGGCTGGACCTCGGCAAGGTGCTGGCCGATTCGCGGGCCAGGGTCCTGTGCGTTTCCGGCGAGTTCGCCGCGCAGGCGACGATCGCGCTCGGGCTGGCGCCGGAGGTCACCGACGTCGTGCTCGACAGGGCCAAGGCCGCCGAACTGCCGTCCGGGGTCCGCGCGCACGACTGGAGCGATCTGTCCACAGTGGACGAGAGCGGTTTCGAACCGGCGCCGACCTGGGAGGATTCGCCCGCACTCTGGCTCTACACCTCGGGGACGACGGGCAAGCCGAAGGGCGCGATGCACCGGCACGCCGGCATCCGCGCGGTCTGCGAGACGTACGCGCGCGACGTGCTGGACACCGGCCCGAACGACAGGTTCCTTTCCGTCCCGAAGCTGTTCTTCGCCTACGGCTTGGGGAATTCGGCGTTCTTCCCGCTCGAGGCGGGCGGGACGGCGCTGCTCGAACCGGCGAGACCGACCCCGGGGCTGATCGCCGCCAGAGCCCGCGCGGAGCGGCCGACGTTGTTCTTCGCCGTCCCGACCTTCTACGCGGCGCTGCTCGCCAGCGACATCCCGGACGACACGTTCGCCTCGGTGCGCCAGGCGGTTTCGGCCGGGGAACCACTGCCCGCCGTGCTGTACGAACGGTTCCGCGACCGGTTCGGCGTCGAGATCATCGACGGGATCGGCTCGACGGAGGCGTTGCACATCTTCCTGTCCAACCGGCCGCGTCAGGTGCGCGCCGGCAGCACCGGGGTGCCGGTGCCCGGCTACGAGGTCGCCCTGCGCGACGAACACGGCGAGCCCGTGCCGGACGGGCAGCCCGGTGAGCTGTACGTCGCCGGGCCGTCGATCGCGACCGGGTACTGGGCGCGGTACGAGACGACGAAGCAGGTCTTCCAGGGCGAATGGCTGCGGACGGGCGACAGTTTCGTGCGGAACGCCGACGGGAGCTATACCTGTCTCGGGCGCTTCAACGACATGCTGAAACCCGGCGGGATCTGGGTGTCTCCCGCCGAGGTCGAAGACAGGTTGCTGCAGCATCCGGCGGTCGCCGAGGTCGCGGTCGTGGCCGCCTTCGACGCCGACGGCATCGAGAAACCGGTCGCGTGCGTGGTCGGCGTTCCCGGCGAACGGCTGGACGCGGACGAGCTGATCGAGTTCTGCCGGTCCGGGCTGGCGTCGTTCAAACGGCCGCGAGGCGTCGTCGAGCTGGGCGAACTGCCGAAGACGGCGACCGGGAAGATCCGGCGCAACGTCATCCGCGAACTCGTGCGGGACATGTACGAGGTCCGGGCGCCCGCCGCCCCGCCGCATTTGGTCCTCTAGTCGCGGTACTTGCCCGCGCGACTACCGCAACCAGAGGACGAAACGCGGGGGTCAGGCGACCACCTCGTGCAGGCAGAGGACGTTCCCCTCGCTGTCGGTGAACCAGGCCGCGCGTTCCTTGCCGAGGTCGGCGATGTGGCCGACGGTCTTGATGCCGTCCGCCTCGAAGTCCTGGAACCGCACGCCGCGGTCCTCCAGCGCCCGCACCTCGGCGGCCAGGTCTCCGACCTCGAAACTCAGCGCGGTGTTCTCGCTCTGCGATCCGGACGGCATCGGGCGCAGGCCGATCGAGCCCGCGCCCGCCTCGAAGTAGACGGTCCCGTCCTCGCCGGTGGAAGTCCGGCGCAGGCCGAGGGAATCCGCGTAGAAGTGGCCGGCGCGTTCGGCGTCGGTCACCGGGAGCATCGTCGTGATCGTCGATTCGGTGAGCATCCCCAAAGCGTGCGCCTCGGGAAAGCGGCAGGCCAGAACCGGTTTTTCAAGACCCGTTGACCGTGCGCAAGGTGCGCATGGCCTCGGCGAGACCGGGCGCGTCGTCACCCAGCGGAGCCAGGACGATGCGCCGCAGGATCTCTGCGCACGCCTCCCGGGCCTGCTGCGCGACGTCGAGACCGTGCTCGGTGAGCGCCGCGAACGTGACGCGGCGGTCGTCCGGGCTGGGCACGCGGCAGATCAGGTCCGCGGCCACCAGCCGGTCCGCGACCTTGGTGAACCCGCCGCTGGACAACGCCGCCTCGACGGCCAGCCGCGTCATCGGCATCCGGTGCTCCGGTGATCGCACGAGCCGCAGCAGGATGTCGAACGAGGCCGGCGCCAGGCCGAAGCGTTCGGCGATCTCGCCCATCAGCTTGTTCTGCGTGGCCAGGTAGCCCTCTATCACCAGGCCCCACCACGTGACCACTTCGTCGTCGTTCGGTTCCGCTGTCACGCGGGCGAGGGTACACCAGGAACTCTTCCAGGAATATATCTTGCGCGCGAGAGGTTTTCGGGTTAGCTTGAGTTCACCGGACCTCGGAGGAGGGCACCATGTCGATCAAGACTTCGGGCCTGCACCACGTCACCGCCATCGGTGGCGATCCCCAGCGCAACGCGGACTTCTACACCCGGGCCCTCGGCCTGCGGCTGGTGAAGACCACCGTGAACTTCGACGACCCCGGCACGTACCACCTCTACTACGGCGACCAGTCCGGCAAGCCGGGCTCGCTGATGACGTTCTTCCCGTGGAAGGACGCGCCGAAGGGCCGTCACGGCACCGGACAGGCGACCACGACGTCGTTCTCCGTGCCGGAGGCGTCGCTCGGGTGGTGGAAGCAGCATCTCGCCGAGAGCCGCATCGAGACGAGCCAGATCCGCAACTCCGACGGCGAGGAGACGCTCACCTTCCTCGACCCGGACGGACTGAAGCTCGCGCTCGTCGCGCATCCGCAGGGCGACCCGCGCGACCCTTGGGACACGAAGCTCGTCCCCGCCGAACACGCCATCCGCGGCCTGCACTCCGTCACGCTCTCGGTGTCCAAAGAGGACGCGACCGCCGGGATGCTGACCGACGGCCTCGGCCTGGCCTTCGAGCACCAGGAGGGCAACCGCCTGCGGTTCTCCGCCGGTGAAGGCGGCCCTGGAGCCCTCGTCGACGTCCTCGTGACGCCGGACGCCCCGCGCGGGCTGGTGGCGTCGGGCACCGTGCACCACGTCGCCTGGCGTGCGCCGGACGAGGCGACCCAGGCCGCGTGGCGCGACGAACTGATCGACGACGGCGTGAACGTGACGTCCATTTTGGACCGTCAGTACTTCCGCTCGATCTATTTCCGCGAGCCGGGCGGCACGCTGCTCGAGGTCGCGACCGACGAGCCCGGGTTCGCGATCGACGAGCCGCTGCTCGAACTCGGCCGCGCGCTGAAGCTGCCGCCGTGGCTGGAGCCGAAGCGCGAGGACATCGAGGCGATGCTGCCGAAGCTGGACCTCCCGAGCGAGAACAACCCGCGATGAGCACTTTGGACCACAAGTACGTCGAAGGGTCGCCGGACGAGCCGGTGCTGCTGCTCCTGCACGGCACCGGCGGCGGGCCGGACGATCTCGTACCGCTCGCCCGTCAGCTCAGCCCTGCCTCGGCGCTGCTCGCGCCGGCCGGGCCGGTGTCGGAACACGGTGCGGCACGGTGGTTCCGGCGGCTGGCGGAAGGCGTTTTCGACCACGAGGACGTCGCCTTCCGCGCGAACCAGCTGGCCGACTTCGTGGTCGCCTCGCGCGAGCGGTACGGCCTCGGTGACCGGCGCTTGGTCGCCATCGGGTTCTCCAACGGCGCCAACATCGCCGCCGCGGTGACCCTGCTGCGCCCGGACGCCGTCGGAGAGGCCGCGCTGTTCGCGGCGATGTCCCCGCTCCCGTCGCCGCCACGCCACGATCTGTCCGGTACGCGGGTCTTCCTGTCGAACGGCGAGCACGATCCGATGGCGCCGCTGGCGTCGGCGGAGGCGCTCGTCCGCGACCTGCGCGAGCGCTCCGCGGACGTCGTCGCCCACCGCCATCCCGGCGGTCACCAGGTGACGGGCAACGGTTTGGTCGCGGCCGCGGGGTGGCTCAACCCGTAGCGGTGAGAGCAAAGTAGCCGAACGTAACATCGGCGGATGACTAACGGTGACCTCGTCCGGGCCCAGGCCCTGCTCGAAACGGCGCTCCTCGCGGACGGGCACAACGACTTGCCATGGGAGTTGCGGGTCACGACCGGGCCGGATCCGGTCGAGGCCGTGGCGGGCACGGATCTCACGGTCCGCCAGCCGCATCTGCACACCGACTTCCCGAAGCTCGCCGAAGGCAGGCTCGGGATGCAGTTCTGGTCCGTTTACGTGCCCTGCCAGTTCGAAGGGCACAGCGCCGTCACCGCGGTTCTCGAACAGATCGAGATCGTGCACCAGATGATCGAGCGGTACCCGGACAGGCTCGCCTTCGCCGACACCGCCGATCAGGCCGAGGCCGCCTTCCGCGACGGCAAGATCGCGTCGCTGCTCGGCGCCGAAGGTGGCCACAGCATCGCCGAATCCCTTGGCGTGCTGAGGATCCTGCGCCGCCTCGGTGTCCGCTACATGACGCTGACGCACAACTACAACACCACCTGGGCCGACTCCGCCACCGACGAACCCGCGCACGGCGGGCTCACCGAGTTCGGCCGTGACGTCGTCCGCGAGATGAACAAGATCGGCATGCTGGTCGACCTCTCGCACGTCGCGCCGAGCACGATGCGCGCCGCGCTGGAGGTCAGTTCCGCGCCGGTGATCTTCAGCCACTCCTCGTGCGTCGCGGTCAACGACCACCCCCGCAACATCCCCGACGACGTCCTGGAAACCCTGGCGGCGAAGGAGGGCGTCGCGATGGTGACGTTCGTGCCGGGCTTCATCTCGCCGAAGGTCGCCGAATGGGACGACCAGTTGCGCCAGGACATGGACGACGCGGGCAAGGACTACCGGAACATCGACCAGCGCTCGAAGTTCACCGCGGAGCGCGGCGGCCCCGAGAAGCCGAAGGCGGGCATCGACGACGTCGTCGCGCACATCGAGCACGCGCGTGAGGTGGCCGGTGTCGACCACATCGGCCTCGGCGGCGACTACGACGGAGTCGCGACACTGCCCGAGGGCCTCGAAGACGTTTCGAAGTACCCGGTGCTGTTCGCCGCGCTGATGGAACGCGGCTGGAGCGACGAGGATTGCGCGAAGCTGGCCGGGAAGAACACCTTGCGCGTCCTGCGCGCGGCGGACGAGGTCACCCGTTCGGACGCTTGAGAGCGCGATCAAGGCGACTTCGGCGGACACTGTCCTGCATGACTCAGCCGCAGGAGGGTGCCGCCGAGGTTCCGGTCGAGCCCGTCTCACCGCCCGAAGCCGCTGGCGGCGCGCGCCACAGCGGCAAGTTCGACGCCGGCCCGAAACTCAAGCGCACGCGGGTGAGCGGCACCTGGATCGCCGTCATCGTGGCGCTGATCCTGCTGGTGTTCCTGCTCGTGTTCATCCTGCAGAACCAGGACACCGCCACCGTCCACTTCCTTGGCATGTCCGGCAGCATGCCGCTGGCCGTCGCGATGCTGTTCTCCGTGATCGCCGGCGGCGCCGTGGTCGCGCTCGTCGGTGGTGCCCGGATCCTGCAGTTGCGCAAGCAGGCCAAGAAGTCCCGGCATCAGCTCCGCTGACGTCTGTTAGAGGACAGCGCCGCGCCGGAACTCGCTGGGGTTGACGCCCCGGACCCGCTTGAACGCCGCGCTGAAGCCGAACGGGTCGGAGTAGCCGACGGTGCGGGCGATATCGGAAATGGTCGTGGATTCCTTGCCCGCCAAGAGATCCGCCGCGAGGGTCATCCGCCAGCGGGTGAGGTAGGTCAGCGGCGGTTCGCCGACCAGGTCGGCGAACCGCTTGGCCAGCGTCGAGCGTGAGACCCCGGTCCGCCCGGCCAGTGAGCCGACCGTCCACGGTGCTGCCGGTTCCGCGTGCAACAGGCGCAGCGCGCCGCCGACCACCGGATCCCGCTGGGCCGCCCACCACGCCGGGGGCTCGCCGCCGGGCCGGTCGAACCATTCGCGCAGGGAGCAGACCAGCATCCAGTCCAGCAACCGGTCGAGGACCACCTGCTGACCGGGCGCGTCGACGGCGACCTCGGCGGCGAGGTGGTCCAGTACGGGATCGCCCGCGCCCCCGGCGTCCACGCGCACCACGACGGGCAACGCGTCCAGCAGCGGGCGGCCGATCTCGCCGCCGACCGGATACGCGCCGACGATCAAGGTCGTCTCGCCGCCGGGTTCGTCGGCCCAGCCGAGGCGGTGCCGGGTCCCGCCCTGTTCGGGCGTCGCGCAGTGCTCGCCGCACGCGACCGGCTCGGCGAGGGTGCCGACCTCGTCGACGAAGGTGAAAGTCCCGGGACCGCGCACGATGATCGTCTCCCCCGCGCGAAGCGGCTCGGGCGGAGCGTCTTCGGGCACGACCCAGCCCGCCCCGGTGAGGACGGCGCACAGGGTCAGCGGCGCGCCGTCCACGAAGTGCAGCGACCAGGGCGGGGACAGGGCCGAACTGCCGAACAACGAGCCGTGCGACCGCACCCCGCGGATCAGGTCACTGAACACATCCATGGCACCGACGTTAGACGAATACACAGGCGATCCGGCTTTTCGCCTATGGGCACGTCCAGGACGGGCGTGTTGAATCGAGCTCATGCTGACCGCCGAAGACCTGGAATTCCTCCGCCGTCCCCTGCACGGGTTCCTGACCGTGGCCGACGGGCCGGTCCGGCCGGTGTGGTTCGAAGCCACCGGCGAGGGCACGGTCCAGTTGTTCACGCCCCGGGACTCGCCCAAGGTGCGGCGGCTGGACGGCGATCCCCGTGCCTCGATCATCGTGGCCGCGCCGGTGGGCGAGCGCGAACGCTGGGTCTCCGCCGCGGGCCGCGTCACCGTGGAGCCGGACGGGGCGCACGAACTGGCCGCCCGCCTCGGCGCCCGTTATTGGGACCTCGACGACCCGGCACACTCCGGCGAGCTCGCCGGGATCCAGGAGCTGGATCTCGTCCGGCTCGTCATCCACCCGGAGAAGGTCAGCCGCTACTCGTTGTGATGATCGACGTCATCCCGAGCACGGTGGCGCAAACGTTTTCGTCGCCCTTGGCGGTGACCCGATCCCGGTCCGCCGGGTTCCGGGTGCACAGCCGCCAGAAGGTGTCCGCGTCCGTCGTCACCGAGGCCAGCGGCGCACGCGACGTCGGCGCGACGCGATCGAGCGACCAGCCGTCCGCTGTCCGCTGCGCCGTCCACTTGCCGCCACCCTGGCCGGTGACGGTGTAGACGACCTGACGTCCCGTCCGCGCCTCGACGTCACGCAGCGTGTGCGGCAGCGCCCGGACGAAGGTGTCGACCACCGGCCCGCGGAAGTCCCGCTCGTCGAGCGTGCGGGCACCGACGGCCTCGCGGATCTGCTGCTGGTGCACCCAGAACTCGGTGTACTCGCGGGCGACGTCGAGCCAGACCGGCGCCGGTTCGTCCCCGGCCCAGCTCACCGGCTCGCCGAGCGCGTCGAGGTCGGCGCGGCCCCACATTTCGGCGAGCTGCGAGGTGCTGTCCACCAGCATCGCGAACAGCACTTCGGGGGACAGCCGACGGCACGCGACCACCCATTCGTCGTTGATCCGGTCGATGAACTTCGCGAAGGGTTCGCCCTCTCGGGGCGCAGTCGTCCGGTAGCCGTCGCGATCGCGCGACAGCCTGCCGAGCTTGCCGCCCAGGATGTGGGCGGCGAGATCGTGCACCGTCCAGCCCGCGCAGACCGTCGGCGCGGCCCACTGCTCCGCGTCGAGACCGGTGAGGACGTCGAGCAGGGCTTGCTCTTCCCGCGCGAACAGCGGGAGGACGTCGATCGGCGGACCCCAGCGCGTGAAGCTCATGTATGCATCCAAACACCCGCGTCGATCACAATTTCGGCCGTTCGGCCTACTCGCAGGTAGCATCAGCGCGAACGCGAGGGGAGTGCCCGTGAGCAACGATCGACCCGCCGGTGACGACCTGGCCGCTTTCGCCAAACGCGCGGGGCAGCTGGCGGGCTGGGCCGCCCGCACGGGCATGGAATTCACCCGCAAACTCCCCGGCGTCGACCTCGCGGAACAGGTCATCAAACAGGGTGAGCGGCAGCTGCTTTCGGAGCTGCGCCGCCGTCTCGACGAGGTCGACGACCCGTACCACGCCGCGCTCACCGCCGCGTCCGCGATGAACCGGCCCGACGCCAACGGCTCGCGCCCGGTCGAAGCGACCATCACCCTCGTGCACACACGCGCCCAGCTCGAACCGCTCCGCGCCGCGATGGCCGAACTGCTCAACCACTCGATCGGCTTCGGCCGCGAGCGGGCCCGCGAATACCTCTACGCGATCATCCTGCGGCAGCTGACGCCCGACGAAGCGCGCATCCTCTCCGCGCTCTCCGACGGCTCGCCGTTCCCCGCCGTCGACGTCGCCGAGCGGACCAACCTCGGTGGCGCCGGGCGATTCGTGCTCCGCAACGCCTCCACCGTCGGCAAGGCCGCCGGGGTTTCGCTGCCCGACCAGGTGCCCGGCTACCTCACCAGGCTGATCGGGCTCGGCCTGGTCGAGCTGGACGAAGAGGTGCCCTCGCTGGAGACGCAGTACGAGATCCTGCTGACCGACGAGACCGTCCGCGAGGCGGAGAAGTCGGTCAAGCGGGCCAAGTTCGTCAAGCGCACCGTCCACATTTCCCGGCTCGGCGCCCAGTTCTGGCAGGCCTGCGACCCGAGCGCCGGCTGACCCCGGCATGGGTGCCTTCCTCGACGGGATCCTCGCCGACTTCGCCGAGCATTGGCCGATCTACGTCTCGATCCCGATCGTCGCCGCCCTGATCGGCTACACCACCAAACTCGTCGCGATCCGGATGATGTTCCAGCCGGTCGAATTCGTCGGGATCAAACCGTTCCTCGGCTGGCAGGGCATCGTGCCCAAACGCGCCGCGCGGATGGCGAGCATCGCGTGCGACACGATGACCGAGCAGCTGATCAAACCGGCGGAGGTCGTCGCCAGGCTCGATCCGCAGAGAATCGCGCGGGAGATCGAAAAACCGCTCCAGGCCGCGGTCGAGGACATCGTGCGCGACGTCGCCGGTCACTATCAGCCGGGGCTGTGGGAATCGTTGCCGGTGGGGATGCAGCGGCTGGTGATCCAGCGCGTCCAGGCCGAGACGCCGAAGATGGTCGCGGCCGTGCTGGAGCTGATCAAGTCCGATGTGGACAGTGTGTTCGACCTCAAGGGCATGGTGGTCACCGCACTGGTCAAGGACAAACGGCTGCTGAACCGGATCTTCCAGGAGGCGGGCGACAAGGAGTTCAAGTTCATCGCCCGCTCCGGCATCTTCTTCGGCGGGCTGATCGGCGTGATCCAGATGATCGCGTGGATCCTGTTCAAGTTCCCGCTGATCATGCCGCTGTTCGGCCTGTTCACCGGCTGGTTCACCGACTGGCTCGCGCTGCGGATGATCTTCTACCCGATCGAAGAGCGCCGGTACTTCGGCGTGCGCTGGCAAGGCCTGTTCCTGAAGCGGCGCGGCGAGGTCGCGGAGGCGTACGGCGCGCTGATCGCGAAGGAGATCATCACCCCGCACAACGTGATCGAGGCGGTGCTGCACGGGCCGCTGTCGGACCGGGTGCTCGGGCTCATCCAACGTCAGCTCGACGAACAGCTCGGCCGCCGCGTCGGCGTCGGGAAACCGCTGGTCGTGTTCGCCGTCGGCAGCAGGCGGTACCAGGACATGAAGCTGAACATCGCCGAGAAGATCATGGACAAACTGCCGGAGACCATGCGGTACATCGAGGACTACGCGAACGACGCGATGGACATCCGGAACGTGCTGGTGACCAAGATGAAGGAGCTGTCGCCGCGCGAGTTCGAGGGTCTGCTGCGGCCGGCGTTCCAGCAGGACGAATGGATCCTGATCGCGACCGGCGCCGTCCTCGGCTTCGCCGTCGGCGAGGCGCAAGTCCTCCTCCTGGAACACTTCGCCGCCTGAACCCCCTTCTCCCCTCCCGCGTTTAGTCCTCTGGTTGCGGTACTTGCGCGTGCAACTACCGCAACCAGAGGACTAAACGCGCCGGTTGGGGTCGCGATGTCGTGAGGGGCTCCTTAAGGGACCCTGGGTCCCTCGAAGGTCCCTTCACCCGAGGAGGAACAGCACCCTCGGCCTCAGTGGCCTCACAAGTCACGACGGCGGCGCGTGAAGGCCCCTTCCCTCGGCTCAGCCGAGGAAACTCGACCTTCGCACCCTCCCAAGTACGTGAAGGACCCCTTCCTTGCGTCTAGCGCAGTGATGGGGGCCTTCACGTACTTCGCGCCGGTGGCAGGGGCGTGTATCCAGGGGCAGGGAGCGGGCACCTGATTGCGAGGGCGTGAAATTTGCCCTTACGGGTGAACGAATCTCGGCACCAACGGCGGTACGCCGACTCGCCCGTCCGGTCTAAAGTGCTCGTGCACTTAAGCCTTGGGGAGGGCGCACATGGCCGACGCGGGGAGCCCGTGGCCGCAGGAGATCCGGCTGGCGATGACCATGGTGGGCGGGGCGAGCCTCGCGGTCTGGATGGGCGGGGTCGCCACCGAGACCTCACATCTGCTGCACGCGTCGAGAACACAGGAATCCGAGGGGCCGTACCGCGCCCTGCTCGATCTGCTCAACGCCACGGTTTCGCTCGACGTGCTCACCGGCACGAGCGCGGGCGGCATCAACGCGGCGTGCCTCGGGCTGGCCGAGGCGTTCCGGTCGAGCCCGCAGGTGCTGCGCGACACGTGGATCAGCACGGGATCGCTCGACAACCTGATCCGCGACCCCGGCGAGAAGGAACCGCGCTCGCTGCTCGACGGCGACAAGGTGCTCCTGGCGGATCTCAAGGACGCGCTGCACCGCATCACCGACAAGGCCACGGTCAAACCGGACTGCCCCGACATCACCGTGCTGCTCACCGGCACGATGATCGACGGCGAGACGACCAGGTTCGACGACGCGCTCGGAAACCTGGTGCGGGACACCGAGCACCGGCTCCTCTTCCGCTTCGACGGTCCTTTGTGGACTGAAGATGTCGTCGGCCCGCTCGCGCTGGCGGCGCGCTCCACCGCGTCGTTCCCCGGCGCGTTCGAACTCTCCCGGATGCCGATCGGTGAGAAGACCGGGCCGTTGCATCCGGACATGACCCGGTACACCGACGTCACCCGGTCGCATTGGCTGACCGACGGCGGCGTGCTGCTGAACAAGCCGCTGCGCCCGGCGTTGCGGGAGATCTTCGAACGACAGTCGCATTCCGACGTCCGGCGGCTGCTGCTGTACGTGGTACCGACGGCGGAACGCGAAGCCGAGCGGGTCGAGGTCGATCCGGACCGGCCGCCGCTGCTGGGCAGCGCGATGAGCAAGGTCGTCGGCACCGTCCTGAGCCAGACGATCAGCGCCGAGCTCGAGGATCTGACCCGGCACAACGACGCCGTCGTCCGGACCAGGGGCACCCGCGTTTCCCTTGCCTCGATGGGGGTTCGCGGCGGTCCGGACGCACTGGTCGACCAGCGGCTGATGAACGACTACCGCGATCGGCGGGTCCAGGAGGACGCCACCGCGCTGGTCCGCGAGGCGACCCGCAGGCTCTCACTGTCCGATGTGGAGGATCCGGGCCGCCAGTGGGCGTCCGGCACGGCGGCGCAGCTGCGCGCGGCCGCGGCGGAGGGACTGCGCGACGGCCTGCCCACCGCGCCGCCGAAGGACACCTGCGAACTCCAGGACCTGGTCGCCTTCCGCACCACCGCGCTGGACGATTCGGTCGCCACCGGCCTCCAGCTGGTGAACGCGGGCTTCCGGCTCGACCCGGCGCCGGAGCAGGCGGTGCAGCTCAACCGCTGCCGCGTGCTGCTGCACGAGGCACGGCACAAGGCCGCGCGCGGCGAACGGCTCGCGGGCTGGGTCACCGAACAGGATCCGCCGGCCGCCAAGGTCACGCTCGCGGCCTGGATCGAGGGCCTCGCCAAGAAATGGGCCGCAAGGGGCCGGTCGGACACCCTGAAGGAGGCGTGGCCGATCGTGGTCGCCGCGCTCCGTCAGGCGACGCCGATCCTTTTGCCGCTGGCACAGGCGAAACCCGACACCGAAGCCGCCGACACGGTCACCACGCTGCTGGCGTGGACCGGGCTCACCTCCGGCGACGACAGCGCCGGCGACACGGTCGTCACCTCGCGCCTGGTGCGCCTGCACATCGCGACCCGGGGGCTGCTCGCGCAACCGCCGTCGGTCGACCAGCGGGTCGACCTCGTCCAGGTGAGCGCGGATTCCCGGACGCTGATGGACATGAAGCGGCGCCGTTCGTGGGACAAGCTCACCGGCATGCAGGCCGACTACTTCGGCGCCTTCTACAAGGCGTCGTGGCGCGCGAACGACTGGATGTGGGGCCGGGTCGACGGCGCGGGCTGGCTGATCCAGTGCCTGCTCGATCCGAAACGCCTGCGGCTGCTGCGCGACGTCGTCGGGCGGGAGGCCTTCCGCAAGCAGGTCCGGGAAACGTTCGAGAAGATCGGATGGCGGCGGCCTGGCACCGAAGACGGGCTGTCGCCGGAAGAAACGGAGTCGTTGCGCGCGCAATTGGCCGGTGAACTCGCTTTCCTAGGCCTCGACGGCGAACTCGGTGACGTGGAGAAGGAAGCCGAGCTCCCGATCAGCATGCCGGTGACGGCGATGGTGCTCGCCAGGGTCCGCCAAGCGCAGATCGCGCGCGAGGAACTGCCCTGTGTCGGCCTCCACTGTGGACACGACGCGAAAACGGCCAAGGGGAACGGAAAACCGTCGGAACGGTTCCGGCGCCTGATCGAAAACGAACCGGAGACCGACGAGCAGACCCAGCGCGCGTTCCAGGCGTGCCAGGTCTCCGGCGAACGGTTCGAACACGAACGCGGGACGATGCTGCTGACGAAGACGCTGGTCAAGGCGGGTGCCGCCGGGATCAACGCGGCCGCGGGGGCGACCAGGGTGCCGAAATCGGTCCAGCCCGCCGCGACCTTCGCCAAGGCCGCGAGCCGCAGCGCGTGGTGGATCACGCGCGGCGCGGCCACCCTGCCGTCCCCGTGGAACGTGCTCGCCGCGCTGATCACCGTGCTGGCCGGGTTCGTCATCGGCGGCCAGGGCGGGCCCGTCCTGCAGTGGGTCGGTGTCCCGGTGGCCGCGGGCGCCATCGTGTTCCTGGTGGTCAGCCTGATGACGTTGCGCAAGACGTGGCGGATGGTGCTCACGGTGCTCGCCGTGCTGGTGGGAGCGGGTCTGCTGTTCGCCGCGTTCCTGCCGCCGGTCCGTGATCCGCTGTTCGGCTGGCTCGGCGGCGTCGTCGCGGGCTGGCGGCGCGGCGAGGCGCCGGTCTGGTGGCTGGTGGTCTGTCTGCTGATTCTGCTGCCCGCCGTCTGGACGCCGCTGGGTTCCGTATTCCGGCGGCGCCACCGCCGCTGAACCGCCGAATTGTGGCCTGGTCCTGCGACCGAGTGGTAACGGTTGGTATCGTCACATCCAGTGAGACCGCGACGAAGCGGCCTTACCCACCAGTGCTGCGCTTCAAACGTTACCGTTACCTTTGTCACGTGTGTTTCAGGGTTGTTGCAGGTAGCCGCGTTGCCGCCGCCGCGCTGATCTGACCGCGCCCGAATCCTCCGGTACGTTTCTTGGACATGTCCGGAAAGCACTTGATCGAAAACCCGACCAAGGCAGACGGTGCCGCGCTCTGGAGAATCGCCCGCGATTCGAAGAAGCTCGATCTCAACACGCCTTACGCCTATTTGCTGTGGTGTCACGATTTCGCCGACACCTCGGTCGTCGCGAAAGTCGACGACACCCCGGTCGGCTTCGTGATCGGGTATCGGAAGCAGGACACCGGCTTCGTCTGGCAGGTCGCGGTCGACGCGTCCCAGCGTGGAAAAGGCCTGGCCGGGGCACTGCTCGACGAGCTGTTCAGTCAGCTCACCGCCCAGGGTGTGCGGTACCTCGAAACCACGATCACGCCGGACAACGAGGCTTCGATCCGGTTGTTCGCCTCGTTCGCCAAGCGGTGGAACGCCACTTTGGAACGCCGGGATCTGTTCACCGCCAAGGATTTCCCGGCCGAGGACGGAACGCATGAGCAGGAGGACCTGTACCGAATCGGTCCGCTCAGCAGTCAATAGAACGTAAATCCGGGGATCCCAGGGAGAAAGAAAACGTGATGAGCATTTTCGAGGAACTCGAATCCGAAGTACGCAGTTACAGCCGTGGCTGGCCCGTGGTGTTCGACCGGGCCCAGGGGAGCTACCTGTACGACGAGGACGGCAAGGCCTACCTCGACTTCTTCGCCGGTGCCGGCGCGCTCAACTACGGGCACAACAACCCGGCGCTCAAGCGGGCCCTGATCGACTACATCGCCCGTGACGGCGTCACGCACGCGCTCGACATGTTCACCGTGGCCAAGCGGGACTTCCTCGAGACCTTCAAGGAAAAGATCCTCGCGCCGCGCGAACTCGACTACAAGGTCGTCTTCCCCGGCCCCGGTGGCGCGAACGCGGTCGAGGCCGCGCTGAAGCTCGCGCGCAAGGTGACGGGCAAGGAATCCGTCATCAACTTCACCAACGCCTTCCACGGGATGACGCTGGGCGCCCTCTCGGTGACCGGCAACTCGATGAAGCGCGGCGGCGCCGGTGTCCCGCTGGTGCACGCCACCCCGATGCCGTACGACAACTACTTCGACGGCTCGATCCCGGACTTCCTCTATTTCGAGAAACTTCTCGAAGACTCCGGAAGCGGCCTGAACGAGCCCGCGGCCGTTATCGTCGAAGGTGTGCAGGGCGAGGGCGGCATCAACGCCGCGCGCATCGAGTGGCTCAAGGCGTTGGATGATCTGTGCAAGAAGCACGGCATCCTGCTGATCCTCGACGACGTCCAGATGGGCTGCGGCCGCACCGGCCCGTTCTTCAGCTTCGAGGACGCGGGCATCAAGCCCGACATCGTCTGCCTCTCGAAGTCCATCGGCGGCTACGGCATCCCGATGGCGCTGACGCTGATCCGCCCGGACCTCGACGTCTGGGAGCCGGGCGAGCACAACGGCACCTTCCGCGGCATCAGCCCGGCGTTCGTCACCGCGACGGAGGCGCTGCGCGTCTACTGGAGCGACGACGAGCTGGAGAAGTCGACCAAGGCCAAGGGCGAGCGCATCGCCGCCGCGTTCCAAGGCATCGTCGAGGCGTACCCGGACGCGAACCTGTTCGCGAAGGGCCGCGGCCTCGCCAGGGGCCTCGAGTTCGCCAACGGCGACCTCGCGGGCAAGGTCTGCGCCGCCGCGTTCGAGCGCGGGCTGCTGATGGAGACCTCCGGCCCCGACGGCGAGGTCATGAAGCTGCTGCCGCCGCTGACGCTCACCGACGAAGAACTCACGAAGGGCCTGTCGATCATCGACGAGTCCATCGCCACTGTCCTGAACTGACCGCCCTCAACCGAGAACGAGAAGGAGTTTTCCGTTGCTTGTCCGAACACTCGACGAGGTCACCGACACCGACGCCGACATCAAGACCCCGAACTGGCGCAGCAAACGCATCGTGCTCGCCAAGGAGGGCGTCGGTTTCTCGGTGCACGAGACCACGCTTTACGCCGGGACGGTCAACGATTTCTGGTACGCGAACCACATCGAAGCGGTCTTCATCACCTCCGGTGAAGGCGAGCTCGAGAACACCGCGACCGGCGAGATCTTCCAGCTGAAGCCGGGCACGTTGTACCTGCTGAACGATCACGACAAGCACCAGGTCCGGCCCAAGACCGAGATCAAGTGCGTCTGCGTGTTCAACCCCCCGATCACCGGCCGCGAGGTCCACGACGAAAACGGCGTGTACCCGCTCGTAACCGAACCCTAAAAATCGCTCGAGGAGGCGACTGCATTGACGCTGACCGACACCCGAGTCGACGACAGCTACCCGACGCGTGTCACGGGCAAGCCCGAACACCTGCCCAGGACGCACCCCACCGTCTGGGGCGGCGAGGCCGACGGTCCCATCGACGCGGCCACGCTCGCCAACCACGAAACCCGTGGTTACACCGTCGTCGACCAGCTGTTGTCGCCTGGCGAGATCCAGACGTACTGGCAGGAACTCGTCCGCATGTCGTCGGGGGACCACCGCGACGACGAGCGCGTCATCACCGAGGCCAAGACCGGTGAGGTCCGCTCCATCTTCGATGTCCACGAGACCAGCGAGCTGATCGCGGAGCTCGTCCGCGATCCTCGCGTGCTCGACCGGGCCCGGCAGATCCTCGGCTCCGAGGTCTACATCCACCAGAGCCGCGTGAACTACATGCCCGGCTTCAAGGGCACCGGGTTCTACTGGCACTCGGACTTCGAGACCTGGCACGCCGAGGACGGCATGCCGGCGCCGCGCGCGGTCAGCTGCTCCATCGCGCTCACCGACAACTACCCGTTCAACGGCGGGCTGATGGTGATGCCGGGTTCACAGCGGACCTTCGTCCAATGCGCCGGGGAAACCCCCGAGGACAACTACAAGAGTTCGCTGAAAGAGCAGCGGGTCGGTGTTCCCAGTGAGGAAGACATCACCAAACTCGCCGCCGAATACGGAATCGACCAATTCACCGGACAGGCCGGTTCGGCGCTCTGGTTCGATTCGAATGTGATGCACGGTTCGTCGAACAACATCACCCCGTACCCGAGGTCGAACATCTTCGTCGTGTTCAACAGCGTCGAGAACGCGCTGCGGGAGCCGTTCGCCGCGATCGAACCGCGCCCGGCGTTCATCGCCGGCCGCGACTCGACACCCCTGTCGCGCTGACGAACCGCAGGTAGCGAAGGCCATGACGGGGCGCCTGTAGCCGACGGTGTGCGCCCTGTTACGTTGTCGCCTACGTGAGCGGGTCAGTGGGCTCGCTCACGTAGGTGTTGTCGACGGACGAACGGGTTCTTCGCTCGGGGTGAGCCCACCCGGACGGACGTGGACGCCGATGTCCGGTGTGGGTCGCGCCCCCAGGCGGCCCAAATCGGACATCCCCCGGCTCCGTGCCATCAGATCGGGACTGATGGCACGGGGCCTTATTTTTTCCGCGCGCTGACGAAGACGTTTCGCAGGGCGCCAGATGGTGGTCAAGCTGCGGATTCGTGGTCAGGGCGCCCTACAAAACGTCTTCGTGGGCCTTCGGCCCGAAAGAGGGCGCGCGGGGTGAAGTCTCCCCGTCGCGCTGGCGCGCTTCCGGGGAGACGAGTCCGCCGGTCACTTGCCTTCGGGTTGCGTGAGCGTCCGGGACTTCTCCTGAGCTCACGTGAGCGTCCGGGATTCCCGACGCCCCCAATGTGGCATTGGGGACGCTTGGTGGTCCCAATGTGGCATGGGGGGCGCGCCCGCTATGTCTCTCTTCCCTCGCGTTTTCTGGTTGGCGGCGTCTTCGCGCGGTAGGTTGGCTACTCCGGTAAGGGGAGAGATCGGGGGAGGGGGTTTGTCATGGGCGAAAGCGGTTCCCCTGCCCGCTTCCAACTCCTCGGTCCCGTGCGCCTCCTCGACGGCGAACGGCCGGTCCCCGTCGGCGGTCCCGGCGTCCGCGGTCTGCTCGCGCTGCTGGCGCTGAAGGTCAACAAGGTCGTCGGGCTCGACGAGATCATCGACGCGCTCTGGGGGCACGACCCGCCAGCCACCGCCCGCACGATCGTCCACGGCAACGTCTCCCACCTGCGGCGCGTGCTCCGCGACATCCAGGGCGACCATCCGCGCGGCGCCCAGATCCTCACCGCGCCGCCCGGGTACCAGCTCACCGTCGAACCCGGCCGGATCGACGTCCACCGTGCCCGGTCGCTGCTGGAGCGAGCGTCCACCGAAGACCCGGACAAGGCGTCCGAGCTGCTCGCCGAGGCCCTCGCGCTCTGGCAGGGGCCGGCGCTGGCCGGGGTGCCGGGGTCGGTGCGCGCCCCCGAACTGGAGGACCTGCGGCTCGCCGTCCACGGCGCCAGGGTCGACGCGGATCTCGAACTCGGCAGGCACGCGGAACTGATCGTCGAGCTCAGCCCGCTGGTCCGGGCCAAGCCGCTCGCCGAACGCACGGCCGGTCAGCTGATGCGCGCGCTCTATCACGCCGGGCGCCGCGGTGACGCGCTCGAGCTCTATCGCACGGTGTCCCGGGCGACGCTGCGCACGCTCGGCGTCGAACCCGGCGCGGATCTGCGCTGGCTGCACGAACGCGTCCTGAACGACGACCTGCCGGTCAAGGTCGTCGAGGACACGAAAGCCGAAGCGCATCCCGTCCAGCAGCTGCCGCCCGCCGTGCCGAGCCTGGCCGGGCGCGAGGCCGATCTCGCCTGGCTCGACGATCTCGCCGAGCGGGCCGAAGCGGGCGAGACCGCGGTCGGCGTGGTCTCGGGGACCGCGGGGATCGGCAAGACCAGCCTGGTGGTGTGGTGGGCGCATCGCGCCGCCCGCCGCTTCCCCGACGGCATCCTTTTCGCCTCGCTGCGGGGTTTCGACCCACAGCACCCGCCTCTGCAGCCCGCGGATCTGCTCACGCAGTTCCTGTTCGGGCTCGGCGTCCCCGCCGACGGCATCCCCGAGCAGGTCCACGAACGCATCGCCCTCTACCGCTCGATGATCGCCGGGCGCCGGATGCTGGTGATCCTCGACAACGCCCGCACCGCCGATCAGGTGCGGCCGCTGCTGCCGCCCGGCTCGCGGTCGATGACGCTGGTGACCAGCCGCTCCAGGCTCGACGGGCTCGCCGTGTCCAACGCGGCCAAACTGCGTGTCCTCGGCACACTCGCGCCCGGTGACGCCGTCCGGCTGATCGAGGAACTCGCCGGACCGGCCGGATTCGACCTCAACCACGCGCTCGCCCGGCTCTGCGGTTACCTCCCGCTCGCGCTGCGGATCGCGGGCGCGCGGCTCGCCGCCAGCGCGCAGTGGTCCGCGCAGGACCTCGTCGACGAGCTCGGCAACGAACGGACGCGGCTGGCCGCGCTCGACGTCGAGGGCCCGGACGACGGGGTCCGCGCGGCGTTCGACGTCTCGTTCCGGGGGCTTCCCACCGACGTCGCGAACACGTTCCTGCGGCTCGGCGTGGTGCAGTGTGTTTCGGCCGGTTCTCATCTGACGGCCGCGATCGGCGACATCACCGTCGCCGAGGCGCGGCGGCATCTGCGGGTGCTCGCCGCGCACAACCTGCTCGCCGAAACCGGCCGCGACTCCTTCGTCCCGCACGACCTCGTCCGCCTGTTCCTCCGCGAGCTGGCGGAGAACGAACTCGACGAGGAAGACCGCGAAGACGTGCTGTCGCGATCGGTGCGGTTCTACCAGGCCGTCGCCGACCGGGCGCGGCGGAAGATGCTGCGGATCGTCGACCCCCTCGACTTCACCGAGGTGCTGAGCGACGCGCAGACGCCGCCGTTGAACTCCTTCGCCGAAGCGCAGGACTGGTTCACCGCGGAATGGGCGAACCTGCTCGAGGTCCTCGAAGCCGCCCGCGGCGGCGGGCGTCACGACGACGTCTGGCGGCTGGCCAGGGTCGCGCACACCTATCGCGCGGTGTACCCGTTGCTGGACGACTGGAAGCGACTGGTCGAGACCGGGCTGGAGGCCGCCGAGCGGTCCGGCGACGTCCTCGGCCGGTGCTGGATGCTGATCTCCCGCTGCGCCATCGCGCTCACCTTCGAACTGCCGCAGGGCTGCCTCGCCGACGCCGAACGCGCACTGGAACTCGCGAGCGCGATCGGCGACAACCGGCTGATGGTCTCGGCGAACATCCACCTCGGCTCCGCGCTGACCCTCCTCGGCCGGTACGACGAGGCCATCGCGACGCTGCGGCAGGCGGTCGAGGAGACCGACCGGACCGGAGACCTCGAACTGCGCGGGCAGGCGCTCAACAACTGCGCGGAGGCCGAAAAACGGGCGGGGCGGTTCATCGAGGCGATCGGGCACCAGGTCGCGTCGCTGGAGATCGACCGGACCCTCGGCGACGAAAGCTACGTCGTCGTCTCGCTGAACAACCTGGCCGAACTGAGCATGAGGATCGGCGAACTCGCCGCCGCCGAGCGGTACGTCTGGGAAGCCGTCGACCTGACGATCAGCAGGCGGTTCGTCCTCCAGGAGGGCGTGCTGAGGCTGACACTGGGCAGAGTGTTGCGGGCCGGGTCGGATGTGGACGGTGCCCGCGAGCAGTTCGCGATCGCGCTGAAGATCCTCTCCGACGCCAATCCGAAGCTCGCCGCGCTGGTCCGTGCGGAACTCACGGACCTCGGCGAAGGTCCGTGAGTGATCCTTAGCGGATTCTTAGTGGCCTCGCCTCTTGCGCGCGTAGGGTCCGTTTCAGCGTCGATCGAGCCCTAGGGGAGGGGCATTCGGTAGGGATCGGCGCTCGGGCGGACCCTTCGGGATCCGTCTGAAGAGCCGCCAGGAGCGGCTCGTGGCGGTCCGGCCGGTGGAGGTGGGGGCGATACCGGCCGGCCGCCAGGCGGCCTTCCCGCGTTCAGTCCTCTGGATGCGGTGGTTGCGCGTGCAAGTACCGCATCCAGAGGACTGAACGCGGAGATCAGCCGGTGCTCGCGGTGCACAGGGCGATGGTCTGGCCCTTGTTCTCCGCCACCTTCTTGCCGTTCACGAGGATCGTGCAGGCGATCTGGTTGCTGACCGACGAGTTCCGGGTGTCCGCGGTGACCGTGAGCATGTAGTCGCCCGAGTTGAAGGACGCCGTACCGCGCCATTCGTCGGTACTGGCCGGGGTCGTTTCGGTCCGCTGGTCGTTGAGCGCGCCGAACCGGACGGTCGCGCCGCCGGACGCGCTGACGACGAACTCGACGGTGTTCTTGTCCGCGGAGACCGCCGGGATGTGCAGTCCCGACTGACCAGTAGCAAAGAAGTTGGTGTAGACCAGTAACCCGGTCGCGGCCAGCAAACCGGCGAGGGAAAGCGCGAGCCCCGCGACGCCCATTCCCTTCTTGTCCGCTTCGCCCTTCTTGATTTTGGTCAAACCGATTACGGAAAGAATCATTCCGACTACGGCGAGCGGCCAGGCGGCGACCCCGGCGACCGGGACGAAGGCGACCACGAGTGCCGCGAGTCCGACCAGGAAACCGGCGATGACCAGGCCGTTCTTGGGCTTTCGGTGCCGGGTCCCGTGCGTGGCGAACCCCGGGCCGTAGCGGGTGGCGGGCGGGTGCGGGAGAGGTGGATCGGTCGGCATACGTGCCCTTTCGGAGGCTTCCGTCCGAAGACGTTAACCCATCGTTCGGGGCAATGGCCGAAATTGTTACCTGCCGGAAAAAGTCATTATTGAACGATGATCATGCGATTATCGATATTTTCTGACGAGAATTGTGGCATCGCCGAATGTCGGAAACCCGATCACTGATCGAACAGACTGACTTCCGGGGTGATCTCCAGCAGTTCGTGCACCGGGCGGCCGCGGCGGCCGTCGATGGTCGTCGTGCGCACGACGCGCAGCCGCGCGGTGACCGGCCGGTCCAGGTTCTCCTTGATCTCGTCGAGCAGATCCGGCGCGACGGCGCCCTGGATCGTGCCGCCCGACTCGCGTTCGAGATAGAAGATCCGGCGCCGGGTGCGGACCCCGTCCAGCCTGCCGCTGACCGTCTCGTAGCCGACGGCCTCCCGCGACTCACGCAGGCTCCCGGACAGGATCCTCGCCTGCTCGGTGGTCATGCTGCGGGTCAGTTCGTCGCCCGCGGTCGGGGTCAGCGCCATGCCGATCCCGGCGTGCTTGCTGACCGCGTTGACGATGTCGCTGACCGCGTTGCGGACGGTGTCGCGCTGCAGCAGCACCGCGTCCAGCGCGCCGTCGTCGGAGCCGTTGGCGGGCAGGAAGTCGCACAGTTCCTTGACCGCGCGCTCGGACAGGGACTCGATCCCGTCGTGGATGAGCGCGTCTTCGAGCGCCGGCTCGGGGAAGCCGAAGAAGATCGCGTTGCCCGCCTGGCCGCGCTGGATCAGCGGGGCCTTTTCCCGGTCCGCGGGCTGGACGATGGTCACCTCACCCGACGGGTTGCGGATGATGTGCCCGATCTTCGCCGTCGCGTCCTGCAGCGCGCGGCTGATGTCGGAGAAGGTGTACGCGTCGAGATGCGACTCGCCGATCACGGACACGCGAAGCAGCGGCGAGCGGGATGTCCGCTCGAACTTCGCGTACGCGGCCATCGCCGACGCGCGGGCGAGGTCGTCGAGCCAGGTGCCGCCGGGGATCTCGTCGGCGATACGCCGGAATTCGTTCCTCACCAGATCACTTCCGGAATTCCCCTGCCACCCGATGCCCACACTTCTTCCCAGATCTCCTCGTCGCCGGGGCGGCAGAGGAAGCCGTCGAGCATGCCGCCGACGGGCTGGACCTGGTCGAGATACATGGCGGGCTGGCCGACGATGACCCCCCGCAACGTCAGCAGCCCGTAGAGCGCCGAGCGGCCCGTGTCGTCGAGCCGTTTGAGCGCGCCCCATTCGTCGGGGATCAGCACGACGTCGAGCCCGAGCGGCGCGTGCGGGGTCCTGGCGGTCAGATCTCCGCCGATCCACGCGCGGCCGGTCGGCATGATCCGCCGGGCGACCCCCAGATAACTGTTCAGCGCGCTGAACAGGATTTCACGGTCGTTCTGGTGCGGTGCGTCGAAGACCAGCCGTTCGTAGACGTCGGCCAGATCGGCGGGGTGGCGGCCCGGAGGCAGCAGGTTGTGCGGCGTCCAATACGGGAGCGCCAATCGGAGCCTCCTTCGTGTGCCGGAGCTCCCGATCGAAGAAACGTACCCGGCGTCACGCTCACAGTGCGTAGCCGAATTTACCAGGCGAGTGTCAGCCGCCCTGCCCCGGCCGGTGTTCGGGCGCGCGTCCGGCGGGCGGCCAGTCCTCGTCGCTCGGCCAGACCGGTTCGGGTTCGCGGCCGCGGTCGCCGTTCCGGCCCGCCGGTTCCGGTTCCTTCGGGCGGTAGGCCCGCACCGGTTCCGGAGTCAGCTGCCCTTCGCGGTGACCTTCCGCCTCCTGGTCGTACGGCTCGTCGTCGCCCTGGATCCGCGCGGGCGGGATGAACTGCGTCTGTTCGGTCGACAGCAGCTCGGGCACGGGCTCGGGGTCGGGCACGGCCTGGAGCCCGGTGGCGCGTTCGGGCTCGCGGGCCGCCGGTTCGGGAACCGGGCGCTCACGTCGTTCGCCGCGCATCATCAGCCAGGTGGCGCCGCAGCCGAGGGCGAAGGAGATGAGCAGCCAGAGCCAGATCTGTCCGAAGAGCCAGAGCATTCAGCCATCACCTCTGTTCTGCCGTGATGTCGACGCGGCGGCCCTCGCCGTTCGCGCCGTCGGAGGTCCTGCGTTGGGTGGAGTACGCCTGGTCGCGTTTGACCCCGTTGCGCTCCAGCAGCCGCTCCACCGTCAGTGCCCGGCTCATCGAGAGCTTCCTGTCCGAACCGGTCGCGACCTGCCCGGTGATCCGGAACCGAACCCCGGCGGGCGCGTCCGTGAGCAGCTTCGCGATCTCGAGCGCGCCGCGCTCGCCGTCCGCGGTCAGTTCGGTGGTGTCCGGCTCGAACGTGATGGGGGTGGCCGCCAGCAGGCGGTCGATCTCGGCCTGGAACCCGGCCTTGTCCGTCGGCTTGGCCGACGTCGGTGCCGGGCTGGACGGCGGGCTCGACGGAGCGGGCGACGGGCTCGGTGGCTCGCCGCTGGTGGTCACCGGGCCGGCGGGCGGGGCGGTGTCGCCGGAGATCTCGACCGTGCGGACCCCGTCGATCCGCTGGATGGCGTCCATCGCCTGCGCGGCCTTGTCCGGCGGGAAACCGGCGAGGCTCGCGTCGCGGCCCGAGAAACTCACCTGACCGCCGGAGACACCGACATCGGCGAGCGCGTCTTTCGCGCGCGCCGAAAGCTCGGCCTCGATGTCATCCGAGGCCGACCAGACGGAAATCGCCGTCAAGGCGAGCGTGACCAGCAGCGCTGTAGGCAGCAAGCGGCTCCAGCGTGTACCGGGCATGAAGGGACTGTAAGCCGGGTCCGGCCGGTTAGCGAGCCGGGTTTTACAACGTCCGGCGCAGCGTCAGGCGGCCGTTAGGGTGAATCCGCGGGGTGTCACCCGCTTGCGGTTGATCGGCTTCGACCGGTGGCGCGTGTCCCTGGCCTGCGGTGTCGGGTGCGTAGCCGGGGCGCGGTGCCTGCTCGGCGCGCCACCTCCGGCGTGGGGTCACCGGCGGGCCGGGACATAACCCTGTTGAGTGACATCGATCGGTCCGACCAGTGCCCTGGTCGCTTTGAAGTACGTGATGGCCCCCTTCCTTGCGTCTAGCGCAAGGAAGGGGGCCATCACGTACTTGGGGAAGGGGTTCAACTCGCGTGGTGGTGGATCTCCCGCGCCGCCCGCAGCTGCTGTTCGGTCGGGAGGGAGACGCCCGCGGACTCGATCTGCTCCAGCGGGAGCAGCGGCGCGAGTTCGGGGCGCTTCGGGGACAGGCCGTCGCCCATGGACTCGCCCTTGAGCTGACGCCGGATCCACGGCAGCAGGTGCGCCTTCGTCCACTCGAGGTCGGAGCGGCGCGAAGTGATCCAGGTACTCGGCTGCTCGGACGCCGGCCACGGCTCGCGCCAGTCGTCGGCGACCGGGACGCCGAGGACCTCGGCCGCGCGCAGCGCGATCCGCCGGTGGGCCTCGGGGGTGAAGTGCAGCCTGTCGTCGCTCCAGGCGCGGCGGTCGTGCAGCGGGCCCATCGCCCACATGTCGACCATCTTCGCGCCGTGGCGGTCGGCGATCGCCCACAGATGGGCGTTGTAGATGCCGACCTTGCCGCGCAGGACGTGCATGACGGACAGGTACTTGGTGTCCGGCCCGTTGAAGATGAGCACCGGGATCCCGGCCTCGCGCAGCTTGGCGACCCCCGCCTCCAGCCGCGCGGCGACGGCGTCCACGTCCGCGCCGGGCACGATGATGTCGTTGCCGCCCGCGCACAGGGTGACCAGGTCGGGCTTCACCGCGAGGGCGATCGGCAACTGTTCTTCGAGGATCTCGTCGAGCATCTTCCCGCGGAGGGCGAGGTTCGCGTACTGGAAATCGGGCCTGCCTTCGGCCAGGATCTCCGCGAGCCTGTCCGCCCAGCCCCTGAAGGTGCCGTCGGGCAGATCGTCGTTGAGTCCTTCGGTGAAGCTGTCACCGATCGCCACATAGCTGTCGAATCCGTACACGTTGGGTCCCCTTCCGTCCGTGTGCCCCCGGTTGGTACTTGTACACCACAACTAACAGCTGAGAGCGCCCCTGCAATCCCACCTGAGCGAAACCGGTGGTTCAGCCCGTTGACACAGTCTCTTATTTTGTCGGACGTCCATGCATCTCCATTACTGGGATGTACACTCCTGGGCTGCGCAGATTCCCCTCAAGTGGGTGTGAAACGGACAGGGTGTGTGGCGAACATCTCCCCGCCCGGGTGTCCGGGGTCATGGATCCGGCAGGCTGTAAGGGTGACCTACCGACCCCCGCGCGAGTCGCTCGCCCAGATCCTCGGCGGGCGGCGTGGCGCCATCGACGCGAGTATCCCGCCGGCGGCCTTCGTCGTCGGCTGGCTGATCGCGGGCCAGTCGATCGCCTGGGGCGCCGGAGTCGCCATCGGGGTGGCGGTGCTGCTCGGTGCGTACCGGGTCACACGCGGTGACAAGGCCCGCGCCGTCGTGGTGAGTCTCGCCGCGGTGATCGCCGCCGCGCTGATCGCCCTGCACACCGGCCGCGCCGAAGACTTCTTCCTCATCCAGCTGCTGTCCAATGTGGCCAGCGCACTGCTGTGGGCGGCCAGCATCGTGATCCGGTGGCCGTTGCTCGGCGTCGTGGTCGGGCTCGTCATCGGCCAGAAGACCCGCTGGCGCCGTGATCCCGAACTGCTGCGCGCGTATTCGCGGGCGAGCTGGGTGTGGGTCTTCCTGCAGTACACGCTGCGAGTCGTCGTGTACGGCTCGCTGTGGTGGAGCGGGCAGGTGGTCGCGCTCGGCATCGCGCGGACGGTGCTGTCCTGGCCGCTGGTCGCGGTGACGGTCGCCGTGAGCGGCTGGGTGCTCTACCGGACACTGCCGCCGGAACACCCTGGTCTGCGGGTCGTGGAGGACGACGGCGACGCGGGTGCGGCGGGAAAGAACCCCTCCGGCTCCGAGCCCGACGGGCTACCCAGGACATAAGGCGGCCCCCGGCGAGGGGGGAGGGTCCGGGGGCCGGGTCCTACGGTACCCGGAGTTCGGGCCCGGAGTCGATGGTTTGGTCTTTTAGGGCTCTTTTTTGGTGTTTTCCGCTGTCCGCGCCGGTCGCGGCGCCCCTTCCCCGTACGCCTCGACGGCGGCGAGCCACGCTGCCCCGAGGACACCGTCGGTGCTGGTCAGAACTTCGAAGCCGGTGAGTTCGGCGCGGACCTTCGCCCCGACGGGGCCCTCCGGTGACAGCACACTGCCCACGAGGACGACCGGCGTGGTTTCGCCGGGTTCTCGCGTGGTCATGACATTCGTCACCAGTAAGGCGGCCGCGCGGGTGGTGATCCCGTCCGCCACCGGGTCGCCGCCGCGGTCGGCCTCGCTGACCAACGGGGCGAACCTGGCGAGCCGGATCGGCGCTTCGGAGTTCGCGCTCGTGATGAGCGCGCGCCACAGCGCCGTCCGGGCTTCGGGGTCGAACGCGTCCACTGCGGACGGTCCGAGCGCCTCGGTGAGGACGGCGCGCGCGAGCGGGCCGGGTTCGCCGCCGCGGCCCAGAACATCCAAAGTGGAGCGAACGGCTTCGCGGCCGAGCCAGTACGCCGAACCTTCGTCACCGAGCAACCAGCCGTAGCCGCCGACGGTGGAAACCATGCGCCTGCCGCGGATCCGCCCGGCGATCGACCCGGTGCCCGCGACGAGCACCGAACCGTCCGGCGCGGAAGTGGCCGACGCGTAGGCGACCTCGACGTCGGGGACCGTCCGCACAGGACTGATCCCCGCGTCCTTCCACGCGGTCGCGAAGATCTCCGCGATCGACGGATCGCTCAGCTTGCTGACCCCGGCCATGCCGACGACGCACGCCGCCGTCGCGGCCGGGTCCAGCGCGCCCAGCGCGCCGGTGATCGCGCTCGCGATCCGCGCCGCGGCTTCGGCGGGCGGATGGGAGTTGGGATTCGCCCCGCCCGCGCGCCCGGTGCCGAGAACGACGCCGGAGGCATCGACCGCGATCGCTCGCGTCGACGTGCCCCCGGCGTCCACCCCTACGACATGGGTCACCGGGTCTTGGTCACCTTGAGCAGCCCGCGGGGGCTGTCCGGGTCACCGCCGCGCGCCAGCGAAAGGCCGAGCGCGATCCGCTGGATGGGCAGGATCTCCAGGATCGGCGCGACCTCTTCGGCGGACGGGGCGACCCCGATCCGCAGCGCCGCGGGGACGTCGGCGGAAGCCGAGCCGACCGCGAGCACGTCCGCGCCACGCTTGCCGACGGCCTGGAGGACCTCCTGCATCGCGCCCACGCCGTGTCCCTGACTCGTCACGGCGAGCACCGCGGTCTCGCCGTCGACCGCGGCGACCGGACCGTGCAACAGGTCCGCGCCGCTGTACGCGCGGGCCGCGAGGTAACTGGTTTCCGCCAATTTCAAGGAACCCTCCAGCGCCGAGGCGTAGGAGTAGCCGCGGCCGGTGGTGAGCACCCGGTCGACGAAGCGGTAGCGGTCCACCGCGCGCTGAACGCCTTCGTCGGCGCTGTCGAGGGTCTGCTGCGCGAGTTCGCCCAGCTTCGCCGCGTCCTCGCCCTTGCCGCCGCGGACCGCGTCGATCAGCAGGTAAAGGGAGAGCAAGGTCGCCGAGTAAGTCTTCGTGGCGGCCACGGCCTTTTCCAGCCCCGCGCCGATGTCGACGCCGAGTTCGGCGGCGGCACGCAGCGGCGACTCCGGGGTGTTGGTGACCGAGACTGTCAGCGCTCCCTGGCGACGCGCGGTTTCGGTGACCTCGATGAGATCCGGCGAACCACCGCTTTGGCTTACTGTGATGAAGAGAACGTCCCGCAGATCGGGACGGGCGCCGTACAAAGTCGCGGTGGAGGGCGAGACGAGACCGCAGGGGAGACCGAGGAGTACTTCGATCAGGTACTTCGCATACAGGGCGGCGTGGTCACTGGAGCCGCGGGCGGCGAGCAGTGCGAACCTGGGCGGGCGCTGGGAGATGGCTTCGGCCACCTCGGCGATTTCGGCCTGTCGCTCCACGATTCCTGCCAGAATGGCGGGTTGCTGGGAGATCTCCGCGGCCATGTGCTCGCCGGGGCGCTGTTCGGTCATCTCGTTCCCTTCCACCGGGACGTACTTCGTCCCCCGAGTAGGTCTAGACCAATGCTAGCCCGAATGGACGTTTGTGGTGAAGGGTACGTTTCCTAGCGGGGCAGGTGCGCGTTTGAGTGGGAAGGCTTAGGGAGTCGGTCATGTTGGAGACAACCACCGCGAGTGAGGCGGGCGCTACGGCAGGGATGCGCGGGCAGCGCGAACCCAAGTACTGGGCGCTGAAACAGCATCTGCTCGATCTGCTCGACGCGTTGCCGCCGGGCTCGCCGATTCCGACGGAACGGGCACTGGCGGGGGAATTCACCGTTTCGCGCACCACGGTCCGGCAGGCGCTCGCCGACCTGACCGCCGAGGGCAGGCTCCACCGCGTCCAGGGCAAGGGCACCTTCGCCGCCGAGCCGAAACTCGCGCAACGGCTGCAGTTGTCGTCCTACACCGAGGACATGCAGAAGCAGGGCCTCAAGCCGTCGTCGAAGCTGCTGGAGATCGACGAACTGCCGGTGGAAGCGGATCTGGCGAAACTGCTGGGAATCCGCGTCGGCGCGAAAATCCTTCGTCTTCGCCGTCTCCGGCTGGCCGATTCGCAGCCAATGGCGCTGGAGACCACGCATCTCCCGCTCGGCAGGTTCCGCGGTTTGCGCAAACACGTTTCCGCAGGTGGTTCGCTGTACGCCGTGCTGAGGGAGCATTACGGCGTCGAGCTGGAAAGGGCCGAGGAAACGATCGAGACCGCGCTCGCCGGACCGCACGAAGCGGAGATGCTGGGCGCCGATGTCGGAATGCCGATGTTGCTCCTTTCGAGGCATTCTTTCGCCACCGACGGAAAACCGGTCGAGTTCGCGAGGGCGATTTACCGGGGCGACCGTTACAAATTCGTCACCACGCTGTTGCCCTGAGGCGCGCTGAGTTGCTTGGGGCGCGCCTGTGCGGACTCCTCGTCGCGCTGACGCGCTTCGAGTAGTCAGGGTCCGCCGGTTTCGGTCGTTCGGTCGCTGAATCTCTGACGTGTCAGACACTTTGCGTTTCCGCTGTGGCTTGGGGGCTGGGGGCGTGATTCAGTCGTTCCATGACTGACGGGGTGGGGATTCGCTGGGGGACGCCGGTGGCTCGCGGAGTGCTCGCGACGACCATCGTGGGCTCGGGCATGGCGATGCTCGACGGGACGATCATCAACGTCGCGTTGCCGAGGATCGGCGAAGAACTCGAAGCGTCCGTCGCGGGCCTGCAGTGGATCCTCGACGGCTACCTGCTCGCACTCGCCGCGCTGATCCTCGTCGCCGGTTCGCTCGGCGACCGCTACGGCCGCCGCCGGATGTTCATCGTCGGCGTCGTCTGGTTCGGGATCGCGTCCGGGCTGTGCGCCGCCGCGACGACGACCGAGATGCTCGTCGCGACGCGCGTCCTCCAAGGGATCGGGGGAGCTTTGCTCACGCCCGGCTCCCTCGCCATCCTCCAAGCGTCCTTCGCCCACGACGACCGGGCCCGCGCGATCGGCGCGTGGTCCGGGCTCGGCGGGATCGCCGCGGCGATCGGCCCGCTGCTCGGCGGCGTGCTGGTGCAGGTGTGGTCGTGGCGGCTGGCGTTCCTGATCAACCTGCCGCTGGCCGTCGTCTGCGTCCTGCTCGCCCGGCGCTACGTGCCCGAGTCCCGCGACGAGGAGGCGACCGGGCATCCGGACTTCACCGCGGCCGCCGTCGGCGCGATCGGCCTCGCCGGGCTGACCGGCGCGCTGGTCGAGGCACCCGGACGCGGCATCGGGGACGTCGTCGTCCTGGTGGCCATCGTGCTCGGGGTCGCGGGGCTGGGCGCGTTCCTGGTGATCCAGCACCGCTCGGCCGACCCGCTGGTGCCGCCGAAGCTGTTCCGCGACCGGACGTTCAGCCTCGCCAACGCGCTGACCTTCGTCGTCTACGCGGCACTCGGCGGCGTGATGATGTTGATGGTCATGCAACTGCAGGTGTCGCTGGGCTATTCGCCGACCGCGGCCGGGCTCGCCGGACTGCCGATCACCGTCATCATGCTGTTGTTCTCCGGCCGGTCCGGCGCGCTGGCGCAGCGGATCGGGCCGCGCGCGCAACTGGTCGTCGGCCCGATCCTGGTCGGCGTGGGCATGCTCCTGCTGATGCGCGTGGAGCCGGGGTCTTCGTATCTCGGGTCGGTGCTGCCCGCCGTCGTCGTGTTCGGCGCCGGGCTGGCGACGGTCGTCGCGCCGGTGACCGCGACCGTGCTGGCCGCCGCGCCGGACCGGTACGCGGGCGTGGCCTCCGGGGTCAACAACGCCATCGCCCGCTCCGGCGGCCTGCTCGCGATCGCCGTGCTGCCCGCCGTCGCCGGGCTGTCCGGCGCCGCCTACACCGATCCGGTGGCGCTGACCGCGGGCTGGCGGACGGCGCTGCTGGTGTGCGCGGCGCTGGCGATCGGCGGCGGGCTGATCGCGCTCGGCATCCACAACGGTGTCCTCGACACGCCGTCCGAGGCCGCCGAGGACACCGCCGAGTCGCCGCATCCCGGCGAATGTCTCCATTGCGGCGTGGACTCACCGCCGACACACGTCCGTCCCGCCGGGCACTCGGCGCCCTAAGCCAGGAGTTCGGCCAGCGTCGCCGGGTCCAGGTTGCCGCCCGAAACCACCGACACGGTCTTCCCCGGCGGCAACGCGTCACGGTGGAACAGGTACGCGGCGGTCGCGGTGGCACCGCTCGGCTCGGCGATCAGGCGGGCGCGGTGCGCCAGCGTCCGGACGGCCTCCCGGATCTCCTCCTCGGAAACGGTGACGACGTCGTCGAGCACCGCCTGGAGGTGGGCGAAGGTCAGGTCCGACGGCTGGGCGCGCAGGCCGTCGGCGATGGTCCTCGCCCGCAGGTCCATCGGCCATTCGATCCGCCTGCCCGCGCGCAGGCCCTCGGCGGTGTCGGCCGCGAGTTCGGGCTCGACGCCGATGACCTTCGCGCCGGGGAGCAGCGCCTTGATCGCCGTGCCGACGCCCGAGGCCAGCCCGCCACCGCTGAGCGGGACGAGGACGACTTCGGCGCCCGGCAGGTCTTCGGCGATCTCCAGGCCGACGGTGCCCTGGCCGGCGATGACGTCGCGGTGGTCGAACGGCGGGATCAGGGTGAGGTCCCGTTCTTCGGCGACGGCGAGCGCCGAGGACTGCTGGCGGTCGATCGGGACCTCGATGACTTCGGCGCCCAGCGCCTTGGTGGCTTCGACCTTCGCGCGCGGGGCGACGTCCGGAACGATGATCACCGCGGGAATCCCGAACCGTTTCGCCGAGTAGGCGACCGCTTGCGCGTGGTTGCCACTGGAGAACGCGACGACCCCGCGGGCGCGCTGATCTTCGTCGAGCGCGGCGATCGCATTGTACGCGCCACGAACCTTGAAAGCGCCGATCCGCTGCAGGCTTTCCGGCTTGAGCCACAACGGCGCCCACGTCTGTTCCAGCAACGGTGTGCGTACCGCGGCGCCCTTGATCCGGCTGGCCGCGTCACGGATTTCCTCGATTGAGACCAATTCCATATGCCTGATTATGTCAAGGAATCGTGAACTCTGGACAGTCCTTTTTGGACAGACGGCGTGGCGCTCCTCACGTGTGGACAACGAACGGAGCATCCCATGCGCCTTATTCGTTAGGACCGGGTGAGGATCGACTAGCTGCAGAACGGGATCATGACCAAGGAGACTTCAGAGAAGGAAACCGAAAAGACGGAAAAGCAGGGGAGGATCGTCCAGGTGACGGCGGCCGCGATGGCCGCGATCACCGCGGCGTTACTGGGTTCCACGCTCGGTGTGGCGGGCACGGTCGCCGGCGCCGGGCTGGCGAGTGTCATCACGACGCTCGGCGGCGAGCTGTACCTGCGTTCGCTGCAACGCACCAAGGACGCGGCGCTGAAGGCGCGAGTGGTGCTGACCGTGCCGGGACGGCGCCGCGTGCTCGACCCGTCGGAGCAGGAGACCGTCCGGCTCACCCCGGCGGAGGAGGAAGAGTCCTCCGAGCGGAAGTTCAAACCGCGCTGGGCGGTGATCGCCGGGGTCAGTGTGGTGGCGTTCGTGGTGGCGCTCGTCGCGATCACCGGCTTCGAAGGCGCGACCGGGAAGACCTTCGGCGGCGGGACCGGGACGACCATAGGGAAGATCATCGGCGGCGGGCAGGCGCAGGAGCGGCAGGACAAGCACGACACCCCGCCCGCGACGTCCCCTTCCGAAACCCAGGACAACCGGCCCGAGAACACGCCGTCGACCACGCCGACCCCGTCGTCGACGCCGACGGCGCCCACGACCACTCAGGCCCCTCCGACGACGCCGTCCACGACGCCGTCGACTTCCCAGGCGCCCCCGACCACGCCGTCCGCTCCCGCCTCCGGCACCCCCGCGCCCTGATCCCTCTCCCGCGTTTCGTCCTCTAGTTGCGGTAGTTCGCACCGCCAACTACCGCAACTAGAGGACTGCTTGCGGTGGTAGAGGGGTCAGGCGAGGGAGGACCGGAGGGTGCGAGCGGCCGCTTCGGGGTCTTCGGCCTCGGTGATCGCCCGGACGACGACGATCCGCGACGCCCCCGCGTCCAGCACCTCGGGCAGCCGGACGGCGTCGATCCCGCCGATCGCGAACCACGGCCGCGGCGTCCCGAAAGCCGCCGTGGCGCGCACCAGGTCGAGCCCCGGAGCGGAGCGGCCGGGCTTCGTCGGCGTCGGCCAGCACGGGCCGGTGCAGAAGTAGTCCACGCCCGGCTCCTCGGCCGCGGCCTTGGCCTGTTCGGCCGAATGGGTGGAGCGGCCGATCACCACGTCGTCGCCGACGATCTCGCGGGCCAGCTGCACCGGGATGTCGTCCTGGCCCAGATGCAGCACGTGCGCGCCGACGGCGAGCGCGACGTCCGCGCGGTCGTTCACCGCCAGCAGCTTGCCGTGCCTCTCGCACGCCTCCGCGAGCACTTCCAGCGCCGCGATCTCGTGTTTCGCCTCGATCGGGGCACCGCCGGTCTTGTCCCTCAGCTGGATGATGTCGACCCCGCCCGCCAGTGCCGCGTCGGCGAATTCGGCGAGATCGCCGCGGCCGGACCGGGCGTCGGTGCAGAGGTACAGGCGGGCGTTCGCGAGCCGTGCGCGGATCCGCGGATCAGACAGGGTGGGCATGGCGGCGACGGTACCCGCGCGCTACGGTGGGGTGGTCCGCACGGGAGCCCGAGGACGGGCTGAGAGGGAGCCGAAACCGCTCCGACCGTGGAACCTGATCCGGGTCATGCCGGCGCAGGGAGCGTGCGTCCATGAAGGAACTTTCGGTTGTCGGCGGCGGGGTCATCGGCCTGTCCGTCGCTTGGCGCGCGGCCGCGCGCGGTCATCGCGTCACCGTGTACGACCCCGAGCCCGGTCGCGGCGCGTCGTGGCTCGCGGGCGGCATGCTCGCGCCGGTCACCGAGGCATGGCCCGGCGAGGAGGACGTCCTCACCCTCGGCGAAGCGTCACTGCGGCGCTGGCCGGATTTCGCCCGTGACCTGGCCGAAGAGGGCGCAGACCCGGGGCTTTCGCCGCACGGCACGCTCGTCGTCGCGCTCGATGGCGCCGACGCGGGCAACCTCGAAATGCTCGCCGCGTACCTCACCGAACTCGGCCGCGAGGTCGAGAGACTGACCGGCCGCGAAGCCCGCCGGGTCGAACCCTGTCTCGCCGCAACTGTCCGAAGTGGACTGCTGGTGCCCGGGGATCTGGCCGTGGACAACAGAAGACTGCTGCTGGCGCTCAAACACGCTTGCGACAAGCACGAGGTCGCGTTCCGCGAAGAGACTGTCACCGATCTCGAACGCCTCGAAGGCGACGTCGTCCTCGCCGCGGGCGCCTGGACCGGACGTCTCCACCCGGCACTCGCCGACGCGGTCCGCCCGCTGAAGGGCGAAATCCTCCGCCTGCGGCCGCGCCGGGGCTGCCTGCCGCCACCGGTGAGGACCGTCCGCGCGATGGTCGAGGGCCGCCCGATCTACCTCGTCCCGCGTGAAGACGGCCAGCTCGTCCTCGGCGCGACCCAGTACGAGGCCGGTTTCGACGAGACCGTCACCGTCCGGGGCGTTCGCGAGCTGCTCGAAGGCGCGGAGCGCGTCTTCCCGGGCATCACCGAATACGAACTCGTCGAGACCGCCGCCGGATTGCGCGCGGCCAGCGTCGACACCATGCCTTTCATCGGTGAGCTGGGCGAAGGTGTCTTCGCCGCGACAGGTCACCATCGCAACGGTCTGCTGATGGCCCCGCTCACCGCGGACGCCGCGGTGGCCTGGCTGGACGGCGGGCCGTTGCCGGAAGAGGTCACGGCGGCGACGCCGTCGCGGCGGAGCGAGGAGCGGGTGTGATGGAGATCCAGGTCAACGGCCAGTGGCGCGAGTTCCCCGACGGAACCACCGTCGAAGGCGTGCTCGAGGCGCTCGGCACGGCGGCACAAGGCGTCGCCGTCGCGGTGGACGGCGTGGTCGTCCGGCGCGGCGAATGGCCGGAAGCCGTGGTGCGCAAGGGCGCCAGCGTCGACATCCTCACCGCGGTCCAAGGAGGCTGAAATGTCCGGCATGGACGGCGACCACCTCGTCATCGGCGAGCACAAGCTCTCGTCGCGGCTGATCATCGGCACCGGCGGCGCGGCGAACCTCGCCGTGGTGGAACGCGCGCTGGTGGCGTCCGGCACGGAACTGACCACCGTCGCGATGCGCAAGGCGGACGCCGAGGGCGGCTCCGGCGTCCTCGAACTGCTCCGGCGGCTCGGTATCCGCCTGCTGCCCAACACCGCCGGCTGCCGGACGGCGGCCGAAGCGATCCTCACCGCCCAGCTGGCGCGCGAAGCGCTCGAGACCGACCTCGTCAAGCTGGAAGTCCACGCCGACGACCGCACGCTGCTTCCGGACCCGTTCGAGACCCTCGAAGCGGCGGAGCGGCTCACCGCGGACGGCTTCACCGTGCTCGCGTACACCAACGACGACCCGGTGCTGGCGCTGCGGCTGGAGGAGGCGGGCTGCGCGGCCGTGATGCCGCTGGGCGCGCCGATCGGCACCGGTCTCGGTATCCGGAACCCGCACAACATCGAGCTGATCGTGTCGCGCGCGGGGGTCCCGGTGATCCTCGACGCCGGGATCGGCACGGCCTCCGACGCGACGCTGGCGATGGAGCTCGGCTGCGACGCCGTCCTGCTCTCCACCGCCGTGACCAGGGCGGCCGATCCGGAGCGGATGGCGTCGGCGATGCGCTTCGCGGTCACCGCCGGATGGCTGGCCGCGGGCGCGGGGCGGATTCCCCAGCGGTTCTGGGCACACGCGTCGAGCCCGCCCCGATAACCCTTTTGTACGGTTCACGGCGACCCTGCACGGAGAGCCCGTATGGTTGACGGCACTCTCCGGCGGCGCACCCGCCGCCGTGTACCCAGAGGAGCCAGTGGTGACCACGTCAGCGGTCCAGGATGTTTCGGGCAGATTGTTCCTGGCGGTGGGCAGGTTGTCCCGGTCACTGCGCCAGGCGGGCGTGCCCGGACCAGGCCACGGCGCCATCTCGGCGCTCGCGACGCTCGTGCACTACGGCCAGCTCCGGCTGGGGGATCTCGCGGCGAAGGAAGGCGTCGCCGCGGCCACCATGTCGCGGATCGTCGCTTCACTGGTCGAAGCGGGCTACGTCAGCCGTGAATCGGACCCGATCGACAGGCGGGCCTGGCTCGCCGAGGCCACCGAAGAGGGCGAGAGGCTGGTTTCCGGCGTCCGGTCGACGAGGGTGAACGAGCTGGGCAAGCGCCTCGAGCGGCTGACCCCGGAGCATCAGGCGGCGCTCGCGGTGGCTCTGCCCGCCCTCGAAGCGCTTATCGCCGACGAAGAGCGCTGACCTCGGCGCGAAGAGCCCGGAGCTCGTCGAGGATCTCCTTGTTCGCCAGGGCCTGGGTTTCGGCCTGCTTCGCTTCTTCTTCGCGGATGTCCTGACGAAGCTCGTCCTCCATCCCGCTGACCACGACGGCGATGAAGAGGTTCAGCACCGCGAAGCTGGACACGAGGATGTAGACCACGAAGAACACCCAGGCCATGGGTGCTTCCTTCATGATCTCCTTGGCGATGTCCGGCCATGCCTCGCCGGTCATCACCTGGAACAGGGTGAACAGCGAGGTGCCGAGGTCGCCGAAGTTCTCCGGCGAGATGGCCCCGAAGAGCTTGGTCGCCATCACACCCGCGACGAAGATGATCAGCGCGAGCAGCGCGGCGATCGACGCCATGCCGGGGATCGCCGCGAGCAGGCCGGTGACGACCTTCCGCATCGACGGCACGACCGAGATCAGCCGCAGCACCCGCAGGACCCGCAACGCCCGCAGGACCGCGAACGGGCCGGTCGTGGGGATCACCGCGATGCCGACGACGAGCAGGTCGAAGATGTTCCACGGGTCGCGGAAGAACTTCGCGCGGTAGGCGTAGAACTTCGCGCAGAGTTCGAGCACGAAGATCGTGAGCGCGACGTAGTCGACCGTGTGCAGCAGAGACCCGTACTCCGCGAGCATTCTCGTGGAGGTCTCCAGGCCGAGGGTGACGGCGTTGAAGACGATCACCGCGATGATGAAGTTCTGAAAGCCGCGGGCCTCGACGACCTTGGCGACCCGCTCGCGTCCGGTCACGGCACAGATCGTAACCGGCCGTGTTCTCAGTGCTCCGGCGCAAGCCGCCAAAACGCCGAAACCGGACCGACCTTCGCGCCCATGGGGTAGGCGTTTTCGACCGCGTGTGAGACGAACCACTTGCCGTAGCGGGCGGCCTCCACGACGGACATGCCCTTCGCGAGCCCGGCCGTCAGCGCCGACGCCATGGTGTCCCCGGCGCCGTGCGTGTGCTGCGTCGCGAACCGCTCGCCCGGCAGCTCGACGAAGGTGGAACCGTCGAAGAGCACGTCGACGCATTCCGGGTCGGACACGAGGTGACCGCTCTTCACGAGCACGTACTTCGGGCCGAGCCGGTGCAGGACGACGGCGGCCTGGTGCATCTGTTCGCGGGTGGTCACGGTCATCCCGGTCAGCAGCCGGACCTCGTCGAGGTTCGGCGTGAGGACCGTCGCGCGCGGCAGGAGCTCGTCGCGCAGCGCCACCAGGCCGTCCTCGTCGAACAGCGGATGCCCGTGCATCGACGCCGCGACCGGGTCGACCACGAACGGCACCTTCCGGTCGCGGCCGATTTCGGCCTTGTCACAGGCGGCGGCGACGGCGTTGATGATCTCGGCCGATGCCAGCATCCCGGTCTTGGCCGCGTTGACGCCCATGTCGGCCGCGACGGCCTCGATCTGCCCGGCGACGATCCCCGCCGGGATGTCGGTCCGGTCGTGCACGCCGAGGGTGTTCTGGACGGTCACGGCGGTCACCGCGACCAGGCCGTGTACGCCGCAGGTGAGGAACGTGCGCAGGTCCGCCTGCAGACCGGCGGCGCCGCCGGAGTCGGAACCGGCGATGGTCAGCGCCGACGGCGGGCTGGGGTTCTCGCTCATGGGTTCATTTTCCCGACTGGTCCTTTTGGTTCAACACCGGTTCGGCCACCGTCCACCACGGTGGCACAGTGTGTGAGCCATTGCACTCCCCGCGTGCGAAAGGGCCCGAATGAAACTCGTCCCCACCGTGTCCCTGATCGGCGTGATCGTGGCGGCTTCGCTGTCCGGAGCGATCGCGAACGCGGACGCCGCCAAGGTCTCCCACGTGACCACCGTCGGTGTCCACAACACCTACGAAACCGGCGCTTACGACTACCTCGCGAGGTCGCTGGACGCGGGCACCTCGCTGGTCGAACTGGACGTCTGGCCGAACATCATCACCCGCGAATGGAAGGTCAGTCACTCGAACCCGTTGGGGAACAACAACAACTGCGTCGCGGCGAGTACGCCGTCGCAGCTGTACACCGGCGGGAAGAACAAGAACCTCGAACACTGCCTCGACGACATCCGCGTCTGGCTGGGCGCGCATCCGGACAGCAAGCCGCTCACGCTCAAACTGGAGATGAAGACCGGGTTCGCGGACAACCGCGGCCTCGGCCCGGACGAACTCGACGCGTCCATCCGGGGGCATCTCGGCAATGCGGTCTTCCGCCCGGCGGATCTGCTCGGCGGGCACGCGACGCTCGACGACGCGGCCAAAGCGGACAATTGGCCGTCGCTGGACGCGTTACGGGGCAAGGTGATCATCGAGGTCATCCCCGGCACGGTCGAGGAGGGCAATCCGACGGACACGCTCAAGACCGATGTCGAATACGCGCGCTATCTGCGGTCTCTGAAGGACGCCGGCCGGGTCGGCGAGGCGCAGATCTTCCCGGCGGTGCACGGCGCGGCGCCGGGTGATCCGCGGACGAAGTACGCCGACGCCGGGCTGCGGCCGTGGTTCGTGGTGTTCGACGGCGACGCGAACGCGTTCCTGACGCAGACCGGGCCGGGTTGGTACGACGACAACCACTACTACGTGGTGATGACCGACGCGCACAACGTCGCGCCGGCCATCGACTCCCGTAACCCCACCGTGGCGCAGGCGAGCGAACGGGCGGCTCTGCTGGCGAAGAACCACGCGTCGGTGCTCACCTCGGACTGGACGGGGCTGACCACCGTCCTGCCGGCGGTGCTGTCGCGCGGCTAGGCCCACGCGCTTGACTTACACCGTCAGGACGAGCTTTCCGGTGACTCGGCCGCCTTCGCCGACTTCGTGGGCCTTGGCGACGTCCTCCAGCGGGAAGGTCTGCTCGACGTGGACGCGCAGTTCGCCCTTCTCGATCAGTTCGGTCAGCGCCAGCAGGCCGAGCTGATCGGGTTCGGCAAGCATCCCCGACGTCCGCACGCCCAGCTTCTCGGCCTTCGCGGCGACGGCCTCGCTCACGCCGCCCGGAACCGCGATGAGCAGGCCACCCGGCTTCACCGCGTCCAGCCAGCGCAGGTCGCTCTGCTCGCCGACCAGCCCGAACACGACGTCGACATCGGACGCCGTCGCGGTCTCGTCGTGGTAGTCGATCGGCTCGTCGACGCCGAGTTCACGGAGGAAGCCGTGCTTTCCGGCGCTCGCCGTGCCCAGGACGTAGGCGCCGCGCGCCTTCGCCACCTGGACGGCGAGGTGCCCGACCCCGCCCGCCGCGGCGTCGATCAGCACGCGCTGTCCCGGCTGGACGCCGGCGATGTCCACGAGTCCCTGCCACGCGGTGAGGCCGGCGAGCGGCAGCCCGGCGGCGTCCTCGTGGGAGAGGTTCGCGGGTTTGCGCACGAACTGGCGGGCGGGCGCGGTCACGTATTCGCCGTAGCCACCGGCCTGCCGGGGGAACCACGGGAAACCGAGGACCTCGTCGCCGACGGTGAAGTGCGTCGTGCCGACGCCGAGCTCCTCCACCACCCCGGACACGTCCCAGCCGAGGACGAACGGCGGCTCGCCCATGAAGACGCCGTAGGCCCGGGTCTTCCAGTCGACCGGGTTGATGCCCGCGGCCCGCACCCGCACGAGGACCTCGGTCGGGCCGGGCACCGGACGGCCGGTCTCGGTCACCTCCAGTACTTCCGGGCCACCAAGCCGCTGCTGGGTCACGACGCGCATCGAAAGCTCCTTAGTAGTTCCTGTGACACCATCTTCGGCCGCTTGGTCACTTCTCGCCAGAAGGCACTTGTAGGTAAACTAGGTACCTGATGGAAACCACCTGTGAAGTGCCGGAATCGCCGTGGGACATCTACCTGCGGAACTGTCCGTGCCGAGACGTCCTCGATCTGCTCGCCAACAAGTGGACCGCGCTGGTGCTCGGCGCGCTGTCGCGGCGGCCGCACCGGTTCGGTGAGCTGCGCCGTGCCGTCGGCGGGATCAGCCAGAAGATGCTGACCCAGAACCTGCGTGCCCTCGAACGCGACGGCCTGGTCACCCGGACGGTGTATCCGACCACGCCGCCGACCGTCGAGTACGCGCTGACCGAACGCGGTTCGAGCGCGAGCACCCTGCTGATGGCGGTCAGCGAATGGTCGGTCGGCAACTTCGACGGGATCCTGGAATCCCGCAAGGCCTACGACTCGCGCGTGATGGAGCCCGTCGGCTGAAGTCCTTCGCGGCGGCACGCGGACTTCATCGGGAGGACAGTTCGGCGCACTAACTTGACGAACAATTGGTTCGAACAAGTTATTCGGAGGCTTTCGTGCGCAGAACGCTTTCCCTCTTGTCGGCCCTGGTGGCCGTCGCCGGGCTGACCACCGGCGTCGCGGCCGCCGCGGCCAAGACGCCGAAGGTGCTGGTCATCGGCCTGGACGGCGCCCGGTTCGACAAGCTGATGGCCGCCGACACCCCGAACGTCCACGCGCTCGTGAAGCGCGGGTACGCCTCGCGCAGCTCGCTGTACGGCAGCGGGATGGCGCCGACGGTCAGCGGTCCCGGCTGGTCCACGATCCTCACCGGCGTCTGGCCGGACAAACACAAGGTGAAGGACAACTCCTTCACCGGCAACGACCTCGCCTCGCACCCGAGCTGGCTCGCCCGTGCCGAAACCGCGAACCCGGCACTCGACACCTACGCGGCCGTCGACTGGAAGCCGATCGGCGACAAGATCCTGCGTACCGGCCAGGACCGCAAGTTCGTGCTCGACGGTGACAGCGCCGGTTACGAGAAGACGGACGAGCAGGTCGCCGTCGACGCGGAGAAACACCTCAAGCAGGACAAGGCCGACGCGTCGTTCGTCTACTTCGGACAGACGGATGAAGCGGGCCATGCGCACGGCGCGGACTCGCCGCAGTACGAAGCCTCCCTGCGCACCGACGACGCGCTGATCGGCCGCCTGCTGACCGCCGTCGACGCCCGCGCGAACCGCGACGGCGAGGACTGGCTGATCATGATCTCCGCCGACCACGGCCACACGCCGTCGGGCGGTCACGGCGGCGACAGCCCCGAGGAGCGGATGACGTTCGTGATCGCCGCGGGCGGCGCGGTCCCGGCCGGAACCCCCGCCGTGGCACCGAAGATCGTCGACATCGCGCCGACCGTCTTGCGGCACCTGGGTACCGCGGCCCCGGCGATCTACGACGGCTACCCGCTCGGCGCCGCGCCTTCCGACGTCTTCGACACGGCCTCCTTGAAGCCCCGTCAGGACGAAACCGGTGTCCCGGCGGGAGTGCTCGGCTGGACGCACGACGCGCCGGGCGGCTGGACCGTGCGGAACGCGTCCGGAATGCCCGTGGGTGTCGCGGAATGGCAGGGCTGGGCCTTCACGAACGACGACTTCTGGACCCGCACCGCTCCCGGCCAGCAGCGCGAGGCGAACGCCCGGGCGCGCGGCGTCTTCGCGGTCGCCGACCCGGACGAGTGGGACGACAAGGGCTCACCCGCCTCGCGCGGCACCTTCGATTCTTCCCTGGTCTCGCCCGGGCTCGACGTTTCCGGTAAGTCCACTGTGGACGTGTCGTTCGTCTCGCACTACCGGCAGGACGGGACGCAGCGGGGCGCGCTGACGGCGTCGTTCGACGGTGGTCCCGAGCAGAGCGTGCTGGCGTACGGACCGGAGTCGGGTACGGCCAACAAGGGTGGGGACGTGCTTTCGGTGCCGACGTCGGCCTCGGTCAAGGTGCCCGCGGGAGCTCGGTCGGTGAAGCTGACCTGGCGCCTGTACGCGGCGGGCAACAACTGGTACTGGGCCGTGGACGCCCCTCGCCTGCTTGCCCGGTAAAAGACGCTATGAAAGGCCCGTTACTTGCAAATTTTGCAAGTAACGGGCCTTTCATAGCACGCCTCAAGCGTCGCTGAGCCGCCAAAAGGGTGAAACCGGACCCACGCCCGCCCCCAGCGGATACGACTCCGCCACACAACGCTCGATGAACCGTTTCCCCTCGGCGACCGCGGTGGGCACGTCGGAACCCTTCGCCAGCGAAGAAGTGATCGCCGAGGCCATCGTGTCCCCGCCGCCGTGCGTGTTCCGCGTGTCGAACCGCGGCCCGCTCAGCTCGACCCAAGACGTGCCGTCGGACAACAGGTCCACGCAGTCCTGAGCCGCGTCGAGGTGCCCGCCCTTCACCAGCACCCATTCCGAACCGAACTCCAGCAGCGCTTCCGCCGCTTCCCGCTGCGTCGCCGGACCGGTCACGTGCACGCCGGTCAGCAGCCGCACCTCGTCGAGGTTCGGGGTGATCAGCGTCGCGCGCGGGAAGAGTTCGGTACGGATCGCCTCCAGCGCTTCCTCGCGCAGCAGCGCGTGCCCGGTCATCGACGCGGCGACCGGGTCCACGACGAACGGCGTCGGAGTGTTCCGTCCGATGTGGACCTCGTCGAGCGTTTTGGCGACGGCGTTGATGATCTCGGCCGTCGCGAGCATCCCGGTCTTGGCGGCGTCGACGCCCATGTCGGCGGCGACGGCCTTGATCTGGCCGGTGACGACGTCGACCGGGATCTCGCTGAAACCCTGCACGCCCAGCGAGTTCTGCACGGTGACCGCGGTGAGCGCGACCATCCCGTGCACACCGTTGGCGAAGAAGGTGCGCAGGTCGGCCTGGATGCCCGCACCGCCACCGGAATCCGATCCGGCGATGGTGAGGGCGGTCCTGGGTGCCGTGTTCATGACGCCTCCGCGGGAGAGAGTGCGTCGGAGTGTGTCACTGATTGACCACCGGCAGGTAGACCTTGTTGCCCTGCTCGGCGAACTCGTTCGACTTCTCGGACATGCCGGCTTCGATGGCTTCCACAGTGGACAGTCCGTGTTCCTCGGCGTACTTGCGGACGTCCTGGGTGATGCGCATCGAGCAGAACTTCGGCCCGCACATCGAGCAGAAGTGCGCCGTCTTCGCCGGTTCCGCGGGCAGCGTCTCGTCGTGGTACGCGCGGGCGGTGTCCGGGTCCAGCGACAGGTTGAACTGGTCGTTCCAGCGGAATTCGAAGCGGGCCTTGGAAAGCTCGTCGTCCCACTCCTGCGCGTACTGGTGCCCCTTGGCGAGGTCGGCGGCGTGCGCGGCGATCTTGTAGGTGATCACACCGGTCTTGACGTCGTCGCGGTTCGGCAGGCCCAGGTGCTCCTTCGGCGTGACGTAGCAGAGCATCGCCGTGCCGTACCAGCCGATCTGCGCCGCGCCGATGGCCGAGGTGATGTGGTCGTACGCCGGCGCGATGTCGGTCGCGAGCGGGCCGAGGGTGTAGAACGGCGCCTCGCCGGTCAGCTTCTCCTCGAGTTCGACGTTCTCCTTGATCTTGTGCATCGGCACGTGACCGGGGCCCTCGATCATCACCTGGACGTCGTGCTCGCGGGCGATGTGCGTGAGCTCGCCCAGTGTCTCCAGTTCGGCGAACTGCGCGCGGTCGTTCGCGTCCGCGATCGAGCCGGGGCGCAGGCCGTCACCGAGGGAGAAGGTGACGTCGTACTCGCGCAGGATCTCGCAGAGCTCGGCGAAGTTGGTGTACAGGAAAGATTCCTTGTGGTGCGCGAGGCACCACGCCGCCATGATCGAGCCACCGCGCGAGACGATGCCGGTGACCCGGCGCGCGGTCAGCGGGATGTAGCGCAGCAGGACGCCCGCGTGCACGGTGACGTAGTCGACGCCCTGTTCGCACTGCTCGATGATCGTGTCGCGGTAGATCTCCCACGACAGTTTTTCCGGCTCTCCGTCGACCTTTTCCAGTGCCTGGTAGATCGGCACGGTGCCGACCGGGACCGGCGAGTTGCGGACGATCCACTCGCGGGTCTCGTGGATCCGCTTGCCGGTGGAGAGGTCCATGATCGTGTCGGCGCCCCAGCGGGTGGCCCACACCATCTTGTCGACCTCTTCCTCCACAGAGGACCAGACGGCCGAGTTTCCCATGTTGGCGTTGATCTTCACCAGGAACTTCTTGCCGATGATCATCGGCTCGGACTCCGGGTGCTTGCGGTTGGCGGGGATCACCGCGCGACCGCGCGCGACCTCGTCCCGCACGAATTCCGGCGAGCAGCGCTCGCGTGCCGCGACGTACTCCATCTCGCGGGTGATGACGCCCTGTTTCGCCCAGCCCAGCTGGGTGTTGTGCGCACGGCCGTCCGCCCAGCCGGCGCGCAGCCGGTGCAGTCCACTGTGGACATCGATCTGCGCGTCGTCGTCGGTGTACGGGCCGGAAGTGTCGTAAACGTCGAAATGCTCGCCGTTGGAAAGGTCGATCCGCCGGGCGGGGACCCGGAGGCCGGATTCCGTCTGGTTGTAGACCTTGCGGGAACCGGTGATCGGCCCCGTGGTCACGGTCGGCGTGATGGCAGACTTGTTCTCTAGCGTCGTCAACGACGTTCACTCCCTACGCCGGCATTACCCGGTCAGGTTCATGCGGTCGGCGGCGCCGGGTCCCCTAGAAAGACACCAGCCGCCCTCTCAGCCCGCCATGGCGCGAGCTCCCGCGTTGTTTGGTTGTACCCCGACCATGCCACGCCGGGGCTCGGACAATCAACCCTCCGGGGGATCGGTCACTCCGAAGCCGCAAGTAGAGGACTGGTTGCGGTTCATGCGCGTGCATCTGCCGCAACCAGTCCTCTACTTGCGTGATCGACATGTCGACAGCGTTAGCGGTTCACCGGTTTGGAGCATGTGCCCGCACGGGATTCACGACAGAATCCTGAGGTTCTGCACCGTTACAGAAGTCTGGGGTGGTTATGCGAAAACTCGTGCTCCCGGCACTGGCAAGCGTGCTGATCGCGGGCCTGGTCCCAGCGGTCGCCGAGGCCCAGGGCAGTGAAACACAGGGCGGTGAGGCGCCCGGAGCGCCCGGCGCCCATCCGAGCTGGCTCCCGGCGGACAAGACCGGCTTCGGCACCGCCCGTGATCGGGCGAGCAACGTCTGGTTCACCCTCCAGGGCGGCCGGATGTCCGAGGTCTACTACCCGGATCTGTCCACGCCGAGCGTCCGCTCGCTGGACCTCGTTGTCACCGACGGGAAGAGCTTCGCCACCGTCGATTCTTCGGCCAGGTCGCAGCAGGTGCGGCGCACCGGCGCGGACGGCCTCACCTACGAGCAGACCATCACCGACGACCAGCGCCGCTGGAAGGTGCGCAAGACCTACGTCACCGACCCGGCTCGCACGAGTGTGCTGATCGACGTCGACTTCGTCTCGCTGACCGGCCGCCCGTACCAGGTGTACGCGGTCGCGGACCCCGATCTCACCAACGAAGGCTCCGACGACTCCGCGCGATCCGGCGTGGCGAACGCGGTCGCTTCCGACGCGAAGACCGCGGCCGCGCTGACCGCGGAACCGGCGTTCTCACGCACTTCCGTGGGCTACGCGGGTTCCTCCGACGGCATCACCCAGCTGACGAAGTCCTTCACGCTCAAGGATTACGCGAGCGCGGCGAAGGGCAACGTGATGCTCACCGGGCAGACGTCCGCCGATGGTGTCCGCTCGCGGGACTTCACGCTCTCGCTCGGCATGGGCGCGAAGGACTCCGAGGCACTCTCCAACGCGAAAGCCTCGCTACGGCGCGGATTCGCCGACGCCGCCCGCGCGTACGACCGCGGCTGGAAGCAGTACCTCCGCCAGGTGAAGGACGTCCCGTCGTCCCTCAAGACCAAGAAGGAACGGGACCTCTACAAGGCGTCCGTGCTGATGCTCGCGGCGAGCGAGGACAAGATCCACCAGGGGGCGCTCATCGCGTCGCCGAGCATGCCGTGGCGATTCGGGAACAACGACCCGGAGTGGTCGCCGTCGGGCACCTATCACCTGGTCTGGCCCCGTGACCTCTACCAGATCGCGACCGGCCTGCTCGCCGCCGGCGATCGCGACGCCGCCAACCGGTCGGTCGACTACATGTTCGGCACACAGCAGTTGCCGGACGGGCACATGCCGCAGAACAGCCACGTCGACGGCACTCCTTACTGGACGTCCATCCAGCTCGACGAGACCGCGCTGCCGATCGTGCTCGCGCAGCAACTCGGCCGCACCGATGCCAAAACCTGGCAGGGCGTGCGCAAGGCGGCGGAATTCCTGGTGTCCTACAAGGCGGACAACGGGCACGCCTCGCCGTACAGCCAGCAGGAGCGCTGGGAGGAGCAGGACGGCTACTCGCCTTCGACGATCGCCGCGGTGATCGCCGGGCTGGTCTGCGCGGCGGATCTCGCCAAGGCGAACGGCGCCGCCGCCGACGCGAAGCGCTACCTCGACACCGCCGACGCGTTCAAGGCGAAACTCGCCCGGTGGACGGTGACCACGAACGGCCCGCTGTCGAAGGACCCGTACTTCGTCCGGCTGACCAAGGACGGCAACGCGGACAACGGCACGAAGTACAACCTCGGCAACTCCAGCGTCACGATGGACCAGCGTGCCGTGACCGACGCGGGCTTTCTCGAACTGGTGAGGCTGGGCATCTACCGGGCCGACGATCCGGTGATCCGGAACAGCATCAAGGTCACCGACGCCGACATCGCGTTCACCACCCCGACGGGTCAGTTCTGGCACCGGTACACGAAGGACGGCTACGGCGAGAAGGCCGACGGCTCACCCTGGGACTACACGTTCCCGGCCGAAAGCCGGACCACGTTGGGACGGCTTTGGCCACTGCTCGCGGGTGAACGCGGCGAGTACGACCTCGCCGCCGGTGACCGGGGTACGGCCGCGAAGCGCCTTCGCGACCTGGGGCGCGTCAGCAGCTCCGGGGACACCATGCCGGAGCAGGTCTGGGACGAGAACGCGCCTTCGGGGCAGACGGGCTTCCCGGCGGGCACGCCGACGGCGTCCGCGACCCCGTTGGCGTGGACGCACGCCCAGTACCTCCGGCTCGCCTGGTCGGTGGAGGCCGGGAAGGTGATCGAGCAGCCGCGCGTGGTGCGGTGCCACTTCCTGGGTTGCTGACCGTGCTCTGTTGTTGATCGCGCCCGGCGCGTGACATGAAAGGCCCGTTACTTGCAAATTTTGCAAGTAACGGGCCTTTCATTGCACGCGCGGCAGGGATTGCGCGAGTGGAAGGGTCAGTCGCCGGCGGGTTCGGGTTCGGGCAGCCACGAGTTGCCCGGAACGCCCCACTGGTTCGCCTTGAGCATCTTCTTCGCCGCCCGGGCGTGGCGCCCGACCAGCCGGTCGAGGTAGATGAAGCCGTCCAGGTGATCGGTCTCGTGCTGGAGGCAGCGCGCGAGGTAGCCGGTGCCCTCCACCTCGATCGGGTTGCCCTCGGCGTCGAAGCCGGTGACCTTCGCCCACGAAGCGCGGCCGGTCGGGTACGACTCGCCGGGGGCGGACAGGCAGCCTTCCCAGTCGTCGTCCGGGTCCGGCATCGTCTCCGGGATCTCCGAGGTCTCGAGCTTCGGGTTCACCACGACGCCCTTGTGGCGGGTGCCCTCGTCGTCGGGGCAGTCGTAGACGAACACGCGCTGGTCGAGGCCGATCTGGTTGGCCGCGAGGCCGACCCCTTCGGCGGCGTACATGGTCTCGAACATGTCGTCGATGAGGGTGCGCAGCTTGTCGTCGAACTCGGTGATCTCCCGAGTCGGGTTGTGCAGCACGGGCTCGCCGGCGATCACGATGGGATGGACGGTCACGAGCGCAGTTTAGTCGGACCCTTCTGGTAGACCCTTACCCGTGACGCGCCGACGCCGATACCGAGGCCGGGCGCCGGATCCGTGGTCTAATGGCGCCGCGGAATGACAAGCCTGTGGTTTCACGCCGCCGAGCACTGACCTGATTGCGAGGAGTCGGATGGACGCCGCGGAGTCGATGGCTGAGCCCGACCAGCCGTCCCCGTCGGAGACCGTGCACGGCCTCAGCGAGCGCGAGCTCGACATGCTCGCTTTCGAACGGCAGTGGTGGAAGTACGCCGGCGCGAAGGAACAGGCCATCCGTGAACGCTTCTCGATGTCGTCGACGCGTTATTACCAGCTGTTGAACCGGCTGCTCGAGAAGACCGAAGCCATGCAGGCCGATCCGATGCTGGTGAAGCGCCTGCGAAAGACGCGAGCGGCCCGGCAGCGCAATCGCGCGGCCCGGCGACTGGGGATCGATCTCTCATGAGTCTGTTTTCGGGCCTGTCCCGGCCGATGAAGGCCGCCGGACTGGCCTTGGTCGGTGTCGCAGTGATCGCCGCCGTGATCGGCGGGATCACCCTGACCACCGGCGGCGGTGACTCGGACACGGCGACGCCGCCCGGCACCACGCCCACGACCTCGGACGGCGCGACCCCGCCGTCGAGTCCGGCACCGGGCTCGCCTTCGGCCACCTCACCGCCCGCCTCGTCGGCGCCGCCGTCGAGCGCGCCCGCCAGCTCCGCGCCACCGGCGAGCCAGCCGGGGCAGACCGGCCAGCCCGGGCCGGGCCAGCCGGGCGGAGACCAGCAGGCGTCGCACAAGTGGGTGACCGTGCGCGTCTACAACAACAGCCTGATCCAGGGCCTCGCCGAGCAGGCCGCGAAGGACTTCCGCGCCTCCGGCTGGAACGTCTCCGAGGTCAAGGGCTACCAGGGCAAGCTCCCCGAGACCGTGGCCTACTACCGGCCGGGCACCGACGAGGAAGCCGCCGCGAAGGCGCTGGCCCTGGAGTTCGGGTTCCGCGCCGAGCCGAGGTTCGCGGAGATCCAGAACATCGGCCCCGGTGTGATCGTGATCGTCACCAAGGATTACAAGGTCAACGACAAGACCGGCTCTTAGCCGAGTACGCGAAAGGCCCTCTTCCCATCGCGAGGAAGAGGGCCTTTCGCGTACTCATGCCTGGTTCTGGGCGTAGGCCTCCAGAGCCGCCAGCTGGGCCGGGTCGAGCGACGGCCGCACGGCCTCGGCCGCCTTCGCCAGATGCGCGGCGGTGACCTCCTTGGCCTCCAGCGACTCCCGCATCGCGGTCAGCGCCGCCTCCCGGATCAGCGCCGCGCAGTCCGCCGCCGAGTAACCGTCCAAAGTGGCCGCATAGGCCGCGAGGTCCACATCGGACGCGAGCGGGGTGTTCTTCGCGCTGGCGGCCAGGATCGCCTCACGCGCGTGCGCGTCCGGCGGCGGGACGTAGACGCGACGTTCCAGCCGTCCAGGCCGCAGCAGGGCCGGGTCGACCAGTTCCGGCCGGTTCGTCGCGCCGAGGACGACGACCTCGCGCATCGGCTCGACACCGTCCAGCTCGGTGAGCAGGGCCGCGACGACCCGGTCCGACACGCCCGAGTCCGAAGACTGGCCGCGCCGCGGGGCGAGCGCGTCGATCTCGTCGAGAAAGATCAGTGACGGCGCGGCCTCGGAGGCGCGGCGGAAGAGTTCCCGCACCGCGCGCTCGGACTCGCCGACCCATTTGTCCATCAGCTCGGCGCCCTTGACCGCGAAAACGTTCAGCGCGCCGGTGCCCGCGAGCGCGCGGACCAGGAACGTCTTGCCGCCGCCGGGCGGCCCGTAGAGGAGCACGCCGCGCGGCGGGTCGACACCGAGACGGGCGAACGAGTCCGGGTAGCGCAGCGGCCACAGCACCGCCTCGGTGAGCGACTGCTTGACGTCGGTCATGTTGCCGACGTCGTCAAGGGTGAGCCCGCCGGTGGCCAGATTGTCCGAAGTGGACATCGAGATCGGGCGGACGGTGGTCAGCGCGTCGAGCAGGTCCTGCTGGGAGATCCGCGGTTCCTCGGCGTCGCGCTGCCGCAGCGCGGCGCGGAGGGCGGCGTCACGGCGGAGGGCGATGAGGTCGGCGGCCACGAAACCGGGGGTGCGCTCGGCGATCGGGCCGACGTCGACGCCGGACTCCAGCGGGGCGTCGCGCAGGAGCACGCGCAGCAGTTCCGTGCGGGTCTTGGCGTCCGGGAGCGGCAGGCCGAGTTCGCGGTCGAGCAGGTCGGCGGCGCGCAGCCTCGGATCGGTGGACTCGGCCCGCCCGGTGGTGGCGATGACCGCGAACCCCTTGCTGCGCAAGGCCTTGCGCAGGTCGTCGAGGACGACCGTCGCGAGCGGCGGCGGCTGGGACGCGGGCAGCAGCGCGTCGATGTCGGTGATCAGCAGGACGGCGGGGTCTTCGTCGCGCGTGGCCTGCTCGATCGCCTCTCGCAGCCGCGCGGCGGCCACGTTTGGATCGAGAACGGCGATGTTCGGCGCCGCGAGCGACACCACCCGCACCTTCTCGGCCTGTGCCACGGCGCGGACCAGCGTCGCCTTCCCGACGCCTTCCGGCCCGGACAGCAGGACGCCGAGATGCGCCGACGTCCCGAGTTTGGCCAGCAGCTCCGGACGGTGGAAGGCCAGGTCGAACCATTCGGCGAGCTTGCGCGCGGCCGATTCGGATCCGGCGAGGTCCGACAGGGGAGGCACGGATTCCTCGGCCACCTCGTCGAGCTGTTCGTCTTCGACGATCTCGGCGTCGATGAAGTCCTCGTGCGGAGTCGAGGGCGTGCTGCGCACCAAGGTCGTCCCGGCGCGGGCCGGGGCGGCGGCGGGCGCGGCCTCGCCGGTGCGGGCGCCGTCACGCCAGCTGACCACAGTGGACGGTCCGACGGCGACCGGTCCCGACGGCTCGGTGGCGGTGACGGTGAGCAGCTCGTTCGTCCACGTCATGCCGATGGCGCGGGAGAGCTGGCCGCGGACCGCGGAGACGTCGGAGCCCGGCGCGGGCGCGAGATCCTGGGGGAGCAGGGAAACCGCGTCGCCGACGGTCAGCACCTTGCCGATCAGGGCGAGCCGCAGGGTGTGCGGGGAGAGCGACACGCTCGCCATCCGCGAACCCGACACGGTGACCGTCTTCGCCGCCGACACCTCCGCCGGTGCGACGACCACTTCCGAGCCCTCGGTCACGCCGAGGTTCGACATCGTGACGTCGTCGAGGAGGATCACGCCCGGGATCCCCTCCGCCTCCGACGGGGCGGCCAGCGCGGAACTGACCCGCGCGCCGGTGAGGCGGACGGCGTCCCAGGCCATCAGGCCGAGCGCGTCGAGGACTTCGGGGTGCAGCCGGACGACGCCGCGGCGGGAATCCAGGGCGGAGGGGGTGTGCCGGACGGTCAGCGTGATCTGGGGTGCGCTCACCCCGTCACCCTATCCAGGCTCAGGCCGCCCAGCCGTTGAAGTGCGCGATCCGGTCGAGTGGCGGCCGCTTGCCGGGCCGGAAGTCCCGCTGGGTCGTGTACGCGACGGCCAGCAGGGAGATTTGCGTGACGTCGGCCGGGATTCCGAGGAGGCCGGCGACGTCGGCTTCGTGCTCGGCGAGGTGATAGCCGCACATCGAGCTGCCGAGGCCCTTGGCACGCAGGGCGAGCTGGAAGCTCCAGATCGCCGGGTACGACGAGCCGTAGTAGGCGCTCTGCTCGATGTGTCCCTCCGGCGGGCGGCCGGTCAGGCAGGGGATCACCAGCGCCGGGACGCGGTCGAGGTTGTCGACGAGGTGCCGCGCCGAGGTGAAGGCGGACGGGTCGACGAGATGCTCGTAGCGCTTCATCGTGGCGATGGCGTCTTCGCGGACGATCCGCGCGATGGGGGTGCGCAGGGCGGGGTCGGTCACGACCACCCAATGCGCGGCGTCGAGGAGATTGCCCGCGGCGGGGGCCTGCTGCGCGATCCGGAGGCAGTCCTTGAGCACGTCGGTGGGCACCGGGCGCTCGAAGTCGAGTTTGCGGCGGACCGAGCGGGTGGTGGTGAGCAGGGTTTCGGCGTCCATGATTCCTCCCAGAGGTGACTTACGACGTAAGCATACGATGTAAGTACTTACGGCGTAAGTGGCTCACGGTAGATTCGGGCCATGGCGCTCAGCAGGGAGAAGGTGCTCGACGCCGCGCTGCGGCTCGCGAGCGAACACGGCCTGGCCGGGCTGTCGATGCGAAAATTGGCCGCTGAGCTGGGCGTCGAGGCGATGTCGCTGTACAACCACGTCGCGAACAAGGGTGATCTGCTCGACGGGTTGACCGCGCGGGTCTTCGAAGGTGTCCCGCTGCCCGCTCCCGGTCCTTGGGATTCGCGGCTGCGGGCGCTCACCTGCGGCCTGTACGCGGCTTTCTCGCACTACCCGGTCGTCGTGCGCGCTTTGGCGACGGATCAGGCCAACCCGCGTTCGGTGGGGGCGCTGAAGTTCATCGACGCGATGCTCGCGGCACTCCTGGACGCGGGACTGGACGAGCGCGGTGCGGCGCGGGGCTACCGATCGCTGATGGGGCTGGTGTTCGGGGCCGTGCTGACCGAATCCGTGGGGCTTTCCGGCGGCGTTTCCGAGGCGCGTGCCGAGCCTGTCGACGCGTGGTTCCAGCGACTGGTGACCGCTCGTGAGCTGCCCGCCCTGCACCGGGTGCTGCCGTCGATGCTGGAGGGCGACTGCCTGCAGGACTTCGAATTCCAGCTGGACCTGGTGATCGGCGGGCTGGCCGCTTCGGCGCGGTGAGCAAGGGACCTTTGGTGTCGCGGTGGCGCCGTGTCAGTACATGGCCGTGTCAGTACGTGAAGGCCCCCTTCCTTGCGTTAGGCGCAAGGAAGGGGGCCTTCATGTACTGAGCAATCCGGATAGAGCGACCGAGGCCAGCTCCAGGCCACTTGTCCCCAAGTTGTCCACAGGGTCACCCCGTTGTGGACAACTCCCGCTCCCGGCCCCCGTTTCCCCAGGTCCCGTCGGTCGGCCCCGATACGCTGGGCGCGGGGCCGTCCCCCTGGGACGGGCGGGGGGTGGGGGAACGCGGGGTCAGCGTTTACGGAGGCCGATTCGGCGCCACGAGCGGCGCCGGGGGCCCCGGCCGTTGTCGCGGTCCTTGTCGTTGGTGAGGGTGCGCGGAGCGCGTGCGACGTGCTGTTCGCCTCGCTGCAGCCGGACGCGCTGGGCGGCACCGGCCACCACGCGCCGCAGCGGCGGGCGCAGGCCCAGCCGCCGGCGGCTCGAGGAACGCCGGATCGCCCGCCGTTCCCGCGGCGGCGCCATCCACGCCTCCGGGTGATTGGCCAGCCAGCGCTGCCGGTACACCGAGTACGGGATGTGCGCCAGGTACAGCACCAGCGCGATCGCCAGCGCCACCAGCGGGAACTGGATGATCGCGGCGGCCAGCAGGCCCACCCCGACCAGCAGCGGCGCGATCGCCTTCGCCGGCGCCTTCACCGTCTTCAGCGAAAGCGTCGGGATCCGGCTGATCAGCAGCGCGGCCACGGCGATCGTCCACACCCACACCGTGTACTGGTGCGACCACCAGCCCTGCCCGAACTGCAGCTCCAGGATCAGCGGCAGCATCGCCAGCAGGCCACCGGCGGGCGCGGGCACACCGACGAAGAACTCGCCCGCGTACGGCGGCTGCTCGGTGTCCTCGATCAGCGTGTTGAACCGTGCCAGCCGCAGGATCATGCAGACCGCGAAGATCAGCGACGCCACCCAGCCGATCCGCTCGCCCTCGGCGTGCCAGACGTACAGCACCAGCGCGGGCGCGACACCGAACGAGATGCCGTCGGACAGTGAGTCGAGCTCCTGCCCCATTTTCGACGTCGCGTCCAGCAGCCGCGCGATCCGGCCGTCGAGGCTGTCGAGCACCGCGGCGATCCCGATCGACGCGATCGCCATCGGATAGTTGCCGATCAGCGCGAACTGCACCGACGACAGACCGGCGCACAGGGCGAGCACCGTGATGGCGTTCGGCAGCAGCCGCACGCCGGGAGTGGTCACACGGACCATGGATCAGCCTTCCGAGTGCGGCGCCGAGGGCAGCTCGGCGATCGGGGTCTCGCCGCCGATCGTGCGCTGGCCCTTCGAGACGAGGACCTTGCTGCCGGGAGGCAGGTACAGGTCGACTCGCGAGCCGAAGCGGATGATGCCGTACGTCGAGCCGACGCCGACCTTGTCGCCCTCGCGGATTTCGCAGAGGATGCGCCGCGCCACCAGCCCGGCGATCTGCACCACGACGAGCTCGTGGCCGTCTTCGGTGCGCATGAGCACGGAGTTGCGCTCGTTGTCCTCGCTCGCCTTGTCCAGGTCCGCCGACAGGAACTTCCCGGGCCGGTACGCGACCCGCTCGATCACACCCGACGCCGGGATCCGCTGGACGTGCACGTCGAACACCGACAGGAACACGCTCACCCGCATCCGCGGCTCGGCGGACAGGCCCAGCTCGGGCGGCGGCACGGCCTCTTCGATCAGCGAGACCAGACCGTCCGCCGACGCGACCGCGAGGCCGGACTGGGTGGGCGGGACGCGCTTGGGCTCACGGAAGAACGCGGCCGTGGCGGCCGTCGCGAGCGCGCCGACGACACCGAGGCGCTTGGAGAACTTCCGCAACACCAGCGTCGCGGCGAGACCGCCGAACACGAACGGCCTGCCGGCCGGGTGCATCGGCGGAACGGTCTCGCGGGCCAGCTTCACGGCGTGCGTGAGTGGGTTTCCAGTGGATTCCGGCCGGTTGCCGCTCATTGGTCGGGTTCACCGCAGTTCGTGTCGGGGGGTGGGGGCATGAAGAGCCACCACGCTACCGCCCTGTCCGGGGGCGGGCCGTGGCCTCCCCCGGAAGGGTTTCCCCGCCTCGGGTGGGAGGGACCACATCCCGGTAACGGAAGGTGGAAATACGCGATAACTCTAGGTAATTGATGCCGATCGCCGACCTTGAGGACCCGCGAATGCCCGCCAGTCCGGACCCCGCAGGCGAGCGACTCGCCGAGCTGTTCCGAGCCTGGAAGAGGGACATTTCGGCGGCGCCGATGCCTTCGCTCATCGACCCTGTCCGCGCCGTCTCGGTCATCGCCGAGGCACGCGCGTCCGGGTGCATATGCCCCCCGACGGCACATGCACCCGGACGCGGCCACTGGAACTGAGCGAACGTCCCACTCTAGTTCGGCGGAAGCCGGTGATCACCGGTCACGGGAAAACCGTTACCAACGGTCACCCGGCCGATCACCGGCGATACGAAGACCGCGAGTCGCGCCGCCCCGAGCCGCGCACCAGCCGCAGCAGGGCGAGCAGCACGATCGAGCCGAGAATGGCCACGCCGAAGCTGGGGAAGTCGAACTCGAAGGACCGCTCGGTGCCCGTCGCGAGGCGGTAGATGAAACCGCCGAGCGCCGCGCCGAGCACGCCGACCAGGATGCTGAACAGGCAGCCGCCACGCCGGTCCGGGCCGCCCACCACGACGTTGGCCAGCCACCCGGCGATGGCGCCGAACACGATCCACGAGAAGAAACCCATGCCACGAGATTACCGACGCGGATGGAGTAGCGCACAAGAAGACTTGTACAAGGGCTCTTGTGCAACTACTGTTGTGCGTTATGGCCGACCGTGAAGTGCGTGAAGTCCACGATTCGAAGGTGCTCGCCGCGATGTCCCACCCGCTGCGGCGCCGCCTGCTCGACGTCCTCCGTCTCGACGGCCCGTGCACGGCGTCCGTACTCGCCGAGCGGACCGGGCAGGCGGTCGGGAACGTCAGCCACCATCTCAAGGTGCTGGCCGCCAGCGACCTGGTCGAGGAGGCGCCGGAACTAGCCCGAGACCGGCGTGAGCGCTGGTGGCGCCGCGTCGGTTACGCGGTTTCCTGGTCGCCGTCGGACTTCCCCGACGACCCGGTCGCGGCCGCCGCCGAATCCCTCGCCCTCGAACGCCAGGTTTCCATGGCGCGCCAATGGTTCGCCGAACGCGAGACCTATCCGGAGGAGTGGCACCGAGCCGCCTTCGCCACCGACAGCTGGATGAAGCTCTCGGTCGCGGAAATGGCCGAAATCGAGGGCCGGATCCAGGCGCTGCTCCGGGAGTACAGCGACCGGGAACAGCCGGACGACGGCCAGGAACGCAGGCCGGTGTTCTTCGCCACCCGAGCCGTCCCGGCCCGGCCGTGAGCGTCCGCGAACGCGGCGGATTGCTGCGCTCCCGGGATTTCCGGCTGCTGTGGACCGGCGAGACGACCAGCGTGCTCGGCAGTTCCATCGCGGTCGTCGCGCTGCCGCTCGTCGCCGTGGTCGCCCTGCAGGCCAGCACGTTCGCGGTCGGGCTGCTGACCGCGGCCGCCTGGCTGCCGTGGCTGCTGATCGGACTGCCGGCGGGCGCCTGGGTCGACCGGCGCCCGAAACGGCCGATCATGCTGGCGTGCAACACCTTCTCCATGCTGGTGTTCCTGAGCGTCCCGATCGCCGCGTGGTTCGGACTGCTCACGATGACCCAACTGCTCGTCGTCGCGCTGGCGGGCGGAGTCGCGAAGGTGTTCTTCAACGTCGCCTACCGCGCGTACCTGCCTTCGCTGGTCGAGAAGGAAGACCTCCAGGAGGCCAACGAGAAGCTGCAGGGCAGCGAGTCCGCGGCGCAGATCGGCGGTCCCGCTTTCGCCGGTCTGCTCGCCCACGCGTTCGGCGCCGTCGCCGGGGTGCTCGCCGACGCCGTCAGTTTCGGGATCTCCGTGCTGTGCCTGCGCTCCATCCGCTACCGCGAGCCGGAGCGCCCGGCCAAGACGCGGACGCGACTGCGGGACGAGATCCGCGAGGGTCTCGACTTCGTCCTCCACGACCGGTACCTGCGGGTGTTCGCGGTCTTCGGCGCGATCTCGAACGTCGCGCTCATGGGCTACCAATCGATCGAGGTCGTGTTCCTCGTCCGGGATCTCGGCGTGGGAGTGGGTACCGCCGGAATCGTGCTCGCCCTCGCCGGCCTGGGCGGCGTCGTCGGAGCCGCGTTGTCGGGCAAACTCGCCGCGCGGATCGGCACCGCGCGGGCCTTCGTGCTCTGCGAGGCCTTCGGGGCGCTGATGATGTTGCTGGGGCCGCTCGCGCGGGACGGCTGGGGGCTCGCCTTCTTCGTCGCCGCCGGATTCTCGCTCAGCGCCGGGGTCGTCGGCTCGAACGTCCTCAACGCCACCTTCAAACAGCGCTACGTCCCGGCGGCGATGTTCGGCCGGGTCACCGCGAGCATGTCCGTGCTCAGCTTCGGCGCGATCGCGCTCGGCGGCCTGCTCGGCGGGATCCTCGGCGAGACCGCCGGCGTGCGGCAGACGCTGGGCTTGATGGCCGGGCTCGAGGTCCTCGCCGTCGCGGCCCTGCTGTTCACGCCGATCGGCCGGTGCCGCGACTTCCCCTCCGTGTCGCGTTTAGCGGGCTAAACGCGACACGGCAGAGGTCACAGCAGCAGGACGTCCACCTCGTCGCCCTGCTCGGCCGAGTCCACCTCCTCCGGCAGCACGATCAGGCAGTTGGCCTGCGTGAACGACGCCAGCAGATGCGAGCCGGGGCCGCCGCGCGGTCCGACGACCCCGGTGACCTCGCCCTCCGAATGCGTGTAGAAGCCCCGCCGGAACTGACGCCGCCCGGCGGGGGACTTCATCGCCTCGGTCAGCCGGGCCCGCACCTTCTGCCGGTCGACGCCGGAATGCCCCATCGCCGCGAGCAACGCCGGCCGCAGGAACGCCTCGAACGAGACGAGCACGCTCACCGGGTTGCCCGGCAACGTCACCACCGGCACGCCGTTCCACCGCCCGCAGCCCTGCGGCCCGCCCGGCTGCATCGCGACCTTCCGGAATTCCACGCCCTGCCCGGTCAGCGCGTCCTTCACCACTTCGTACGCCCCCGCGCTGACCCCGCCCGAAGTCACCAGAAGATCCACGTCCGCCAGCCGCGGCTCGATCACCGCGCGGAACTCGTCCACGTCGTCGACGACACTGCGCACGACCTCGGCCTCGCAGCCGAGCGCACGGATCGCGGACGCCAGCATGATGCTGTTCGATTCGTAGATCTGCCCGTGCCGCAACGGATTCGGCGCGTCGACGAGTTCGGTGCCGGTCGACACGACGAGGACCTTCAGCGGCCTCCGCACCGGAACCTCGGCGAGGCCGACAGCCGCCGCGAGACCCAGTTGCGCCGGGCCGAGCACGGTTCCGGCGGGCAGCGCCACCGTGCCCTCGACGACGTCTTCGCCGAGATGCCGGATGTGCGCGTCCGGGACGGCTGTCCTGAGAATCCGGACGTCGGTCACGCCACCGTCCGTGTGCTCGACCATCACCACCGCGTCCGCGCCGGGCGGCAGCGGGGCGCCGGTCATGATCCGGTGCGCGGTACCCGGCTCCAGCTTCCCGATGTCGACGCGGCCGGCGGGGATGTCGTCGGCGACGGGCAGTGTCACGGGAACTTCGGCGACATCCGCCGCGCGGACGGCGTAACCGTCCATCGCGGAGTTGTCGAACGGCGGTAGCGAAACCCCCGCGAGCACGTCCTCGGCCAGGACGAGCCCGGCGGCGGAGGCGAGCGGAAGGCTGATGACGGGGGCGTTCCCGAGCAGGCCGGTGACGGTCTCACGGTGGGCGTCGACGGAGATCACGCCGACCATCCTCCCGCCTCCGGGCCCGCATGCAAGACTCTGCGCGTCACAACGACCACCGGGGAGAAGAAGACATGCAGGTTCAGATCCGTCACCAGCCATCGTTCGCGGTGGCGAGGCTCATGCTCGCGCCGGGTGAACCGGCGCAGGTCGAGTCGGGCGCGATGATGGCGACGAGCTACGGCGTGCAGGTCCAGTCACAGGCGCAGGGCGGCATCATGAAGGGCCTCGGCCGCGCCTTCCTCTCCGGCGAGTCCTTCTTCATCTCCACCTACACCGCCCCGCAGAACGGCGGCTGGGTCGACGTCGCCGCGAACCTGCCGGGCGACATGCAGATCATCAACCTCGACGGCCGCACCGGCTGGTGCGTCACCCGCGGCTCGTGGCTCGCGTCCTCCCACGGCGTGCAGACCGAGACCAAATGGGGCGGGCTCAAAAACCTCGTCGGCGGCGAAGGCGGCTTCCTGACCCACGCGACGGGACAGGGCCCGCTGGTCGTGGCCTGCTACGGCGCGCTGGAGACGGTCACCCTCCAGCAGGGCGAGGTGATCACCATCGACACCGGGCACGTCGTCGCGTTCGCCGACACCGTGCAGTACCAGATCCGCAAGGTCGCCACCGGCGTCATCCAGTCGATGAAGAGCGGCGAAGGCCTCGTCTTCGACTTCGCCGGGCCTGGCCAGCTGCTCACCCAGACCCGTAACCCGTCGGCGCTGTCCGCCTGGGTGATCGCCCAGGTCCCCGCCCGCTGAGCGCATGCGCGTCCAGACCAGGCACACCCCCAACTTCGGGGTCGCCCGCATCCTGCTGTCCCCCGGCGAGGCCGTCCAGGCCGCCGGGGACACCATGCTGGCCAGCAGTTTCGGCATCACCGAAACCGTTCCCGCGCGCGGCGGTTCCCGGGCGGGCAAGGCCGCCCCGTCGGTGTTCAACGCGCCGGAGGGCGGCGGCTGGATCGACTTCGCGCCGCTGACCGCCGGCGACGTCTACCCGCTGGAGTTCACCGGCGGCTCGGGCTGGTGCGTGAGCCGGGACGCGATCCTCGCCCGGCCGGCGACCATCAGGCAGGACCCCGGCTGGGCGCCGCTGCAGAAGCTCTTCGGGGCCGATTCCGGTTTCCTGGAGCACTACAGCGGAAGCGGTCCGCTCGTGCTGGCCGCGCAGGGCCCGGTCGACGCCTTCGAACTCACCGCGGGCGAACTCGTCACCGTGCGGCCGGACTTCCTGCTGGCCTATCCGGACACCGTGCAGTGCCGTCTCCGCGCCGTCGACCAGGCGGGTCCGCAGTCGGTCCGCACCGGCGAGGGGCTCGCGCTGGACTTCGCAGGACCAGGACGCGTCCTTGTGCAAGCGCGCAATAGGCGGCTTTCTCGCGGGTGACCTTGGGACGAATCGACCATTGCCGAAGCCGGTAATTCGGGTAGCGTGAACTGCACTCGAAACCGCCGTCCGGGGCAGAGAAGGCCGGCGGGCCCCGTGCTGAGGGAGTGCGCAGTGGCAGTCGGCACCGTCAAATGGTTCAACTGGGAAAAGGGCTACGGATTCATCGAATCCACCGAAGGGCCCGACGTCTTCGTCCACTACTCGGCCATTCAGGCCGACGGATTCCGGACGCTCGACGAGGGTGACCGCGTGGAATTCGAAGTCCAGTCCGGCCGTGACGGGCGGAGTCAAGCGGCGGACGTGCGCAAGGTTTAGCGCCGGGTTCAGGCGACCCGCGGCAGCCGCCGGAACTGGCGCGTTAGGCTGCGCTGCGTGACAGGCGATGAGTCGGGGGACCTGACCGGTCGCCGGCTGGGCAACTACCGCATCGACGGTGTGCTCGGCAAGGGCGGCATGAGCGTGACCTACAAGGCCACGGACGTGCGGCTCGGACGCAAGGTGGCACTGAAGGTCATCGGTGATCACCTGGGGGCCGACGCCGAGTTCCGCGAGCGCTTCGTCGACGAGGCGCGGAACACGTCCGCGATCGACCATGCCAACGTCGTGCCCTTGTACGACTTCGGCGAGCTCGAAGGCATGCTCTACATCGCCATGCGGATGGTCGACGGCGGGGACCTCGCCGGGCTGATCTCCGGCGGCCCGATCGCGCCCGCCCGCACGCTCACCATGCTCGACCAGGTCGCCGACGCGCTCGACACCCTGCACAACCGGGGTCTCGTACACCTCGACGTCAAACCGGCCAACGTCCTGGTCACCAGCAAGGAGACCTCGCGCGAGCACGTCTACGTCGCCGACTTCGGCCTGACCCGCCGCGGCGCCACCGGACACCGCACCCGCGGCGGCGACTTCCTCGGTTCGCCCACCTACGCCGCGCCCGAGCACCTGCGCGGCGAGCCGCTCGACGGCCGCACCGACCAGTACGCCCTCACCTGCGTCCTCTACGCCTGCCTGACCGGCAGCCCGCCCTTCAAGGGCGACGTGCAGACGGTCATCAAGGGGCACCTGAACGGCGAGCCCCCGGCCATCTCGCGGATCGTCGGCGTGCCCGCCGGGATCGACGAGGTCGTCCGGAAGGGAATGGCGAAGAATCCCGCCGATCGCTACCCGAACTGTGTTGAGATGATCGCGGCCGCCAGGCGCGCCCTCGGTCCGCTCGCGGCGTCGAACGAGCCCCCGGGCCCGCCAGGGCAGGTGGCGGCCGCGACCGTCCAGCAGGCGGTACCGCAACGGCAGAACACGCCGCCACAGGGAGAGGGGGGCCCCGTGCACCCGTACGGAGGACAGCAGCCCGGCTACGGCCAGCAGGGACCGGGACCGCAGGGACCCCCGCCGCAGGGCCCGCCGCCCGGGTACGGCCCGCCGCAGCAGCAGGGCGGCTACCAGCAGCCCGGTGGTTTCCAGCAGGGCCCGCCCCCGGGTTACGGCCCCCCGCCGCAGCAAGGCGGTTTCCAGCAGGGCGGCTACCAGCAAGGTCCGCCGCCCGGTTACGGCCCGCCGCCGCAGCAGGGCGGTTTCCAGCAGCAGCCCAAGAAGGGCGGCGGCGCCAAGTGGATCTGGATCATCGTCGGCGTCCTCGTGGTCGCGGGCGCGATCGTCGCGGCGATCCTCGTCTTCGGTGATTCGAGCAGTGGCAACGGCCCGCAGACCACCGCGCCGAACATCCCGGTCGGCCCCGGCGACTCGCAGTCGCAGTCCCCGGAGTCGTCGGCGAAGGCTCCGCCGACGTCGATCTCCATCAAGCCGGGCAACTGACACAGCACCACGCTGACCTGCGGTTCTTGCACTCGACCCTGGAGAGTGCTAAACACGGCATTGGCACTCGACGCCGTCGAGTGCCAGGCAGGCGGTCACCGACCGCTCGCCTGAAGGTCGGGACGGTGAGGCCGCACCCTTGAGTGGGTGGGTCGTCCGTCGCGGGCACCGAGCCTGGCCGAGGAAGAGTCCTGCCGCCGCGCTTCTGTGACATTCGAGGCAGAGCGTGCGGCGGCGCCCAATACCGGAGGACCACACCGAAATGGCCAAACTGATCGCGTTCGACGAGGACGCCCGCCGCGGTCTTGAGCGTGGCTTGAACATCCTCGCCGAAGCCGTCAAGGTGACCCTCGGCCCGCGGGGCCGGAACGTCGTGCTCGAAAAGAAGTGGGGCGCGCCGACGATCACCAACGACGGTGTCTCCATCGCCAAGGAGATCGAGCTCGAAGACCCGTGGGAGAAGATCGGGGCCGAGCTCGTCAAGGAAGTTGCCAAGAAGACCGACGACGTCGCGGGTGACGGCACCACCACCGCCACCGTGCTCGCCCAGGCTCTCGTCCGCGAGGGTCTGCGCAACGTCGCCGCCGGGGCCGACCCCATCAGCCTGAAGCGTGGCATCGAGGCGGCCGTCGAGGCCATCACCGAGCAGCTGCACAAGATGGCCGTCCAGATCGAGACCAAGGAGCAGATCGCTGCTACCGCCTCGATCTCGGCCGCTGACCGCACCATCGGCGAGCTCATCGCCGAGGCGCTGGACAAGGTCGGCAAGGAAGGCGTCGTCACCGTCGAGGAGAGCAACACCTTCGGGCTCGAGCTCGAGCTCACCGAGGGTATGCGCTTCGACAAGGGCTACATCTCCGGTTACTTCGTGACCGACCCGGAGCGTCAGGAAGCCGAGCTCGAGGACCCGTACGTCCTCCTCTTCGGTTCCAAGATCTCCACCGTCAAGGACGTGCTGCCGCTGCTGGAGAAGGTCATCCAGTCCGGCAAGCCGCTGCTGATCATCGCCGAGGACGTCGAGGGCGAGGCTCTGGCCACCCTGATCGTCAACAAGATGCGCGGCACCTTCAAGTCCGTCGCCGTCAAGGCCCCGGGCTTCGGTGACCGCCGCAAGGCGATCCTGCAGGACATCGCGATCCTGACCGGTGGCCAGGTCATCTCCGAGGACGTCGGCCTCAAGCTGGAGAACGCGGACCTTTCCCTGCTGGGCAAGGCGCGCAAGGCCGTCATCACCAAGGACGAGACCACCATCGTCGAGGGTGCGGGCGACGCCGACCAGATCCAGGGTCGCGTCAACCAGATCCGCGCCGAGATCGAGAACTCGGACTCGGACTACGACCGCGAGAAGCTCCAGGAGCGTCTGGCGAAGCTGGCCGGCGGCGTGGCCGTCATCAAGGCCGGTGCCGCCACCGAGGTCGAGCTGAAGGAGCGCAAGCACCGCATCGAGGATGCAGTGCGCAACGCCAAGGCCGCCGTCGAAGAGGGCATCGTCGCCGGTGGTGGCGTCGCTCTCATCCAGGCCGCCGAGGCTGCCTTCGCCGGTCTGAAGCTCGAGGGCGACGAGGCCACTGGTGCCAACATCGTCAAGGTCGCCGTCGAGGCGCCGCTCAAGCAGATCGCGATCAACGCCGGCCTCGAAGGCGGCGTCGTGGCGGAGAAGGTCAAGTCCCTCCCGCAGGGTCACGGCCTCAACGCCGCCACCGGTGTCTACGAGGACCTGCTCGCCGCCGGCGTGCCGGACCCCACGAAGGTCACCCGCTCCGCGCTGCAGAACGCCGCTTCCATCGCGGCGCTGTTCCTGACCACCGAAGCCGTCGTGGCGGACAAGCCGGAGAAGGCCTCGGCCGCTCCCGCCGACCCGTCCGGTGGCATGGGTGGCATGGACTTCTGAGTTCGAGCCCGTAACACCGGAAAGCCCGGACGCGCCTCGCGCGTCCGGGCTTTTCCTTTGCCGTGAAGTGAGGACCGGGCTTCGGTAAGAGAACTCGAATCGCCTGAAGGTCGACTTTCTTCGGCTGAGCCGAGGCAAGGTGCCCTTCACGACCACCCGACCGACGGCGGTCCGACGGGCCTAGACCTGCCCGTCCACCAGGTACCCGCCACCCTGCCGCTGGCGGTCCTTCTCGTACGGGTTGGTGGAGTTCGGGTCCGAAGGCTTCCTGGGTTCGAGGCTCGTCCGGTCGGTCGAGCCCGCCTCCTTGGCCGGGTTCTCCCGTTCGACCGTCTCGGGATTGGGGTCGATCTTCTTCCTGCCCGCGGTGGCGTTCTCCCAGTCCGCGAACAGCTTCTTGAGATCGTCCGAGAGCTGCCCGTCCGTTTTCGCGTAGGCCTCGGCGGCCTTCCGGAGCTGCTCACCGGCGAGCAGGAACCGGGCGCAGCTCGTCCTCATGAACTGCTCGACGGCGTCGCGGATCTCCAAGGTCGAGTCGTCGCCCGTGCACGTCTGCTCGTCACGGCCCGCGAGGTGCCGGTCGGCACGGTCGGCCTCGGCGAGAATCCGCAGTTGTGCCGAATAGCCCTCGGCCGCTTCGAAGCAGGTTTGCGCCACCCGCAGGAGAAAGTGGATCTTGACGGTGATCCCCGTGTTCTTCTCGCGCTCGGTCCGGTTCGGCAGCGTGTTCGCCGTGAGGTCGTAGAGCTCGAGGTTGTAGCTGTGCACCCCCGCGATCGCCTTCTGCAGCACCAGCACGTCCCCGCCGAAGTCGTCTTCGAGGCCGGACAACGCGTTGTGTTCGTCTTGGATCGAGGTGGTGAGCTTCTGCAGGATGTCCTGGAGGGACATGGCGTCCTGCTCGACGGTGAGTCCCTTGATGACCCCGCCGACGAACCCGGCGAGGTCGAGGACCGCGCCTACCGGGCCGAGGACCTTCCCGCCCGCCTCGTTGACGGTGTTCACGACCTTGCTGAGTTTCGCCCCCGCGGACAGCAGGCTGGTCGCGATCCCGTGGATCGCCGACGCCCGATCGACCTTCTCCAGGATCGCGTCCGCGGTGAAGACCTTGAGCGTGACCTTTTCGTCCAGCTTCTTGGTGGCCCAGTTGAGCCGTTTGACGATGTTGAGCCGGGTGGCCTGGATCGTCGCGGCGCGCGTGGAGTACAGGCTGGACAGGCTGGCGAGGATGAGCGACTGGTTCAGCATGGTCGGCGCGATCGAGGCGAAGAATCCGGCTCGGAAGGCCTTGGCGGCGAGCCCGGTCCACTCGATGAACCAGTCCTCGTCCGAGCTGGTCGCCCCGTCCAGCCACTCGACGTTCCGGACGACCGCGCCCTGCCCCAGCAGTTCGGTCACCCGCCCGTTCTTGTCGTGGAAGCCGAGGTTGCCGGCGACGTTCAAGTACGTGTTGTGGGCGGCTTCGAGCTTCGCGAGATCAGGCCCCTCCAGCTGGGGGACGAACTTGGCGACCTCCTGCCGCCGGTTCCAGGCCAGCCGCTCGATCTGGGCCAGGTTCTTCTCGACGTGGCACTCGACGTACTTCTGGGTCTGCGGATTCCAGCCCTGGCAGTGGACGTCCTTGTAGTGGCCGAGCATGCCGTCCATGACCCAGGTGAGGTACCCGCAGTTGTCGTCGCCGGCCGTCAGGTGGCCGTACGATTCGGCGGGCCATTGCCAGGCCCAGGGCTCGGTCGAGCACGGAACGGCGGGCGAGAGCTTCGTCATGGCGTCGACGGCGTCTTCCGACCAGCGCTTCGTGAGCGCCTTGCAGAAGTCGTCCAGCGCGCCGTCGAGCATCCTCTTGTACTCGCTGAGGCTGAGATAATTGCCGGCCATGGAGGCCCCCGCTTCCCGCTCCCTGTGACAAAGTCATGGGGAGTGTAACGGTGAACGCGCGCTCGCGCGGCCGAACTCCGGAAAAGCGAAAAGCCCGGACATCCCCATGTCCGGGCCCTTCACCTCTTCCCCCTGCCCCCTCGGATCGCGTTCAGCGGGCTGAACGCGATCCGGTGGACGCCGCGTCCCCTGCGCGCGGCGTCCACCTCGATCAGGATTCGCCCGGCTGCTCCGGAGTCAGGAGCCACGCGGCGACGTAGACCGGGATCGCGAAACCGGCGGTGAAGAAGGCGCCCGCCACCAGGGCGATGCGCAGGATCGCGGCGTCGATCCCGAAGTAGGCGGCCCAGCCGCCCGCGACGCCCGCGATCATCTTGTCGGTCCGGCTGCGGAAGAGCTTCTTGGTGGCCTGGGGGGTGTACACGCTGTTGGTCATGGCTCAATGTTCGCCCGGGACCGACCCCCGGCACATCGGGGTACGGCCCCGGTCCGACCCTGGAATCCGACCCTGAGGGGGCGGAAAACCGGATGCCCGGGCGGTGTCGCCGCGGGTACAACTTCTCGGGTGAAACACGACAGCCCCGAATTCGCCGCCATCGCCGAGCAGGGCATGATCCTGCGCTGCCAGGTCGGGTCCGGGCTGCACGGCACCGCCGTGCTCGGCCAGGACGACCGGGACGAGCTCGGCATCTGCGTCGAGCCGCCGGACCACGTGATCGGCCTCAAGCGGTTCGAGCAGTACATCTTCCGCACGCAGCCCGAAGGCGTCCGGTCGGGTCCCGGTGACCTCGATCTGACCGTCTACTCGCTGCGCAAGTGGATGCGTCTCGTGCTCAACGGAAATCCGACCGTCCTGCTGCCGTTGTTCGTGCCGGAGTCCGAGATCGTCGTGATCGACGAGCTCGGCGCCGAGCTGCGGGAGAACGCGCACCGGATCGTCTCGCGCGCCGCGGGCCTGCGGTTCCTCGGCTACTCACGCGCCCAGCGCGAGCGGATGCTCGGGCTGCGGGGCAAGGACGGGCGGCCGGAGCTGATCGAGAAGTACGGCTTCGACACGAAGTTCGCCATGCACATGGTGCGCCTCGGCGTGCAGGGCGTGGAGCTGCTGGAGACCGGGCGGATCACGCTGCCCGTTCCCGAACCGTGGCTGAGCTGGCTCCGTGATCTGAGGCAGGGCAAGAAAACCCGTGAGGAAGCGTTGGACGCGGCCGAGTCCCTGGAGCGTCGTCTCGAAGAGCTGGTGCGCGGATCCTCGCCGCTGCCGGAGGCGCCGGACGCCGCATGGGCCGACGCTTGGCTGGTGCGCGCCTACCTCAGGGCGTGGAAAATGCCTTGATGACGATCAAGGCGAAGGCGCTCACTTTCGGGGTCGCGGTGCTGACCGTGCTGGGAATCGGCACGGCCAGTGCCGCACCCGAAGGCCATGACGCGCGAAGCAGGCTCGACGTCGTTCAGGCTCGCGGCGAACTCCGCGTGTGCTCGACGGGCGACTATCGCCCGTTCACCTATCGCGACGCCGCGGGCGTGTGGAGCGGGATCGACATCGACCTCGCGGGCGACCTCGCCTCGCGGCTCGGTGTCCGGCTCCAGCTGGTCCAGACCACTTGGAAGGCGATCGTCGACGACGTCGGGCGGAAGTGCGACCTGGCGATGGGCGGCGTGTCGGTGACGCTGGACCGGGCGAAGAAGGGTTTCTACACCGCTCCGTACCTTCGTGACGGCAAGACACCGATCACTTTGTGCGAGAACGAAAAGCGCTTCCGGACGCTGGAACAGATCGATCAGCCGGGGGTGCGGGCGATCGTGAATCCGGGCGGTACCAACGAACAGTTCGCCGACGCCAACCTCAAGCGGGCGACCATCGTTCGGCATCCGGACAACAACACGATCTTCGCCGAGATCATCGCGGGCCGCGCCGATCTGATGATCACCGACGCGACCGAAACCCGTTGGCAGGCAAAGCAGAACCCGCGCCTGTGCGCGGTGCATCCCGACGAGCCGTTCACCTTCTCGGAGAAGGCGTACCTCCTGCCGCGCGACGTCGTGTTCAAGGAGTGGGCCGACCAGTGGCTGCACCTCGCGCTGAACGACGGGACCTACGCGCGCATCGCGAAACCTTGGCTCGGCTGAAATCGGTTTGAACCACTTTCGTTATCCGACCGTATCTCCAGATGTGGGTGAGGAGGAACCAGACCGGAGGAAACACGGATGATGAACAGCGCCGGGAAACACCGCAAGCGCGCGACGATCGGCATCGCGTCCGTACTCGGGGTGGCCGCCATCGCCGCGGCGATGTTCGCGGTCAGCACGCCCGACGGCCAGGCCTCGGAAAGCTGTCAGGGACTGGACACCGCCCTCCGGAACAATCTCAACTTCATCGCCGGTCAGCAGGCGGATCCGGACGCCCTCTCCGAAGCGCGGATCGCCAACCGGCAGGCCGTCGTCGACCTCATCCAGCAGCGCCGGCAGGCCGCGACCTGCACCGAGGTCGTCCAGGCCGACGGTGGGAAGCAGGAGCAGAACCAGGCCGCGGACGAGGCCGAGAAGGCCGCCGAACAGGACGCCGGGATGGACGACGCCATGGCGGGCGAGGACGAGGCGGCCGACCAGGAAGCCGCGGCCGCGGGGGGCGGCGAGGTCGTCTGCCAGGGCTCCACGGTGACGTTGTCCGGCGAGGGCGGCGCGCCCGCCGCGTCCAGCGACGAGTTCCCGGCGGGCACCAAGCTGAAGGTGACGAACCTGGACAACGACAAGTCCACGACCGTCGAGGTCACCGGCGTTTCCGGCAGCTGCGCGCTGCTGAACAACGCCGCCTTCGAGCAGGTTCGCGAACCGGGGAAGTTCCTGATCCGCCGGGCCGTCATCGAGCGGGTCGGCTGACCCGGACCCCGCCCCACCACCACCCTCAGCGGACAGGCTGCGCCTGGCTGCTGGACATGCAGCACCGGAACGGGGAAGACGCGGACGGATCCGGTGCGGCGGCGGCACGAGTCCTCCTGGTCCCCTCGGCCAGGAGGGCTCGTGGTCGTTTGTATCTCGCTTGTACGCCCTTTCGGGACGCTTCTCGCGAACGCCGAGAAAGGACATCCGATGAGATTCAGACGAGTGGCCACCGCGGCCGCCACCGCCTTGCTGGGCATGGCCGGGCTGGCGATCACCGCGACGTCGGCCGAAGCCGCCGTCGGTCCGCGTCCCAACTTCCAGCTCCCGTTCCCCTGCAACCAGGTGTGGAACGGCGACAACGACAACAGCAGCGCGCACCGGGCCTACGAAATCGACTTCAACCGCGGCAGCTCCGCGGGGGCGGACCTGGGCGACACCGTCGTCGCGGCGGCCGCGGGCAAGGTGGTCACCTCGGCGCACCAGGGTTCGGCGAACGGCTTCGGCAACCTGGTGAAGATCGACCACGGTGGGGGATGGTCGACCTACTACGCGCACCTGAAGGTGCGCTCGGTCGCGGCGGGCGTCCAGGTCGCGCAGGGGCAGAAGATCGGCGAGGTCGGCAACACCTCCAAGCCGGGCAACAACATCAGCCCCCACCTGCACTACGAGGTCCGCACCAACGACGCCCTGTGGCCCGACAACATCAAGCCCGCGTACTTCAACGGCGCGAAGTTCGGCTACCCCAACGCGAACGTGACCTCGAAGAACACCTGCGGCGGCAGCGGGAACCCCAACCCGTACGACGCCGTCGAGGTGTGCGGCGACGGCTACAAGGTGATCGACTCGCAGGCGCTCGGCAGCGCCGCGACCACGTACCTGCTGTACAACGGCACGAACAAGAACAACTGCGTCACCACCATCAAGTCCACCTCGGTGGGCACGGGCAGCGCGGTTTCCGCGTTCCTCGAAGTGGAAGGCGCGGCGAGGAAGACCGACTCCGGCAGCTTCGAGTACTACGCGGGCCCGGTGAGCGCGGCCGCGGGCGCGAAATGCGTCAAGTGGGGCGGCTCGGCGGGGTCCTCCAGCTATGAATCCCCGCTGGAGCACTGCGGCTGATCTCGGCTCAGGGACGCTATGAAAGGCCCGTTACTTGCAAATTTTGCAAGTAACGGGCCTTTCATAGCGTCCGCAGGTGGGCGCGGACGCGAGTGAAGCGGTCTTCCCAAGCGGCCCGGACCTCCGGAGCGGCGGCGTGACCGGCGAACAGGTCCGGAGCGGGAGCGGTGCGCGGCACCGGCAGGCGACCGTCCACAGGGGACAGTGACTCGCCGCAGACGTCCCCCGTCAGCAACGACATCGTCCCCAGCCCGCACGCGAAGTCCAGTGCGGGTAACGCGCCCGCGAGTGCGAGTCCGGCGGCGAGCCCGACGCTCGTCTCGACGGCGGAGGACACCACGCACGGCAGGCCGCAGGCTTCGGCGACCTCCAGCGCGCGCCGGACCCCGCCCAGCGGCGCGACCTTGAGAACGGCGACGTCGGCCGCTCCCGCCACGGCCACCTTGAGCGGGTCTTCGGCCCGGCGGATCGATTCGTCGGCGGCGATCCGCACGCCGACCCGGCGCCGGACGTCGGCCAGTTCGTCGATCGACGGGCACGGCTGCTCGGCGTATTCGAGCCCGCCCGCCGCGCGGTCCAGTTCGCCGATGGCCTTGACCGCGGTGTCGACGTCCCAGGCCATGTTCGCGTCGACGCGGACGGCGCCCGACGGGCCCAGCGCGGCCCGCACCGCTTCCACCCGGGCGCAGTCCTCGGCGAGGCTCACCCTCGGGTCGGCGACTTTCACCTTCGCCGTGCGGCAGCCCGACGCGGCGACGAGTTCGTACGCCTTTTCCGGCGACACCACCGGGACGGTCGCGTTCACCTCGACGCTGTCCCGGACCGGCGACGGCCAGCCGCGTTCGCTCGCCTCCAGCGCGGACGCGAGCCACGGCGCGCTTTCGGCGTCGGAGTAGTCGGAGAACGGGCAGAATTCGCCCCAGCCTGCGTCACCGCGGATCAGCAGTCCTTCACGGACCGTGATGCCGCGGAACCGCGTGCGCAGGGGGATCGCGTAGACGTCCATCGCCGCCGATCATGCCACTGCCGGAATCGGATGCCGTTTTCCGCGATTCCGGACAGAATGGGCGACGTGGCACTCGACTTTCGCGTGCTGGGACCCACCGAGGTCACGGCCGACGGGCTGCCGGTGCCCTTGGGCGGCAGCAGGCCGCTCATCGTGCTGGCGGGCTTGTTGCTGCGCGCGAACACGGTGGTGCCGGTCGAGGAACTGGGCCGCTGGCTGTGGCCGGACGACCGGCGGCGGTCCAAAGGCGCCCTGCAGACGTACATCCTGAGGGTCCGCCGCGCGCTCGGCGACGAGGTCACCGTCCGCACCGAACGCGGCGGCTACCTGCTCGAACTCGACGAGAGCCTGCTCGACCTCGCCCGGTTCCGCGCACTCGCCGCGGCGGGAGCGCGGTTCGCGGCGGACGGCGACCTGCGCCAGGCCGCGGAGCGGTTCGCCGCCGCGCTGTCCGAATGGCGTGGCCCGGCACTGCAGAACGTCCACTCCGAGGCGCTGCTCCGGGACGAAGCCGACCAGCTGGGCGAAGAGCGGCTGCGTGTCCGCGAGCAGTGGGCCGACGCGCTCATCGCCCTCGGCGAGCACGGCACGGTCGTTCCCGAACTGACCAGGCTGTGCCGCGAGAACCCGCTGCGGGAGCGGCTGCACGAGCAGCTGATGATCGCGCTCTACCGCTCCGGCAGGCAGGCCGAAGCGCTGAACGTCTACCGCCGGATCGGCGCGGTGCTGGCCGAAGAACTCGGCCTGGACCCCGGCGCGTCACTGCAGCGCGCGCACCAGGCGATCTTGACCGGCGAGGAGGCCGTCGAGACCACATTGGACTCCGAGCTGACGCGGTACCGCCTCGGCGCCGAGCCGATGATCCCGCGCCAGCTCCCGGCGGATCTCCGGGTCTTCTCCGGCCGCCAGCGCGACCTCAAGGCCTTGCACGGACTCGTCCCGGAAGCGCTGGACACCGAGCGGTCGACGTCCATCGCGTCGATCGAGGGGATGGGCGGCATCGGCAAGACGACGCTCGCCGTCCATTTCGCGCACGAGGTCGGGGAGCGTTTCCCCGGCGGGCAGGTGTACCTCAACCTGCGCGGATACGGCCCCGGCGACCTGGTCGAACCCGCGACCGCGCTCGAAACCATGCTCGTCTCGGTCGGCGTCCCCGCCGACCGGATCCCCGCCGGCGTCGACGGCCGCGCGGCCACCTGGCGCACCTACAGCGCGGGCCGCCGGATGCTGATCCTGCTCGACAACGCCGCGAGCACCGAGCAGATCCGGCCGCTGCTGCCCGGCCCCGGCTGCCTGGTGCTGGTGACCAGCCGCTGGCAGCTGCACGCCCTCGTGGCGACCCACGGCGCGCGGCGAGTCGCGCTCGAGGAGCTGCCGGACGAGGACGCGATCACCCTCGTCGCTTCGACGATCGGGCTGGACCGGGTCACCGAGGATCCCGAGGCCACCGAACGGTTCGTCCGGTACTGCGGCGGGCTGCCGCTGGCCATCCGGATCCTCGCGGTGCGGGCGGCGCAGTTCCCGGACCTCGCGCTGCGGGAGTTCGTCCGGCTGCTGGACGCCGAACAGGACAAGCTGGGCTCGTTCGACCTCGCCGACGGCGACGAGACGAACGTCCGGGCCGTCTTCTCGTACTCGTACCGGGCGCTCGACGAACGGGCCGCGCGGATGCTGCGGCTGCTCGCCCTGCCCACCGGCGGCGACTTCAGCGTGCCCGCGGCCGCGGCGGTGGCCGGGGTCGACGTCGCGGAAGCACGTGCGGACCTGGCGAAACTGGCTTCCGCGCACCTCATCGCGCGGTCCAGGCCCGGCCGGTACCAGTTCCACGACCTGATCCGCGCCTACGCGGCCGAACTTTCGGCGAAGCTGGACGGGCCCGAGGCGCGGACGGCGGTGCTGGACAGGCTGCTCCACGCGTCGCTCGCCTCGGCGCTGAACGCGTCCCGGCTCTTGCGTTCGGATCGGCACTACCGGCTCGTCGAACCGGAGCGGTTCGACGGCGCGGGGCTGAAGTTCGGGCACTACGAACAGGCGCTGGACTGGTTCGACGAGGAGGCGGGGAACCTCATCGCCGCGGTGAACGTGGCGTACCGGGAGCGGCGATTCCGGGAGTGCTGGCAGCTGGCCTGGCTGCTGCAGTCGTATTTCATCGTGCGGGCCAGGCTGGAGGACTGGCGTTCGGTGTTCGGCGTGGCGCTCCGTGCCGCCCGCGATCTGGGGGACCGCTCCGGTGAGGCCGCCATCCTCAGTGGACTGGGCGTGGTCTGCGGAGTCGCCCGCCAGTACGAGGACAGCATCGTCTACCTGAAGCAGGTCGTCGAACTGCAGCGACAGGTCGGGGACCGGCAAGGGGAGGCGCGGGCGCTCTACAACCTCACCTTGGCCAGCCAGGACCCCGGCACGGCGTGGGAATACGGCACGCGCGCGTTGAGGCTCATCCGGGAGCACAACGTCGGCGCCGGCATGGAGGCCAGCGCCTTGCAGGCCCTCGGGGACATCTGCACCCAAGTCGGCCGCTTCGAGCAGGCGCTCGACTTCGCCGACCAGGCACTGGCGCTGGAGGTGCACGCGCTCCCCGACGAAGCCCGCTTCACCCTGCACACCAAGGGGACCGCGCTCGTCGGGCTCGGCCGCGCCGATGAGGGCATCGCCTGCATGCGGCGGGCCGTCGAGATGTTCTTCGCCCACGGCGAGCTCTACGAAGCGGCCGACGTGCTGGCCCAGCTCGGCGGAATCCATCTGCGGCTCGGTGATCCCTCGTCGGCGCGTGAGTGCTGGCTGCGTTCGGTGCGGGTGCTGACCGAGCTCGCGCATCCGGACGCCGACGACGTCCGGACGAAGCTCGCCTCGCTGGTCTCCGGCCAAAGTTGAGCGAGGCACGGGCGCCCGGCGTGCCGACCCCCAGTCGCAGCACGCGAGTACGCCCGTGACCTCACGCGTCACCTAACAGGACACCGCTCACTGCGCGCTGACTGTGCAGCGTGCGCGGGTCAGGCCAGCAGTTTCGCGAGGGCGATCGCGTTCTTCGGCGCCTCGGCCTCGACGTCGTTGTCGAAGTAGACGTACGTGTCGCGGCCCCAGCCTTCGATCTTGCGGGCCCACCGTTCGAGCGCCTTGCCGCCGTACCCGCTGACGTAGAGCTCCTCTTCGCCGTGCAGGCGGACGTACGCGAAGTCCTCGCTCGTCATCTCCTCGACGAACGGGAACTTCCCGGCGGTGTCGGCGACCACGAGCGCGATGTCGTGCTTCCGGAACAGGTCGAGGCTTTCGGGCTCGGCGAAGCTCGGATGCCGGACTTCGACGGCGTGCCTGAGCTTCCGGCGCGGCTTCGGATCGGTGTGCGGCTCGGCCTTGAGCTTGTCGTCGTGCTCGCTCGCGAGCTTGGCGGCGGCGTGGCTGGTGCGCGGCAACAGCTCGAAGAAATTCTCGACGCGATCGGCGTCGAACGACAGCCGTGGCGGCAGCTGCCAGAGGATCGGCCCCAGCTTCCTGCCGAGCGCCAGCACCCCGGAAGCGAAGAAGTTCGCCAGCGGCGTCTCGACGTCGCGCAGTTGCTTCAGATGGGTGATGAAGCGGCCGCCTTTGACGGCGAAGACGAAGTCGTCCGGGGTCTGCTCGGCCCACGAGCGGTACCGCTCCGGCCGTTGCAGCGAGTAGAACGAACCGTTGATCTCGGCGGAGTTCATCCGGCCGGACAGGTATTCGAGCTCGCGTCGCTGCACCAGGCCGCGCGGGTAGAAGTTCCCCCGCCACGGTGGGTAGCGCCAGCCTGAAGTGCCGACCCTGATCTCGGCGACGTCGATCACCGCCTTCCCATGCGGCCCTGATTCCCCCTCTCTCCTCGGTGCAAACGCCCGATCAGGCCCACGAGAACTGCCACCGGCGGGTCTGGACCAGGCTGGAGGCGAACTCGCGCAGGTTGCCGGGCTGACCGGCGAACGCGGGCAGGCAGAACGAGCGGTGCTCGGCGGCGACCGTGAGCGCGCGGCCCTGGGTGCGCGGCGGCGCGGCCACCGACAGCTCCATCGAGTCGAAGCCCAGCACCGTGAGCGTCGCGCCGAAACGGTCTTCCCAGCTGCGCAGGACCGCGGACAGCTCGTGGACCTGGTCGGTCGCCTTGATCATGCCCGTCCAGCCGAGGATCGCCGGGATGTCGGCGGGCCGCTCGGTCTGCACCAGCGCGAGCCGGTGCGGCCCGCGCGCGGCCAGGATCGACCCGGTGTTGCCCGCCTCGGCCAGCGGATCCGCCCGGCGCGACGGACGGCGGGCGAGGCCGGGGAACTTCGCGCCGAACGGGCGAAGGCAGGCGCCGTCGCAGCACGACGTATCCCACCAGCGGGCCAGCACCTCGGCCGGGTCCGCCGAGGAGATCCGGTGGTCGGCGGGGGCGAGCCTGCCGCGGTCGTCGATCCAGTCCTCGCCGTTGGCCGCGAACCGCTGGTCGTGCGGGATCAGCACCGGCCACAGCCCGGACCGGTCGAACTCGGCGACGCAGCCGGTGTAGCGCTCCGGCCTGGTCAAGGGCAGGTCCGAGACCCAGATCCGGCCGTGCCACCGGCCGGGCGGCAGGGTCTGGACGGGCGGCGTACCCGGGCGGAACGGTGCGATCGTCATCGGCTTCCCCTCGAACTGGTGTTCGGTCAACTCTACCCGAACACTAGTTCGAAGCACCGACAGTTTTCGATACCCCGTTTGCGGGATCTCCGGGACGGCGCCTCATGCGTCCCTGGCGTCACAAGCGCACCATCGACACCGTCCACAATGGAGGAAGGTGTCGCGGTGGTCCTCTGGTCGCGACACCTTGGCCCGGACGGCGCACCTGTCCGCGTTTAGTCCTCTAGTTGCGGTCCTTGCACACGCAACTACCGCGACCAGAGGACGAAACGCGGGGGTCACATCGGGCGCAGCAGGTCGTCCGCGTCCACGATCCGGTACGCGTAGCCCTGTTCGGCCAGGAATCGCTGCCGGTGCGCCGCGTACTCCGTGTCGACGGTGTCCCGCGAGACGACCGAATAGAAATGCGCCTGCCGCCCGTCGCCCTTCGGCCGCAGCAGCCGTCCGAGCCGCTGCGCCTCTTCCTGCCGCGAACCGAACGTCCCGGAGATCTGGATCGCCACCGAAGCCTCCGGCAGGTCGATCGAGAAGTTGGCGACCTTCGAAACGACCAGCGTCCTGATCTCGCCGCGCCGGAAGGCGTCGAACAGTTCCTCGCGTTCCTTGTTCCGCGTCGCGCCCTGGATCACCGGCGCGTCCAGTTCGTCGCCGATCATCTCCAGCTGGTCGAGGTAGGCGCCGATGACCAGCGTCGGCTCGCCCGGATGCCGGTCCACCAGCGATTTGATCACCTTGGTCTTGGTGTCCGCGGTCGCCGCCAGCTTGTACCGCTCCTCGGCCTCGGCCGTCGCGTACGCGAGCCTCTCGGCGTCCGTCAGCGTCACGCGGACCTCGGTGCACTCCGCCGGCGCGATCCAGCCCTGCGCCTCGATGTCGCGCCACGGGACGTCGTACCGCTTCGGGCCGATCAGGGAGAACACGTCGCCCTCGCGGCCGTCCTCGCGCACCAGGGTCGCGGTCAGGCCCAGCCGCCGCCGCGACTGCAGGTCCGCGGTCATCCGGAACACCGGCGCGGGCAGCAGGTGGACCTCGTCGTAGACCACCAGGCCCCAGTCCCGCGAGTCGAACAGGTCCAGGTGCCGGTACTCGCCCTTGGTCTTGCGCGTGACCACCTGGTACGTCGCGATGGTGACCGGCCGGATCTCCTTCTTCTCGCCGGAGTACTCGCCGATCTCCTCTTCGGTCAGCGAGGTCCGCGCGATCAGTTCGCGCTTCCACTGCCGTCCGGCGACGGTGTTCGTCACCAGGATCAGCGTCGTCGCCTTCGCGTGCGCCATGGCCGCCGCGCCGACCAGCGTCTTGCCCGCGCCGCACGGCAGCACGACGACGCCGGATCCGCCCGCCCAGAACGCCTCCGCGGCCTTGCGCTGGTAGTCGCGCAGCTCCCAGTCGTCCTCGGCCAGCTCGATCGGATGCGCCTCGCCGTCGACGTAGCCCGCGAGGTCCTCCGCGGGCCAGCCGACCTTCAGGAGCGCTTGCTTGAGCCGTCCGCGTTCGGACGGGTGCACGATGACGGTGTCTTCGTCGATCCGCGCGCCCAGCATCGGGCTGATCTTCTTGTGCCGGAGGATCTCCTCCAGCACCGCGCGGTCGATGGTCGACATCACCAGCCCGTGCGCCGGGTGGTTGGCGATCTGCAGCCGCCCGAACCGGCCCATCGTGTCCACGATGTCGATGAGCAGCGGCTGGGGGACGGGGAACCGCGAGTACGTCGTCAGCGCGTCGACGACCTGTTCCGCGTCGTGGCCCGCGGCGCGCGCGTTCCACAACGCCAGTGGCGTGATCCGGTAGGTGTGGACGTGCTCGGGCGCGCGTTCCAGTTCGGCGAACGGCGCGATGGCGATCCGCGCGTCGTCGGCCTGGCTGTTGTCGACCTCGAGGAGCACGGTCTTGTCGGACTGGACGATCAGCGGGCCATCGGTCACATCCTCCTTTATACGTTCCGGCCACACCGGCTCCCGCCGCGGCACCGCTGGTGGAAGGATGTGCGGCAGGTGACTGGAGGGGATCTTGACGACTACACCGACCGGCGGGGCGCCCGAGTACGACCCGTTCAACGCGCCCGCCCCGCTGCCCGCGATGCCGGACGTGGGAATGCCGACGCCGTTCCCGAAGCCGCCGCCGCTGAGCGTCCTGGCCAGGGTCGCGATCGTGCTGGGCGTCGTCGCCGCGCTGGGCTTGGGGAGCCTGGTCGCCTGGGGGATGTCGCAGTCGGGCAAGTTCGGTTCGGTCGAGGCGGGCGAGTGCCTGTACCTCACCGACGAGGCCGGTGGCGGCCAGAGCTACACGACCGCCGGGTGCTCGACGAGCCGCGCGACCTTCCGTATCGACGACGTGCGCACCGGCTCGTCCGAGTGCCGCGGTTCCGACTACGTCCAGTTCGAGCTGTACGGCAGGTCTTCCGACAAGAAGGCCGAGAAGACGCTCTGCCTGGCGCTGAACGTCGAGACCGGGGATTGCCTGCGCGACGTCGTGCACGAGACGCGGATCGCGAAGGTCCGCTGCACCGACATCACCGCGGAGGCGCGGGCGCTCGTGATGCGGGGATCTTCGGAGACCGTCTGTTCGTCGGACGACACCGCCCTGCACTACACCGGGCCGCCCGAGCGCACCGTGTGCCTTCGGCCGACCGGCGAAAATATTTAGAGTCAGGCACAGCCTGTCCGTTGAGGGTGGCGGCGGGCCGGGGTCCGGGCTAGCGGGGCACCATCGCCTGGACGTCGAGCCGGGCGCCGATCATCCCCGAGGTGTGCATCAGGTCGGCGACGCGCTGCAGCCGGATGCCGTTGAGGGAGACCGGGTAGGTCCCGAGCGAGATCAGGGATGCCGTGGTCCGGTCGATGTCGGAGAACGACGGCAGCGCGTCACGGACGACGGCCGGGTCGGCCGCCCGCACCTGCGCCTCGCCGAGCACCTTCCGGAAGACCGCGAGCGTGCGGGCGTTGCCCTGGCCGAAGGCGCCCGTCGAAACGTAGGACGACATCGGGAAGTCCAGCGTCGCGCCGCGAGCGCCGTCGGCGAGGATGCTCGCCCCGAGTTCCTTCTCGGCCCTGGTGATGTACGGCTCGACCATCCACGCGGCGTCGACCTCGCCCGCCTGCAACGCCTGCGGCATCCGGTCGAACGGATGCTGTTTGAACTGAATCTTGTTCACGTCGACGCCGGCGGTCGCGAGTACCGAACGGGCCGCGAGCACGCCGACGTCGTCGAGCATGTTCACCGCGATCTTCGGCGACTTCTTGAGCGTCGGCTCGGTGTAGTCGGAGCCGGGGAGTGTGACGAGCGCCATGGTGTTGCGGCCGGCGGTGTACGCCTCGCCCTGCAACTGCAGTGCCGTCCCGGCCGCGGCGGCGCGGAAGATCGAGACGTCGCTGGCGAACGCCAAGTCGATCTCGCCCGCCGAAAGTTTGCCGATCGCCTGGTCGGCGGGAACATCGACAAGGGTCACGGAAAGGCCGGCCGCGGTGAACTTGCCGTCGGCCACGGCGACCCTCAAGGGTGCCGTGTCGAGGGGGCTTCCGACACCGATTCGTAGTTCCGCCCGTTCGAGTGGCGCGTCGGTACTTGCGTCACCGCCGGAAAACACTCCGCAACCGGCCGTCGCCAGCAGAGCCGCTACCAGCGGAATCGCCCAGACGCGCATCATCGCCTCCGCCCACCTACCGAGAGAATGTGCTCCTCCTTCTGGATCGTATGGTCCAGGCCCCATACGATCGCGTGCGGGAGACGCCGGATTGCGCGGCTTTCGATCGTTCTCGAACCTTGTTACTCTACAGTAGGTTCGGGCTCTCGTCCCCGATGTCAGCCATGGGAAAGGGTCCCGTGGTGGGAAAAGGAAACCAGGTGGCCCGTCGCGACAAGCGTCCCCGTGGGGGCGACGCGGCGGAACGGCATCCGCGTGTCGGAGGACGCTGGCGGCTGCGGAACTGGCACCTGCGTACCAAACTCTTCGTCGTCCTCCTGATTCCCGCGCTCGCGGTGGTCGCCCTCGTCGGGCTCCGGGTCAACTCGGACCTGCGGGATGCCCGGCAGCTGGCCGAATTCGCCACGCGCGGCCGGGTCGACAGCACCGTCGCCGAGGCCGTGCACCAGCTTCAGCGCGAACGCGACCTCACCGTCCGGTTCGTCGCGGGTGATCGCAAGGGCGACGTCTCCGAACTGACCGAGCAGCGCAAGCGAGCCGACGAGGCCATCGGCACGTTCGACCGCACGCTCGGCGAGAGCAAGAGCAGGCTCGGCGACAAGGCCGCGACCAGCCTGCAGCTGACCAGCGACCGGCTGCGCGTGCTGACCGGGCTGCGGTTTTCCGCGGAACACTCCGCTTTTCCCGCCGACGCGGTCCTGCGCTCCTACAGCGAACTGATCTCCGGCCTGCTCGACATCAGCGATTCCACCGCCGCCGACGTCTCCGACCCGGATCTGGGGAAGCTCCGCCTCGCGGGCAACGCGCTCGCGCGGATCAAGGACCAGATGTCGGTCAAACGCGCGATCATGGCGGCCGCGCTCGCCCAGGGCGGCCTCAACCGGGATCGGACGCGCGCGCTGCTCGGCGCGGAGGCCGAACTCGCCGCCGCCCGCAACGACTACCGCACCTTCGCGACGCCCGAACAACAGCGGATGTACGACGACACGGTGATCGGCCTGATCGTCGACATCGGCAACGACATGGTGGAATCGGCGCTCATCCGCGCCGAGAACGACCAGGGGCTCGGCGGGCTGGACCCGAACCAGTGGGACACCGCCGCCACCTACACGGTCAACCTGGCCCACCAGGTGCAGCAGGCGGTGCTCGTCCAGCTGCAGGAACGCACGGACACCCTTGCGGCGCAAGCGAGAACGTCCGCCATCTGGGACGGCGGCATCGTGCTCGCCGTACTCGTGGTCGCCGGTGTGCTCTCCGTGATCATCGCGCGGTCGCTGTTGCGGCCGCTGCGGATCCTGCGCCGCAGCGCGCTCCAGGTCGCCGAACACCAGCTCCCCGCGGCCGTCCAGGGACTGCTCAGCGATCCCGAGCCGCAGCCGGAGAACCTGCGGCGGCGGCTGGCCGTCGCGCCGGTCCCGGTGTTCAGCCGGGAGGAACTCGGCCAGGTGGCGCGGGCGTTCGACGCGGTGCACGGCGAGGCCGTCCGGCTCGCGGGCGAACAGGCGATGCTGCGGGAGAACATCAACGCGATGTTCGTGAACCTGTCGCAGCGCAGCCAGGATCTCGTCGAGCGGCAGCTTTCCGTGCTGGACCGGATGGAGGCCGACGAACAGGATCCCGACACGCTCGCCGGGCTCTTCGAACTCGACCACCTCGCGACGCGGATGCGGCGCAACAGCGAGAACCTGCTGGTGCTCTCCGGAACCGACGTCGTCCGCGAGGACGGTGGAGCCGTCGTCGCGGACGAGATCATCGGTGCCGCGCTTTCCGAGGTCGAGCACTACCAGCGCATCGAACTCGGTGCGGCGCCGCGGATCGCGGTCCGCGGCGAGGCCGTCAACGACCTCGTGCACGTGGTCTCCGAACTGCTGGAGAACGCGACCCGGTATTCGGACCAGAGCACGATGGTGCAGGTCGAGGGGCACGAGACCGAACGCGGCGAATGGCAGATCGAGATCACCGACCACGGCGCCGGGATGCCGCAGGCGGAGATCGACCGGACCAACACGCGGCTGGCGAATCCGCCGGACGTCGACGTCGAGGTTTCGCGGCGGATGGGCCTGTTCGTGGTCGCGACGCTGGCCGTCCGGCACCGGATCGACGTGCGCCTGCGGTCCGCCGACGGTGGCGGGATCACCGCGGTGGTCGTCGTGCCCTCGGGGCTCATCGTCGAAGCGCCCCAGCCCGCCTCGATGCCGGAACCCCCGCCGGTCGCCACCCCGCCCGAGCCGGAACCCGAACCACCGCTGGAAGTCCCGCCGCTGCCCGAGCCGGAGGAGAGCGAGCCGGAAGAGTCGCGCTTCGCGCCCGTGCTGGACCCCGGGCCGCTGCGGCGCGCGCCCGTCGTCGAGCGCGAGAACCCGCCGGAGTGGCCTTCGTCGGACGACGACGCGGGAAACCACCTCGAGCTGGACTCGCCGACCGAGCGGATGCCCAAGTACCAGAGCGTGCTTTCGCAGTGGTTCGACCACGGCGGCCCGCGCGAAGGACCTTCGCCCGCCGAACCCGGTCCGCCTTCCTTGCCCTCGTTCGAGCCGGTGAAGGCGGCCCAGGAGAGCGCCGCGAGCGAGGAACCCGCGCAGGATCCGGACGAGCCGACCGAACCGACGTTGAAGCCGGTGGCACCGAAAGACCCGGCACCGAAAGCGCCGGCACCGAAGGAAAAGGCGCCGGAGCCCGCGCCCGAACCCGAGCCCGCTTGGCCGACGTCGGCCGAGCTGGAGCAGGAGGACGGGGCCGAGGAGACCTGGCCCTTCCTGCCCGCCGTCGTCCCCGAGGCGCGGTCGCAGGACGACAGGCCGGAGAAGCCGCGAGGGGAGAGGCCGATACTCTCACTTTCCCCCGAAGCGGTCCGCGAACGGATGACCAGCCTGCAAGGCGGGTTCCGGCGCGGTCGCCACGCCAGGGGTGACGACAACCCCTCGGCTTAGCGAATTGGAAGGTCCATGAGTTCGAAAACCGGCCTGCTGGAAGTGATCGCGCTGACCGCGGCGGACGCGGAGCGCGCACAGGAGGGCGGGGCCGATCGCCTCGAACTGGTCAGCGACATGGCCAGCGACGGTCTCTCGCCGTCGGTCGGGACGCTGCGCGACGTACTCGCCGCCACCGATCTCCCGGTGCGGGTCATGCTGCGCGACAACATGTCCTTCGCCGCCGGAGACCTCGACGGGCTGCGAGCGGACACCGCCCGGCTGATCGACGCGGGCGCGCGGGAGTTCGTCTTCGGTTTCCTGGACCTGGAAAGCGAAATCGACGTCGACGCCTGCGAGACACTGGTCAAGGAGCTCGACGGTCTGCCGTGGACCTTCCACCGCGCCATCGACCGCGCGCGTGACCCGTTGCGCGCCTACGACCAGCTGGCCGCGCTCGGCTGTGACACGGTGCTCGCGGCCGGGCATCCGCACGGGGTGGCGCACGGACTCTCGGTACTGCAGCGGCTCGCCCGCCGGACGGACGGGCCCCAGCTGCTCGTCGGCGGCGGCCTGCGGGCGCAGCAGGTGCATCTGCTGCGGGCGGGCGGGGTGCGCGCGTTCCACGTCGGCAGCGCGGTCCGGCCCGGCGGCTGGGAGTCCGATGTGGACGCCGCCGCCGTTCGCGAGTGGGCGGCCCTGGTCAAGGACTAGGTGTACGCGACGGGTCAGGTCCAGACCACGGACGGTGATATGAGGTTGCATCTTCAACTATCCGGATAGGACCAGATAGCGTGGGGCCCATGGCTACCCGCACCGTACGTGACGCGACCAGGGAATTGCTGCGTGATCTGGGCCTGACCACGATTTTCGGCAATCCCGGCACCACCGAGATCGCCTTCCTGACGGACTGGCCCGACGACTTCACCTACGTGCTCGCGCTCCACGAGGCGTCCGTCGTCGCGATGGCCGACGGGTACGCCCGCGCCGCGCGACGGCCGGCGCTGGTGAACCTGCACTCGGCGGGCGGGGTCGGCCACGCCCTGGGGCATGTCTTCACCGCGTACCGCAACAACGCCCCGCTGATCATCCTCGCCGGCCAGCAGACCAGGTCGCTGCTGCCGGACGACCCCTTCCTCGGGGCCGTCGAGGCGACGAACTTCCCCAAGCCGTACGTGAAGTGGAGCTGCGAACCGGCCAGGGCCGAGGACGTCCCGGCGGCGCTGGCGCGGGCGTATCACATCGCGACGCAGGCGCCCATGGGTCCGGTGTTCGTCTCGGTGCCGGTGGACGACTGGGACGTCGAGACCACGAAGCCGGTCGTCTCCCGGCCGCCGATCCGCGGCTTCGCGCCCGATCCGTCCGCTTTGGACGAACTGGTGTCCGCCCTGGACGCCGCCGAGCGCCCGGCGATCGTGGTCGGCCCCGGCATCGACGGCGAAGGCGCCGTGCCGGACGTCGTCGCGCTGGCCGAGAAGGTGGGCGCCGGGGTCTGGGCGCCGCCGATGGGCGCGCGCTGCTCCTTCCCCGAGGACCACCCGCAGTTCTTCGGCTTCCTGCAGCCGGAACGGAAAACGCTCGCGGGAGCGCTGGCCGACCACGACCTCGTGGTCGTCATCGGCGCCCCGGCGTTCACCTACCACGTGTACCGGGGCGAGTCGGAAACCACGCTGCCGCCGCTGTTCCTGATCAGCGACGACGAACAGATCCTCGCCAGGGCCGCCGAGGGCACCGGGATCCGGGCGACGCCGAAGCTCGCGATCCGCGCGCTGCTGGACCGCGCCGCGCCGCGGGAAGCGCCGAAATCCCGCACCCGGATGGAAAAGCCCGCCGCGGTCACGCCGATCACGCCCGGCTTCGCCTACTCCGTGATCTCGGAAGTCCTGCCGGACAACGCGATCGTCGTCGAGGAGACGCCGAGCCACCGCAACGAACTGCACGACCACCTGCCGATCAAATCCACCGACACCGGCTTCCTCACCGTCGCCAGCGGCACCCTGGGCTACGGCCTCCCCGCCGCCGTCGGTGCCGCGCTGGCCCGCCCGGACCGCAAGGTGGTCGCCATCCTGGGCGACGGGTCGAGCATGTACTGCGTCCAGGCACTGTGGACGGCGGCGCAGAACAACCTGCCGGTGACGTTCGTGATCTTCGACAACTCGCAGTACGCCGCCGTGCGCATCCTCGGCGAGGCGGCGGGCGGGGAGAAGGTGCCGGGTGTCGACCTCGGCGGCATCGATTTTCCCGCGCTGGCCAAGAGCCTGGGCCTGGCGACGTCGGTCGTCGAGAAGGCGGAGGACCTCAAGCCGACGCTGGAGGCCGCGCTGCCGGACGAGCGGCCGCATCTGGTGCACGTCCGCATCGACGCGAACCCGCGCACGCTGTACTGAGCGCTCGAGGCCTCGGCGCCGAGGCCCTCGCGCGCGCTATGAAAGGCCCGTTACTTGCAAAATTTGCAAGTAACGGGCCTTTCATAGCACTTGGCGAGCGGAAAGGATCAGCCCTTCGAGTGAGCGTCAGCGTCTACAGAGGACGACTCCGCCGCCTTCTGCGCCAGCTCGTACTCGGCCGCGTCGGAGGCCGCGGTGACGGCCTCGGGCGAGCCACCGTGCAGCAGCCGCGCGACCTCGCCGCGCAGCGTCACGAACTCCGCGGACTCACGCGTGGTGATCTGGTTCCGCTCCGCGGGCAGCCCGACCGGCAGGTCCGCGACGATGGTCGCCGGCGACTTCGACAGCACCAGCACCCGGTCCGACAGGTAGACGCTCTCGTCGATGTCGTGCGTGACCACGAGAACCGTGCTCCCGTTATCGCGCTGCACGCGCCGGGTGAGGTCCTCGAGTTCGAACCGCGTCTGCGCGTCGACCGACGCGAACGGCTCGTCCATCAGCAGCAGGGCGGGCTGGCTGGCCAGGGCGCGCGCGATCGACACGCGCTGCTGCATACCGCCCGAGAGCTGCCACGGGAACTTCGAACCGACGCCGGACAGGCCGACCGAGTCCAGCGCGTCCTGCGCCCGCGTCCGGCGCTCGGAGCGGCTCAAGTTGCGCCACCGCAAGGGGAACTCGACGTTCTTCGCGACCGAGAGCCAGGGGAACAGCGAGCGGCTGTAGTCCTGGAACACCACGGCCAAGTCCTCCGGCACGCCTGAGGAGACGTCGTCGCCGTGCAGGCTGACCCGGCCGGACGTCGGCTTGATCAGCCCGGCGATGCAGCGCAGCAGCGTCGACTTTCCGCAGCCCGACGGGCCCACGATGCTCGCGAGCTGGCCGGTTTCCACGGTGAACGACAGGTCGTTGACCGCGACGTGCGCCTTTTCTCCCGCGCCGTACCGGTGGTTCAGCCCGGAGACTTCGAGCATGGTTGACATCTTGCTGACCCTTCGAGAAGAACTAGATACGGCCGTTGCGGGTGGGCTGCCAGCGAAGCACTCTCTGCTCCACCGCGAGGAACGCCGCGTTGAACCCGAAGCCGAGCAGTCCGAGCAGGACCAGCCACGACCACATGAGCGGGAAGTCGAACGCCTGCTGGGCGTCCATCAGGGACCGGCCGATGCCGTTGTAGGAGCCGACCAGTTCCGAGATCACCATCAGCAGCAGGGAAATGGACAGGCTCAGCCGCAGGCCCGCGAAGATCTTCGGTCCGGCGGCGGGCAGCACGATCGAGCGCACCCAGTACGACCGCGGGGTCCGGAACGACTTCGCGGTGTCGATCTTCACCTGGTCCACCGACCGGACGCCGTCCACGGTGTTGAGCAGCACCGGCCAGATCGCGCCGAAGATGATCGACCCGGTCTGCATACCCGGTCCGAGTCCGAAGAGGACGATGAACACCGGGATCAGCGCGGGTGGCGGCACCGAGCGGAAGAACGCGAAAAGCGGTCCGACGTAGTCCATCCCGTGCTTGGACCGGCCCAGCGCGACACCCAGTGCGACACCGAGGGCACCGGCCAGCAGCCAGCCGCCGAGCGTCCGGCCGAGACTGGGAAGGACGTTGTCGAACACGGTGTCGGTCAGGAACAGCTGCGAGGCCGGACCCGTGAACCACAGCTTCGCCGAGGTGGTCAGGATTTCGGTCGGCGGCGGGAAGAACGGGCTCTGCGCGAGCCGGGTCGAAAGCTCCCAGATCCCCAGCAGGGCGAAGAAGAGTAGCCAGTTGCGGACCAGGATGCCGAGGCCCCGGCCCACGCGCCTGCCGACGCGGCTGGTCAGCGTGAGGGTCGTCACGAGATCGCCTCCCGGTCGACCGTGCTCCAGCGGAACGCCCGCCTGCCGATCATTTCGAGCCCGCCGTTGATGAGGAAGCCGAGCGCGCCGACCACCACGGTGCCGGCCAGGACGAGATCGAACCTGGTCGAACCGGTACTGGCCTGCATGATGAAGTTGCCGATGCCGAGTTTGGCGCCGGCCAGGAATTCGGTACTGACCACCGCGATCAGGGCGATGTTGGCGGACAGCCGGACCCCGGTGAACACGAACGGCGCGGTATGCGGCAGCGCCACCGACGTCATCGTCCGGAACTTGCTCGTGCCGCAGGCCTTCGCGGTCTCCATCAGCACGGGGTCGATCTCGCCGAGCGCGTAGATCGTGTTGAACATGATGGGCCACAGCGACGCGTACACGGCGAGCGTGATCTTCGCTTCGGGGCCGCCGCCGATCAGCAGGAGCACCAGCGGGATCAGCGCGACGGCGGGGATCGGCCGCAGGAACTCGATGACCACCGCGGTCGCGGTGCGCAGTCCGGGGATGCTGCCCAGCAGCAGCCCGGCGGGCACGGCGATGGCGACCGAGATGAGCAGCGCGATCGCCCACGCGAGGAAGGTGGCGATCAGGTCGCGGATGAACTGCACCTCGCCGAACTGTTCGACGATCGTCACGACGACCACGGACGGCGGGGGGAGGAACTCTTTACGGACCAGGCCGGCCTGGACGATCACTTCCCAGACGAGGAAGAAACCGGCCAGACCGGCCAGGGCACGGAGAAGTCGTGACACCTTTACCTTTATCCAGCTTGAGGGGAGAGCATCGGGGCGGCATCGAGCTTGGTCGTCAGCACCCCGGTCTGCAGCAGCAGATCCGGTACGCGCTGCAGGCGGCGCGGGTCCAGGGTGGACCCGAACGTCGGCAGCGTGAGCAGTGACGCGGTTTCGGCGTCGACCTTGGCGTACTTGACGATCAGGGGTTCGATCTTGGAGCGGTCGGCCGAGTCGCGCACGGCCTTGGCCATCGCGCGCTGGAACGCGGCCAGCGTCTTGGGGTTCTTGTCCACGAAGGAGCCGAGCGAGCCGAAGCCCGCCAGGGGGAAGTCCTGGGTGGCACCGGTCGCGATGTCGACCACCGGGGTCGCGCCTGCCACCTTGGAAGCCTGGGTCAGGAACGGCTCGGGCAGGTAGCCCGCGTCGACCTGGCCCGAAGAGAGCGCGGCGGCGATGTTCGGCAGCTGCATCGGCACCCACTGCACCTTGCTGGTGTCGACGCCGTGGTCCTTCATCACCGAGACGGTGAGCAGGTGCGAAGCGGTGTTCTTGTCGGTGATCGCGATCTTCTTGCCCGCGAGGTCGTTGATCGTCTTGACCGTGGAGGTCGGCACCGTGACGACCGCGTTGCTCTTGGGGCTGGCGGAAACGGCATCGGCCACGAGCCGGATGTCGGCCGCGCCCTTGCTCTTCGCGATGAAGAACGGCATGTAGGTGGAGAAGGCGATGTCGACCTCGCCGCCGATCATCTTGGTCATCGAAGCCTGACCACTGGGAGCGTCGACCGCTTCGACCTCGAGACCTTCGGCCTTGAAGTAGCCGCCTTCCTGCGCCAGCCGCAGCGGCGCGAGGTCGACGACGGGCAGCAGGGCCACCTTGATCTTCGGCTTCTCCAGTGCGCCGTCGCCGCCGGCCGCTTTGGACGAATCCTCGCCCCCGAGGGCACCGCAAGCGCCCAATGTGGCCAACATGAGCGCGCTCAGGGCGACACCGATGGCGCCCCGTCCTCTACGTACACCGCTCCTGCTCATGGCGTCTCGAAACAAAGCCAGCTCCTCGGAAACAATGAATCACCGTTTGGGTTTTCATCCGTGTCGTGGCTTCATTTTCGCCAGGCACGCGGTCACCTTAGAGATTTGCCCACTCACTCACAATGGGTGTCGTGAGCGGGTGATCAATTTAGGCCATTCGCCTGATCGCGTGATCACCCGCTTGGACAACGCTACTTTTAGTGATCGAATTACTGGTGGAGCGGCAATTCGGGGTAACCGCGTGTCATCAACTGGTGGACTGTGCCGCGATCATCGGGCCGACGTCGATCTTGCTCTGGATCGCGCCCATCTGCAGGAGCAGGTCCGGGACCCGCTGGATGCGGCGGGGGTCCAGGGTGGACTGGAACGTCAGCAGCGTGGTCAGCGCGGCGGTGTCCTGGTCGATCTTGGCGTACTTGACCAGCAGCGGCTCGATCTTGGAGCGGTCGGCCGCGTCGCGGGTCGCCTTCTGCATGGCGCGCTGGAAGGCGGCCACGGTCTTCGGGTTCTCGCTCACGAACTTGCCGAGGGAGCCGTAGCCCGCGGTGGGGAAGTCCTGGGTGGCGCCGGTGGCGGTGTCCACGACCGGGACGGTGCCCGCCTGCTTCGCGGTCTGGGTGATGAAGGGTTCGGTCAGGAAGCCGGCGTCGATGTCGCCGTTCTTGAGCGCGGCCCCGACGTTCGGCAACGGGATCGGCACCCACTGCACCTTGGCGGTGTCCACACCGTGGTCCTTCATGACCGATTTGGACAGTGTGTCGGACACGGTGTTCGGCGCGGTGATGCCGATCTTCTTACCCGCCAGGTCGGCGACGCTCTTCACCGTCGACGTCGGCAGCGTGACCAGCATCGTGCTCTTAGGACCCGCGGAGGAGGCGTCCGCGACCAGCTTGATGTCGGCGGAGCCCTTGCTCGCCGCAATGAAGAACGGCGTGTAGCTCGCGTACGCGATGTCGACCTCGCCGCCGATCAGCTTGGTCAGCGAGACCTGGCCGGTGGCGGCTTCGATCGCTTCGACATCGAGGCCTTCGTTCTTGAAGTAGCCGCCGTCCTGCGCGAGACGGAGGGGGGCGAGGTCGATGGTCGACATCACCGCCACCTTGATCTTCGACTTCTCGAGGTTCCCGGAGCCGCCGGAAGAGGACGAATCGTCCCCGCCGAGCAGGCCGCAGCCGCCGACCGACGTCGTGACGACGGCCGCCATCGCGAGCGCGATCGCCCCACGCCGGCTCAGGCTGGCGCTCAAGGCCTTCTTCGAAAGCAAAGTGGTGCTCCTGATCGAGGGGGAGGACACGTGATGACGTGGCCTGATGCGGAATTAGGAAGTGACTCTTTGTCAGAGCCACGCGCTCACTGTAGAGAACGGACAACGTGCTCACAATGGGTGGTCATCCTATGATCCCCAGTGGTAACGATCACCCGAACAGGTTGTTTGTCAGAAGTGAACACAACTGGGCGTGTTCATCGGAGGCGCGTGGCGAGAGTTTGTTGCCAACTGAGCGCCAACAGGTCAAGACCCGTCCGGTGCCTTCTCGTATGTCTTGTCCAAAGGGTTACATCTGGGCCTGCCGTTCGCTACCCTCATGCACCGGTAGTGAGGTGTGGACCACTGATGTAGTGAAAGAGAGTGCCTTGGATGGCCGAACGCTCTGGACCTTTCCCGAGGTGCAAGGCACTCTGTGTGGAACAAGTGCGTCTTGTCCGAACGGGTGCTGAACACGTCCGTGCTTCACTGGTGCGCGCCCGCGTACTGGCGGGTTAGGCCGAATAGACCAATGACGCCAGACGGGGTTTCGGTCAAGTGCACCTGAGAGACTGCGTCGAAGACGACCTCCTCATTCGGAGGAGTGAATACTCACGCCGAGCACATCCCTGCCAGGTGGCAGGAGCGTGCGGGTAGTGGTCTCCGACAACCGACCCAGACAGCAGTACGGCCAGCTCGAGAACGGCGTGTCCAAAATGGGCTTTCCCGGCCCGGATGAAGATGATGGTGGTGCGGCGGTGCCGAACGAAGACACCGCGGGGGTGGGAGGGACCCCTGCGCGGGAAACCGGAGACGGTCCTGGCGGGAAGGTGGCCGGGTCGTTCCTGGGCCTGCGTAACTGGCGTCTGCGATCCAAGCTCGCGGCCGTCCTGATCATTCCGACGCTGACCGCGCTCGCGCTCGGCACCCTGCGCGTGATCGACGACGGCGGTGAGGCCGCCCGGTTCCAGGACACGGCCGACCAGGTCGCGTTCGCCGACAAGATCACGCTCGTGGTGCACGAGCTGCAGAGCGAACGCGCGCTCGCCGTCGCCAACATCGCCGCCGACGACCCGTCGCGCCAAGCCGGTCTCGACGCGCAGATCGCCAAGGTGGACCGCGCGGTCGACGACCTGCGGGCCTCGGCGAACCAGATCAACCCGGACGATCAGGACACGAGGGACCGCTACTCGCGTGGTCTGCAGCGGCTCGACGCCCTGCGCCCGCTGCGCGGCGCGATGAACACCTCGCTGCTGGGCGACACCCCGGTCCTCATCGCCTACTCCGGCATCCTCGACTCGCTGGTCCAGCTCGGCCGCGAGGTGACCACCGCGGTGGCCAACCGCGACGTGCTCCGGCTCGGCGTCACCGTGCAGGCCATCAGTGAGAGCAAGGAGTTCATCGCCCGCGGTGACGCGGCGCTGCTGATCGCCTCCTTCCGCAACGCGTTCCCCGGCGACCTGTTCGACCAGGCCCGTTCGGCGGTCGCCAGCGGCGACGCCTCGACCGCGGCCTTCCTGGCCAACGCCAGCCCCGAACAGCGGCAGCTCTACTCGGACACCTTCTCCGGTCCCGAGGTCGACGACCGCCGCCGGATCACCACGATGGCGTTCTCGCTGCACCAGCAGAACGTGCAGCCCGAGATCGACAACGTGGCGCTCGGCAACGACAGCCGGGTCGCGCTCGACAAGCTGCGCGCGGTCGAGACGAACCTGCTCGGCCAGCTGCGGGCACAGGCCGACGGCCTGGCCACCGACGCGATCAACTCGGCCTGGATCGGCGGCGCGATCGTGCTGCTGGCCCTGCTCGCGGCGCTGTTCCTGATGCTCGTCATCGCCCGCCTGATGCTGCGCCCGCTGCGGGTGCTGCGGAAGACGGCGCTCGACGTGGCGTACACACGACTGCCGGAAACCGTGCAAGCCATCCTGGACGACCCGGACCCGGTCAACGCCTCGAAGCGGTCGGTCGAGCCGGTGCCCGTCACCTCGCGTGACGAGATCGGTGAAGTGGCGCGGTCGTTCGACGTCGTCCACGCGCAGGCCGTCAAGATGGCCGCCGAACAGGCCCTCCTGCGCGAGAACGTCAACGGCATCTTCGTGAACCTGTCCCGCCGGTCGCAGCGGCTGGTGGAACGCCAGCTCGGCGTGATCGACCGGCTCGAGGCCGACGAGCAGGACCCGGACCACTTGGCCAGCCTGTTCGAACTCGACCACCTCGCCACGCGGCTGCGCCGCAACGGTGAAAGCCTCCTGGTGCTCTCGGGCGCCGGTCTCGCGAAGTCGGTGCCCAAGCCGGTGCCCGCCGCCGACGTCATCGGCGCCGCGGTCTCGGAGATCGAGCAGTACGCCCGGATCGAGATCGGGATCGTCCCCGAGGTCGCCGTCCAGGGCCTGACGATCCACGACCTCGTGCACGTGCTCGCGGAACTGCTGGACAACGCCACCTACTTCTCCGAGCCGGAGACGAAGGTGACCGTCCGCGCGGTGATCACCCGCAAGAAGGCGCTCGCCATCCAGGTCACCGACCACGGTGTCGGCATGACCGAGGAGCGGCTCGCCGAGGTCAACACGCGACTCGCCGAACCGCCGGACCTGGACGTCTCGGTGACCCGGCGGATGGGCCTGTACGTGGTCGCGCGCCTGGCGCGCCGCCACGGCATCGAGGTCCGGCTCCGGGAGAACGAGGACATCGAAGGCGGCGTGATCGCGCGGGTCGTCGTGCCCGCCGAGCTGCTCACGCAGATGCGGCCCGGCGTGCGGAACACCCCGCCGCCGCCGAACCGCTCGGAAACGTCCATGCCGTCGATGCCCTCGATGTCCGAGATGTCGACCTCGCTGCCGAGCATCCCCGCTTCCGACCGCGGCCTGGAGATGACCCCGCCTCCGCCGTCGAAGCCGCCGTCGCACCAGCCGGTCGCGCAGCAGGGCGGGCTGGTCCCGCTCGACCAGCCGATCAGCCTCGACGACCTCGTCGCGGGCAAGAACGCGGCAGGGCCGTTCCTCAGCCCCGCCGCCCCCGTGGAGGAAAGCCCGGCGTGGCCGACGGCGGACGACATCTCGCCGACGAACGGCGACGGTGCCTCCAGCGGCACGGAGACGCAGTTCGCGTCGCTCGTGCTGCCCAAGCGGGAGCCGCGCTACGTCCCGGTGACCCCGGCCGAGCCGTCGCGTCAGCCCGAGGAGCCCGCGGACACGGGCAAGTCGGCGCTCGAGGACGACGTCCCGACCAGGCGGCTTCCGATCTACCAGTCGGTGCTCTCGCGCTGGTTCAGCGAAGGTGACGAGGCGGGCGGCGACCAGCCGACCACCTACACCGAACCGGTCGAGCCGCCCGCGTCGGACGTGCCCGAGCAGAACCGCCACGGTCTCGACGAAACCGCCGAAGACGTCGTCGAGCCCGCCGAAGAGGCGTTGCCCACTCGGACCCCGCAGAGTGTTCCGCCGGAGACGGTGCTCCAGGACAATGGCTGGCGCAGTGCGTCGGACGACGGCTGGCAGGCGGCGCAGGTCCTGTACGAAGACCGGAACGACGAGATCACCCCGGCCGGCCTGCCCAAACGGGTGCCGAACCAGTATCTCGTCCCCGGTTCGATCGGCGGGAACGAGCCGAAGAAGGAAGACTCGTTCGCCGACAAGACTTCCGGAATGCCGGGAACGGGTGCGATAGCCCGCTCGGCGACGGCAGCTCGAAGCCGGATGGCAAGCTTCCAGCAGGGTTACAAGTCGGGACGGCACGCGTTGAAGGACCGCCCGCTCGATGCGCTGGACGACAACGGCGTTCCGGTGACTGGCAGGGGTGCGGATTCCCCTGCCGATGACAGCAGTAAGGAGTGAAAGTGACACGGGCGGGTGCGATGCAGCCGGGCGGTCCGGCGCAGCCTGGCGGCCAGGCGCAGGGTAGAGGACACACGAGCAGCTTTGCCTGGCTGATCACGGATTTCGTGCACCGGGTCCCGGGCGCGGCGCATGCCGTGGTGGTGTCGGCGGACGGTTTGCTCCTGGCCTCCTCGAAGGGGCTCCCCAAGGACAGGGCCGACCAGCTCGCCGCCGTTTCGTCGGGGCTCACCAGCCTCGCGCGCGGTGCGGCCAAGGTGTTCGAAGGCGGCACGGTCGCGCAGACGGTGGTCGAGATGGCCAACGGCTTCCTCTTCCTGATGTCGGTGTCGGACGGGTCCTGCCTGGCGGTCCTCGGGTCGCCGGAGAGTGACATCGGCCTGGTCGTCTACGAGATGACCCTGCTGGTGGAACGCGTGGGACAACAGCTGACACCGGAGATGCGCGCGCAGCTGCAGGGCGCGTCGGTCCGCCGCTGAGCGACCGGGAACCGAGGAGAATGCCGTGGACGACGGGCGCTTGAGGGGCGATGGCCGGCTCGGTGACGACTTCTCCGGCGGGTGGTCGGAACGTGACGACGGCCGGGAGGACTGGACGTCCTTCCGGGACCGGGTCGACCGCGAATGGCGATCGCGACGGGCACAGGGGTCGGACAACGACCCCGTGTCCCCGGACGAGGCCTCCCGCTGGCTGACCGATTCGAACGCGGGACAGGGACCCGCCGATTTCAGCGTCACGGACTACCGGGAACGCCTGCTCGGCGGCCCCGGGGCGGAACTGTTCGGTGGTGGCAGCGGTCCGCTGTACGACTCGGGCGAGTTCGCCAAGTTCTCCTTCGACAAGGAGGAGGAGCGCCGGGCGGCCGCGGCCGACCCGCTCGCCGCGGCGTTGCCGCAGCAGGCGCAGAACGAGTTCGTCGACGAGCAGTACACCACCGACGTCGAATCCTCCGGCCTGGTCCGGCCGTACTTCCGCACGCGGGGACGGACCAAGCCGACGTACGACCTTGCCATCGAGGCGTTGATCTCGACCAGCGAACAGGGACGTGTGCTCGATCGGGTACGCGTCCCCGAACACCGGTCGATCTGCGACCTTTGCCTGGACACCCGGTCCGTCGCCGAAGTCGCGGCGCTGTTGCGCCTGCCGCTCGGCGTGGTCCGGGTGCTGATCGGAGACGTGGCCGGCCTCGGCCTGGTCCTGGTGCACACCGCCAGCCAGAACGTGGGTGACCGGCCCAGTATCGAGTTCATGGAGAGGGTGCTCAGTGGGCTTCGGAGAATTTGACTCCGACGCGAATGCGCCGCAGGTGGCCGGGCCGACGTCGTCGGCCAAGATCGTGGTCGCTGGCGGATTCGGCTCGGGGAAGACCACGCTGGTCGGAGCGGTTTCGGAGATCGATCCGCTGACCACCGAGGCCATGATGACCGAGGCCAGTACCGGCGTCGACGACAATTCGGCCACCCCGAACAAGTCGACGACGACCGTTGCCATGGACTTCGGCCGGATTTCGCTGGACTCGGATCTGGTGCTGTACGTGTTCGGTACGCCGGGCCAGCACCGGTTCTGGTTCATGTGGGACGACCTCGCGGTCGGCGCCATCGGTGCCGTCGTGCTGGTCGACACGCGGCGGCTCGCCGACGCGTTCCCGTCGATCGACTTCTTCGAGAACCGGAAGCTGCCGTACGTCGTGGCGATCAACTGCTTCGACCGGTTGCTGCACCACCAGATCGAGGACGTCCGGCACGCGCTGACGATCTCACCGTCCGTGCCGATCATGGCCTGTGACGCTCGGGAACGTGAGTCCGCCAAGCAGGTGTTGATCTCGGTCGTGCAGCACGCCATCGCACACGATTCGGCGTTGCGCGCTGGGTAGAAACACGACACAAGAGGGTGCGCGCGGGGTGAAATACAGACGAAAGCCCGAAGCGGATGCGGCCGTTGGAGTGAACTCGGCAGGCTTCACCCGCTTCGGGGAGTGGCGCCATCGGCAGGACTGACCGCGAGGCGACCCCTTGAGGCCGATTCCGTGCAGGTGTAACCCGATCGGGTGGCCGGACCGTCGATGACCTGCGTGGACGCCGACTCACGCCCGGTCGCACCCGGCCACCACGGGGTGACCCACGAATGCGTGGTTCGCGATAGGTCGACGCGGTGAGCGGCTGGACGTTTACGTTCGGTTAACACCTGCGGCCGGGTGGCGGGCTCGACACGATCGGCGGGACGAATACGCTGGGTGGAGGCGTCTTTCGGCTCGCCGGTGCCAGGTCGGTGCTGGTCGGGGAAAGACGTCCGGACCACGCCGCCCAGGTGGTCTTGACGCAGCGAGGAGGGACTTGTGACGGCATCCGGACAGCAGCAGAGCTCGTTCGGCTGGCTCATCACGGATTTCGCGCGCCGGGTTCCCGGTGCCGCGCACGCCGTGCTGGTCTCCGCGGACGGTCTTCTTCTCGCGCCGTCAGAAGGGCTGCCGCAGGAACGGGCCGAACAGCTGTCCGCGGTCGCTTCCGGATTGATCAGCCTCACCGCCGGCGCGGCACGCTGCTTCGACGCGGGCGGGGTCAACCAGACCGTCGTCGAGATGGAACGCGGGTACCTCTTCCTCATGTCGGTCGCCGACGGCTCGTCACTCGCCGTGCTGGCCGCGCCGACCTGTGACATCGGCACCGTGGCCTACGAGATGACCCTGCTCGTCGAGCGGGTCGGCCAGCAGATCACTCCCGAGCTGCGGGCGCAGCTGCAGGGCGGCGTACGTGGGTAGCCGCCGATGAAGATCACCGGATTCACCGAGCCGGAACCTCCAGGCTGGGACTCCCTCTACCAAGGCACCGAACGCGAAGCCTTCGACTCCCCGAGCAGGTTCGAGCTGAGCTCGATCAGCACGGTCATGCCGCGCCGCCAGGTCGCGCCGCCGGAGCCGGCCCCTGCGTCGATGCCCTCGCCGATCCGTCAGTCGACACCGCGTCCCGCGTCCGCGGGGAACGGCGCCGCCGGTTCCGGTCCCTCGGGCAGCGCGCCCGCTTCGGTCTACCTGCCGTCCTCGGGCTCGCGTGTCCGGCCCTACACCCGCACCGGCGGGCGCACCCGGACCGCGCACGCCCTGGCGCTGGAGGCGCTGGTGTCGACCAGCGACGACGGCCGCCGGTATCGCGGCGTGCGGACCATGGAGCACCGGCAGATCTGCGACCTCTGCCTGGACACCCGGTCGATCGCGGAGATCGCCGCGCATCTGCGGCTGCCGCTGGGCGTCGTGAAGGTGCTCGTCGGCGACATGGCGGACGCGGGCCTGGTGCTGATCCACCAGACGGAACTGATCCTCGGCGACTCCTCCTCGCGCGCCTTCATGGAGCGCGTGCTGCAAGGCCTTCGCGCCCTCTGACCCTCCCCGCGTTTCCGGACCTCCCGCGTTTAGTCCTCTAGTTGCGGTCCTTGCGTGTGCAACTACCGCAACTAGAGGACTAAACGCTGGGGCCGGCAGATCGTGGAGGTGCCCCCAATGCCGCATTAGGGACGCTCAGCGTCTCCAATGCCTCATTGGGGACATCGACCGAGGCACGCGGCGGTCAGGGCCGCCTTGCACTCGGTCGGGATCGGGACGCCGTAATGGCCGACTCATGCGAGGCCATGTCGATGGTGCTGAAGGATCTTCGCACCGAGCAGCTGGTCTAGCTCCGCCCTGCCCGCGTTTAGTCCTCTAGTTGCGGTCCTTGCGTGTGCAACTACCGCAACTAGAGGACGAAACGCGGGGATCAGTCTTCGACGAGGGCCGCCGAGGTGATCCGGTGCAGGGGATAGCGCTCGTTGTCGGTCCCTTCGAGGACCCCGCCACCGACCCGCATCGGCCGCACGACACGCTGGCTCGCCGTCCCGCGTGAGTCGACGAAACCGATCCACACCTCGCGGCGCTCCATGGTCGCCTGGGACAGCAACGCCAGCGTCGCGGACGTGTCCCCGGCGCCGCCTCCCTGCGGCGCGCGCACCGTCTCGCCCCGGCGGCGCGCCGAAGCGGCGTCACCGGCCCGGACGTGCGCGACGATCTTGCCGACCTGATCGTCTGTCAGCCCGGCAGGCTCCCCAGGCGCCCGACGCGCGGCACGCGCCTTCGCGGGCAGGCGACGTCCGGACGGCCTGATGTCCATGACGCGTCCGTCGGGCCCTTCGGCCGCTGGAGCGAACCCTGCGGCGCGAAGAGCGTCGAGGACCTCGGCGAGCGGGTACGAGCTGATGAGCACTGTCGGCGCGATCATGCGCAAGCCGTAGTTAGCCGCGACAGAGCTGCCCATGACCTCCGCGAGCAGCGAAGCGTCGTCGCAGCGCAGGAATGACTCGGCGGCCCCGCCGCGAAGCCGCCCGTGCCGCCGGGCGACGTCGTCGATCAGGTAGCTCAAGGACTGGGGCACCGGCGTCGCCGAGCGGGCCGCGAACAACGCGTGCAGTTCGCCCGCCGTCCGCCCGGTGTCGAGCGCGCGCCGCACTGAGGTCTCGGTGATCCGGTAGACGGTCGCGTGCCCGGCCGATTCGATGTCGGCGACGGCGGTCATCTCGGTCGCCAGTTCGGCTTCCAGCGGTCCCGGCGCGACCACGGTCAGGTCGGCCTGGACCAGGACGTGGTCCACCGGACGCGGCAGCGCGTCGAGCATCGCCTCGACCGCTGCTGGCCGGTCCTCGGCCAGCAGCGCCCGCGTCGCCGTGGTGAGCCCGCCGAGCCCGATCAAGCCGAGCGCGGCGCCCTCGGCCATCGTCCAGCGCACGGTTTCGTCCCGCAGCCGCCCGCCCCGCCGCGGCGCGCGCCAGGCGAGCGCGGCGACCAGTTCGTCGGTGCTCTTCACCCCGGCCCCTTCGGGCAACGCGGCCAAGGCGAGGAGGATCCGCCGTCGCGAAGTGGGAGCCAACGGCCGCCGCAGGTCTTCCGAAAGCGGCGCGATCGGCTTGTCCTTCGCGTCCCTGCCGCCGGCGAGACCGGGCAGCCGGGGCAGTTCGAGCCAAGCCTGCGCGACCGTCATCCAGCGCTGCGCCGTCGGCGACGCGAGCCAGGAATCGGTCAGCGTCGTCGGCACCCATTCCGGCGTCGTCGCCTCGCTGTCGGCCGCCAGCCCGGCGCCGACCGCGATCTCCGCCAGCAGGGTCACCCGCGTTTCGTCGACGTCGAGGTCTTTGGCGAGCTTCTTCAGTTCGCGGACCCCGAGACCGCCGGACTTCAGCACCGGCGGCGGCGTCTCGGACCACGCGCGAAGCATGCTTTCGGTCTGGCGCAAGAACTCCATCGCCTCGCCCGCCGCCGTCGTGTCCACTGTGGACCTCTGATGCGGATGCACGGGGAGTTCCGGTTCGCGCAGCGACGCCGGTTCGAAGACCGACCCGCCGCGCAGGGCGATCCCGAGCTCACGCGGCAGTTCGACGGTCTGGTCGTCCCGGCGCAGGAGCAGCCCCCGTGCGAGCAGACGCTGGACCGGGTTCTGCGCCCGCTCCAGCGGGACCTCGGCCGACGCGTCGCGGGTGCGGCCGATCGGCGGCCCGGCGGCCAGCGTCGTCAGCAGGGCACGTTCGTCCTCGCCGACCTCCGCGAGCGCGGCGTCGATGTCGGTACCGGTGAGCGCCGGTGACGACGACCCCAGCCCGGCGGGGAACGGGCCGAGCGCGTCGCGGGCGGACGGCGGGACGCGCAGCGCGTCGTCCTCGCCCCAGACCAGCGCCCGCTTGCGCAGCAGCGCCAGCGCCTCGCCGATCTCGGTGCCCGTGAGCCGGGCGACCTCGGCCGCGGCGACCGGAGCGGTGTCCGCCCCGGCCAGCAGCAAGGCGTCGAGCACGGCGAGGGTGAAGGTGTCGAGGTCTTCGCAGGCGCGCGCGACGGAGCCCGGCGTGCCGGCCCGGGTGGCGAGCACGATGGTGTCGGACGGGGGTGGCGTGGACAGGTCGCGACGCGTGCGCAGGAGCGCGGCGAGTGCGTCGTCGGACTCCTGGCGCAGCCAGTCCGCCAGGGAGGGCGCGGGCATAGAGGATCAGGATACCGGGCGGGTGGTAGCCCGGCAGCCGCGTTCGGGCAGACTGTCGTCGGAGAGAACGGCTTGACCATGCTCGGGAGGACGTTGTGGCGAAGGGCGAGAACAAAAAGCGCGCGGGAATCGATCCCACGTGGCCCGGTGAAGACGGGGAGCACCCCGTCACCGAGCTCGCATCCGATCGGCAGGGTGCGCTGTCCCCGTTCGGCGACCTGACCTTCCCGCTCGACGCGGTGCCCTACGTGCACCCCCAGACCGAGATCAACAAGTAAGAAGTTACTGGTCAGTCACCCCCTGCGAGGCTTCGTGGCGGTCGTCACGGGAGTAGGTTTTCGATCGACCTATTCGAGCGTTCCTCAGCGGGGGTAGTGCCATGCCGGTTCCCGGTCCCGGATATTCGATCACCGTCCGGGTGGAGGCCCCCGCGTCGTCCACCGCGGCGGGTGACCTGACGACCGCCGTCGGCCGGGTCGGCGGCGTGCTGACCGCGTTCGACGTCGTCGAGTCGCACCCCGAGTCGATCGTCGTCGACATCAGCGCCAACGCCCTGTCGGAGAACCACGCGCAGGACATCACGCAGACCCTGGACTCGCTCCCGGGCGTGCGGGTCCGCAAGGTCTCCGACCGGACCTTCCTGATCCACCTCGGCGGCAAGATCGAGGTCACCCCCAAGGTCGCGCTCCGCAACCGTGACGACCTCTCCCGCGCGTACACGCCCGGCGTCGCGCGCGTGTGCCAGGCGATCGCCGCGAACCCCGAGGACGCGCGCCGCCTGACCATCAAGCGGAACACCGTCGCCGTCGTCACCGACGGCTCGGCCGTGCTGGGGCTGGGCAACATCGGCCCGGCCGCCGCGCTCCCGGTGATGGAGGGCAAGGCGGCGCTGTTCAAGAAGTTCGCCGACGTCGACGCCTGGCCGGTGTGCCTGGACACCCAGGACACCGAAGAGATCATCAAGATCGTCAAGGCGATCGCCCCGGTGTACGCGGGCATCAACCTCGAGGACATCGCCGCGCCGCGCTGCTTCGAGATCGAGGCGCGCCTGCGCGAGCAGCTCGACATCCCGGTGTTCCACGACGACCAGCACGGCACCGCGATCGTCGTGGTCGCCGCGCTCCGCAACGCGCTGCGCGTGGTCGGGAAGAACATCGAAGACTGCAAGATCGTGGTCAGCGGGGTCGGCGCGGCCGGCTCGGCGATCATCCGCCTGCTGCTGGGCAAGGGCCCCGGCGACGTCGTGGCCGCCGATATCGACGGCATCGTGCACTCCGCGCGCGGCAACCTCGACGACAACCTCACCTGGATCGCAGAGCACACGAACAAGGACCAGCAGGCGGGCACGCTGCACGAAGCGCTCGTCGGCGCCGACGTGTTCATCGGGGTCTCCGCGCCGAACCTGTTCGGGGCCGAGCAGGTCGCGACCATGAAGTCCGACGCCGTCGTGTTCGCGCTGGCCAACCCGGACCCGGAGATCGACCCGCTGGAGGCGCAGCAGCACGCCGCCGTCGTCGCGACCGGCCGCAGCGACTTCCCGAACCAGATCAACAACGTGCTCGCGTTCCCGGGCGTGTTCCGCGGTCTGCTCGACGCGCACGCGCACCAGATCGACGACTCCATGCTGCTCGCGGCGGCCGACGCCATCGCGGACGTCGTGGACAACGGCAAGCTCAACGCGTCGTTCATCGTGCCCAGCGTCTTCGACAGTGCCGTCGCCCCCGCCGTCGCCGAAGCGGTGAAGCGGGCCGCGAAGGCCGTCGCCAAAAGCGAGAAGTGACAGCAAAGGTCCCTTGCTCCATTCGGTGGACACGTCATCACTGAGGCCGACCAGGCGGTCGACTTCAGGGTGACGACCCCGTACCCGGCCCGCTCATAGTCTCGATTCCGACCAGGAATTCGATCTTGACGGGGGTTGGGGATGAAGCGTTCCGTCCTGAGCAAAATCGGGGCACTCACGATCGCGGCGGTCACCACGGCGGTACTCGTACCGGCCACGGCGTCCGCCGCGACTTCGTCGTTGCGGTGGGAACAGTGTCCGGACGTGCCCACGCTGCAATGCACCACTTTGAAGGTCCCGCTCGACTACCGGAATCCGGGCGGGCCCACCATCGACATCGCCGTGTCGAAGCTCGCCAGCACCAAGCCGTCGAAGCGGCGCGGGGTCATGCTGATGAACCCGGGCGGCCCCGGCGGCCCGGGGCTGACCATGCCGGACGGTCTGCGGGCGGCGGGGATGCCGTCGAGCGTGCTCGACGCGTACGACCTGATCGGGTTCGACCCGCGGGGGATCGGGCTCAGCACGCCGGTCACCTGTGATCTCAAGCCCGAGCAGCTGGTGAGCAACGTCCCGCCGTACGCGCGTGACGCCGCGGCGGTGGCCGAGCGGGCTACGAATGTGGCCGGCGTCGCGAAGCAGTGTGGCGACTCGAAGACCGCGGCGAACCTGCCGTACATCACCACGGCCAACACGGCTCGCGACATGGACCGCATCCGCGAAGCCCTCGGCGAGAAGAAGATCTCGTACTACGGCGTCTCGTACGGCAGCTACCTCGGCGCCGCGTATTCGACGCTGTTCCCGCAGCGGACCGATCGGATCGTGCTCGACAGCGTGACCAGTCCGGGCGGGCTCGACCCGGCGACCTCGCGTCGGCTGGCGGAGGGGTTCCAGGACCGCTTCCCGGACTTCGCGAAGTGGGCGGCGGCACGGCACGCCAGCTACGGGCTCGGCCGGACGCCGCAGCAGGTGACGGCGAAGTTCTACGAACTCGCCGCCAAGCTCGACGGCGGCGCGGTCCCCGGCGTGGACGGCGCGGCGTTCCGGATGGGCACGTTCGGCGCGCTGTACTCGACCGCCGCCTTCCCGGTGCTGGCGCAGCAGTGGCAGTCGCTCGATACCGAAGGCGTCATGAAGCAGTCCGCGCAGGCGGCGCAGATCGACATCGGGAATCTGCTGTCCGGCCAGCTGCACGTGGTCTGCAACGACTCGAACTGGCCCGAGAACGTCGGGACCTACCAGCGCAACGTCGAGAAGGACCGGGTCAAGTACCCGATGTTCGGCGCGGCCGGGGCGAACATCTGGGCGTGTGCGTACTGGCCGTCGGAGCCGATCGAGCCGCCGGTGCGGATCGGCGACCGGGGACCGTCGACGATCCTGCTGGTGCAGAACCTGCGTGACCCGGCCACGCCGCTCAGCGGGGCCAAGGAGATGCGGCGCGCGCTGGGCGACCGGGCGCGGATGGTGTCGGTCGACGACGGCGGGCACGGGGTCTGGCTGGGCTCGGAGAACGCTTGCGGCAACAACGCCGTCAACCGGTTCTTCGTCGAAGGCAAGCGTCCCGCGCACGACACGGCCTGCGCCGCGGACAAGGGCGGGCTCTTCGATTCGATGACGCCGCAGCAGCGTCAGGATCGCGAGAAGGCACTCGACGAGGTTCGCTCGAAGCAGCGGGTTTTCTAACTTTCCAAGGTGAACCCGCGATCGCGATCGACGTCGGCAGGGCGCGCGCTGGCAACTTAAGGCACGTTCGGCAGCCAGGGCGCCCTGCCACCGCGATAGCGAGGCCTTCGGCCGGGCGGGTTCACGCGTGTGGTCGCTCCGTCGAACACGCCTCAGCTCCGCTGTCCTGTGCTGAGGACTAGCCTGCTGGGCGTGAGTGAACTAAGCCACGTCGACCATACGGGCGCCGCCCGTATGGTCGACGTTTCCGGCAAGACGCCCTCCGCCCGGATCGCGCTGGCGGGCGGCACCGTGCACACCACGGCCGAGGTCCTCGGCCTGCTGGCGACGGACGGGCTCCCCAAGGGCGACGCCCTCGCGACAGCCCGGATCGCGGGCATCATGGGCGCGAAGAAGGTGCCCGAGCTGATCCCGCTCTGCCACCAGATCGCGCTGTCCGGGGTGAAGGTCGAGTTCGTCCTCGACGAGACCGCCGTGCACATCACCGCGACCGCGAAGACGAACGACCGGACCGGTGTCGAGATGGAGGCGCTGACCGCCGTCGCCGTCGCCGGGCTGACCCTGCACGACATGATCAAGGCCGTCGATCCCGCGGCGACCCTCGACGACGTCCGCCTGATCCGCAAGGACGGCGGCAAGACCGGCACCTGGGAGCGACCGTGAGCCGGGTCGCGAGGGTGATCGTGGCGTCGAACCGCGCCGCGAAGGGTGTCTACGAGGACACGACCGGTCCGGTCATCACCGCCTGGCTCGCCTCGCGCGGCTGGGACGTGCCCGAGCCCGTGGTCGTCCAGGATGGGGAACCCGTCGGCGAGGCCCTGCGGGAGGCCGTCGCGGCCGGGGTCCAGGTGATCGTGACGACCGGCGGCACCGGCATCTCGCCGACCGACCGCACCCCCGACGTCACCCGGGCCGTCCTCGACTACGAACTCCCCGGCGTCGCGGACGCGATCCGGGCCGCCGGACTGCCCAAGGTCCCCACGGCCGTGCTCTCGCGCGGGGTCGCGGGCGTGGCCGGGCGGACCCTGGTGGTGAACCTGCCGGGCTCGCGCGGCGGCGTGAAGGACGGCCTTGGCGTACTGGACGGGATCCTCGACCACGCCGTCGACCAGCTGGCGGGCGGCGACCACCCACGGGAGGCACAGCAGTGAGCGTTCGGGTCGCACGGATCGCGGTGGTCGACGAGCCGCTCTCGGTCGAGGAACACGCCCGGCTGGTGGACGACGCGGCCGCGGGTGCCGTCGTCACCTTCGGCGGGGTCGTGCGGGACCACGACGGCGGCCGGTCGGTGGACCGGCTCGCCTACGAGGGGCACCCCAGTGCCTCCGAAGTGCTCGCGGAGGTCGTCGCGGATCTCTCGGGGAAGTGGACCGGGGTGCGTGCCGTCGCGGTCAGCCACCGGCTGGGCGCGCTGGCCATCGGAGACGTCGCGCTGGCGTGCGCCGTGGCGGCCGAGCACCGGGGCCAGGCCTTCGCCGCCTGCTCGGAGCTGGTCGACGAGGTCAAGGCGCGGCTGCCGGTGTGGAAGCACCAGCACTTCACCGACGGCAGCGACGAGTGGGTCAACTCGCCGTAGCGGTTGCGGACGGCGTTCGGCCTCGTGAGTGGCAAGGACGGTTCTGGTGGACCCGTCTTTGCCTACCTACGCGTGACCAGGGTGAAGGTGTGGTGCGGTAGTCGAGGGGTCGCTCGGGTCTCGGAGCTCGATGACACCGGAATGTCACCGCGGCGGGTCGGTTCACGCGGCCACCTGACCACTACGGGTGGCGGCTCACGCGTGCGCCCCGATGTCGACGATGAAGGAATTGGGACGTTGAGTGTCCCAATTCCTTCATCGTCGAGGCGGTGTTCCGTCGATCAAGACCGTGCCACCCCCCGCAACCTCACGAACGGCAGTCGAGCGGGGAAGATTTGGGACGTTCGACGTCCCAAATCTTCCCCGCTCGCCCACATTGGGCATGAGGATCCCGTGGGTAGGCAAACACCGGTCCGTTCTAACCGTCCTTGCCACTCACGAGACGACAGAGCCCCACCGCCGGGGGAATGCGCGGTGGGGCTCTGTCAGTCGCGACGTGGCCACGCGGGGAATCCCGCGGGCATCACGACTTACAGGTGCTCAAGAGCTCACTTGGTGGCGAGCTTCTGGCCGACGACGATGAAGTCGGCGTTCGGCACGAATTCCTTGTTCAGGTCCTGCAGCTTCTGGAAGCCGCCCTGGACGTTGAACTTGGAAGCGATCTTGGACAGCGTGTCGCCTGCGACGACGGTGTAGTCGCCGGCCGGGTTCGAGCCCGCGACACCGGTGACGGCGGGGGCCGGAGCCGGAGCCTGCTGCTTGGTGACCGGGGCGGTCGACTTCTTCGGGGTCACCTTCTTGGTGGCCTTCGGGGCGGTCGACTTGGCCTTGGCGGGGCTGGCGGAGCCGCCCTTCTTGCCACAGACCGGCCACGCGCCGATGCCCTGGCCCTGGAGGACCCGCTCGGCGACGGCGATCTGCTGCTCACGCGAAGCATTGTGAGCGCTGCCGGTGCCGCCGTAGGCACGCCAGGTGCTCGGCGAGAACTGGAGACCACCGGAGTACTTGTTGCCGGTGTTGGCGGCCCAGTTGCCGCTGCTCTCGCACTGGGCGATGGCGTCCCAGTTGGTCGCCGACGCGGGGGTCGCGGCGATGGCGAGGGGGGCGCCGACCGCGACGCCGGCGATGGCGACACGGGCGATGTGGCGGGTGGCGGCGGACATCTTGCGGTGCTTGCCTCGGTACGACATGTGAGTAAATCTCGCTCCCTGCGCCTACGAGCCTGTGCTGAGGGAAAGACCCGGGGGTCTGGCCGGCCGTCTCAGGCCGGCTGACTTCGCCTGACGCACGCCGCGTCGGCTCGGTCCCCTCGTCCCTGTCCGGAAATGCTTTCGCTCGGGGTTGGGTCCGGGAATCCGTTGGACAGGGCTCGGCGCTACGGGTTCCCGGTGTTGCGTGGTCGGTCGGGGCCAACCGAAAAGCGACGGTACGTAACGAACGGCCTGATCGGAAATTATTCGAGCTGTGACCTACATCACAGTAACAGCACGCAACCTATAACGATTCGACTGTTTATGCAGGTCAGCTGGCCGTTATCGGACCGTTTCCTGGCCGAGATAATTCACGGATCGTGAGGCTTGCATCACGTGGATTAAGGGATGACTGGCCCATTCGTGCGCCTTCGCGCGCTATTGGGCCGCGCACTTTAGCGAGACCTCAAGAAGTTCGCCAGCCCACGCAGGTCATCCGTATTCAGGTGGTCGACCCCGGCGGTGACCAGCTCATTCCACAGAGCGTCACGATCGGCTCCGGCGATGTCCGGCGTCGCCCAGAAACGCACCCGCTGTCCCGCCGCGTGAGCGCGGCGTACCAGTTCGTGCAGTTTCGCGCGCTCGGCGGCGGGGAAGGAGCCCGCGCCCGTCCAGGTGAACAGCCCGGTCCAGGAATCCGAGACCAGCGGGGTCACCCGGCGATCCGAGCCGATGCCGAGGTCGTTCTCGCCGGAGATCCGGCCGTCGTAGAAGGCGAGCCGGAACTTCTGCCCGAGCATGACGTCCTTGGGCCGTCCGCCGGAGATCACCGCGGTGACCGCCCTCTTCTGGACGTGCCCGAACGCGTACAGAGAAAAGAGGAAGGAGTAGCGCGGGTCGTACAGCCGCTTCTCCAGCGCCGCGTAGGTGCTGTTCGCGTCCCCCTTGACGTCGATCAGCAGCTGGAACTCCGCTGATGCCTTCTCGGCGGGAAAGCGTGCCTCGAAGGGTGCGCGCTGCCGGTAGACGCCGACGCCGTGGTTGGCCAGGACGCGCTTGCGCAGCGGCTCCAGGTAGAGCGACTCCAGGGTGCGGTCCGGGCGGGTGTCCGCCAGGTCGTGCGCGACCAGCAGTTGCCCGTCCACCAGGTAGATGTCGGCCTCGACGCTGGTGAAGCCCTGATCGAGCGCGTCGTGCAGCGGGCGCGCGTGCTCGTAGTCGTTGTGGCTGTGCGCCTGCGGCAGTGGCCGGACGCCGCGTTCGTGGGCGGAGGCCGGAGCGGTCGCCAGGCTCGTGGCGGCGACCGCGGCCAGCAGCGCGGCCAGGATGCGGCGGGGAGTGATCACTCGCGCATCCTCCGGGGCTTCGGCGTCCGGCCGGTGAATTCCAAACGGCGAGCAAGGGACCTTTGCTCCCACTTTCGCCGTCGGCGCAGGTCAGCCGCCCGCGAACGGGGGTAGCACGTCCAGTTCGGCGGCGTCGGCCAGCGGTTTGGTGAGATCCCGCACGGCGACGCCGTCCAGCAGGAACGAGACCGCGTCGAGCAGCTTCGCCAATTTCTCCGGGTGGAGTTCGCGCAGGTGGGCGACGGCGTCGGCGACGCGGGCGCCGTCCGGCAGCGACACCTTCTCTTCGTCGAAGCCGACGGCCGCGCGGGCCGAGGCGAAGTACCGCACCACGATGGTCACCATGTCAGCCGCCGATCGCGCTCATCGGCCGGATCGGCTGCGCGAAGCCGGCCTCGTTGATCTCGTGCCCGGCGAGCTTGCCCCACATGGTCGCCCGCCAGACGTCCGCCACCTCTTCTTCGCGCGCGCCCGCGCGCACGAGGGCGCGGAGGTCGGTCTCGTCGTTGCTGAACAGGCACGAGCGCACCGCGCCGTCGGCGGTCAGCCTCGTCCGCTCGCAGGCACCGCAGAACGGCCTCGTCACCGAGGCGATCACGCCGACGTCGCCCGGCCCGCCGTCGACCAGCCAGCGTTCGGCGGGTGCCCCGCCCCGGGCGGCAGGGAACGGCGACAGCGAGAACTCCTCGCCGAGCATGCCGAGGATCTGCTCGGCGGTGATCATGTCGCGCCGGCTCCAGCCGTGCTGCGCGTCCAGCGGCATCTGCTCGATGAACCGCAGGTGGTAGCCCTCGGCGAGGCAGAACCGCAGCAACGGCACCGCCTGGTCCTCGTTCAGCCCGCGCATCAGCACCGCGTTGACCTTCACCGGGGACAGCCCGGCCTCGCGCGCGGCCGCCATGCCGGCGAGCACGTGCGACAGCCTGTCGCGACGCGTGATCGTCTCGAACAGCGCGCGGTCGACCGTGTCCAGCGAGACGTTGATCCGGTCGAGGCCGGCGTCGGCGAGCGGCTTCGCGCGCTTCGCCAGCCCGATCCCGTTGGTGGTCATGGAAAGCCTCGGCCGCGGTTCGAGGGCCGCGATCCGCTCGACGATCTTCTCGAGACCTTGGCGCAGCAGCGGTTCGCCGCCGGTGAGCCGGATGTCGGTGACGCCGAGCCGTTCGACGGCGATCCGCAGCAGGAGCACGAGTTCGTCGTCGGTCAGCACGTCCGCGCTCGGCATCCATTCCAGGCCCTCGGCGGGCATGCAATAGGTACAGCGCAGATTGCACTTGTCGGTGAGCGACACCCGCAGGTCGGTCGCCACCCGGCCGAAGGTGTCGATCAGGGCGGGATTGTCCGGCCTGGGCGCGGTGGGGCGTCCGCGTGTACCGGGGACACGGGGAAACCCGAGATCGACTGCTGTCATTGTCACCAGACTAACCCCGAAGTGAGCGAAAACCGACTGTCCATCCATGCCCCCGCCGCCACCCTCAAAGGAGAAGCTTCACTTCGCCTCATTATCCTGGTGCATTTCGTACCCCACCGGCCCGAGGCCTGGTTTTCTTCCGAAGGGTTTCCGGATGGCGAAATACCCGCTCTCGGTGGAGGAATTGGCCCGGTTCGCCCATCTCGGCAGGGAAGGCAGCACGCTGACCGTCCTGCGGCACGCCAGGATCGCCGAGCGGATAGGCCTGTCGGCCACCGACCACAAGGTGCTCGAACTCGTCGGTCAGGCGCGGGGACCGTTGACAGCGGGCAGGATCGCCGAAATGACCGGGTTGTCGACGGGCGCTGTGACCGGCGTCATGGACAGGCTCGAGAAGGCGGGTCTCGCCCGCCGCGTCCGCGACACCGCCGACCGCCGGAAAGTCCTGATAGAGGTCGTCCCGGGCGCCATGGAGCGCCACGCGCCGCTCTTCGAATCCGCGTACACGAACATGAAGACCCTCCTCGAACAGTTCTCTCCCGAGGAACGGAAAGTGCTGGAGCGTTTCCAGAGCGCGTTGCTCGATGGCCTCCGCGACGAACTGCCCGGCAATTCCTCCCGTCCATAGCTTTTCCGCATCTGCGGAAGTAATCTCTCTGGCATGCCGCAATTCCGGTTGTCTGAAGCCGCTCGTCTGCTCGGCGTCAGCGACGACACCGTCCGCCGCTGGGTGCGCGCGGGCCAGTTGACCGCGTTCGACGACTCGGCTGGCCGCAAGGTCGTCGACGGCGCCGAACTCGCCGCGTTCGCCAAGGCGCAGGCCGAGCAGCCCGAGGACCCGTCGAATGTCGGCCGGTCCGCGCGCAACCGGTTCGTCGGCCTGGTCACCGAGGTCATCACGGACAAGGTGATGGCGCAGGTCGAACTGCAGTGCGGCCAGCACCGCGTGGTCTCCCTGATGAGCGCCGAAGCCGTCCGCGAGCTCGGGCTGCGGCCGGGAGTGCTCGCCGTCGCCGTCGTCAAGGCGACCACCGTCGTGATCGAAACCCCGGAAGGAAGCCGATGAGGAGACTCGTCCCCGCCCTGCTCGCGCTGGCACTGGCCGCGACGGCCTGTGGTTCTTCGGAGCAGCCCGTCACCGCGAAGATCGAGGCGAGGACGTTGACCGTGTTCGCGGCGGCGTCGCTGACCGAGTCGTTCGGGGCGCTGGGCAAGAAGTTCGAGGCGCAGAACTCCGGGGTGACCGTGAAGTTCAGCTTCGAGGGCTCCTCCGCGCTGGTCCAGAAGCTGACCCAAGGCGCGAAAGCGGACGTCTTCGCCTCCGCGGACCAGGCCAATATGGACAAGGCCACCAAGGGCGAGGTGATCGACGGGCAGCCGTCGGTGTTCGCCACCAACCGGCTCGCCATCGCCGTCGGCAAGGGCAACCCCAAGGGCATCAAGGGGCTGGCCGATCTCGCCAAGGACGGGCTGACCGTGGTCGTCTGCGCGCCGCAGGTGCCGTGCGGGGCGGCGGCGAAGAAGGTCCAGCAGTCTTCCGGGGTCACGCTCAAGCCGGCCAGCGAGGAGCAGGACGTCAAGTCCGTGCTCGCGAAGGTGCAGTCGGGTGACGCCGACGCGGGACTCGTGTACGTCACCGACGCGACCTCAGCGGCCACGAAGGTGGACAAAGTGGACTTCCCCGAGGCGGCGGGCGCGATCAACAACTATCCGATCGGGGTCGTGAAGGGTGCGTCCGACGCGTTCCTCGCGAAGCAGTTCACGGAGTTCGTCCTGAGCCCCGAAGGCAGGCAGGAACTGGCGAAGGTCGGTTTTGGCGCGCCCTGATCCCGCGAAGACCGCAACCAGAGGACGAAACGCGGGTGCCGGGGTCCCGTGGGTGCTCTGGCCGCCCGCCGTCTGCGCGCTGGCGCTGGTGGTCCTGCCGGTCGTCGGCCTGCTGGTGCGCTCGGACCTGAGCCGATTCCCGAGCCTCATCGCCTCGTCTTCCTCGCTGAACGCGCTCAAGCTGTCGCTGATCACCGCCGGACTGTCCACTGTGGCCTGTGTGCTGTTCGGCGTCCCGCTCGCCGTGGTGCTCGCGCGCTCCCGGGCGCGCGGCATCCGCGTGCTGCGCGCGGTGGTGCTGCTGCCGCTGGTCCTGCCGCCGGTGGTCGGCGGCCTGGCGCTGCTCTACCTGCTGGGCCGCAAGGGGTTTCTCGGCATCCTGGTGACCACCCTGACCGGTGAGCAGGTGCCGTTCACCACGGCCGCGGTGGTCATCGCGCAGACCTTCGTCGCGATGCCGTTCCTGGTGGTCAGCCTCGAAGGCGCGTTGCGCGGTGCCGGTGACCGGTACGAACGGGTCGCTTCGACACTGGGCGCCAGACCGTGGACGGTGTTCCGCCGCGTCACCTTGCCGCTGCTGCTGCCCGCGCTCGGTTCGGGGATAGTGCTGAGCTTCGCGCGGGCACTCGGCGAGTTCGGCGCCACGATCACCTTCGCGGGCAGCCTGGAAGGCGTGACCCGGACCCTGCCGCTGGAGGTCTACACCCAGGCCGAGGTCGACGTCGACAGCGCCGTGGCGCTCGCGTTGCTGCTCATCCTGGTCGCCGTCGCGGTGATCGCGCTCGCCCGGCCGCGCGCGCTGGAAGGAGTCCGCTCGTGACCCTTTCGGCCGGGATCGTCCTCCGGCGCGGCGAATTCACCCTGGATGTCGAGTTCGAGGTGCCCGACGGCGGTGTACTCGCCTTGCTCGGCCCCAACGGGTCGGGGAAGTCCAGCGTGCTCGGCTGCCTCGCCGGTCTCCTCCGGCCGGATCGGGCACGGATCACCCTGGACGGCCGCGGTCTTGGCGATCTCCCGCCGCACGCGCGCGGCATCGGCCTGCTCTCCCAGGACGCCCTGCTCTTCCCGCATCTGTCCGCTTTGGACAACGTCGCCTTCGCACCGCGCTCGACCGGCGCCGGGCGCGCCGAGGCGAAGCGCCAAGCGAGGGAGTGGCTGACCGAAGTGGACGCGCTCGAACTGGCCGGACGGCGGCCCGCGCAGCTCTCCGGCGGACAAGCGCAACGGGTCGCGATCGCGCGGGCGCTGGCGGCCGAGCCGGGACTTCTGCTGCTCGACGAGCCCTTCGCCGCTCTCGACGTCGACGCCGCACCCGCCATCCGCGGTCTGCTCCGGCGCGTATTGCGGTCCGGGCCGCCGACGGTGCTGGTCACCCACGACCCGCTCGACGCGCTGGCGCTGGCCGATCACGTCGCCGTCCTCGACGGCGGCCGGATCGTCGAACGCGGCGAGACCCGGAAGGTCCTTTCCGCGCCGCGCACCGCCTTCACCGCGCGGATCGCCGGGCTGAACCTGGTGCCCGGCGTCGCCGCCGAGGGAGGTTTACGCACGTCAGGTGGGCACTTGGCCGGGATCCCGGCGGACGACGTCATCGACGGCGAAGCGGCCGTGGCCGTCTTCGCACCCAGCGCCGTCGCCGTGTACCTGCGGGACGGCGAGCACCGGGGCAGCCCGCGCAACACCGTCGAGGGAGTCGTCGACGCGCTCGAACCACACGGACCGGTGATCCGGGTCCGCACTCGCGGGGACGACTGGGCGGCCGGTCTCGCCGCCGATCTGACCCCCGCCGCGGTCGCCGAACTGGCGCTCGAACCCGGGACACCGGTCAACCTTTCGGTCAAGGCGGCGTCCGTGGCTGTTCACGCGGTCTCCGATCATTAAGGTGGTGCCCATGAACGAGCGCCGTTGGACGTACCTCAGCGACATGGATGGCGTGCTGGTCAAGGAGGAGCACCTCGTGCCCGGCGCGGACGAGTTCCTCAAGGAACTGCGCGCCAACGACATCGGCTTCCTGGTGCTGACCAACAACTCGATCTACACCCCGCGTGACCTGCGGGCGAGGCTCGAACGGACCGGTCTCGACATCCCCGAGGAGGCCATCTGGACCTCCGCGCTGGCGACCGCGAAGTTCCTCGCGTCGCAGCGGCCGAACGGCTCGGCGTTCGTGATCGGCGAAGCCGGGCTCACCACGGCGCTGCACGAGGTCGGCTACGTGCTGACCGAACGCGACCCGGACTACGTCGTCCTCGGCGAGACGCGCACGTACAGCTTCAGCGCGATAACCCGCGCGATCAGGCTGATCGAGGGCGGCGCGAAGTTCATCGCCACCAACCCCGACGCGACCGGCCCCAGCGTCGAGGGCTCCATGCCCGCCACCGGCTCGGTCGCCGCGCTGATCGAAAAGGCGACCGGCCGCTCGCCGTACTACGTCGGCAAGCCCAACCCGCTGATGATGCGCTCGGCGCTGCGGCGGCTCGGCGCGCATTCGGAGTCGACGCTGATGATCGGCGACCGGATGGACACCGACGTCCACTCGGGAATCGAGGCCGGATTGCAGACGATCCTGGTGCTGACCGGCATCTCCAGCAGGGAGAGCGCCGAGCACTATCCGTACCGGCCGACCATGATCATCGACTCGATCGCCGATCTGGTCGGGCGGACCGGCGACCCGTTCGGCGAAGGCTGAACGAGGCGATGGCGGACGGAGGGATTATCGTCACAGAGATGCACGACGATCAGCCTCCGTCCCCGACCTATGTGGTCGGTGACGTGCACGGACACCGGGACGAGCTGGCCGGGGCGCTCCGGGAGAAGGGGCTGCTCGACGCCGACGACGACTGGGCCGGCGGTGAAGCGACCCTGTGGTTCCTCGGCGACTTCGTCGACCGGGGGCCCGACGGCGTCGGCGTCATCGACCTGGTGATGCGGCTGGAACGCCAGGCCGCCAAGGCGGGCGGCCACTGCGGGACGCTGCTGGGCAACCACGAGATCCTGCTGCTCGGGATGTACCACTTCGGCGACACGGAGGTGCCGTCCGACTTCGGGCCGCGCAGCTTCGCCCGCAGCTGGGAGATCAACGGCGGGCTGCTCGCCGACCAGGACCGGCTCACGCCGCAGCACATCGAATGGCTGACCTCGCGCCCGATGCTGACGCTGGCCGCCGATCACCTGCTGATGCACTCGGACACCCTCGAGTACCTCGACTGGGGCGCCGACATCGACGGGATCAACGCGCGCGGTCGCGAGATCCTCGAAGGCAGCGACATCCAGGCCTGGTGGGACGTGTGGCGGCGGATGACCACGCGCTACGCCTTCCGCGGCCCGGAAGGCGCCGACGTCGCGCAACAGCTCATGGACCGGCTCGGCGGTGAGCGGATCGTGCACGGGCACAGCGTCATCGCCGACCAGCTCGGCATCCACCCCGCGCAGATCGAGGGGCCTTATCTCTACGCCGGTGGGAAGGCGCTGGGGATCGACGGCGGGCTGTTCGTCGGCGGGCCCTGCCTGATCATCCCGCTGCCCTGGGAGCCCGAGGACTGAGCTTTACGGAGGCTCCAACCCTGGTCCCGCGTGCTATGAAAGGCCCGTTACTTGCAAATTTTGCAAGTAACGGGCCTTTCATAGCGTGTGCGGGCCGCACTACGGGAGTTCCACGATCTCCTTGCCGAGCGGCATCAGCGAAACCGGGATCATCTTGAAGTTCGCCACGCCCAGCGGGATCCCGATGATCGTGATGCACAGCGCGACCCCGGTCAGCACGTGCCCGATCGCGAGCCACAGCCCGGCGAAGAGGAACCAGATGACGTTGCCGATCGTCGACGCCGCCCCGGCGTCGCGCCGGTCGACGACCGTGCGGCCGAACGGCCACAGCGCGTAGGCCGCGATCCGGAACGACGCCAGCCCGAACGGGATGGTGACGATCAGGATGCAGCAGATGATTCCGGCGACGACGTAGCCGAGGGCCATCCACAGGCCGCACAGCACGAGCCAGATGACGTTCAGGATCAGGCGCATCAGACGTGCAACTCCCCACTGGCCACGGTGACCGCCTGCCCCGAGAGCAGGACGCGGTCACCTTCGAGACTCATCCGGACGATGCCGCCGCGAGCCGAGGCCTGCTCGCCGACGAGGTTGTCCCTGCCGAGGCGTGCGGCCCAGTACGGCGCGAGGACACAGTGCGCGGAGCCGGTGACCGGGTCCTCGTCGACGCCGACGCCCGGCGCGAAGAACCGGGTGACGAAGTCGACCCCGTCGACGTCGCCAGGGGCGGTGACCATCAGCCGTCCGGTCCAGTGCGCGCGCAGCGCGGCCAGGTCCGGGGCGAGCGAACGGACCACCGAAGCCTCGTCCACCACCGCGAACAGGTTCTGGTGACTGCGCCCGACATAGGAGAAGGACACGCCCGGCAGGATCGAGGAAAGGTCGTCGTCGGACTCGCGGGGCGGATCCGACGGGAAGTCCATCGAGACCCAGCCGTCTTCGGCGCGGCAGCGCAGTTCGCCGCTTCTCGTCGTGAAGGTCTGTTCGCCGCCAAGGACGTGCGTGGTCGCCAGCGTCGCGTGCCCGCACAGGTCGACCTCGGTCTCCGGCGTGAACCAGCGAAGCGACTTCGGACCCTCACCGCTGACCTCGACGAAGGCCGTCTCGGCGTGCTTCAGCTCGGCCGCGACGGACTGCATCCAGCCCGCGTCGCCCGGCGAGTCCAAAAGCACGACTCCGGCCGAGTTACCGGCGAAGGCCTCGGAGGTGAACGCGTCGACGATGTAGAGGCGCATGTCCTCGACGATATCGGGCATCCGGGAACCCGGCCTCCGGGTTTCCCCCGAGGTGTCGCGGGTCTCCACTTGCAGGTGGCCCAGGTCACCGGGGCTTTCTAGACTCGACGCGTCGATGCCGCCGAACGCAGGAGTCTCCATGTCCGACGCCCCCGCCCTACCGAGCTACGCATCGGGAATCTCGGACACCCCGCTGCTGGGGGACACCATCGGCGACAACTTCGATCGCACCGTCGCCGCCTTCGGCGACCGGGACGCGCTGGTCGACCGCGCGGCCGGGAAACGCTGGACGTACACCGAACTCGCCGCCGACGTGGACGCGCTCGCCCTCGGGCTGCTGGACCTCGGCATCGCGAAGGGCGACCGAGTCGGCATCTGGTCGCCGAACCGCGCGGAGTGGACGCTCACCCAGTACGCGACCGCGAAGCTCGGCGCGATCCTGGTCAACATCAACCCGGCGTACCGCTCGCACGAACTCGAGTACGTGCTGAACCAGGCCGGGATCAAGCTCATCGTGGCCGCGAACTCGTTCAAGACCTCCGACTACGCGGGCATGATCGCCGAGGCGGGGCCGAAATGCCCGGCGCTGGAACACGTCGTGCTGCTCGACAGCCCGGCGTGGCCGTCACTGCTGGAGATCGGCGGCAAGGCCGACCGCGCGCTCCTGGCCGAACGCCAGAGGGCGCTTTCCGCGGACGACCCGATCAACATCCAGTACACCTCCGGCACCACGGGTTTCCCGAAGGGCGCCACGCTCAGCCACCACAACATCCTCAACAACGGCTACTTCGTCGGCGAACTCTGCAACTACACCGAAGCCGACAAGGTGTGCATCCCCGTGCCCTTCTACCACTGTTTCGGCATGGTGATGGGCAATCTCGCGGCGACGACCCACGGGGCCTGCATGGTCATCCCGGCGCCCGCGTTCGAGCCGAAGGCCACCCTCGAAGCCGTCGCGGCCGAGAAATGCACGTCCCTGTACGGGGTCCCGACGATGTTCATCGCCGAACTGGCCGACCCGGACTTCGATTCCCACGACCTTTCTTCGCTGCGCACCGGGATCATGGCGGGTTCGCCTTGCCCGGTCGAGGTGATGAAGCAGGTCATCGACCGGATGGGGATGGCGGAGGTGTCGATCTGCTACGGCATGACCGAGACGTCGCCGGTGTCCACGCAGACCCGCGCGGACGATTCGGTGGAGCGGCGCGTGTCGACCGTCGGCCGTGTCGGTCCGCATCTGGAGGTCAAGGTCGTCGATCCGGAGACGGGGCTGACCGTGCCGCGTGGCGAGCCGGGCGAATTCTGCACGCGCGGCTACTCGGTGATGCTCGGTTACTGGGAGCAGGCCGACAAGACGGCCGAGGCGATCGACGCGGCACGGTGGATGCACACCGGCGACCTCGCGATCATGGACGCCGACGGGTACGTCAACATCACCGGCCGGATCAAGGACATGGTCATCCGCGGCGGCGAAAACCTGTACCCGCGCGAGATCGAGGAGTTCCTCTACACCCATCCGGACGTCCTCGACGCGCAGGTCATCGGCGTCCCCGACGCGAAGTACGGCGAGGAACTGATGGCGTGGGTGCGGATGCGCGAGGGCGCGGCGCCGCTGACCGCCGAAACGATGCGGGAGTTCTGCGAGGGGAAGCTGGCGCGCTACAAGATCCCGCGGTACGTCCACGTCGTCGAGGAGTTCCCGATGACGGTGACCGGGAAGGTGCGCAAGGTCGAGATGCGCGAGGAGTCGATCAGCATCCTCGGCCTGGAAGCGGCGGCCGTCACGAAGCACGCCTGACAAGTTGACACTTAGGGGCAACCTGTCACATTCCTGATGCGTGTCCCCTGTGCGGCGGAAAGCCTCGCAAGGCGCGGGGCGTGGGGGCCGTGTAGGGGAACCATGTCCATCAAACGGAGTACGAGAGTTCTCGCCCTGGCCGGGTCGCTGGCGGCACTGCCGTTGATGCTGCCCGGTGTGGCGGCCGCGGATCCCGCGATCGCCCCGGTCGACCTCGGCACGCTGCCGGGCGACCTGTTCAGCGAAGTCAACGCGATCAACGACCACGGGGTCATGGTCGGTTCGTCGACCCCGCTCGAACCGCAGATCAAGCACCACGCGACGAGGTGGGACGCGCAGGGCCGGATCACCGCGCTGGCCGGCCTCGGCGGCGAACAGAGCGAGGCCAACGACGTCAACGAGCACGGGGTCGCCGTCGGCTGGGCGCACAAGGACCCGTCGCGGAACCAGACGGCCGTGAAGTGGGCGCCGGACGGGGCCGTCACCGCGCTGCCTTCCTTGCCGGGCGGGGATTACGCCTACGCGAACGAGATCAGCGGCACCGGCGTCGTCGTCGGTACCGGGAACGGCGCGGACGGGAAGGCCCACGCTCTGCGCTGGAACGCGGACGGGACCGTCGTGGCGCTCGGCGCACTGGACGGAGACTACGGAAGCGCGCTGTGGATCACCCGCGACGGCCTGACCATCGGCGGGACGGCGACCGACGCGGCCGGACGGAACCACGCCGTGCGCTGGAATTCCGAAGGGGTGATCACCGATCTCTCGCCGGGGATCGCCGACAGCACGCCGGAAGACATGAACGACAACGGCGTCATCGTCGGAAGTGCTCGTCTCGGCGGGGACCCGAAGCCCGTGCGCTGGGAGCAGGACGGGCGGATGACCTGGCTGGAGCACCCGGAGATCTGGGCTGCCTGGGCGAGCGCGGTCAACGACGCCGGCGTCGCCGCGGGCGGCGGCTATCAGGTCTTCGGCACGACGAACCCGGCCCGGTGGGACGGCGCCGGCGCTCGGACGACATTGTCGACCGAGCGCGGGCTCGGGAACGACATCGACAGTGCCGGAACCGTCGTCGGCCTGGAGAACGAGATCGCGGCCAAGTGGGACGCCTCGGGAACGCGCACGGTCCTCGGCGCGCTGCCGGGCGGCACCTACAGCAACGCCACCCGCATCGCCGCGAACGGTGTGATCGCCGGGATCTCGTACAACGAAGAAGGCCGTTGGCACGCCGTCTACTGGCCCAAGGCACAGGGGTGAACATGTTCGCGCAACGGGGTAAACGTCTACTCGTCATGGCCGCGGTCGCCGTGGCTCTTCCGTTCTCCCTCCCCGCGGTGGCGACCGCGGCGACGGGCCCGATCGAACTCGGCATCGTGCCCGGTACCAACGACACTTCGGTGACGGCGATCGGTGACCGTGGACAGCTGATCGGGCAGTCCTGCGCCGACTCGCCGCACTCGCACTCGTGCGTCGCGGTGAAATGGGACAAGGCCGGCCGGGTCACCCGGCTGGAGCCCTTGCCCGGCGGGTCCGCGGAGGCGAAAGCGGTCAACGCGACCGGGATGATCGTCGGCGCGTCGAATCTGCGGGCCGTGCGCTGGTCGCTGGACGGTTCGATCACCCAGCTGTCCTCGCCGCCGGGCGGCTCGGCCTCGGAGGCGACCGGGATCAGCTCGACCGGCGTCGTCGTCGGTTCGGGTAAAGCCGGCGACGATCGTCAACGCGGCTTGCGCTGGGACTCGTCCGGAAACGTCTCGGTGCTCGCCGCCCCGCCGTTGGAGGGGGCTTACTACGCGAGCGCGATCACCCGTGACGGGAGGTTCATCGCCGGGCGGCTCTACGGGGCGGACGGCAGCACCCGGGTGCTGCGCTGGGACGCCAACGGTGCGGTCACCATGCTCGGCCCGGCGGCCGTGCAGAGCTGGTTCCGTGATCTGAACGCCTCCGGTGAGATCGTCGGCGACACCGTGATCAACGACCGGCACACGGCGGTGAAGTGGACCGCCGACGGCACCATGATCCAACTCGGCGGGCCGGACTCCTATGGCACGGGTGCGATGGCGCTCAACGGTTCCGGGGTCTCGGTCGGCAGGGGGTACGTCGCCACCCCGGCCGGTTCCCTCGACGTCGCGGTGCGATGGGCCGCCGACGGGACGATGACCCGGCTGTCCGATCTAGACGGTCAGGCCGAGGACATCGACGGGCAGGGCCGGATCGTCGGCCGGGCGGGGAACGCCGCGCTGTGGGACGCGAACGGTGTGAAGACCGACCTCGGAACGTTGCCGGGCGGCGGTTTCAGCCGGGCGCAGCTGATCGGTCTCGACGGGACGATCGCGGGCGGCGCGGTCACCGCGGGCGGTGACTGGCACGCCGTCTACTGGCCCGCGAGGTAGGAGCTGAAGGACGCTTTCCCCGCATGCGATGCGGGGAAAGCGCCCTTCGCCGCGTGAGACGCGGGCAAAGGCCCCTTCAGCTCTCGCTAGGCCGCGGTGTTGGCAGCGGCCGCGGCGATCGCCTTCGCGTCTTCTTCGCCGAAGGTCTCTTCGAGGTTCTCCGGCGAGTAGTCCAGATCGATCTGCTCCACCGGCATCCCGCGCGCGGACTCGATCGCGCCGAGGCGCCGCTGCGCCCGGTCCGCCGCGTACTGGATGATCTCCTCCGGATCGTTGTCGAACGGGACCTCGTCGAACTGGTCCTGCACCCACTGGATCATGTTGAGCGCGTGGGGAAGCAGCTCGCCCATCCGCTGCTGAACGGCGTCCCACAGCGAGTCGTCCGCGGCGACGTGACGGCGGCAGGTGAAGGTGCCCCAGGCCATGTGGCGGCGTTCGTCGTCGCCGATGCGGCGCACCAGTTCCTGCATCCCCGGCAGGATGTCGTACTGCGTGCAGATCAACTGCCACGAGTAGTACCCGGTCAGCGCGAGGCTGCCCTCGATGACGTGGTTGTAGGTGACGCTCGCGCGGATCTGGTTGAGCGGACTGGGATCCTCCTCCAGCGCGCGTAGTGACTGTGGCAGCTCTTCGTAGAAAAGCTTGCGGTAGTGCGGATTCTCCGCGACGTAGGGATGCAGGTCCTCGGTCAGTCCGACGGCGTCCATCCAGCGGCGGAAGACCTCGGTGTGCTTGGCCTCTTCGAAACAGAACTGCGTCAGGTACATCTCGTCGCCAAAACGGCCTGTCGCGGACATCGCCCGCATGAACGGCTGGATGTCTTCGGTGACCGCCTCTTCCCCCGCGATGAACTGCGCCACCAGGTAGGTCGTCGATCGCTTCTGATCCGCGTTGAGCGTGTCCCAGCCTTCGCGCTCACGCGAGAAGTCGATGTCGGCGGGGTTCCAGAACTTGTTGTTTCCCTTGACGAACAGCCGCAGCGGGAACGAGTCCCAGTTCAGGCCGCCCTTGCGTAATGAGGAAAAACCGGTCCGCAGCTCGGAAAGCGTATCGGTCATGACGTACCCTTCGTGTCACTCCATTGTGGACGAAACGGTGGTCAGCGCCCGGATGGCGGGCGCCAGCACGGCGACGACGGAGGCCGCCGCCTCGTCGGCCGAATGGGTCGGCATGACGAGATGGGACAGGGAAAGCCGCACGACGGTCTCCGCCAGCAGCGCGGCGGAACGAGCCGAAAGGGCCGGTTCGAACTCGCGGTACTGCTCGGCCGCGACCTCGGTGGCCGCGGTCAGGATCGGCTCGCCCTTGGTGGTGAGCAGGGGAAGCAGGTCCTCCCCGGCTTCGGTGCCCAGCGTGGTGGCGACGAGCCGGTTCTCTCGGGCGTGCTCGATCGTGTAGACGACGGCCTCGCGGATCCCGTCGAGGAGGTCCTGCGCGTGCTGGACGCGCAGCCGGATGCCCTCCAGGAACTCCGAGGTCGTCCGGAGCACGACGGCTTGGGCGAGCGCGGCCTTGTTGCCGAACTCGTTGTAGACGGTCTGCCTGCTCACTCCGGCGTGCGCGGCGACGTCCGCCATCCGCAGTGCCGTGAAACCGCGCTCGGCGAGCAGCTCGGTGGCGGCGTCGAGCAGCGCCTCCCGCAGAGAGGCCTTGGTCCGATCGGAGAAGCTCGTGATCTCGCCCACATTCCCAGCTTGACACAGATCGGGCCCATGTCAACGGCGTTGACGATTGTCCGGCCGGTGTAAATCAGTGGGTGGTGGCCGCTACCGTGGCGGACGTGGGCATCACCGTGGGGTTCGACCTCGACATGACACTGATCGATCCGCGGCCGGGCATGGTCGCGGTGATGAACGCGCTCGGCGTGGAGTCCGGCCTGCCGCTGGACGGGGAGTTCTTCGCGGCCAACCTCGGCCCGCCCCTCGACGACAGCCTGCGCGGCTTCGGGGCGCCGGAGGAGCGCATCCCGGAGCTGGTGACCCGGTTCCGGGCGATGTACCCGGAGACCGTCGTTCCGGTGACGATCGCGCTGCCCGGGGCGGCCGAGGCGCTGCACGCGGTCCGTGCGGCAGGCGGGCGCACCGTCGTCGTAACCGGCAAGTACGCGCCCAACGCGAAACTCCACCTGGACGCCCTCGGCTTCGAGGTCGACGTCCTGGTCGGGGAGCTGTGGTCGACGCAGAAGGCCGCCGCGCTCACCGAGCACGGCGCCAGTGTCTACGTCGGGGACCACGTCGGCGACGTCCGCGGCGCGCTGGCGGCGGGCGCGGTACCCGTCGGGGTCACGACGGGTCCGTGCACCAAGGCCGAGCTGCTCGCGGAAGGGGCCGACGTGGTGTTCGACTCGCTGACCGAGTTCGCCGGCTGGTTCAGCTCTTTCGGCGGGCTTCGCGAACCAGCGCGATCAGACCGAGGGCCAGCCCCAGCGGAGTGACCACGCCCGCCGCGGCGGACAGCCACACCGGCAGGTTCTCCAGTCCGGCGGCGAACAGGACGAACACGGCTGTGACGGCGATCATGCCGATCGCGAACAGGCCGATGCCCACGCGCATGAGGATCGGTTTGCCGGGCTTTTCGGGGACGGCCACAGCGGCCTCCTTTACTGCGGTCTCCATGACGCAGAGGGTATCCGCCGGTATCCGCTTCTCCACAGGGCATGTGTCGAGATACGCTTATGGGACGCGCGCCCTGGGTACGCCCCCGGGCGCGTTCGTCGTGAGCAGGACAGCGAAGGATTGGTGAGGAAAGTGCCGACCGGCAAGGTCAAGTGGTACGACGCGGAGAAGGGTTTCGGTTTCGTCACCCAGGATGGGGGCGCCGACGTCTACATCCGCAAAGCCGCGCTGCCGCAGGGCGTCGAAGGGCTCAAGGCGGGCCAGCGCCTCGAGTTCGGTGTCGCCGACGGCCGCCGCGGCCCGCAAGCGCTCTCCGTCCGGCTGCTGGACCCGCCGCCCTCGGTCGCCGAGGCGCGCCGTCGTCCCGCCGAGGAGCTGCACGGCCTCATCGAGGACATGATCAAGCTGCTCGAGCTCAAGGCGCAGCCGGACCTGCGGCGCAACCGCTACCCCGACCGCAAGAACACCAAGCAGATCGCCGAGATCATGCGCGCCGTCGCCCGGGACCTCGATCCCTGATCCGGCCCGTTCTCCGTCCGGTAGTGCTATGAAAGGCCCGTTACTTGCAAATTTTGCAAGTAACGGGCCTTTCATAGCGCGCGCGAGGGGCTCAGACCGCCGGTGATTCGACCTGCAGCGACCAGATCGCCGTCGTGACCGCCTCGGCGTCCTCCGGACGCCCGGTCTGGCTGATCACCGAAGCCTGCGCGACCTCGACGACGAGGATCTGGTCGTCGGGCCGGGGCGTCGTCACGGTGTAGGCGAACCGGTCGAGCGACGTGATGATGTCCTGCTTCAGCTCCTGCGGCTCGCCCTGGGCGTTCACGTACTGCACCGTGACCTTCCACGGCGTTTCCGCGATCTGGCTCGGCACGGAGATCTGCACCGGCTTCCCCGGCCGGACGCGCAGCTTGCCCGCGGCGTCGGGCCGGGTGGTGCACTGGGCGCTCTTGACGTCGCAGGACGCCAGCGGGGCGACGTTCACCGTCTTGCCGTCGGCGAAGAAGGTCACCTCTTCGGGGCCGGGGGCCGAGCAACCGGCCACCACGAAACCACCCGCCGCGAGCAGGGCCAAAATACGAAGTCGCCGCATACGGTGAAGATTACGAGCTAGGCCGCCACCGGGAGTCACCGGCCTCCGACGGGATGGGCGATTCGCTGGTCGGGTCCGGGCGCAGCGGGCGGTCGCCGCCGAGGCCGGGGATCAGCGAAGTCCCGCGCCGGACCATGAACGTCTGCGTGAACCCGACGGCCAGCAGGATCGACAGCACCAGGAACCCGATCCAGTACGTCGGCGGCAGCAGCAGGCCGACGGCACCGCCGAAGCACCAGCACATCTGCAGCACGGTCTCCGACCGGCCGAACGCCGAAGCGCGCGACTCTTCCGGGAGGTCTTCCTGGATGACGGCGTCGAGGCTGATCTTCGCCAGCGCGCTCGCCGTCGCGCCGACGAGCGCGACGATGGCCGCCGTCGCCAGCCCGGCCGCCACGGTGGCGATGACCGCCATGCCCAGGCAGGCCCCGACGCAGGCCAGGATCACCTGATCCGGTTTGCCGAAGTGCAGCCGCGAACCCAGCGCGTTCCCGAGGAACCCGCCGGCCCCGGCCGCGGCGCCGATGATGCCGAGCAGCAGCAGCTGGTTGAACGGGCTTTGCCCGCTGCCCTCGGTCTGAGCCTTCACCGCGAACGCGGAGAACATCATCAGGAAGCCGGTCAGCACGCGGACGGAACCGTTGCCCCACAACGAGACGACGATCTGGCGCCCCATCGGCTGCCGCTGCTTCTTGACCCGCCGCTCCGGGTGCGCCGAAAGCGAAGCGGGCACCTCGCCCTCGGTCTTCTCGACCCACGACGGGATCCGCATCGACTGCACGGCGGCCGCGACGCAGATCAGCACGGTGAACCACAACGCGCCCGCGGAACCCCAGATCGCGTTGACACCGCTCGCGAGCGCGCCGAACACACCGGCTGCGACCAGGCCGAACACGGTGAGCCGGGCGTTCGTCTTAGAAAGGGTGATCTCGGGTGGCAGCACCCGGGGCGTCACCGCCGCCTTGAGCACGGTGAACGACTTCGACAGCACCATCATGCCCAGCGCCGCCGGGTACAGGAGCCAGTCGTCGAAGTGCAGCGCCATCACGACGGCCATCAGCGCTTGACCAGCGGAGGACACGCACATCGCGAGCCTGCGGCCGCGCTGGATCTTGTCGAGCGCCGGGCCGATCACCGGCGCGACCAGTGCGAACGGGGCGATCGTGATGAGCAGGTAGAGCGCGACCTTGCCCTTGCTCTCCCCGCTGGTGGCGGCGAAGAAGAGGGTGTTGGCCAGCGCGATCGCCATCGCGGCGTCGCTGGCGTAGTTCAGCATCACCGCGTACGTCAGCGAAGTCAGGCCCGATTTGTCGGCGCCGTCCGCTTTCGTCGCGCGCTGGAAGGCGCCGACGGCCTGCCCGGTGAGCTGACGGCTGCGCATCGCCGCGACCCGGGTGACCGTGATCTTCTTCGGCATCTTCGGCAGGGAGCCCGCCCGCGGCGGAACCGCGGTCGTCGGGTTCTCTTGCGGATGCTCCGGTGCTTCACGCGGTTCGCCCGCGTAACCGCCCGTGTCGTAGTGCTCGTACTCGCCGCTGCCCGGAGCGTGATCGTCGTAGAACCCGCCGGGACGACGCCGGACGGGTTCGGTCTGCCGCTGCGAAGGATCCGGGTACGGCCGCGCGCCGCGAGGAGGCGTTTGCGGTGGTGGCGGCGGTGTCCGGGGCGGAGGCGGCGGTGGCTGGTGGTGTCCCATCGGGATCGCGCCGGTGCGCGCCTCGTCGGCGGTCGGCCCGGCCGGATGCGGCTGGTACTGGGGCTGGGGACGGGCCGGGCGCGGCGGGACCGGCTGCTGGTCGACCCTGGTCGGCGGCGGGGCGGACCAGCTGCGCGCCTGGGCGGCGCCGGGCTCCGGCGTCCACTTCCGCTTGCTCTTGCGGCCGCGCTCCTTGCCCGACCGGCCGGAACGCGTGCCGTCGGGTCCAGAGTTCGAGCCGAAGATTCCCACCAGTCAATCCTGCCTTACGCGAGACCCGCCGCGCGCGTTCACCACTGCTTTCTAGGCGGCGGGGACGAACTTCACCCTGAACATCTTGGGCCAGAGCTTGCCGGTGATCAGGAATTCGTCCGTTCCCGGCACCGCCGCGATGCCGTTGAGGACGTCGGCGGAGCCCCTCTCGCCCGCCTCGAGCAGCCCCGACGCGTCGATCTCGCCGGTCACCCGCCCCGACGAGGCGTCGATCCGCAGGATCCGCTCGGTCTGCCAGACGTTCGCATACACCGAGTCCCCGACGCACTCCAGTTCGTTCAACTGGTCGCGCCCGACGTCGACGCTGCCTGTCGGCGCGAAGGAAGCGGGGTCGCGGAAGGTCAGCTTCGACGAACCGTCGCTCATCACCAGCCGCCCGTCCTGGTGGCACAGGCCCCAGCCTTCGCCGGTGTAGTTCACGCGCCTGAGCTCGGCCAGGGTCTTGGCGTCGCGTTCGATCGCGACGCCGTCCTTCCAGGTGATCTGCCACGCCGTCGGCCCGAGCACCGTGATGCCCTCGCCGAACAGTCCGGGCAGTTCCTGCCGGACCGACGGCGCCGCGCCCGCCGGTCCTGCCCGCATCGACGACTTTCCGACCAGGCCGGTCCCTTCGTACAGCGTCTCTCCGGAGAACTCGAGCCCCTGGGTGAAGGCGGCCGGGTCATGGGGCAAGGACGAGAGCACCCGCACCTTGAGTTTCTCGGGCGCGGGCGGGGCGGCGTCGCTCACCGGCGCGGCGGCACAGCCACCGAGGACGGCGGCCAGCAGGAGCGAGGTGGTCATCAGCGTGCGCACGCGGACAGCCTGACACGGACCTCGATATCGCGTGCGGCAGAATGGGGGCATGACCCTGCTGTTGACCCTGGACGACGGCTCTATCCAGCGCAAACTCGCCGAGGCGGTCGATCTGGCCCGCGCGGCGGTGCTGGAGGACGCCGGTGCCGAACAGGTCGGCGCGCACGTCGGCGTCGATCGGGAGGACGCGGTTTCCGCGAGTCACCTGTTCGAGGCGACCGTGACGGGTTATCGGGGCTGGCGCTGGTCGGTGACGGTCGCGCTCGCCGGTGACGAAGAACCGATCACGGTCAGCGAGGTCGTGCTCATCCCGGGTCCGGACGCGCGCGTCGCGCCGGCGTGGGTGCCGTGGGATCGCCGCGTCCAGGCGGGCGACCTCGGCGTCGGCGACATCTTCCCGGTGGAGAAGGACGACCCGCGGCTCGCCCCGGCGTACCTGGAGTCCGACGACCCCGCGGTCGAAGCGGTCGCCAAGGAGACCGGCCTCGGCCGGGTCCACGTGCTGTCCCGGCACGGCAGGCTCGACGCCGCCGCCCGCTGGCACGGCGGCGAATTCGGGCCGCGGTCGGATATGGCGCGCAGCGCGCCGGACGTCTGTGGAAGCTGCGGGTTCTTCGTGTCGCTCGCGGGCTCGCTCAGCGCGGCCTTCGGCGCGTGCACCAATGACATCTCCCCGGCGGACGGTCACGTCGTCGACGTCGCCTACGGCTGCGGCGCGCACTCCGAGATCGAGGTCGAGGTGACCTCGTCGGTGCCGGTGGCGGAACTGGTCTACGACGACTCGCTGGTCGACTTCGAGCCCGCGCCCGAGGCGCCTGCCGAGCCCGCTGAGGCCGAGCCTGAGCCCGTCGCGGCCGAGGTCGCTGAAGCCGAGGCCGCCGAGGCCGCGGTCGTCGACGAGTCCGAGGCGCCGGTGGTCGAGGTGCCCGAGACCGCCGAGGTCCAGCCGGAGGTCGAACCCGAGGCAGCCGACCCGTCCGCCGAGGCGGAGACCACCGAAAGCCCCAGTGAGCACTGACCCGTTCGGCACCGAGCGGTTACGCGCCGCCGTCCTGCGCGCGTGGGCGGATTCGCCGACGCGGTTCACCGAGGACACCAACACCGAGAACGACCTGCGCGTCGGCGGCTACCGGGACCGGCTGTTCGTCGAACTGGCGCAGAACGCCGCCGACGCGGCGCTGGCGGCCGGTGAACGCGGCACACTCCGGGTGTCCGTTGTGGACGGTGAGCTGAGGTTCGCCAACACGGGTGCTCCGCTGGACGCCCGGGGTGTCGAATCCCTTGCCTCCCTTCGTGCTTCCGGCAAAGGCGACGAGACCGTCGGCCGGTTCGGCGTCGGATTCGCCGCCGTGCTCACGGTTTCCGCCGAACCTCGGATCGTTTCGGCGACCGGCGGGGTCGCGTTCTCCGCGGAGCGCACCCGGGCCGAGGCCGCCCGCGCCGGTGACGTCCCCGTGCTCCGGCTTCCGTGGCCGGTCCAGGACGGCGAGCCTCCCGTGCCCGAAGGCTTCGCCACCGAGGTCCGGCTTCCGGTGCGCGAGGGTGTCGACCTCCCCGCGCTGCTGACGGATCTGAAGAACGACATCGGCGACCTGCTGCTCACGCTGTCCTGGCTGGAGAGCATCGAGGTCGACGGCGGGGTGTGGCGCCGTACCGATCTCGGTGACGGCGTCGTCGAACTCTCGGCGCCGGACGGTTCCGCCGACCACTGGCAGGTTCATCGCGGCGACGTCGTCTGGGCGGTGCCGCTGGACGGAGCCGGTTCGCCGCGGCCGCTCGGCGAAGACGTCCTGCACGCGCCGACCCCCACCGACGACGAGCTTTCCCTGCCCGCGAGGCTGATCGCGACGCTGCCGATCGAGCCGTCCCGGCGTCGCGCACTGCCGGGGCCGGAGCTGACGGCGGCCTTGAAGAACGCCGCGCGGGAGTACGTCGATCTCGTCTGTTCCTTGCCGGGCAAGGAACGCCTGCTGCTCGTACCCGGTGCGGGCTTCCCGCGTTCCACTGTGGACGGAACGCTGCGGGAGTTCATTCTGGAGAACCTCGCGGATCTTCCCTGGCTTCCGGCGCAGGAAGGCGACGACCTGCCGGGCAGGCGGGCGCGGGTGCTTTTGGTCGACGTGCCGGGTCTCGCGCCGCTGCTGGCCGATCTCGTGCCCGGGCTGATCTCACTGTCCGGTGTGGACCTTCGTGCCGTCGGCGCCCAGGCGCTTCCGCCCGCCGAGGTCATCGAGCTGCTGACCGGGGTCCAGCGCGAACCCTCGTGGTGGCACTCGCTTTACGACGTGCTGCTCCCGGCGCTCGAAGCGCACGACCTCGCCAAGGACGACCTCGGCGCCTTGCCGGTGCCGATGTCGGACGGCCGCACCCTGCCCGGCGTGCGCGACGCGCTGCTCGTCGGCGGATCGGCGGAACTGCTCGAACTCCTGTCCGATGTGGACATTCTCGGACTCCGGCTCGTGCACCCTGTCGCGGCACATCCGTTGCTGGAACGCTTGGGCGCCAAGCACGCCGAGGCAGGTGACCTGCTCGAAGCCGACGCGCTGAGTGCCGCCGTCGAACGCAGCGTCGAGGACGTCCGGTCCGGTTTGGACGGTATGGCGCTCGCGGGCGCGGTGCTCCGCCTGATCGCCGAGGTCGGCGACGAAGCTCCCGGCTGGGCGAGCGCACTGGCCCTGCCGGGCGAAGACGGCTGGCGGCGCGCGGACGAACTCGTCCTGCCCACGTCTCCGCTGGGCGACATCTTCGACCCCGAGGTGTTCGAAGAAGACGGCGCCTTGTCCGTGCTGGACGAGGAATTCGCCGAAGACTGGCCGATGACCACGCTCGTCGCGGTCGGGGTGCTCGACACCTTCGCGATCATCGCCGACGACGATCCGCTGGAGCCCGAACACGGCCTGCCCGACGAGCACGACTGGTGGGACTCGCGGGAACGCCCGCCGTCCCGCGTGCTCGGCGTGCGCGATCTCGATCTCGTCGCCGACGACGCCTGGCCGGAGGCGTTGCGCCTGCTTGCGTCGCGCCCCGAAACCTGGCGTGCCCTCACCGAACCCGGTGGGCACACCGGCTGGTGGCTCGCGCGGTACGCGCTGCTGGACGGGCACGCGCCGCTCGACTGGCGGATGCCGGAAGCCGCCGCGCTGGCCGGGCTTTACGACGTCGTCCCGGATTCGGGGCTGAGCAAGGAGATCCTGCTCGCAGCCGGAGTCCGGACCGAGCTGGGCACCGAGGTCGAAGACGTCGAGGACCTCTTGGAGAGGCTGGGCGATCCCGAGCGCACGGTGAGCCCCGGGCTCGCCGCCCGGGCGCACGCGGCGCTCGCGGAAGCGGCGGTGGACGTCGAAGCGCCGGATCGTGTCCGGGTCGCGGACGGTTCGGCCGCCGACGCTCGCGACGCCGTCGTCCTCGACGTGCCGTGGTTCGCCGCCGTGCTGGCGCCGGCGCGGATCGTCGTCTCGGACAGCGGCGCCGGTGCGCTGGCGGAGTTGCTGGACCTGCCGGTGGCGAGCGGTCTCGACGCCAAGGTCGCCGAAGACGGCGAGTACGTGCCGTGGACGGAACTTTCCGCGCTCCGGGCGGCCGCCGAGCAGCTGGGCGTCGAACCGCCCGAGGGCGGAGTGCTGCTGCACGAGGCGCTGACGGTGGCCTTCGAGGACGCGGAGCACGAGGTCGCCTGGTGGTCCGACGGCAGGCTGCACGCCGCCGACACCCCCGAAGGCCTCGCGCGGGCGTTCGCCTGGGCCACGGACCGGTGGGCCGACCGGCACGTCCTCACGGCCCTGCTCGAAGACCCTTCACCCTCGGCACTCCTGAACTGACGCGTTTAGTCGTCTGGTTGCGGTCCTTGGACTGAACGCGGCGGGCGAGGGCCGTGCGTACTCGGTGGACCATCGCCCGCGGGTCGCCATAGAGCTCTTCTTTGGTGATGACGATGAACTCCCAGCCTTCAGCCTCGATGAGTGACCGCCGCCGGGCTTCCAAACGCGGTTGTTCGCCTTCGAGGTGCCACGCGCCGTCGTACTCGATGGCGAGTTTGGCCTCACGGATCGCGAGATCCAGGCGACCGAGGAACTGGGCGTCCCGGTAGACCTCCACCTGTGGCTCTGCCTCGATGTCGTGGAGTCTCAGCCATACCCTGACTTCGGACTCCGGAATCGACTCCGCTCGCCCATCCGAGAGGGCGAGGGCCTGGCGCGCCCGGACGATGCCGTGGTCATGCCGGTGCCGCAGGTAGACCTCCAGCTCGTCGCGGTCGACGAATCCCGTGGAGAGCAGGACATCGAGGAAGCCGACCACGCGAGGGAAGGAACGATGGAGGCGAGTGTTGGCCAGGATGTCCATCGTCATCCGCGGCGGAGTGGCGATCAGGCCGTCGCGCCAGGGCTCGAAATCCTCGCCGAGGAGCCTGGTGCGTCGGAGATGCGTTCCACTCAGGCCGTGAAAGCCCTTCTGTTCGGGCACGACGAATTCGACAGGATCGTCCGCGTCCGCGAACGGGAACCCGTGCACCGTCGCGGCGGAGCAACCGGTCAGCACCGCGCCGTCGGGCACGACGAGGGCCGCGGCCTTGCATCGCAGTTCATGATCTTGGCGAAGACCCGCCGGGGCATAGACGTCCTGGAACAGGCGGTTGTACAGACCCGAACGGAGCTGGGCGCGGGTGAGGTCCCCTTCGCTGACGGCATGGCTGCCGAGGAAGGGGCCGGAGAACTCGCAGCAGGAATTTATGGACACGACTCGACGATGACAGCCGACTCCGGCGTCACCCGGCGTTCAAGATCATTTTCGCCGCACTTGTCCACAACACCCTTCGCCTGTGCATAACCCGCTCCCTGGCCGCGTTTCGTCCTCTGGTTGCGGTCCTTGCACGTGCAAGGACCGCAACCAGAGGACGAAACGCGAGAGGGGGTCAGAGGCGTTGGGCGCTTTTCGAGCCCCGGCGGGCGGCGGCGCGCTGCCAGGCGATGATCGCGAGGCCGATGAAGCCGAGCACGAGGCCGGAGAACGCCGTCTGCACCCAGATGCCGTCGGTCACAAAGAACAGGACCACGGTCGCGACGGCCCACAGCGAGGTACCTACGATCACGACCGGCGTCAGGTCGGTCAGCCGCTTCGGCAGTTCCGGCGTTGGCCGCAATGAACCGTTTACTTCCCCGGAATTGATCGATTCGCCCACGTGGGGAAGGGTACCCGGCAACGGGCGAAGGGTGGTACGCGATGGCGGAGCAGCGCACCCGGTCCACACTGGACCGGTATTTCAAGATCAGCGAGCGCGGCTCGACACCGGGACGTGAGGTCCGCGGCGGGATCGTCACCTTCTTCACGATGGCGTACATCGTCGTCCTCAACCCGCTGATCATCGGCAGCTTCTCCGCGGACGACGCGGGCGCGCACAAGGACGTCCTCGGCAACATCCTCCCCGTTCCGCAGGTCGCCGCGGTGACCGCGCTGGTCGCCGGGGTGCTGACGATCATCATGGGGCTGGTCGCGAACTACCCGTTCGCCATCGCCACCGGCCTCGGCATCAACAGCCTGATCGCGGTCACCTTCGCCTCCCAGATGAGCTGGCCCGAGGCGATGGGCCTGGTGGTGATCGAGGGCCTGGTCATCGTCCTGCTGGTCTTCGCCGGGATCCGCACGGCGGTGTTCAACGCCGTACCGCCACCGCTGAAATCCGCGATCGCGGTCGGCATCGGCCTGTTCATCTGCCTGATCGGCCTGGTCGACGCGGGGTTCGTCCGGCGCGTCCCCGACGACGCGAAGACCACCGTGCCGGTCGGGCTGGGCATCAACGGTTCGATCGCTTCGTGGCCGACCGTGGTGTTCGTCGTCGGCCTGCTGCTCACCGGCATCCTGGTCGCGAAGCGGGTCAAGGGCGCCATCCTGATCGGGGTCCTCGCTTCGACCGTGCTGGCGATCGTCATCGAGGCGATCACGAAGGTCGGCCCGTCCAAGGGCGTGAACCCGCAGGGCTGGAACCTCGGCTACCCGGCGCTGCCGGACCAGGTCCTCGGCCTGCCGGACCTCTCCCTGGTCGGCGACATCTCCTTCGGCGCCTGGACGCGGCTGCCGATCATCACCGTCGTCCTGCTGGTGTTCACCCTGGTGCTGGCCGACTTCTTCGACACCATGGGCTCGATGACCGGACTGGCCAAGGAAGCCGACCTCCTGCCCGCGGACGGCAAGCTCCCGAACGTCGGCAAGGCCCTGTTCGTCGACGGCACCGCCGCGGTGGCGGGCGGCTTCGCGTCGTCGAGTTCGAACACCGTCTTCGTCGAATCCGCGTCCGGTATCGCCGAGGGCGCCAGGACCGGGCTCGCGAACATCGTCACCGGCGTGCTCTTCATCGCGGCCATGTTCCTGACCCCGCTCTACCAGGTCGTCCCGGTCGAGGCCGCGGCTCCGGCGCTGGTCGTCGTCGGCGCGCTGATGATGAGCCAGGTCAAGGAGATCGACTTCTCCGACTTCACCGTCGCCCTGCCCGCTTTCCTGACCATCGTGGTGATGCCGTTCACCTACTCGATCGCGAACGGCATCGGGGCGGGCTTCGTCAGCTTCGTCGTCCTCCGCGCCGTCACCGGCAAGGCGAAGGGCATCCACCCGCTGATGTGGGGCATCGCGGTGATGTTCCTGGCCTACTTCGCCGTCGGCCCCATTCAGGCAGCATTCAGCTGACCTGCGGTTTTGTCGTCCGTGGTCGATCTCACGGGCCAGTGATCCGATCGTGAGGTATGCTAACTATATGTCCGGAGACACGCACGAGCGCTCATTGGCGAGCCGCCTGCGTCTCGCGGTGGTGCGGCTCAATCGTCGGCTACGGGCCCAGCGCGCCGGTGACGGCATCTCGCTGACCCAGGTGTCCGCGCTGTCCACGCTGCACAAATGCGGTGCGCTGACCCCAGGCCAGCTCGCCGCGAAGGAAGGCGTCCAGCCGCCCTCGATGACGAGGGTGATCGCCGCGCTCGAGGAGATGGATTACGTCGAGCGCAGGCCGCATCCGACCGATGGCCGTCAGGCGATCGTCGAGTTGTCGGATCGCGGGCGGTCCTACGTGGTCGAGCAGATCACCGCGCGGGAGATCTGGCTGGACAAGCAATTGGCGGAGTTGAGCGCGGAGGAACGCGAAGTGCTCTCTCGCGCCGCCGAGATCATCGACAGGATGGCGGGGAACTAACAGCGGTGACGACCACGGGTAGCGAAACACAGTGTCCTTCCAAGACCGCCGCTACCCGGGAACCCGCTCCGCCGCCACCCTCCGCGCGCGAGAAACCGCGCGGGAGCATGTTCTCGTCGCTGAAGGTGCGGAACTACCGGCTCTTCTTCACCGGCCAGGTCATCTCGAACATCGGCACCTGGATGCAGCGCATCGCGCAGGACTGGCTGGTGTTCACCCTCAGCGGCAACGACCCGATCGCGCTCGGCATCGCGGTCGCGCTGCAGTTCGCGCCGACGCTGTTCCTCTCGCTGTGGGCCGGGGTGCTCGCCGACCGCGTCGACAAGCGACGGCTCCTGATCGGCATCCAGATCGCCGTGCTGTCACAGGCCGTCGTCCTCGGCGCACTCGATCTGAGCGGTATCGCGGCTCTGTGGCACGTGTATCTCCTCTGCTTCACTCTCGGCATCACCGCGTCGCTGGAAGTGCCCGCACGGCAGTCGTTCGTCGCCGAGATGGTCGGCAAGGACAAGGTCACCAACGCCGTCGCGCTCAACTCCTCGATCTTCAACATGGCCCGGATCGTCGGGCCCGCCATCGCGGGCTTCGCGATCACCTGGGTCGGCACCGGCTGGCTGTTCATGGCGAACGCGGTGAGCACGGGCGCCGTCATCGTCGCGCTGGTGATGATGAACCCGGACAAGCTCTTCCGCGGCCCGGCCATCCCGCGTGAGAAGGGCCAACTGGTCGAGGGGCTGCGGTACGTCCGGCGGCGCAGCGACCTGATGACCGTGATGGTGCTGGTGTTCTTCGTGAGCACCTTCGGCATCACGTACTTCACCTCGCTGCCGATCGTCGCCGCGAACGTCTTCCACACCAACGCCGACGGCTACGGCCTCCTGTCGACGCTGGTCGCCGTCGGCACCTTCACCGGCGCGCTGATGTCGGCCCGCCGCAACACCCGCGGCGGTCCCCGCGTGCGGCTGCTGCTGATCTCGGCGTTCCTGCTCGGCGCGTTCGAGGTGGTCACCGCGTTCATGCCGACGTACCTGACCTTCGGCCTCGCGCTGATTCCGCTCGGCTTCGCCACGATCACCTTCCTCAACACCGCGAACGCGCTGGTGCAGACCGCCGTCAGCCCGGAGATGCGCGGCCGCGTGATGGGCCTCTACGTGCTGGTGCTGATCGGCGGGAACCCCATCGGCGGCCCGATGACCGGCTGGATGGCCGACGCCTTCGGCGGCCGCTCGCCGTTCTACATCGGCGGTGCGATCTCGGCGCTCGCCGCGGTAGTGTGCGCCGTCGTGCTGATCCGGCGCGGTGGGGTGAGTTTGCCGGTGCGGCGGTTCGGAAACGGGCTGCGCGTGCTGAAGAGGGAGCGGGTGTGAACAAGCTCGGTGTCGAACCGTCGGTGACCCGCTGGAACGACGGCGAGGCCCGGTTCCTGGACTGGACGATCGACGGTGTCGCGCTGCGCTCGATCGTCCCCGTGCAGGAGCGGACGCCGTTGTCCCTGGACGGGGACCTGTGGCGCGAGTCGGCGGTCGCGACGCTTTGCCGCCTGCTCGGCGATCTACCGGGCGATTTCGACGACGGCCGGGTCGCGTTGCTGTTCTGCCCGCTGTGCGGCGATCTCGGCTGTGGCGGCTACAGCGTCGAGGTCGTCTTCGGCGATGACTGGGTCGAGTGGCGGGGTTTCGGCTGGCAGTACGACTACGAGCCTTTCGACCCCGCTCAGGAGTTCGCTTTCGCCGTGGCCCGGTTCGATCGGAAGGCGTACGAGACCCTGCTCCGCGACCTCCTGTCGAACTACCGGGCCTAGCGCCCGAGGAGCGGCGGCACCATCTTTTCGGCGAGCGCCGTGAGATCGCCGGTGCCCTTGAACTTCAGCGTCTGCCCGCCCGGGTCGTTGGTGAGCTGCACGATGACGGATCCGTCGTCGACCTGCGCGGGCAGCCCCGCGACGCTCGTGGTCGGGCGGACGAGCGAGGACAGCTCGCTGTAGTCCGCGGTCACCCCGTTCAGCTCGCAGGCGGCGAAGAAGGTCGGTTTCGCGTTGTCGGACGGGATCCCGAGCGCGCGGCCGAGTTCCCCGCACAGCAGCCAGGAGACCACCGGGAGCGGCTGGTCCTTGATCGGACCGGGTTCGCGCTTCTCCAGCGGGATCTCGCCGTCTTCGCCGATTTTCGGCAACGCCGGCCCCGGCGGTGTCACCCCCGCGATCAGCGCCTCGGCGAGCGCTTTCGCCTTGCCCTCGGTCTCGGGATTCTTGATGGCCCTGCCGCGGAGGGAGACGCGCAGCACCGGCGAGGCGCCGTTGTGCGGCGCGACCTCGACCAGCTCGACGCTCAGGCTGGTGCCGTCCTTGTCGGTGGCGATGACGGCGACCTTGCCGGCGACGGTGGTCCTCGTCGGCAGGCCCCGGCTCGTGTCCTTGGGCAACTCGGGGATCATCTGCGCGCTGACGTCGAGTTCCGCGGTGACCGCGTGACAGGCCCCGCCCGCCTCCCGCAGCGTGCGGCCGCCGAGGATCTCCTCCCAGCGTTGCTCCGGGATCGCCTGGCAGAGCACCTGCGCGCCGGTGTCGTCCGTCAGTGCGGTCACCATCTCGCCCGTCGGCATCGGGACCGGGCGGAGCGCCAGCCCGGATTTGGACGGCCAGACCTCCGGCAGTTCGGCTCCGGTTCCGGGGTCGTCCTTGTTCAGCACGGTGATCGCGACGGCGATGGCGACGCCGGACAGCAGCAGGACGCTCGTCAGCGCGCAGCCCGCCCAGATCCACATCGGACGGTCGGTCTTGCGCGCGATGCTGCGGTAGTCGTTCCCGGTGGCCACGGGGAGAAGCTAGTCCGTCGGGCGCCCGCTGTCCGGCGAAACGCCAACCCGATGGGTGGATGGGGTGAGTGAGGTTGAGGTAGACTTCGATCAGCGCCGGTTACTAAACCGGTGAAGTGGACCCGGCAGCCTTCCGGACGGTGGGTGGGCCGGGTTTCGCGTATCCGGACCTCAGACGGTTCTGACCTCCTTCACCATTTCTCTCGCCCGGGTCTTCCAAGGGCCCCCACGCTGCCAGCACCACGCGAGCGCGTCCGGGATGGCGAGTAGTGGTTCCTCGAACGCGCGTAGGTGCCGGTACTCGAGAACGTCTTGGCATCCGTGCTGCCGGACGGATCGGTAGAGCGTCTTCCGGTCCAGCTCCACGATCGACTCGTCGCTTTCCAGCACGAGCATTCTTGTGCCGGCTTCGGCGAGGTCCTCGACCAGCACGTCAAGACAGACTTCACGCTGACGTCGCCGACGATGCGCCGAGGCGTCGTAGATCCTCACTGTGGGCTCGAGCTCTGCGATCGTGTCCAGAATGCGTTTGCGGCGCCCGTCGTTCTCGTGGGTGAAATGCAGACGGCGTTGACCTGGCAGCACCAGACTTCGCATGGCGCGGGCCAGGGTCTCGGCAAAGTCGGCTATCCGCTGGTCGCAGGGGTGACGGAGTGGGCTCGTCACCTGTGGCCTGACACGCTCCTCGAATGTCCACTGAGGACAGTCTTGGTGCATTTTTGCCCGATTTGGGTGGTTTGCGGGGTGGTCGTGAGTGGTAAGTGTCGTTCTAACGCTTCTTATCGCTCACGACCCCGCTGGAAACCCTCGAAACCTGACACGTGCGGATAGCCGACTTTGCCGGAACCCTGACCTTGAGGGTAGTGAAGGAGTCCTTCACGTCCTGGGGCATCGGCCTTGAGTCACCGCCACCGGGCCGAGGGAGGCGGCTCCAGCGCCTCCCGCAGGTCGCCGCCCACCGCGTCCGCGATGTCCTCGACCGTCCACCCGTCCCGCTCGAGGACGGGGTCCTTGATCGCGGTCTGGCGAAGGACGCACAGGATGTCGCCGCGGAACCGGAGGATCTGCCCGGTGACCCCCGCCGAAAGGTCGCTGAGCAGGTAGGTCACCAGCGGCGCCACCCGTTCCGGGGTGTGCTCCGGGGTCTGGACGACGCTCGGGTCCCGCTGGGCCATCCGCGTCCAGGCCACCGGCGCGACGGCGTTGACGCGGATGCCGTGCTCGGCCAGATCGGCCGCCCAGGAGGCGGTCATGGAGGCGACGGCGCCTTTCGAGGCCGAGTACGCGGCCGCGCGCCGCTGGCCGATCATCGAGCCGGAGCCCACGTTCACGATCACGCCGCTGCCCCGCTCGCGCATCACCGCCGCCGCCGCGGTCCCGCAGAAGAGCGGGCCCAGCACGTTGACCTCGACCACTTCGCGCATCCGGGCGGGGTCGTCCGCCCACGGTTCGGCGCGGTAGTTGACGCCGGCGTTGTTGACCAGGCCGTCGAGTGTGCCGAACTCGGCGACGCACTGGTCGATCAGTCCGGCGGCATGTCCGGCGTCGGCGACCGAGTCGCCATTGGACACGGCGCGTCCGCCCCGGGCGCGGATCTCACGCGCGACCTCGTCCGCGAGTCCGGCTTCGACGTCGTTCACCACGACCGCGGCGCCCTGTGCGGCCGCGTGGTGCGCGAAAGCCCTGCCCAGGCCCTGTCCGGAGCCGGTGATCACCACGGCCTTGCCGCTCAGAAGACTCATGGGGACAGTTTGCCGTCACTCGGAAGGGTGAGATCGGCGTCTCTCGGTCGTACCCCTTGCCGGGGTAGATGAGGTTAGGCTAACCTCATACATGTCCGCTTCGTGGTGGGAGCGGCAGTCAGTTCGGGAACGGACGAAGCCCCGCAACCGGGTTACCCCCGGAGGCGGGGCTTCGTTCATGCCGGGGGTTCATGGTCGAGGACCCCGCCGGTCTGGTCAAGGCCGTTCCGGCACCCGGGCGAGTTCGATCCCGAACTCCTTCCGGTAGACGTCCAGGATCTCCTGATCACTCGAAAGCCTGGTTTCCTCGCGGACGCCGTGGGTGGTGACGATCAGCTTGTCACCCGCGAGGGTGACCCGGCCGTGCTTGGTGGGCAGCGAGCACCTCGGTCCCCGCGCGAAGTCCGACTCCGGTGAGGCCGACTGCCAGAACGCCGTCGGGATGAACTCGTCCAGCGTCCGCGACCGCTGCTCCAGCCGGTACTGGGGCTTGCCGTCCTGGAGGACGTCGATGTCGCCGTAGGCGGCGTCGAGGATCAGGAACTCGCCGTCCGGGTCCGCCTGCGGCTCGGTGGCGGACAGGCGCAGCGGGAACCGGCTGAACCTGCCGAAGCCGACGTCGGACAGCCACGGCTCGTCGAGCTCCACCCGGACGGCCGCGTGGTCGAACGGTGGTCCGAGGGTGCCGTCCGGCCGGAAGACCTTCGCGGCCTTCAGTGTGGCGTCGAAGCCCAGTTCTCGCAGCAAGGCGGCGAAGAGGCCGTTCAGCTCGTAACAGAAGCCGCCGCGACGCCGTCGCACGATCTTGTCGAACAGCGCTTCGGTCTCCAGGACGATCGGCTCGCCGAGGTGGATGCTCAGGTTCTCGAACGGCACCACCGAGAGATGGCGTTCCTGCAGCATCCGCAGCGCGGCGACGTCCGCGGTGGCGGGACGGTCGAGTCCGAGGCGGTCGAGGTATGCGGCGACGTCCATGCGTCCACCTTGACACCTCGACTTCGCTGGAGGTCAAGCAAGGAAAACGGGGCCCTCCGGAAGGAGAGCCCCGCTTCGTGGTGAGAAGGTCAGCCGAGCAGCAGGCCGTTGCCACCGGCGACGGCGTTGTCGAACCGCTTGGAGATCTCGGCCCAGTTGAAGATGTTCCACAGGGCCTCGACGTACTTCGGCTTCACGTTCTTGTAGTCCAGGTAGAACGCGTGCTCCCAGACGTCGACCAGCAGGATCGGCGTGGTCGGCAGGACCAGGTTGTTGTGGTGGTCACGCAGCTGCTGGGTGATCAGCGTCTTGCCGATCGGGTCCCAGGAGAGCGCGGCCCAGCCGTTGCCCTGGATCGTGGTGGCGACCGCGGTGAACTGCGCCTTGAACTTGTCGAAGGAGCCGAACGCCTCGTCGATCGCGGAGGCCAGCTCGCCGGTCGGCTTGTCGCCGCCTTCCGGGGAAAGGATCTTCCACCACACGACGTGGTTGGCGTGCCCCGCGAGGTGGAACGCCAGCGTGGTCTGCAGGCCGACGATGTCGCCGAAGTTGCCGGCCTCACGGGCTTCGGCGATCTTGTCGAGCGTGTCGTTCGCGCCCTTGACATAGGTCGCGTGGTGCTTGCTGTGGTGCAGCTCGTTGATCTCGCCCGAGATGTGCGGCGCCAAGGCGCTGTAGTCATAGTCGAGATCGGGGAGCACGTAGCGGGCCATCGGCCCTCCTTCTGTCTTCGACACAAGTTTCCAAGGACGAACTTAGTCGTCTTCACCCGTTTGCGGCGACCGGGGGCGCCGCGTTTCTCCCCAGGTGGAACGACTCGTTCTCAGCAGCTGTACCCGTTGGGCCGACTGCCTGAAACCCACTTTGCTAGCTCTAGTTAGCTGGAGGTCAAGGCAGTGTGACGGCGGTCATCAAGCCAGGTAGGGCAATCCCACCAGGTGATAGGACGCGATTACGCCGAGGAAGGCGATCAGTGCCACGGAAACCACCGTGTAGGTGATCCGGGCGGGTGTGTTCCACCAACCGCGCAGCCATGCGAGCGCCGTGCAGACGACGGCGGCGGCGGTCAGGAGCAGGACGGCGTTCGGCAGGAGCAAGGTGACGCTCAGCAACGGGGAGTGTCCGGAAGTCAGCGCGACGGCGGCCCCGCTGAGGTCGCTCATGAGCAGGGCGAAACCGACCGCGAACAGCGTCACGGCCAGCGCCGCGGACCAGGCGGCCACGGTCGCGAAACGGGCGCCCTTCGAGTGCCGCTCCCGGCCACGCCGGACGAACGCGCGGATCGGCCACCACAGCAGCGCGCCCAGCAGGAGCAGCAGCGCGATACCGAGGATCAGCAGGTGCGTGGAGGACGACTCGAGCCACGACGTGCGTTCGTAGGAGGAGCTCGGGTCGTCGCCGGAGAAGAGCAGGACCTGCCCGCCGGACTCGCGGAACGCGATCCGCTCGCCGCCCTCGTCGGTGAACAGCCCGGGCTCGGTCTGCGTCCAGCGCCGGGTGCCTTCGCCGAGACCGGATGTCGTCAGCACGCCGTCACCGTCCGCGGTCACCGAGACGGCGCCCGCGAGCGCACGGACCTTTGTGAAGTCGTCGAAGTCCAGCCTGGTGCTGTTGTAGCTGCCCTCGAACCGTGAGACGTCGCCGGCCAGCGGTTTCGGCGCGGAGACGGGTACGGCGGGATGCAACCGGTCGAGGAACGCCTTCAAGGCCTTAAAGGTGACCGCGGCGGCGTCGCCGGAGAACGCGCCGCCGTTGAACGTCAGGTACACGCCGGTGTTCTTCTCCGGGATCAGCTCCAGCACGCTCAGGAAGCCCGGCGAGTCACCGACCTTCTCCACCAGGCGCAGCCCGTTCAGCCGCCGTTCCGAGAAGCCGAAGCCCACTCCGGGCAGCCGCGGGTCGTTGCGGAACCGCGCGCCGTGCATCTGGTCGAGCAGGGAGCGGCTGAACGTGCCGGGCACGAGGTTCGCGGAGAGGTAGCGGCCCATGTCCGCGGGGGTGGCGACGTTCCCGTCGCCCGCGGGCGGTTCCGGGCCGAAGTTCGCGGGCGGGACGACCTGCGCCGAGCCGTCCCAGCGGTGGCCGGTGGCCAGCGGGACGTCCGGAGTGGGCTGCGCGACGCTGCTGTTCTTCATGCCCAACGGTTCGAAGACGTGCTGACGGACATAGTCCGCATAGGACTGTCCGGAAGCGAGCTCGACGAGGTGCCCGGTGAGGGCGAAGCCGTAGTTGGAGTAGGCGGCGTACTCGCCGGGCGGCCGGACGCGGGTGGGGATCTCCGTCGCCAGGTGTTCCGCGAGCGGCGGAAGCTTCTCGTCGCGCGGGGTGAACATCCGGTACACGTGGTCTTCGAACCCCGCGGTGTGGGTCAGCAGGGAGAAGAGGGTGACCGGACGGCCGGGAAAGGTGTCGGGCAGCTGGAACGACTTCAGGTAGCCGTTGACGTCGGCGTCCAGCGAGAGCTTGCCCTGCTCGACCAGTTGCATCGCGGCCGTGGCGGCGATCGACTTGCCGACCGAGTTGATCAGGAAGCCCGTGCGCTCCGGGTCCACCTTCGCTTGAGTGTCTATTGAGGACACTCCGTAGCCCTTGGAGAAGACGGTCTTGTCCCCTTCGACGACCACCACGGCGGCACCGGGAATGTGATGTTCGGCAAGGCTTCGAGGGACGATCTCGTCGAAGACCCCGGCGGCGGAGGACGGGGTGGCGGCCTGGGCGGCGGGAGCCGTGACGATCGTCGTGAGGGTCAAAAGTACGGCGGTGGCCGCGATCCGGAACATACCTGGAAAATTAGGGTCTTCCGGGATGTCGCGGGATCCGGTGGGCCGCCGATCGTGGGGTAGGGCGAGCCCTACCCCACGGCCCGCGTCAGGAGAACGAAACCGGGATGAAGACGTCCGAGTTCCGGTTGTTGGACGCGAAGTGGTCGCGCCGCGAGACGAGGGCACACGTCACCGACGGGTCCGAACAATCGAGGCCGTTGTTGACCTCGGCGATCCGGATCTGGGTGGTGAAGGTGCCGTTCGCGGCGATCGGCGAGGAGCCGCCGGGGAAGTTGGTGACCCAGGAGGACGGGCCGACGCCGGTGCCGCCTTGGCCGTCGCCGCCCGCGCAGGGGCTCGGCTTGATGCCGTAGCTGTAGTCCTCGGGCACGGCGCACAGTGCGACGTAGTAGCCCTCGGTGGAGCTGAAGCCGCTGCCCGTGACGGTGATGGTCTCACCGGCGGCGGCGAGGCCGGTGGCGTTGGAGGCGGAGAGGGTCTTGCCGTTGTTGGTCGCACTGCCCGGCGCGGCCGAGGCCGGGGCGGCGAGCGCGGTGACGGCCGCGGTGGCGGCGGTCGTGACCAGTGCGGCGCGGAGCAGGACCGATCTCTTCGACATGGGTAGTTCCCTTCGATCACAAGGAGGTCACAGCCTTAGGCAAGGCTTACCTATCGCCAGGTAAATATGGTTAGCCTTGCCTAATGTTGTCAAGGGGGTTGCTGCCCACGGTCGCTCTGCTCCTCGTCATCGTTGTCAGCGGCTGCTCGGCACCGCCCTTGGCGACCACGAAAGCAGCCGAAACCGGTGCCGATCTCCGGCCGCTTTCCCAGGTCGAGCCCTTGGCGGAGCCGAAAACCCGGACCGGGCCCGGTACCGCGCGACTGGCGCAGGCGGACATCACCGGCGACAAACCGGCCGCGCAGCACCTCCCGGCGATGATCACCGACCACCAGGGCACGCCGGTCACGGTGACCGACACCAGCCGGATCCTCGCCTTCGACATGTCGGGCACCCTCGCGGCGACCGTGTTCGGCCTCGGCCTCGGCGGCAACGTCGTCGGCCGGGACGTCTCCACCGGGTTCCCGTCGGCCAGGAACCTGCCGCTGGTCACCGTGAACGGCCATCGGCTCAACGCCGAGGCGATCCTGGCGCTGCGGCCGACCGTGGTGATCACCGACACCACACTGGGCCCTTGGGACGTCGTGCTGCAGTTGCGCGCGTCCGGGGTGTCCGTGGTCGTCGTGGACGCGAAGCGCTCGATGGACAACGTCGGCGACATCGTGCGCCAGGTCGCCGCAGCGCTGGGCGTGCCGGAGTCCGGCGAACGCCTCGCGACGCGGCTGGCCGGTGAGGTGGACGCCAAGAAGGCGGAGATCGCGAAGCTCGCCCCCGCTGATCCGGCCCGCAAACTCCGCGTCGTCTTCCTGTACATGCGCGGGCAGGCCGGGGTGTATCACCTGTTCGGCAAGGGTTCCGGCGCCGATTCGCTGATCGGCGCGCTCGGCGCCGTCGACGTCGCCACCGAGGCGGGGATCGAGGGCATGCGCCCGGTCAACCCGGAGGCGCTGGCCAAGGCGAAACCCGACGTGATCCTCATGATGACCAAGGGACTCGAGTCCGTCGGAGGGGTCGACGGCGCGCTCCAGGTGCCCGGCGTCGCGCAGACCCCCGCCGGGCAGCATCGCCGCATCGTCGACATGGCGGACTCGCAGATCCTGAGCTTCGGACCGCTCACCGCCGGCGTGCTCGACGCGCTGGCGCGGGCCCTCTACGCCCCGGGTGACCCAGGATGAACCGCGGTTTCCGGGTGACGGCGGTCTTCGCCGTGCTGATCGCCGGTGTCCTCGGGATCTCGCTCGTCTCCGCGGGCAGCGGGCAGTTCGGCATCCCGCTGTCGCAGGTCTTCGATTCGGTGCTGCACCGGTTCGGGCTCGCGGAACCGCGGCTGGACCCGTTCGCCGAGGGCGCGCTGTGGCAGGTCCGTTTCCCCCGCGTGGTGATGACGTTGCTGGTCGGCGGGGTCCTCGGGGTCTGCGGCGCGTTGATGCAGGGGGTGTTCGGCAATCCGCTCGCCGAACCGGCCGTGGTCGGGGTCTCGTCCGGGGCGGCCGTCGGCGCGAGTCTGTCCATTGTGGCCGGTTGGACCTTCTTCGGCGCCTTCACCACGCCTGCCTTGGGGTTCGCCGGCGGGCTCGTCACGACACTGCTCGTTTACGCGCTTTCGCGGTCGCGCGGGCGTTCCGAGGTGGTCACGCTGATCCTGACCGGGGTCGCGGTCAACGCGGTCGCGATGGCGATCATCTCGTTCCTGATGTTCTCAGCAGACCAGGCCGCCCGCGAACAGATCGTGTTCTGGCAACTGGGTTCGCTGGCCGGTTCGCGCTGGCCGTACGTCGTCACCGTGCTGCCGCTGGTCGCCGTCGGGGTCGTCGTGTCGATCGCGCTCGCGCGGAAACTCGACCTCCTCGCACTGGGGGAGCGGCAGGCCCGGCATCTCGGCGTGGACGTCGAGAAGCTGCGGCTCGGCGCTGTCGTGGTCGTCGCGCTGATGGCGGCGGCGGCCGTTTCGTACTCGGGGATCATCGGGTTCGTCGGCCTGATCGTGCCGCACGGGCTGCGGATGCTGCTCGGTCCCGGGCACCGCGTGCTGATCCCGGCGAGCCTCTTCGGCGGCGCGCTGCTGCTCGCCGCGGCCGATCTCGGCGCCAGAACCCTGTTCACCTACGCGGATCTGCCGATCGGCATGCTGACAGCGCTCGTCGGCGGCCCGTTCTTCTTCTGGCTGCTGCTGCGCACCCGGCGTCGTTCGGGAGGCTGGGCATGAGGTTCTTCTCCCGGCGGGACATCGCCTTGCCCGAACCCGTGGAACGCGGTGCCGTCGCCGCCGAACTGGAGCGGGTTTCTTACGCGGTGGAAGGGAAAACCCTGCTTCGCGAAGTCTCGTTGCGGCTGCACGCGGGCGAGGTCCTCGCGGTCGTCGGACCCAACGGTGCGGGCAAGTCCACCACGCTCGGCCTGCTCGCCGGGGACCTCCGGCCGGAATCGGGCCGCGTCCTCGTCGCGGGGAAGGACTTGAGCGGCTGGAGCGGGATCGAACTCGCGCGGTTGCGTTCGGTCCTGCCACAGCAGAACACCGTGACCTTCCCGTTCACCGTCGCCGAGGTCGTCCGGATGGGCCGGACGCCTTGGGAGGGAACGGAAGCCGAGGACTTCGACGAGACAGAGATCGCGGCCGCGCTCAAGGCGACCGGGATGACCGAGTTCGCCGAACGCCGGTTCACCACGTTGTCCGGCGGCGAGCAGGCGCGGGCCGCGCTCTCGCGGGTACTCGCGCAACGGGCTGGTGTCCTGCTGCTCGACGAACCCACCGCCGCACTGGATCTCCGGCACAGCGAGGAAATCCTCACCCTCGCGACCGCGCGGGCCGAGGCGGGGGACGCGGTGCTCGTCGTCCTGCACGACCTCGGGCTCGCCGCCGCGTACGCGGACCGGGTCGCGGTGCTGTCCGAAGGAGAGCTGGCCGCCGAGGGCACCCCCGTCGAAGTGCTGACGGAGTCGTTGCTCAGCGAGGTCTACCGGCATCCCGTGGAAGTCCTCACCCATCCCCGCACCGGGAAACCGATCGTCCTGCCCCACCGAGCGGCCGAGGAGCGCCGATGAAGAAGCTGACGATACTGGCCGTCGCCGCGGGCCTGCTCGTGATCGCCGCGCCGATGCCCGCCGCCGCGGCGGGCGCGAGAGTGACGTTCTCGCCCGGCTCCGCGGATCCGGAGTACGCGACGTCCTTGCAGGTCAAGGGAACCGGATTCCAGTCCGTGCCGAAGGGGTACGGCGGGATCTACCTGTTGTTCGGCTGGGTCGCCGACGGCGCGTGGCAGCCGAGCCAGGGCGGCGCGGCCGGCGCGAGCTACCGCTACGTGAAGGACAAGGAGACCAAGGACAACAACGGTTTCCAGCGGTTCCTCGCCTTCCCGGGCAGCGACACGGCGTCCGCGGCCAACGGCGAGATCGCCGCCGACGGGACCTGGTCGACGAAGATCGTGCTCCCCGGCGCGCGGTTCAAGGCCGCCGACCGGACCGGGAACATCGTCGACGTCGATTGCCTCAAAGTCCGTTGTGGACTGATCACGGTCGGCGCGCACGGCGTGGTCAACGCGAACAACGAGACCTTCACCCCGGTGGCGTTCGCGGTGCCGAAGGCGCCCACGACCCAGGCCGTCGCGCCGCCGCCTCCTTCGTCTTCACCGGCGCCGCTGCCCTCCTCCGGCGCGGCGCCGGTGTCGTCCTCGGCGCCACCACCGGTGTCCACTGTGGAATCCCAGCCCGTGGCGGCTCCGGCTCCGGCCGTGCAGCCCGCCGCGCAGAGCGGGGAACCCGGTTCGTGGTGGTGGATCGCCGTCGTGGCGGGTGTGGTGCTGATCGCCGCGCTCGCCGTCCCCCTGATCCGGGCCCGCAAGCGGACCCGAAACGCGGAAGGTGAATGAAGTGTCCTTGCGAAGATGGGGCGCCGTGCTGGCCGGTGCGGCGCTGGTGGCCGGGATCGCCGTCACCCCGGCGCTCGCCGCCGATCCGTTCACGCCGAAGGTGACCGTGACGCCGAGCACCGGGCTCGACCCGGCGGGCACGAAGATCGTCGTCAAGGGCACAGGATTCGATCCGGCCGCCAACGACGCCAAGGGTTTCGGCCTCCGGGTGGGCCCGGCGAAGGCCGACGTCCGCGATCGAACCGGTAAGGACTTCCAGGTCAGCCGCCTGATCAAGAAGAACGCTGTCGGCAGCCAGATCCTGCTCGACGACGGCGGGAACTGGGAGTACACGGTCACGATCAAGGCCGAGTACGTCGCGAGCGGCACGACCTACAGCGCGAAGACGCAGCCGTTCAGCCTGTTCGTCTTCGGCTGGGACACCCCGGTGCTCACCTGGGACAGCAAGACGCCGCTGAAGTTCACCGGGATCGGTGATCCGGATCCCGGACCGGGTGACGCCGGCGCCGGGCTCGGCTGGGGCGTCCGTCAGTCCTGGCGGAGCTACATCACCCGGGGCGGCGGCACGGTGACGCCGTCGAACGGGGCGGTGCTGGATCCCTCGGCGCCGAACGTCGAGCCGTTCCCGTACAAATGGAAGTACGGATCGTCCACATGGGACTCCGGCAAGGGCGTGGTCTCGTACACCGGCCAGGTCGCGTACACCTTCGAGGCGCACACGATCTGGGACTTCACCCTCGCCGACCCCCGGATCACCTTCGCCGGTGACGGCACCGGGAAGCTCACCGCGAAGGTCGGCTATTCCTTCTACGGCACCAAAGCCGCGCCCACGAAGGTGAGGGCACCATCCGACGTGGTGTTCGCCGACCTCAAGCTGAAGGCGCCGTCGCAGGCGGGGGACAACGTCGTCGTCGACATCGAGTCGGCGAAACTGACCAAGGAGGGCGCCGACGCGTTCGCCGGTTTCTACCAGCCGGGTGAAGATGTCGACGCGGGCCGGATCGCCTTCCCCGGCAAGGTCGGCTCCCCGCCCACGACGACCACGCCGACTTCCCCGCCGACGTCCACCTCCGGTCCCGCACCGACCACGACGACCTCCTCGTCGGCGTGCGTGTTCACCCCGGGCTCGGTGGCGCAGGGGAATCTGTTGTGGGGCTTCAAACAGAGCTTCCGCCGCTACGTCGGCATCGGGACGGGCACGTCGATCACCGCGGCCGACGGCGTCGAGATCACCGACATCGACAAGATCACCGGGACGGGTCCGCCGAGCGGGGCTTACCGGTGGGGCTTCGAGAGCGCTCAGTACAAGTCGGCGACCGAGTTCACGACGCAGTTCCGGGGCAAGGTGACCTTCGGCTATCCGAGTCACTCCTTCGAGCTGTCGATCGGACGGCCTAAGGTGGTCGTGGCGCAGGGGAAGGGCACGCTCTACGCCGACGTCGAACTGAAGACGACCGGCGGGGCGCCTTCGCCGCCGGTCGACCGTCCGGGGGTCGCGCTCGCTTCGCTGGATCTTTCGGTGGCGAAGACCACCGAGAGCGCGGGAGCGGTGAGCGTCGCCGGGGTCAAGGTCATCCTGGGCAACGCGGACGCGTTCGCGAAGTTCTACAAGGTCGGCGAAGTGCTCGACGACGCGACGGTGACCCTGGGCGCCGCGTGCGCGAACCTGCCCGGTGGTGCCGGGGCCGGTCCGGGTCCCGGCGCTGGTTCGGGTTCCGGCTCCGACGACCTGGTGCCGGACGTGAAGTACCGGCCGGACTCGGCGCTGGCGTCGACCGGGGTCGACGGCGGCGTGTGGCTGCTGTGGGGCCTGCTGCTGCTGGGCGGCGGACTCGTGCTGGTGACGATGGTGACGCGGCGCAAGAGAGCGTAGGGCTCGTGAGTGGTAAGGACGGTTAGAACCGTCCTTACCACTCACGAGGTCAAGCGGCCCGGTACGTGTCCAGCTCTCCCGCGAGCTCGTCGAAGACCGCGATGTTGCACTCGAAGGCCACGATCGCCTCGTCGATCAGCCGCGCGCGCTCGTCCTCGGTCCACGGCGCCGAGTTCAGCTGCTCGCGGTAGTTGTCCCGGAACTTGGGCGCGCTGCCCAGCTGGTCGAAGTGGTAGAACAGCGAACCCGCCTCGCTGACCTCGTACTTGCGCTCCAGCAGCCGCCGGATGACCTGGCCGCCGGCGATGTCGCCGAGGTAGCGGGTGTAGTGGTGGGCGACGAAGCCACCGGACCAGTCCGACGCCTCGGCCACGCGCCGCGCGTAGCGCTCGGTCGACGGCAGCGGGCGGACGGTCTCGCGCCAGTCCGGGCCGACGAGGTGTTCGAGGTCGCGTTCGAGGCTCGGCAGCCGCCGCAGTTCCTCGAAGACGAACTTGCCCGCCACCGGGTCCTGCGCCAGCTTGTCGGCGGCCTGCTCGATGGCCTGGTAGATGAAGTAGTACTGGATCACCAGCCGGGTGTACCCCTCGAGCGTGAGCTCGCCGCCGAGCAGCGCGTTCATGTACACGGAGTGGTTGGCCCGCTCGTGGGCAGGCAACGTGGAGGCGCGCAGGGCCGCGGAGAACGGCCCGGATTCGACGTCGGTGGTCACCGGCATGGGCAGAGCCTCCAAGCATCGTTCTGACATGCTGTCAGAAAGAGCGTAAGGCACAACTGCGGGTTAGGCTACCCTAATCTTCAAGGTTTTCCGCCATTCCGACCGCTCTGAGCACGAAGCGGACGGCTCCTTCGATCGCGTCGTCCAGCCGTTCGGGTGGCACGTCGACGACCTGGCGGCTGCCCAGCGCGGCGGTGATCATCGGGATCAGCACGTCGGGATCCTCCTCCGGCACACCCTCGGCGAGGATCTCGCGGAGCTGGCCGGTGATGGGGTCGGCGTGCGCGCTGATCCTCCGGTACGCCGCGGGTGCCAGCGCCGACGCGAGCGCCGTCCCGGGCGGCAGGTGGTACTCGGCCAGCACCCGCAGCTGCAGCCGGACGAACGTCGAAAGCTTCGCGACCGGGGTGTCGGCGGTCGCGACCGCCGCCGTCAGCCGTTCGACGTACCGCGTCGCCTCGTCCTCGACGAAGGCGACCAGCAGGCTCTCCTTGTCGGGGAAGTGGTTGTACATCGCCGTCCGGCCGAGGCCCGCTTCGGCGGCGACACCCGCGAGCGTGATCGCGTCGAACCCGCGCTCGTACAGTTGCCCGCGCAGGACGTCGAACACCCTGCTGCGGACCTCACGCCGGTGCTCCTCCAGCGACCGGCCGATGATCTTCGGCAAGCGCCACCTCCCTGGGAGGTCAGCCTAAGCCTCGAGCGACCAGGTGTGCACCGGCGTCTCGGTCGCCGACAGCTCCAGGTACCTGCCCAGCATCCGGTTCAGCGCGGTCTCCCGCTCGGCGCCGCGCTCCTCCGCGCGCAGGACGTACTCCCGCTGCCACGCCGCGCCGGTCCGCCTGGTGAGACACCGTTGCTCGATGATGCCCAGGTAGCGCTCTCGCGCCTCGTCCGAAACATCCGAACGGCGTAGTCCTTCGTGCGCCAGCGGCAGCAGGACCCGCAGCACCAGCTCGTCCGGCGGGATCCAGCCGATGCCCGGCCAGTACAGCTGCGCGTCGAAACCCTTTCGCGCGCCCGCGTACATGTTCTCCTCGGCCGCCTGGAACGACATCTGCGTCCACACTGGACGGTCGGCTTCGGCGAGCGCCCTTTGCGCGCCGTAGAAGAAGGCGGCGTTCGCGACCATGTCGACGACGGTCGGGCCGGCGGGGAGCACCCGGTTCTCCACCCGCAGATGCGGCAGGCCGTCGACGACGTCGTAGACCGGCCGGTTCCAGCGCCAGACGGTGCCGTTGTGCATCCGCAGTTCGGTGAGTTTCGGGGCTTGGCCCGAGTCGAGCGCCTCGACCGGGTCCTCGCTGTCGGTTTCGGGCAGCAGACCGGGGAAGTACCGGACGTTCTCCTCGAACAGATCGAAGATCGACGTGATCCATCGCTCGCCGAACCACACCCTCGGCCGCACGCCCTGGTTCTTCAGTTCCTCCGGCCGGGTGTCCGTGGCCTGCAGGAACAGCGGGATCCGGGTCTCGTGCCAGAGTGTCTTGCCGAGCAGGAACGGCGAATTCGCGCCGACGGCGATCTGCACCCCGGCCAGCGCCTGCGCCGCGTTCCAATGCGCCGCGAACTCCTCCGGCGCGACCTGCAGATGCAGCTGGACCGACGTGCAGGCGGCCTCGGGCAGGATCGATTCGGAGTAACTGCGCAGCCGCTCGGGCTGCCTGCCCGGCAGGGGAGCGCCCTCCATCGAGAGCACGGTCCGCTCCCCGCGCGCGGCGAAGATCCGGTCGTTGAGCAGCGAATACCTGGCGTTGTTGGTGAGCCACTTCTGGTCGAAGTGCTCGTGCCGCAGGGTCGGGAGGATGCCGATCATCGCCAGCGAGGCGCCGGATTCCTCGGCCTTGCGCGCGGCCGCGCCCAGATACGCGCGGAGATCCTCCTCCAGCTGCAACGCGGACTCGCCGGCCAGCGGCCGCGGCGGCACGTTGAGCTCCAGGTTGTGCTGGCCGAGTTCCGTGGTGAACGACGGATCGTTCAGCGCCTCGAGGACCGTCGTGTTCGTCATCGACGGGCGCAGTTCGGCGTCGACCAGATTGAGTTCGACCTCGAGCCCGATGTTCTTGCGAGGGAAGGAAAAGCTTCCATCGGTGAGCATACGGGCCAGGGTGTCGAGACAGCGCTGGACCTTCCGCCGGTAACGTCCGCGATCCTGCGGTCCGCAGGGTTCCGCAGAAAGATCCTTACCCATGTTCGTCGAGCTCCTCATTGGCCACGCTCCGCGGGATTCCAGGCGGGACTGCCAGGCGGCCCAACGGTTTCACGCATCGCCGTCGCCCGGCTAGCGGCCAAACTGGTGCTCTCTGTCACCAGGGGTTAACTTACAGCAAAATGCGCCCGTTCGTACCACCTGCCGGTAGACGTTCGGAGGCAAACGGCTCGCAGCGGGCGGATGACACACTCTCCAGGTGGCTGAACTGATCACCATCGACGACCCCGCCGACCCGCGGGTCGACGATTTCCGCGACTTGTCCACAGCCGATCGGCGGCCCGACAGGCCGGGTGGGCGTGGCTTCGTGATCGCCGAAGGCACCGTCGTCGTCGAGCGTCTCCTCAGGTCCCGGTACCCGGTGCGCGCCCTCCTCGGAGTGGAGCGGCGATTTCGCGAATTGGGCGCTGACCTGGCAGGAGTCGACGCCCCCGGCTATGTGACGTCGGCCGAGACGATGGCCGAGGTGGTCGGGTTCCACCTGAATCGCGGGGTGCTGGCGGTCGCGGACCGGCCCGTTCCGCCACCGACGGTGGAAGAGGTCATCGACGGCGCGCGGGTGCTCGCTGTGCTCGAAGGCGTCGGTGACCACGAAAATCTCGGTTCGCTGTTCCGCAACGCCGCCGCGCTCGGTGTCGACGGGGTCCTGCTCGGCGGTGGCTGTTCGGATCCGCTGTACCGGCGCAGCGTCCGCGTCTCGATGGGGCACGTCCTGCGGGTCCCGTTCGCCACGTTCGGATCGTGGCCATCGGATCTGGAACTGCTGCGGGAACGCGGTTTTCGTATCGCGGCCCTCACTCCTCGTGCGGATTCCGTTTCGCTGCGCCAGTTGCGGGACCAGACGCCGGAGAAGGTCGCGTTGATGCTGGGCGCCGAGGGCCCCGGCCTGACCGAAGAGGCCATCGCTGCCGCCGACGTCGCGGTGCGGATTCCGATGCCGGAGGGCGTCGACTCGCTGAATGTCGCCACAGCGGGCGCGATCGCGTTCTACGAGACGCGTCCCCCGCTATCGTGAGCACCCGAGCGATCACGAGGAGAACCCATGGAATTGCGGATCCGTGAGGGACGCGCGGTGCTGGCCGGGCCCGGCGGCGAAACCGCCCGCGAGGTGGACCCGCATTCACTCGCGATTGGTTCAGACCTCGCCCAGGCGTTGCACGAGTGGGCGCGCGTCGCGTCCGCGGTCGGATCCGCCGCCCGCCCCGGCGAAACCGGCACCGAGGCCGCTTCCGTGGTTTCCCAGCGGGGCCGCCAGCTCGCCCAGCGGGTCGCCGCCACGATGGGCACGTCGGTCCGGTTCGTCGACCCCGTCTCCGGCGACGGCGTCATGATCGACCCGCCCGCCCCCACTCCCCGCAACGAACTCGCGCGGCGCCTTTTCGGCACGCCGGATCCCGCCGGGGAGCCGACGCCCTGGCTGACCGGCTTGACCGTCTCCGCGTTCGCCGCGGCCGTGGTCGTCGTCGCGATGCTGGCGCTGGCGAACACCCTCGCGCGTGAGACCAACGGCTGGCTGGCGCTGCTCGCGTCCGCCGTCGTGACCGGCGGGATCACGCCGTCGCTGTGGCTGGCGCGGCGCGTCCCGATCGTGCGGTGGGCGTCCTTCGGGGCCGCCGCCGGGATCGTGATCGCGTGGATCGGCGTGCTGATCGTCGTCTTCTAGACACGTTCGCGGAACGGGGATACTGAGATCCATGGCCGGTGATCCGCTCATTTCACTCAGACGGCTGTGCCTGGTGCTGCCGGAGACCTCCGAGCGGCTCAGTCACGGCGAGCCGACCTGGTTCGTGCGCGGCAAGAAGACGTTCGTCATGTACGCCGATCGGCATCACGACGACAAGCTGGCCTTCTGGTGCCCGGCGCCGCCCGGGGCTCAGGAGGAACTGGTGAGCGCCGAGCCGGAGCGATTCTTCCGGCCGCCGTACGTCGGGCACCGGGGATGGCTCGGGGTGCGGCTGGACGTCGACGTCGACTGGGCCGAGATCGAGCGGATCGTCACCGGCGCGTACTGCCTCGTGGCGCCGAAATCCCTGATCGCGCAGGTCCCTGGACGCACGTAATGGCCCCTCCACCGGAAGGGGCCATTACGTGCGAATTCAACCTCGTTGCGATCGGACGCCCAAGAGGACGTCTTCCCAGGATGGGACTATGGGGTGGTTCTTCTTCCCCTTCGCCCGTGGAGCGGGTTCGGCCACTTCCGCCGGCTCGTCAGCCGGAGGTGGTGGCTCGATGTCTTCTTCCGGCTCCGCTATCGGCGCGTCGATCACCTTCGCGACCTGCTCTTCGGGAGCACTGTCGAGAGTGGGTTGGACGACGGCCTCCTTGGCCGGTTCCAGTGCCCGGACCGTGCGCGGAGCGCGGTAAGCGTTGGGGTTGAGCAGGACTTCGGCGTTCTCGTCGAGCGCCTGCACGGTGCCGCCGTGCGCGCCGGGCGCGAACGACCAGTGCGCGCGGTTGTCCGACCGGCCGGCCTTCCAGCTCAGCACGACGACCCACTTGCCGTCGTCGCCTCGCCAAGAGTCCCAGGTCGCCTGGCTGTAGTCGTGGCCGCGGAGACCGAACGAGTGCGCCATGACCTCGCCGAGCGTCTGCACGTCGGGGCCGTCTTCGCGGATCGGGTGCGCGCGCTGGGCCAGTTCGGCGGTACGCGAACGTTCGAGCAGGACCGGGTACGCGAACCGCTCGACACGCTGCACGGTGACACCGGCGCTGCTCGCGACCTGCTCCACGGACTCACCGGCCCGGATTCGTGCCTGGATCTCGCGTGGCCGCATTTGGCTCTCCAACTCGATCTCGATCTGGCCGAGGCGGGTGATGTCACCCCTCGCCGCCGCTCGCAGCCTCTCATCCGCGGGGAGCAGGAAACGCGTGCGGCTCGCCGGGTCTTCGCACACGATGGACTTACCGTCCTCGTGCAGCCCGACCACTCGTAGCGCTCGCATTTTCGCCTCCCCTGCTCTTCACCTTTGTGGGTGTCAACGCTAGTACGGCGCGTCGCCTTGACGTGCGAGGCGCGCCGATGTCATGTGTCCTGCTCACTATTTTGTTCATGGCAGCAAGTGCATTCTGCTGGAGCAATCCGTGGCTCGCAGAGTGACGCGCCGGACACACACCGTCACGATCGGGGGAATCTAAGGCAGCCGCACCCGGACGACCAGTCCGCCGCCCCGGCCGCCGGGTTCCGCGCCCGCGGTCCCGGCGTGCGCGGTCGCGATGGACCGGACGATCGACAGGCCGAGCCCGGCGTTGCGCGAATCCCCGGTCCGGTCGCCCGAGAGCCGCCGGAACGGCTCGAACAGCGCGGGAACGGCGTCCAGCGGCACCTGCGGGCCGGTGTTGCGCACCACCAGCGCCGGATCGCCGCCGACGTCGACGTGGATCCAGCCGCCCTTACGGTTGTAGGTGATGGCGTTGTGCACGAGGTTCGTGACCAGCCGTTCCAGGAGTACGGGGTCGCCGGACACCGTCCGCGGCCGCAGCCGCGACTCCACCGTGACGCCCGCTTCCTCGGCCATGGCCGCCGCCGACCGGATCACCGTCGCCGTGACCTCGTCCAGCCGGACGGGGCCGCGTGAGGCCAGGCCGCGATCACTGCGCGCGAGCACGAGCAGGCCTTCGATCATCCGCTCGCTGCGTTCGTTGGTGTAGATCAGGTGTTCGCCGAGTTTCCGGACCTCCGGGCTGACGTCGGGATCGGCCATCGCCACCTCGACCAGCGTGCGCTGCACCGCGAGCGGGGTCCGCAGTTCGTGGGAGGCGTTGGCGACGAAGCGTTTCTGGCTGTCGAACGACACGGCGAGCCGGTCGAGCATGCCGTCGAAGGTGTCCGCGAGTTCCTTGAGTTCGTCGTCGGGACCGTCGAGGTCGATCCGCCGGTCGAGGTTCTCGGCCTCGAGTTTCCGCGCGGTCGAAGTGATCGCGTGCAGCGGCCGCAGCACGCGGCTCGCCATCATCCAGCCGAACAGCACCGCGAGCGCGCCCGCGATCGCCAGCGCCACCAGGGATTGCCAAAGCAGCGTCGAAAGAACGTCCGAGCGGTACTCGGTGATCGAGGTCGCGACCAGTTGCGTGGCCTGAGCGCGCTCGACGGGCATGATGGTCGCCTCGTCCAGCGGATACGCCTGGGCGCGCTGGAGGGAGATCCCCGCGGCACTGTCGTTCGCGAACGCCGCCGTGTCCGGCAGGGACGAACTGACCAGCAGGTAGTTGACGATCAGCAAGGCGAGCCCGACGACCAGGAACGCCCCGCCGTAGAGCGCGGTCAGCTTGGTGCGCAGGGAAAGCCGGAGCGGTTTCATGACCCGAACCGGTAACCGGCGCCGGGCACGGTCTCGATCACCGGCGGATCGCCGAGTTTGCGCCGCAACGTCATCATCGCCACCCGGACGGCGTTCGTGAACGGGTCGGCGTGCTCGTCCCACGCCTTCTCCAGCAGTTCCTCCGCGCTGACCACGGCCCCTTCGGCGCGCATGAGCACCTCCAGTACCGCGAATTCCTTGGGGGACAAGGGAAGGAACCGGCCGTCGCGGGACGCCTGGTGCCGGGGCAGGTCGAGGACGACGCCGCCGCGTTCCAGCACCGGCGGCAGCGCCGGCCGCGCGCGCCGCGACAACGCCTGCACCCGCGCGACGAGTTCGGCGAACGCGAACGGTTTAGTCAGGTAGTCGTCGGCGCCCAGCCCCAGCCCGGCGACCCGGTCGTTGACGTCGGCGGCGGCCGTCAGCATCAGGACCCGCGCCTCGCCGCCGGTCTTGAGGACCGCGGCGCAGACCTCGTCGCCGTGCACGACGGGAAGGTCCCTGTCGAGCACGACGACGTCGTAGCCGTGCACCCCCACCCGGTCCAGGGCCTGTTCGCCGTCGTAGCAGACGTCGACGGCCATGGAGAACCGTCGCAGGCCCTCGGCGATCGTGTCCGCCAGGAGCCGCTCGTCTTCCACTACCAGCACTCTCACCAGGTCAGTCTGCCCCGGGAGGGGGTAAGCGCGGGATAAGCGTGGATCAGCCGACCGGGTGGCGTGGGTCGTGAGTGGCGTTTCGGGTTGGAGCGGACCGGTATTTGGCTACCTGTGCGTGACCAGGGCGAAGGTGTGGTGCGGTAGTCGAGGGGGTCGGTCCGGTCTCGGAGTTCGATGGCACCGGAATCTCACCGTGTCAGGTTCGAGTGTGGAGGATTTGGGACGTTGAACGTCCTGAATCCTCCACACTCGGTTGGGGTGGCGCTCACGCGTGTGTCGGGCGTTGACGATGAAGGATTTGGGACGTTGAGTGTCCCGATTCCTTCATCGTCGACGGGGGTCGGAGTGGTCTCGGGGCTTGATCAACGGAGGATCGGGGACACTCAACGTCCCCGATCCTCCGTCGATCAAGACCGTGGCACCCCCGCAACCTCGCGGACGACAGCCGAGTGGGGAGGATTTGGGACGTTGAACGTCTTAAATCCTCCCCACTCGCCCACAACGGCATCCAGAACAAAGCCCCACAAGCTCACCGAGATGACGGGATGGGCGTTCACGCGAGATCCGTCTCCAATCACGCGAGTCACGCCTTCACTCACCTTCGGTTCAGGAGGCGTGCAACTGCCGCGCCGGGATCACCTGCTGGGGAGTGTTCGGGCTGGACCACAGCAGTTTCATCGACGCCTCCCCGCCTCGTTCGGTGTGATCGAGCCGGATCGCGTACGACTTCCCGGCGACCAGGTCCAGAGTCGCTTTGTCGACGCTCGGGCCGTGCGGGGTGGTGTTGTCGATCAGGAGTTTTCCGTCGACCCACAGCCGCACGGTGTCGTCCGAAACCGTGGTGAACGTGTACTTCCCGGTGTCCCGCGCGGTGACCTGGCCGCTCCATCGCGACGAGAAGGCCTCCGCCGGGATCTTCGCGTCGGGCGAGCCGGTGAACTTCCAGTTGTGGTTCACGCCCGGCTCCACGCGGCGCACCGTCGGTGTCCCGGCGAAGTCCGCGTTCGGCCAGTACTCGGCGGTCAGGCCCGTCCCGCGTCCGGCGGGTGCCTGCGGCAGCGGATCGACATTCAGCTCGATGACGGTCGCGACGTCGTTCGTCCTGCCGCCCGACGGCGTGAGTTTCACGCTTCCGGACGACTGCTCCACGCGGACGCGCTGCCCGCTGCCGAGCACCCGCGCGTCGCGAACCCGGAAGGGCGCCAATGCGTCGAGCGTCAGCGAACCGCCCGAAGCGGGCCAGTCGAACACGGACGCGTAAAGCTTGTTGCCGCGCCTGCTGACCACGCCCCACCGGGGCTCCGCGACGAGACCCGGCGCGCCCGCGCCGTAAACGGCCGAGGACTGCTTGTTCGTCCGCAGCCAGTGCCCCATCTGCTTCAGCCGGTCGACGGATTCCTGCGGGACGCGGCCGGTGCGGTCGGGCCCGACGTTGAGCAGGAAGTTGCCGCTGCGGCCGGCGATCGACAGCAGTTTCCTGGTCAGATCCGCCGGGGACTTCCAGTTGTGGTCCCAATCGGTGTACCCCCAGCTGCCGTTGAGGGTCATGCACGACTCCCAGAGCTGGCCGTCGACAGGCTTGTCCGGGATCTCCTGTTCGGGGGTGCCGGTGTCGCCGTCGACCACCCGCCGTTTGCCGACGCGGTTGTTGACCACGATGGACGGGTCGAGGCTCCGGACGTAGGCCTCGAGTTCCTCGCCGTCCTTTTCGGACCAGGGGTTGTTCGGCCGGTCGGTGCTCCATTCGCCGTCGAACCACAGCACCGCCGGATGGTAGTCGTCGACGAGTTCCTTGAGCTGGGCGTACATCCGCTCCTTGTACTTCGGGAACGTCGCGGGATCCGGGTAGTCCGGGTCGTGCCAATCCCAGATCGAGTAGTAGAAGCCGAGTTTGACGTCGCGGACGGCCGTCGCGCGCTTCAGTTCGGCGAGGATGTCCCGGTTCTTGTCGAACGACGAATGATCGCGAAGGTTGAACTTGTTGACCTTCGTCGGCCACATCGCGTAGCCCTCGTGGTGCTTCGACGTGATCACCACGTACTTCTGCCCGGCGTCCTTCGCCGTCTGCGCGATGGCGTTCGCGTCGAAACCGGACGGGTTGAACTTCGCGGCCATCTGCTCGTACTCGGCGCGCGGGATCTGGCAGTTCCGCTGGATCCATTCCGCGTCCTGGCAAACGCTTCCATCAGGGCGCTGGTACTTCCCCTGCAACTGGGAGTACGCGCCGAAGTGGATGAACTGGCCGAAGCGGTCGTCGCGCCACCAGCGTGTCCGGTCGGCGGTGAAGGGGTCGTCGTAGGCGTGGTCGGACGGGAGCGGCGCGGCCTGCGTGACGGCGGGTGAGACGCCGAGCGCGGTGGTCGCGATGACGAGGGCCGCCAGGGCCCTGAGTGGCTTGCGGCGATTCATGCACTCCTCCTCGCTGAGGTGTGGACGCCGAGGACTCTAAGAAGCCAGAGATCCGATGTGAACCTCCGAAAGGCTCATCAGAGGGCTAGTTCACCCGTAAAGACGGTAGATACATCCGATCTCTGTGTCGCTGAGTGGGACTGTAAGCGCCGCATAAGCGACTTCGCTTACCGCGCCGGAATCGCCGTTTCCGTAGAAATCGGTTCGCCAAGACGACCGAAGGAGCAGCGATGCGGAAACGACCGATGGCGGTACTGATCGCCGGAGCGGTCCTCACGCTGGTGTCCGGCTGCGGCGGTGGCGGGGACGGCGGCGACAAGGTCGCCTCGATCTCGTCGCCGCCCGCCGCCGGTGCCGGCGACGGGAAACAGGCCGACAACGTGTCCGATGAGGACAAGAGGCGCAACTTCGCGAAATGCATGCGCGAGCACGGGGTCAACATGCCCGACCCCAAGACCGACTCGAACGGCCAGGACACGATCACCCTCGACGCGGGCGACGTCCCGCTCGACGAGAAGAAGATGAAGGCCGCGGACGAGGCGTGCCGCAAGCTGCTGCCGAACGGTGGCGAGATCAAGCCGCCGACGCCGGAAGAGCTCGACAAGATGCGCAAGGAAGCCAAGTGCATGCGCGACCACGGCATCGACTTCCCGGACCCCGACCCCGACCCCGGCAAGGGTGGCGCCGCCATCGCGCTGGGTGACGCGGGTGGCGATCCCAAGAAGTTCGAAGACGCGGCGAAGGCCTGCGGTCTCGGCATGAGCATGAGGGTGGCCCCGGCGAAATGAGCGAACACGAAGGACCCGGCGGCGCACGGCGTTCGCGCCGGGCACGCTGGTTCATCATCGCGGCGGTCCTGGTCGTCGTGGTCGGGACGATGTCGGTGGTCGTGCTGACCCGCGTCACGTCGGAGGCCCAGCAGGTCGGGCAGGCGCCGCCTCCGGTGGAGACCGCGAAGGTCGAGAAGACCGACCTGCAGGAGGAAGAAGAGGCGAACGGAACGCTGGGCTACGGCGCGGAAAACGCCCTCGCCGGCCGGAAGCAGGGGACCGTCACGTCCCTTCCGGACGCGGGTTCGGTGCTCGCCCGCGGCAAGGCCGTGTACGGCGTCGACGCCAAACCGGTGCCGTTGTTCTACGGCACGCTGCCGTTCTTCCGTGACCTCGCGGACGGGGCCACGGACGGCCCGGACGTCAAGCAACTGGAAGAGAACCTGAAGGCGCTGGGTTTCGGCGGCTTCGGCACGCCGGACAAGAAGTTCACCTCGGCCACCGCCGCCGCGATCAAGAAATGGCAGAAGTCGCTGGGAGTGGAGCAGACCGGCACCTTCGGCCAGGGCGACGCCGTCCTCGCGCCCGGCGAGATCCGGGTTTCGCAGGTCGCCGCGCAGCTCGGCGGCCCCGGCGGCGGTGACCTGCTGAAGTACACCGGCACCGAACGTCAGGTCGAGGTCAAACTCGACGCCGCCAAGCAGGCCATCGCCAAGACGGGGGACAAGGTCGGGATCGACATCACCGGCGGCAAGACCGCGACCGGCGTGATCACCGAGGTCGGCAAGGTCGCGGAAACCGGCAAGGACGCCGCAGGGCAGGACGACGGCAAACCGAAGATCAAGGTGAAGATCAAGCTGGACGATCCGGCCGCGGCGGGATCGCTCGATTCGACGCCGGTCTCGGTGCGGTTCACCAAGGAAGTCCACAGTGGAGTGCTGGCGGTCCCGGTCGGAGCGCTGCTCGCGCTAGCCGAGGGCGGGTACGCCGTCGAGGTCGACGAAGGCGGCAAGCGGCGGCTCATCGCGGTGAAGACCGGCCTGTTCTCCGGCGGCCGCGTCGAAGTCACCGGAACCGGCCTCACCGCCGGGATGCGGGTGGTGACGACGTCATGACCCCGGTGCTGGCCGTGCGCAACGCCTCGCGCACCTATCCCGGCGGCGTGCGCGCCCTGCACGAAGTCACCCTGTCCATTGAGGACAGGGAGATGGTCGCCATCCTCGGGCCGTCCGGTTCGGGAAAGTCGACACTGCTGCAGCTGATGGGCACGCTCGACCGGCCGACCAACGGCGTCATCGAACTGCGCGGACACGACGTCGCGAAGTTGCCGGACCGCAAGCTTTCCGCGTTGCGGTCGCGGTGGATCGGCTTCGTGTTCCAGCAGTTCTTCCTCAGCGAGGGGGTGAGCGCGGTCGACAACGTCGCGACGGGGCTGCTGTACGCGGGGGTGCCGCGGCGGAAACGGCACGAGCGGGCGCTGGCCGCGCTCGACAGGGTCGGCCTCGCGCACCGGGCCACCCATTTCCCGAACGAGCTCTCCGGCGGGGAACGGCAGCGGGTGGCGATCGCGCGGGCGGTCGTCAACTCGCCGTCGATCCTGCTGGCCGACGAGCCGACCGGGAACCTCGACACGGGCAACGGGGCGGCGATCCTCAACCTGCTCGCCACGTTGAGTTCGCAGGGGACGACGGTCGTGATCATCACGCACGACCGGGAGATCGCGGCGGGGATCCCGCGGCGGATCGAGCTGCGGGACGGCCGGATCCGGCTCGACACCGGGACGGGGGTGCTGGTGTGAGCGCACCCGTCCTCGACAAGGTGCCGACGCCGAATCCGGCCCGGCTCGGCCCGCGTGACGTGCTGACCCTCGGCGCGCACGGGATGCGGACGCGGCCGATGCGCGCGGTGCTGTCCGCGCTCGGCATCGGGATCGGGATCGCCGCGATGGTGGCGGTGCTCGCGATCCCGGCGTCGGGCGCGAAGGCGTTGCAAGATCAGCTGTCCGCGCTCGGCACCAACCTGCTCTCGGCGGGGCCTGGCAAGACGATGTTCGGCGGCGACGCGACCCTGCCGGACAGCGCGGTGCCGATGGCGAAGCGGATCGCCCCGGTCACGGCGGCGTCCGCGACCGGGAGCACCGGCGGGTCCGTGCGGCGCACGGACAAGATCCCCAAGGACGAGACGTCCGGCCTCGGCGTCTACGCGGCGACGCCGGACCTTCTCGACGTCATCGGGGGGGCCGTCCGCACCGGGCAGTTCCTCCGTGACGCGACTCGTGACTACCCGGTCGCCGTGCTGGGTTCGGTCGCGGCCGCGCGGCTCGGGATCGACCGCATCGACCCGGCCAAACCGCCGCAGGTGTTCATCGGCGGGCAGTGGTTCACCGTGGGCGGGATTCTCGGGCCGACGCCGCTGGCGCCCGAGATCGAGCGCTCGGTGCTGGTCGGCTGGGATGTCGCGAAGCGGCTTCTCGGCTTCAAGGGGCATCCGAGCACGGTGTACGTCCGGGCGAAGGACTCGCAGGTAGAGAACGTCCGATCGGTGCTCGCGCAGACGATGAACCCGGAGGCGCCGAACGAGGTCGAGGTGCGACGTCCGTCGGAGGCGTTGGAGGCGCAGAAGCTGACCGAGAACACCTACAGCGCCCTGTTCCTCGGGCTCGGCGGGGTGGCGTTGCTGGTCGGTGGCGTCGGGGTGGCCAACACGATGGTGATCTCGGTGCTGGAGCGGCGCCGGGAGATCGGCCTCCGCCGCGCGCTCGGCGCGACGAAACGGCAGGTGAGAGGCCAGTTCTTGGCCGAGTCGGTGCTGTTGTCCGGGCTCGGCGGGATCGCCGGGGTGCTGGTCGGCGTGCTCGTGACGTCCGGGTACGCGCTGAGCCAGGGCTGGCCGGCGGTGCTGCCCGTCGGCGCGCTGCTCGGCGGGGTCGGGGTCTCGGCACTGGTCGGTGCCGTCGCCGGTGCCTATCCGGCGATGCGCGCGGCCAGGCTCCCGCCGACCCAGGCCCTCGCCTGACCCGCGTTTCGTCCTCTGGTTGCGGTAGTCGGTACTCCCCACTACCGCAACCAGAGGACTACTTGCGTGGTGGCGGTGGGTAACCTCGCCGGGTGCTGGTGGGATTGTCGGGGCGGAAACTCGCGGGGGCGCTGATCGCGCTCGAAGTCGTCGTGGTCGCCGTGCTGTTCACCCTGAAGGTGTTCGACGGCCAGGACCTCGAGGTCTACATCGGCGGCGCGCGCCTGCTCGTCGACTCGGGCGACCCGTACGGCACCTGGGTGCAGACGCACGGGGGCTGGCTGCCCTTCACCTACACACCGTTCGCCGCGGCGGTGTTCCTGCCCGGCACCCTGGTTTCCGCCGCGCTCGCCACGAGACTGGTCGGGCTCGCGTCGATCATCGCGGGCGGGATCGTCGTCTACCTCTTCGTCGCGACGCTCAACGGCTCGCTCACCGACCGATCCGCGGTGCGGGGCCGCGCCATCGCCGTGTTGGCGGCGATCGGTGCGCAGGCGGCGGGCGGCGTCATGGAGCCTGTCCGCTCGACGCTGGGTTTCGGCCAGATCAACACCCTGCTGATGCTGATGGTCGTCCTCGACGCCCTGCTCCCGGGACGCGCCCGCACGAAGGGGCTGCTGATCGGCGTCGCCGCGGCGATCAAGCTCACCCCGGCCTTCTTCATCCTGTTCTTCTTGTTCCGCAAGGATTTCCGCTCCGCGGCCCGGGTCGTGGCCGGTTTCCTCGGCGCGGGCGCGCTGATGTGGCTGGCCGCGCCAGGCGCGTCGGCGAAGTTCTGGACGAACATCCTCTTCGACACCAGCCGCATCGGCGACAGCGGTTACGTCGGGAACCAGTCGTTGCGCGGGATGCTCGCGCGGTTCGGGCTCGGATCGGCGGAGTCCGTCGTCTGGGTGGCGGCCGCGATCGTGGTGGTCGCGCTGACCGGGTTCGTGATCGTGCGCCTCGCGGAACCGGTGTTCGCGCTGACCGCCTGCGCGATCGGCGGGCTGCTGGTCTCGCCGGTGTCCTGGACGCATCACTGGATCTGGTGCGTCCCGATCCTCGCGCTGCTCGTCTGGATGCGATCGATCGTTTCGTACGCGCTCGCGGTGGTGACGGTGGCGCTGTTCGTCGTCGCGCCGATGTGGCTGGCGCCGCGGCCCGCCGGGAGCTTCGGCTGGTGGCTGGCGACGGAATCCTTTGTGCTGTACGGCCTTCTGCTGCTGGTGCTGGCCGCGATCTTCCCCAAATACGTGAAGGCCTCCTTCCCTACGCTCAAGGTAGGGAAGGAGGCCTTCACGGAAAGCTAGCTCAGCCCAGGCGCTCGACGACGTACTCGATGCTCTGGGTCAGCTTCGTGATGTCGTCCGGGTCGATGGCCGGGAACAGGCCGACGCGCAGCTGGTTGCGGCCCAGCTTCCGGTACGGCTCGGTGTCGACGATCCCGTTGGCGCGCAGCACCTTCGCCACCGCGGCGGCGTCCACCTCGTCGGCGAAGTCGATGGTGCCGACGACCTGCGAGCGCAGCGACGGGTCGCTGACGAACGGCGTCGTGTACGAGGTCTTCTCGGCCCATTCGTACAGCCGGGTCGACGAGTCGAGGGTGCGCGCGGTGGTCCACTCGAGACCACCGTTGGAGTTCATCCACTCGATCTGGTCGGCCAGCAGGAACAGCGTCGACACCGCCGGGGTGTTGTACGTCTGGTCCTTGCGGGAGTTGTCGAGCGCCGTGGTCAGCGACAGGAACTCGGGGATCCAGCGGTCGCTCGCGCCGATCTCGCCGATGCGCTCGACCGCGGCGGGCGAGGCCAGCGCGATCCAGAGGCCACCGTCGGCGGCGAAGGACTTCTGGGGCGCGAAGTAGTAGACGTCGAAGTCCTCGGCCTTGACCGGCAGGCCGCCCGCGCCGGAGGTGGCGTCGATGGCGACGAGTGCGCCTTCACTGCCTTCTGGGCGGCGGACCGGCACGGCGACACCGGTCGAGGTCTCGTTGTGCGCCCAGCCGACCAGGTCGGCACCGGCCTGGTAGGCGATCTCGGGCGCGGTGCCCGGGTCGGACTTGACGACGATCGGGTCGGCGAGGAACGGGGCGCCCTTGGTCACCGTGGCGAACTTCGAGGAGAACTCGCCGTAGGTGAAGTGCTGCGAACGTTCCCGCACGAGGCCGAACGCGGCGGCGTCCCAGAATGCGGTCGTGCCGCCGTTGCCGAGGACCACTTCGTAGCCTTCGGGCAGGGAGAACAATTCGGACAGACCCGCACGCACGCGGCCGACGAGGGACTTCACCGGCTTCTGGCGGTGCGAGGTGCCGAGGTAGGTGGCACCGGATTTCGCCAGGTTGGCGAGCTGCTCGTCACGGACCTTGGACGGTCCGCAGCCGAAGCGGCCATCGGCAGGCTTCAGGTCCGCGGGGAGGGTCAACTCAGGTGCGTCGGTCATGTGCCCAGTCTCTCAGGTCGGGATGGGCCTGCTGACAGTTGGTGCCGCGTGTCCGGCATGTGAGATCGGTGAACTGGCTCCCGTCACGGCCGACCGCCGGGTAGCTTCTCGCCTCATGGCGACAGTGCACGAGCGATTCCCCCTGCCCCCCGAGGCGTTGTGGCAGGCCCTCCCGAACGGGGTCACCGCGGTCAAGGGACAGAACCCGTTCTACGACGCGGCCGCCGGCTACGTCACCTTCTCGACCAAGCTCGGCTTCTTCAGCTACGGGCAGACTGTCACCGTGAAGGTCGAGCGGACGTCGGAGGGTTCGGGCCTGGCGATCCAGACGAGCCTGAAGTTCGGCTTCGTCGACTGGGGCGAGGGAAAGCGCATCGCCCGCAAGTTCATCGCGGCCGTCGGCGACACCGTCGGGCACACTCCGGCCGCTTGACACTGTCGTGAGTGGCGATTCGGGTTAGTGCCGAAGGGGTCTTAGGTACCTGCTGATTGTGGCTGGAGGCCTTCACCCCTTTCCCGAGTACATGAAGGCCCCCTTCCTGTACCTAGGCGCAAGGAAGGGGGCCTTCATGTACTGCGGGGGCGAGCCAGGGCTGCGGTCGCCACTCACGACCCGCTGGACCGGTCAGCGCCAGCCGTCGGGGTCGACACCGCCCGGGATGGGCGCGGCCGGGTCGAACGGCGTCCGCGAGAAGATGAACGTCGCGAGGTCGAGGTGGTTCGGCTTGCCCGCCGCGTCCCGGCCGACCCGCAGCGTCTCGCCCGCGTAGTACGCGTCGAGGCCGATCCAGGTGTCGTCACCGAGCGGCGCGAACCGCGACGCGCGGCCGGGGCCGTCGGTCGGCGCGAGGGAGAACAGGCCGTCCGGGAGCAGTCGCAGGTGGTACGGCGTCGGGCCCCAGTGCCACAACCCGGTCAGCTCCAGCAGCTTCGGGTCCACAGTGGACGGCTGCCATTCCGTGGGCAGCGACGGCTCGTGGGTCTCGGTCAGCGTGATCAGGTCGAGGCACAGCTGCGTGATGCCGACGCCCGCCGTCGAGTTCGTCAGCACCAGCGCGCCGATGCCGGCGTTCGCGTCGATCAGGGAGCAGGCGAGGAAGCCCGGCATCGACCCGGTGTGCCCGGCCAGCCGCCTGCCCTGCGTGCGGACCAGCATGATCCCGAGGCCGAAGCCGGTGGTCCAGGTGTCGCCGTCGTCCACGGTGACCATTTCGCGCATCTCGGCGACGGTCTCCTCGCTCAGCACACCGCCGGTGTTGCCACCGAGGAACGCCGTCCAGCGGGCGAGGTCGGTGACCGTCGACCACAGCTGCCCGGCGGGCGCCATCGCGCCCGCGTCCGGCGACGGCTCCGGCATGAGGACGTCGGCGAAGGGGTGTACGGCGAAGCCGCTCGCGTGCGCGCCTTCCGGATGCGGCGAGGTCCGGGTCATGCCGAGCGGGCCGAGGATCTCGGCGCGGACGACGTCCAGCCACGACTGCCCGCGGTGCCGGGCGACCAGCTCGCCGAGCACGCCGTAACCGACGTTGCTGTAGTGGAACCGGCTGCCCGGCCGCAGCCGCGTCGCGCCGTCCTTGAGGCTTTCGACGAGCGCGGCCCAGTCGGCGCCCACCGTGCGCTCCCACCAGGAACCGGGCGATTCCGCGGTCAGGCCGGAGGTGTGCGAGAGCAGCTGAGCGATGGTGGCCGAGCCGAACGCGGTGCCCGGCAGGTGCTTTTCGAGCGGGTCGTTGAGGTCGAGCTTGCCTTCGTCGCGCAGGCGCAGGACGGCGGTCGCGACGAGGGTCTTGGTGATCGAGCCGAGCCGGTACTGCGTGTCGTCGTCCGGTGTCTCGCCATTGACGCGGCCACGCGCCCCTGACCAGGCGATTTCACCATCGCGGACGACAGCGGCGACGAGGGACGGGGCGCGGCACGAGGATTGCTCGTGCGCGAGGCGGCGAAGCAGCGCCAATTCGGTCGTGGCAAGCATGAGATGCATTGTGCCTACCCGAGCAGGCCCAGCCGCATAGCGGTGGTCACGGCGGCCGTCCGGTCCGAAACGTCCAGTTTGCCGAACACGCGCAGCAGGTGGGTCTTGACGGTCGCCTCGCTGATGTGGAGTGCCCGCCCGATGTCGGCGTTCGTGTTTCCCTGCGCCACCAGCCGCAGCACCTCGATCTCTCGCGCCGACAGCGGCGACGCCGTCGGGTTGCGTACCCGGTTCACCAGCTTCCCGGCGACCGAAGGCGCCAAGACCGTCTCGCCGCGTGACGCCGCTCGGATCGCTCCGGCCAGCTCTGTGCGTGAAGCGTCTTTCAGCAGGTAGCCGGAGGCGCCCGCCTCGACGGCGCGCAGGATGTCCGCGTCCGTCTCGTAGGTGGTGAGCACGACGACTCGCTGCCCCGGCCGGTCGGCGAGGATCTTGCGGGTCGCGCCGACGCCGTCGAGACCGGGCATCCGCAGATCCATCAGGATCACGTCCGGCTGCTTGACCCGGCTCAGCGCGACGGCCTCGTCGCCGGAACCAGCCTCCCCGATGACACTCAGATCCGGCTCGGCCTCCAGCATGCCGCGCAGGCCTTCCCGTACCACGGGGTGATCGTCGACCAGCATGATCGTGATCACGCGGGCACCTCCAGTTCCAGCGTCGTCCCCGCACCGGGTTCGCTCTTCAATGCCACGATGCCACCGACCTGATCGGCCCGTGCCCGCATCCCCGCCAGGCCGAAGCCGCCGGTGGGTTCGGCGGGGTCGAACCCCGCGCCGTCGTCGGTCACGCCGAGCCGGACCCTTCCCTCCACAACGGACAGCCGGAGGGAAACCCTGGTGGCGCGGGAGTGTTTGCGGATGTTGCTGAGTGCCTCCTGCGCCCCTCGCAGCAGGACGACCTCGGTGGCCATCGGCAGCGCGGGCAGCGGGCCGTCGATCTCGATCGCCGCCTCGATGCCCGCTTCTTCGGTCAGCCGTTCGACCTGCCGCCGCAGGGCCTCCTCCAGGGAGTCGGAGGCGAGCGCGGACGGCCCCTGCGCCGCGACCATCGCCCGCGCCTCGGTCAGGTTCTCCCGCGCCGTCCGCGCCGCCAGTTCCAGGTGGCGCCGGGCCGCTTTCGGATCGGTGTCCATTTCGGACTCGATGGCCTGGGTGAGCGTGACGATGCTGGTGAAGCCCTGCGCGAGCGTGTCGTGGATCTCGCGGGCCATCCGCTCGCGTTCGGCGGCCGTGCCCGCCTCTCGGGAGAGCCGGGAAACCTCCGCCTGACTGGCTTCCAGTTTTTCGATCAGCACGGCCCGGGCCTTGCTCTGTTCGATGATCTGCGTGGTGTAGCGGCCGGCCAGGAGGCTGAAGATGACCAGGATCGCCGTCATCGGCAGCAGGACCGGCTGTTCGTCGATCCCGCCCCGGACGAGCAAGGACAAGGGGGTCAGCAGCACCGCCGCCGTGGTGAGGATCGACGCGGTCTTCGTCGGCAACGTCATGTAGAGCAGCGGGCAGACCAGGAACAGGATGAAACTCGAATTGCCTGCGGCGAAGACGGCGCCCACCAGCAGGACCATCATGATCGTGACGAACAACCAAGGCGTGTACTCGTAGTCCGGCCCGGTGACGAGGCGGCGTCCGCGGACGAGGTAGACCACGCCGATGCCGCCGAGGCACAGTACGGCGATGACCTTGTTGACGGTTTCGCCGTCTTCGAAGAGCACCAGGCCCGTCGTCGCGACGTAGGTGATCGAGAAGAGGACTTCCCAGAGCCAGAAGGACCGCTCCCAGGCGTTCACTTGCCTTCGTTCGACCAGCGGAACGTCAGCTTCGCCAGCAGCAGCCCCGCGACGCACCACGCCGTCAGCACCAGTGCCACCATCGGAAGTTCCCATGTCCCCGCCATTTCCTGTGTCGCGGCTTCGGCCGGCAGGAACACCGAGCGGAAGCCCTGGCAGATCCACTTCACCGGGAAGAACGAAGCGATGTCGACCATAACCTTCGGCAGGTTGGTGATCGGCGTGACGAACACCCCGGAGACGAACTGCAGCGCGATGTAGATCAGGTTGGTCACCGCGACCGCGCCACTGACCGTCTTGGTCACCGAACTGAGCGCGATGCCCAGCAGTGTGCAGCTGGTGATGCCGAGCAGGAAGACCCAGACCGCGGTCAGCAGCTTCATCGGGTCGGTGGGCATTTCCAGGTCGAACAGCAGGCTGCCGACGATCGACATCAGCACCACCTGGGCGATGCTGGTGAAACCGACCAGGATGATCTTGCCGATGAAGTAGGACGCGGCGGGCATCGGCGTTCCGCGCAGCCGTTTCAGCGCCCCGAGCTCGCGATCGGACGCGAGGTTGATCCCGATGCTGTTGAACGACGTCGAGACGATGCCGGAGCCGATCATGCCCGCCGCCAGCACCTGGCCGGTGGTGATCGCCATGCCGGGCATCGAGGAGTTCAGCATCGAGCCGAGCAGGATCATCAGCAGGGACGGGAAGGCGAAGGTGAAGATCACCTGTTCCCGGATGCGGAAGAACTGACGGAGTTCGGCGGCGCCCCGGAGGAGGCCGAGGGACCAGGTGCCGGGGAGTTTGCCCTGGTGGGTCAGCGTCGTCATCGGGCTTCTCCGATCAGATCGAGGTAGGTCTCTTCGAGGGTGGGCCGGTGCACGGTCAGCTCCGACGGCTCGCGGCCGTTCGCGGACAGCTCGCGGACGAGCTTGGCCGGGTAGTGCGTGCGCTCCTGGTGGCTGCCGTTCTCGTCGGCCCAGCGGACTGTGGCCTCCGCGTTCGCGCGGCCGCCCAGCGTCTGCGGCGTCCCCTCGGCGACGATCGCGCCGCGCGTGATGACCGCGACGCGGTCGGCCAGCGCCTCGGCCTCGTCGAGATAGTGGGTGGTGAGCAGGATCGTGGTGCCTTCTTGGGCGAGACTCCTGATCAGCTCCCAGAACTGACGCCGGGCCGCCGGGTCGAAACCGGTGGTGGGCTCGTCCAGGAACACCAGCTCGGGCCGCCCGATGATCCCGAGCGCGACGTCGACACGGCGCCGTTGCCCGCCCGAAAGGCTCTTCACACGGGCGCCCGCCTTCTCGGTCAGGCCGACCTTCTCGATCACTTCGCCGGCGTCACGGGGATTCGGGTAGTAGCGGGCGTAGTGCCGGACGGTCTCGGCGACGGTGAGCTCGGCGGCGTCGTTGGCCGTCTGCAGCACGATCCCCAGCCGCGCCCGCCATGCCCGGCCCGCGGTGCCGGGATCCTCGCCGAGGACGTCGACCTCGCCGTCCGTCCGCTTGCGGTGCCCCTCCAGGATCTCGACCGTCGTCGTCTTGCCCGCGCCGTTGGGTCCCAGCAGGGCGAAGACCTCACCCTGCTCGATGTCGAGGTCGATACCCCCGACGGCCGTGTGGCCCGGATACTCCTTGCGCAGGCCGCGCACTTTCACTGCCGTTTTCATACGTCGATCGTGCTGTGCGGGACGGGTTGTACGGGACGTCCGCAGGACTGAACCCGGCTGTCAACCGTTCGGTGGACACCGGTGTCACCGCCCCCGCGTTTAGTCCTCTGGATGCGGTAGTTGCACACGCAAGTACCGCATCCAGAGGACTAAACGCGGGGGGGGGTCAGCAAGGTGCGCACTGCGGTTTCGAGGGAGGGGAGCAGGGCGGCCGGGTCGGCGGAGGTGAGCATCCGGTTCGCGAAGCCGTCCGAGAGGGCGAGCACGGCATCGGCCAGGTCTCGCGCCGCGAGGTCGTCTCGGACGTCGCCCGCGGTCTGGGCCTCCTCGAGATACCGCGTCGTGATCTCCTGTAGTTCGTCGTAGCCGGTGCGGATGAATTCGGCCCAGGACGGCAGGACGGCCGCGCGCGCGGTGAAGGCGTTGATGACGATCACTTCCGCTCGGCGTTGTTCGTCGAGCGGCATCGCCTCGATCAGCAGTCGTATCAGCAGGTCCAGCAGGTTTCCGGACTGATCGAGGGTCTTCCAGCGCTGCTCCAGGAATTCGCTCGTCATGTCGAGGGCGAAGCGGAACAGGTCCTCCTTGGTGGAGAAGTACTTCTGCACCGCGCCTGCGGAAACCCCGGCCTCTGTGGCGACAGAGCGCACGCTGACGGCTTCGACGCCTTCGCGCGCGACGATGCGCAAGAGGGCTCCGGCGATCTCTCGGCGGCGCTCGGTCCGGTCCACGATCTTCGGCACGGCCGTATCTTCCTCTTCGCTGACTCGATCGGCAGCCTTGCCCGTCCGTACTTTTTAGAATACATTCGTATCCGAAACGGGGGTACTGGGGTGGACGAAGTCACGCAGAAGAGGCGCGCGGAAGAGAATCAGTTCGCCGCCGCGCTGACCAAGGGGCCGGCGGAGGTCCTCGACTTCCTCCTGCCGTTGTGGGTGGGGAGCCAGCTCGGCGCGTCGGCCGCCGAGGTCGGGGCGCTGACCGCGTTGGAGACGCTGGTGTCGTTCGTGGTCCGGCCGATCGCGGGCTCGCTCGCGGACAGGTTCGACCGCGGCCGTGTCGCCGCCGTCGGAGCAGTCCTCTATGGACTGTCCTTTGTGGTCTACGCCGTGACGCCGGGCATCGGGGTCGCCTATCTGGCCGCGGTTCTCGGCGGCGCGGGCGGCGCGCTGTTCTGGGTCGCGCTACGGGCGCGCGTGGGGGAAGGGCTCGCGAGGGACGACGCTGCGTTCAGCAAGCTGTTCGCAGCCGAAGGTGGCGGCACGTGGATCGCGTTCGTCGTCGCGCTGACCGCGATCGCCTGGATCGACTACCGGGGCGTGTTCTGGCTCGGCGCGGCGGCCTGCGTGGTGGCCGCGGTGGTCCTGCTGAACGCGAGATCCGCGCCGGTCCAGGCGGAAGGTGCGCCACGGCTTCTGCAACTGGGCAAACGGATGCGCCCGATGCTGGCGCTCGTCGCGTTGACCGCGATGGCCGAGGCCGGGGTCGCTCTCCTGCTCCTGATGCATCTGCAACGCGGGCATCAGCTGCAGCTCGGGGAGATCGCGGCCGTCTTCATCCCCGGGTTCATCGTGTACAGCATCCTGCCGGACTACCTGCACGGCTTCGTCCGCAAGATCGGCCGGACGAGGGTGCTCGCGCTGGCGATGGTCGCGAGTGCGCTCTTCGCCGCCGGGCTGTCCTTCGCGCCGAGCCCGGCGGTGCTCACGGTCATGTGGATCCTGTCCGCGGCGGCGTTCGCGGCGGCCATCCCGGTGGAGCAGGCGGTGGTCGCCGAGGCAGCCGGGCTGAGCCTCGGCCGGGCGATGGGAATCTACGAGAGTGCGACGCTACTCGGAGCGACGATCGGGACGTTCCTGGCGGGTCAGCTCTACGGCTCGGACGCGGGCTGGCGCGTCGCCTGCTTCGGCGCGGCTGTGCTTCTGCTCTTCGGATCGTTCGTGGTTCGTGGCGCCGTCCGGCGTGTCGGAGTTGCAGAGTTTCCCGTGGAACCAGCGAAAACGGTGTCACAGAAGGAAGAACCGGCGCTCCGCATGATCGAGGAGGCATCGCAAGAGTCCGAACCGGTGAAGGCCGAGGCGAACAAGCGCGCGAATCCGATCCGGAACTGGGCGATCCACGCCGCCGTCTACGTCCTCGCGCAGGCGGCGCTGGCGATGGCCGGACACAGCTGGCCCGTCGAAGCGTTGTTCGGCGGTCCGCACGACGCCGGCTGGTTCTGGAACTCGAGTGGTCACTGGCTGTTGAACCTCGGCCGGATCTGGACCTTCGTCTTCGTGATCGACACCGTATGGACGGCGGGTCGCGCGCTCCTGAAAAAGCGGCCTTATTGACATGTTGTCTAACATGACACTATGTCTTACAAGCGGGTGTCTGATACGTGGGTGACGGCCAGCGACGGTGTCCGCCTCTCGGTCCGGGTGACCGGTGTCGACGACGCGCCCACGGTGGTGCTCGTTCACGGCTACCCGGACAACGGCTCCATGTGGGACGGCGTCGCCGCCCTGCTGGAACGCCGTTTCCGGGTCGTCGTCTACGACGTCCGCGGCGCGGGCCGCTCGGACAAGCCTTCGGGACGCAAGTCCTACAAGCTGGACCAGCTGTCCGATGACCTCGCCGCGGTCGTCGACGAGGTCCAGCCCGAGGGCAAGGTTCACCTGCTCGCCCACGACTGGGGCTCCATCCAGACCTGGCATTCCGTCACCGGCGACAGGCTGCGCGGACGGCTCGCGTCGTTCACGTCGATCTCCGGGCCGAGCCTCGACCACGCCGGCGCGTGGTTCCGCGCGCAGATGCGCCCGAATCCGAGGCGGCTCAAGAACGCGCTCGCGCAGGGCACGCACTCGACGTACATCCTCGGCTTCCAGCTCCCCTTGATCCCGCAGCTGCTGTGGCGCTCCGGCGCGATGGGCGCGCTCATCGGCCGCATGGACCCGGCGGCGGCCGCACCCTCCACTTCGGACGGTCTCTACGGGCTCAACCTGTACCGCGCCAACATGTTCACGCGTCTCTCCCGGCCGAAGCCGCGTAACGCCGAGATCCCGGTGCAGGTGCTAGCGCCCACCGGCGACAAGTTCGTCACCACGCCGCTGCAGACCGAGATCGAGCGCTGGGCGCCGGATCTGCGCGTCCGCCGGATCGTCGGCACGCACTGGGTGGTCCGCGAAAAGCCGCAGGTGATCGCGACCGCCACCGCCGAGCTGATCGACCACGTCGAAGGCGGCGAGGAAAGCCGCGCGCTCAAGCAAGCCCGAGAAGGCGGTTTCGCGCACAAGCTCGTCGTGGTCACCGGCGCGGGCAGTGGGATCGGCCGCGCGACGGCGCTCGCGTTCGCGGACAAGGGCGCCGACCTCGTCATCACCGACATCAACGGCTCGGCGGTCGCGGACACCGCGAAACTCCTGCGGGACAAGGGTGCCACCGTCGGCGAGTACACAGTGGACTCCTCCGACGCCGAAGCGGTCGAGAAGTTCGCCCAGCAGGTCAAGGAGGAGTTCGGCGTCCCGGACATCGTCGTGAACAACGCGGGGATCGGCCTGTCCGGCCCGTTCCTCGACACGACAGTCAAGGACTGGGAACGCCTCATCGACGTGAACCTGTGGGGCGTCATCCACGGTTGCCGCGTCTTCGCCGAGCAGATGCGGGACCGGGCCGAAGGCGGCCAGATCGTCAACGTCGCCTCGGCCGCCGCGTACCTGCCGTCGAAGATCCTTTCCGCCTACGCCACCACGAAATCCGCCGTGCTGACGCTGAGCGTGTGCCTGCGTGCCGAGCTCGCCGCCGAGAACATCGGCGTCACCGCGATCTGCCCCGGCATCGTGAACACCAACATCACCAGCACCACGCGGTTCGTCGGCGTCGACGACGTCGAACAGAAGCGGCGCCAGAAGTCGAGCAGCAAGCTGTACGCGAAACGCGGCTTCGGCCCGGAGAAGGTCGCGCGGGACATCCTGCGCGCCGTCGAGAAGGACAAGGCGATCCAGCCGTCGACCCCGGAGGCCAAGGCCGCGCTCGTCCTCTCCCGGCTCACCCCCGGACTGCTGCGGGCCGCGGCGAAGCTGGACATCACCCCGTGACATCCGCCAGACGGCCTCGCCGGATGTCGCCGCAGGCGCGCCGCGAGGACCTGATCCGCGCCGCGCTGGACCTGTTCGGCTCGCGCGCGCCCGAACTCGTCACGGTCGACGACATCATCGCCCGCGCCGAGGTCTCGAGGCCGTTGTTCTACCGGTACTTCTCGAGCCTGAGGGAACTGCAGGTCGAGGCGCTGAAGACGGTCACCGAAGGGCTCATCGACGGCCTGGCCGGACTCGAGGAAGGCCCGCCCGAAACGCGGCTGCGGGCCGCCGTCCGCGGGCTGATCGACGTCGCCGACCACTACCGGGCGGGCTACGTCGCCCTGTTGCGCAGCGGTTCGGTGATCGCGACCTCGGAGACGGACGCGGCGATCGACGAGGTCCGCAACCGTGCTGTCGAGCTCATCCTCGACGCGCTGGTGGTGCCGGAGCCTTCGCCCATGCTCATGCTGACTTTGCGGTGCTGGACCGCTGTCGTCGAGGGCGCCCTGCTGAGCTGGCTGCAGGAGCGCTCCGTGCCGCGCGAGGTGCTCGACGGCTGGCTGGTCGATCAGCTGACGGCCATGCTCGCCACTACCGCTCGGCACGATTCTTCGGTCCCGCAGACGCTATGAAAGGCCCGTTACTTGCAAAATTTGCAAGTAACGGGCCTTTCATTGCACGCGCTAGGCCTGCTTCGCGACCAGGTCCCAGCCTTCGACGTCTTCCGGCTTCCGCGGCTCCGGCCCGACGTACTTGGCCGACGGGCGCACGAGGCGGCCGGTCTTCTTCTGCTCCAGGATGTGCGCGGCCCAGCCGGCGGTGCGGGCCGAGCTGAACATCGCGGGCATCATGTGCGGCGGCACCTGGGCGAAGTCCAGGATCACGGCCGCCCAGAACTCGACGTTGGTCTCGATCGGGTGATCCGGGCGCCGCTCGCGCAGCTCCTTCAGCGCCACCTGCTCCAGTTCGGCGGCCGCCTCGTAGCGTGACGCGCCCAGTTCCTGGCAGGTGCGGCGCAGCACGCGCGCCCGCGGGTCCTCCGCGCGGTACACGCGGTGCCCGAAGCCCATCATCCGTTCCTTGCGGTCCAGGATGCCCTTGACCAGGCCGGAGGCGTCACCGGTCTTCTCGACCTCTTCGATCATCGGCAGCACCCGCGCCGGCGCGCCGCCGTGCAGCGGGCCGGACATGGCGCCGATCGCGCCGGACAGGGCCGCGGCGACGTCGGCGCCGGTCGAGGCGATGACGCGGGCGGTGAAGGTCGAGGCGTTGAGACCGTGCTCGGCGGCCGAGACCCAGTAGGCGTCGATGGCCTTGACGTGGGCCGGGTCGGGCTCACCGCGCCAGCGGACCATGAACCGCTCGGTGATCGACTTCGCCTCGTCGACCCGGGTCTGCGGGACGGCGGGCTGCCCGATGCCGCGAGCGGACTGGGCGACGTAGGAAAGCGCCATCACCGAAGCGCGGGCCAGCTGGTCGCGGGCCTCTTCGTCGGTGATGTCGAGCAGCGGCCGGTAGCCCCAGATGGGGGCGAGCATGGCCAGCGCGGCCTGGACGTCGACCCGGACGTCACCGGTGTGCACCGGCAGCGGGAACGGTTCGGCGGGCGGTAGCCCGTGGCCGAACCGGCTGTCGACGAGAAGACCCCAGACGTCACCGAAGGTCACCTTGCCGGCGAGATCCTCGATGTCGACACCGCGATAGCGCAGGGCGCCACCGTCACGGTCGGGCTCGGCGATTTCGGTCCGGAAGGCGACAACGCCTTCGAGGCCCGGTCGGAAACCGTCGTCGACCTGGTCGGACGGCTGATTGGTGCTGATCGTGGAGGCACTCACTGTGGTGAAACCTTTCGATGCGCATTCCCCGGCTTTGTGTTTCACGCGTGGACGGGATACACGCAGCGAAGGCGCGCCTCATCGCACGGATGGACAAACCTTGCTCCACGTCGGGGCCAGGGGCAATCGAAAGATGTGGTGGTTTCGGTCACGATTACGAGAACGATTCAGTGAAAACGGCCCCCGTACGCGAAGAGTTACGGCGACGTTCACTTTGCGTGTACCGGGCACCGAGGTAAATCCTGTGTTTCGAGAACCGGCGCAGGACGGTTTCCGGTGATAGACCTTTCTCATGCACCTGAGCCCCCAGGAGCGGGACAAACTGCTCATCCACGTCGCGGCGGACGTAGCGCGCAAACGCCTGGAGCGCGGGGTCATCCTGAACTACCCCGAGGCGGTGGCACTGATCACCGACCACGTTCTCGAAGGCGCCAGGGACGGCCGGACGGTGAGCGAACTCGTCGCCAGCGGCCGGTCGGTGCTCTCCCGGGCACAAGTGCTGGACGGCGTGCCGGAAATGGTCGATTCCGTCCAGGTCGAAGCCACTTTCCCGGACGGGACGAAGCTCGTCACCGTGCACGACCCGATCGTCTAGAAGGGGGACGGGTGCGCCCAGGAGAGATCATCGCCGGCGCGGAGCCGGTCGAACTGAATCCCGGCAGGCCGCGGGTCCGGCTGCTCGTGCGGAACCTCGGCGACCGGCCCGTCCAGGTCGGTTCGCACTACCATTTCGCGGCGGTCAATCCTGGACTCGAATTCGATCGCGAAGCCGCGCGCGGGCACCGTCTCGACGTGCCCGCGGGAACTTCGGTTCGTTTCGAACCGGGCGTCGAACGGGAAGTCGACCTCGTTCCGCTGGCCGGGAACCGGCGCGTGCCCGGCTTGCGGAAGGAATCCTGATGCCGTCGATCGACCGTGAGCGTTACGCCGAACTCTTCGGCCCGACGACCGGGGACCGGATCCGCCTCGCGGACACGGACCTGCTGATCGAGGTCACCGAAGACCGCAGCATGGGGCCGTCCGGCAGCGGGGACGAGGTGCTGTTCGGCGGCGGCAAGGTGATCCGCGAATCCATGGGCCAGGGGATGGCGACCAGGGCCGAAGGAGCGCCGGACCTGATCATCACCGGCGCGGTGATCCTGGACCACTGGGGGATCATCAAGGCCGACGTCGGGGTCCGCGACGGCCGGATCGTCGGCATCGGCAAGGCGGGCAACCCGGACACGATGGACGGTGTGGATCCCGCGCTGGTCGTCGGACCGTCGACGGAGGTGTTGTCCGGCAACGGGAAGATCCTCACCGCGGGCGGGATCGACTGCCACGTCCACTTCATCTGCCCCCAGCTGACCGATACCGCGCTGGCGTCCGGGCTGACGACCCTGGTCGGCGGCGGGACCGGGCCGGTCGAAGGCAGCAAGGCGACCACGGTCACGCCCGGCGCGTGGAACCTCGGCCGGATGCTGCAGGCGATGGACGGCCAGCCGGTCAACGTCCTGTTGCTGGGCAAGGGGAACACCGTCCGGCACGAGGCGCTGCGCGAGCAGCTCGCCGCCGGCGCGGGCGGGTTCAAACTGCACGAGGACTGGGGGAGCACCCCGGCCGCGATCGACGCCTGCCTCACCGTGGCCGACGAATCCGGCGTCCAGGTGGCGATCCACACCGACACCCTGAACGAGGCGGGTTTCCTGGAGTCCACTGTGGACGCCATCCGGGGCCGTTCGATCAACGCGTACCACACCGAAGGCGCGGGCGGCGGGCACGCGCCGGACATCATCCAGGTCGCCGGTCTGCCCAACATCCTGCCGTCGTCGACGAACCCGACGCGCCCGCACACCGCGAACACCCTCGACGAGCATCTCGACATGCTCGTCGTCTGCCACCACCTGAACCCGTCCGTGCCCGAGGATCTGGCGTTCGCCGAAAGCCGCATCCGGCCGACGACGATCGCGGCCGAGGACGTCCTGCACGACCTCGGCGCGATCTCCATGATGAGCTCGGATTCCCAGGCGATGGGCCGGATCGGCGAGGTGATCATCCGGACCTGGCAGACCGCGCACGTGATGAAGCGGCGGCGCGGCGCGCTGCCCGGAGACGGCGCCGCCGACAATCTGCGGGCTCGTCGCTATGTCGCCAAATACACGATCAACCCCGCGATCGCGCACGGGATGGAGCGCGAGATCGGTTCGGTGGAGATCGGGAAACTCGCGGATCTCGTGCTGTGGGAACCGAAGTTCTTCGGCGTCCGGCCGCATGTCGTGCTGAAAGGCGGATTCCCGGCATGGGCGGCGATGGGTGACGCGAACGCGTCCATCCCGACACCGCAGCCGGTGCTAGCCCGGCCGATGTTCGGCGCGGCCCCGAGGGTCGCGTCCGCGAGCAGTTTCCATTTCGTGGCGCAGGAAGCGATCGACAACGAAGTGGCCGAACGGTTCGGCATCTCGCGGACACTGGTGCCGGTCTCGAACACCCGCTCCCGAGGCAAGGCCGACATGGTGCTCAACGACGCCACGCCGGACATCCGGGTGGAGCCGGACAGTTTCGCCGTGCACGTCGACGGCGAGCTGATCGAGCCGCAGCCGGTGACGGAACTGCCCATGGCGCAAAGGTACTTCTTGTTTTGATGGACCTCGCCGCGCTCATTTTGGCCGACTCCCGGTTTCCCGGGGGTGGGCACGTCCATTCCGGCGGTCTCGAAGAGGCCGTCGCCCGGAAGCTGATCACGCACGAACGCGATTTGCCGGGCTTCCTCTCCGGGCGCTTGCGGACCGCGGGGTCGCTGGCAGCCGTGTTCGCCGCGGCCTCTGCGCACGCCGCCGCCCGGAATGTCCAGAGTGGGCATTGGCGGCGGCTCGACCTCGAACTCGACGCCCGGACGCCGTCGCTCGCGCAGCGGGAGGCGTCCCGGGCGCAAGGGCGAGGAACGGCGAGGGCGGGCAAGGCGGCGTGGCCGTCTCCGGTGCTTTCCCGGCTGCTGAAGGAACTCCGCGGCCGCATCATCCGGTGGTCGTCGGCGCGCTGGTCGGGGTGCCCTTCGACGCGGCGATGACGGTCGCGTACCTGGCGATCAGCGGTCCGGCGAGCGCGGCCGTCCGGCTGCTCGGGCTGGACCCGTTCGCCGTCAACGCCGTCGTGGCACTGCTCTCCGCCGAGGTCCGGGAGGTTTCCCTGCGTGCGGCCGAGGTCGCGGGGGACGATCCGGCCGAGCTTCCGGCGCCGGGGTCTCCGGCGCTCGATCTGTTCGCCGAGGCACACGCCCGGCATCACAAGGAAGAGGTGCGTCTCTTTGCCAGTTGAGCACGGTCATGGACACGGTCACGTCCACCCGGTCAACTTCGACCCGACGGCCGCCGAACCCGATCACTACGACCAGGCGCCGACCGCGGGCCGCGCCTACCGGATCGGCATCGGCGGGCCGGTGGGCAGCGGGAAGACCGCGCTCACCGCGGCGCTGTGCCGGGCGCTCGGCGACGAGGTGAACCTCGCCGTCGTCACCAACGACATCTACACCACCGAGGACGCCGACTTCCTGCGCAAGGCCGGAGTGCTCGACCCGGAACGGATCGAGGCCGTGCAGACCGGCGCCTGCCCGCATACTGCGATCCGCGACGACATCACCGCCAACCTCGACGCCGTCGAACTGCTGGAGGAGCGCTTCCCGGGGCTGGACCTGGTGATCATCGAAAGCGGCGGCGACAACCTCACCGCGGTGTTCAGCCGGGGGCTCGCGGACAGCCAGGTCTTCGTGGTCGACGTCGCGGGCGGCGACAAGGTGCCGCGCAAGGGTGGCCCTGGCGTCACCACCGCGGATCTGCTGGTGATCAACAAGATCGACATCGCGCATCTGGTCGGCGCGGACATGGACGTGATGACGTCGGACGCGCACCGGATGCGGGGTGAGCTGCCGGTCATCACGCAGTCCCTTGTGGACACTCCGAACGCGCCGGACGTCGCGGCCTGGGTCCGCTCGCTGCTCCCGGTCCGCGCGGGGTGAAGGCGCACGCGCGGCTGACCGCCTGCTTCGAGGGCGGCCGGACCGTACTGCGTGAGCTGCGCTCGATGGCGCCGCTCACACTCCTTCCCAAGCGGGGCACCGGCGCGACGGCGATCGTGCACCTGGTCAACTCGGCGACGTCGCCGCTCGGCGGCGATGAGCTGAAGCTGACCATCCGCGTCGGCCCCGGTGCCTCGCTGCGGCTCTCCGGAGTCGCGGCGACCATCGCGCTCCCCGGCCTGCACGGCGAGGGAAGCGTGTCCGAAGTGGACATCGAGGTGGATGACGGCGGGTCACTGGAGTACCTGCCGGAACCGACCGTGGTGACCGCCCGTGCCCGGCACCGCGCGGTGTTCAAGGCGTCTCTGGCGGCCGATGCCTACCTGCATACGCGGGAGGTGCTCGTGCTCGGTCGGGCAGGTGAGCGGCCTGGGTCTTTGGTGACCACTCAGCACGTGACGCGCGGGGAAGTCCCGGTGTTGCGGCAGACGCTGGAGATCGGGGACTCCACTTTGGACTCCAGTCTCGCGCATCTGGCCGGACGCAGGGTGCTGGCGACCGACCTGGTCGTCGGTGGCCCGGAGCTGCCCGAGGAGTCCGGCGAGTGGTGGTCGCGGACGCCGCTCGCAGCGGGTGGGACACTCACGACGTCACTGGCGCACGATGCCGTGACCGCGCTCAAAGCGCTGAGCTGAAGGGGACTTTCCCCGCGTCTAACGCGACGAAAGGGCCCTTCGCCGCATCGCATGCGGCGAAGGGCCCCTTCAGCCCGACTCCCCGTCAGAACTTGGTGCCCAGCCAGGTCATCGCGACCGGCCCGCCCACCGAGACGCCGCCGATGTGTTCCAGCAGCGGGAACTCCTGCCAGGTGACGTCGGCGCCGAGGGCGCGGTAGCGGTCGCGCAGGCCCTTGCCGATCGAAAGCGGGATCAGCTCGTCCAGCGACGCGTGGTACAGGTAGACCGGCGCGCCCGGCTTGGTCTTGCCTGCCAGGTTCTCACCGAGCCGGGCCTGCCAGCGCGGGTCGGACGAAACGTTCGGCACGGTCGTGAAGTCGTTGAGCCGCGCGAAGGGCGCCGCCGCGCCGAGTTCGACGGTGCACGCTTCCTTGACCTTCGCGACGGTCCTCTCGCCCTTCGCGTTGAGCACGTCGTTGAAGGGCAGCTCCGGGTACGCCGTCGAGTAGCCGACAGCGGCGCCGAGGACCAGCCCGAACGCCGGGCCGCCGTCGTTGAACTTCAGGACCGCGTTCAGATCCGCCGGGACACCGCCTTCCGCGACGCCGACCAGGTTGACGTCGGGCGCGTAGGACGGCTGCAGTTCGCCGGCGAACGCTGCGGCCTGACCTCCTTGCGAGTAACCGAAAACGCCGACCGGTCCGGTCTTGGACAGGCCCGCTTCGGGGACGCGGGAGGCGGCGCGGGCGGCGTCGAGGACGGCCCGGCCTTCGGACTGGCCGACGGCGTACGTGTGCGTCCCCGGGGTGCCGAGGCCCTCGTAGTCGGTCACGACGACCGCCCAGCCGCGCGAAAGCGCTTGGCTCATCAGGAGGACTTCGTTCTCGGACCCGTTCGTCAGCCGGGTCGACGGCGCGCAGCGGTCGCCGAGGCCGTGGGTGCCGACGGCGTAGCTGACCAGCGGGCGCGGCCCCTTCGTCCACGGCGTGTGCGGGACCAGCAGGATGCCCGACACCGTGTTGGGCTGTCCGGTCGCCGAGGTGGAGCGGTAGTTGAGTTTCCAGGCCTTCGCCGGGGCGGTGGCGATCACCGGCCGGTAGTCGACCAGGTCCCCGGGCGCGTTCGGCGCGGCTTGCGCGGCGGGCGCGCCGATCAGGGCGGCTGCGAGGGCTGAGACCAGAACTGTCCGAAGCACCGTTGCCTCCAGTTTGGTAATTAAGATTTTCGCAATGTAGGCGGTGTTGGTAGCATCTGGCAATCCCTATTACCGAATCGGGGGAGGTCGAGTGGCCCGCACGTACGGCGGGGTCGCACCCGAGCAACGGCGCGCCGAACGGCGTGAACGCCTGCTCACCGCGGCCCTGGACCTGTTCACTTCGACGGGCTACCAGCAGGCGAAGATCACCGAGTTGTGCACGCGCGCCGGCGTCTCGACGCGGAACTTCTACGAGGAGTTCGAAAGCAAGGAGAAGGTGCTGCTGACCCTGCACGAGCGCATCAACGCCCTCGCGCTGGAGCACGTCACCGGGATTCTGGAACGGCTGGAGGACGCGGACGCGGTCACCAGGATCGGGACGCTGCTGGACGTCTTCGTCAGCACGGTGACCTCGGATCCCCGGATGCCGCGGCTGAACTACGTCGAAGCGGTCGGCGTCAGCGCCGCTTTGGAGGCCCAGCACCAGGAATGGGTCGACCGGTGGGCCGCGTTCATCGAGTCGGAGGCCCGGCACGCCGCCGTGGCCGGTGTCGCACCGGACCGCGACTATCACCTGACCGCGATCGCGCTCGTCGGCGCGGCGACCGGACTGCTGCGCGAGTGGCAGGCGCACACGCCGCCGTTACCGGTCGCCGACGTCGCCGCCGAACTCCGGGCCCTGATGCTCGCCGCCATCACCCGGCCCGTCTGACACCCCGGCGTTTCGTCCTCTAGTTGCGGTCTATGCCGTATGCAAGGACAGCAACTAGAGGACTAAACGCGTCAGGAGGCGGCGGACGCCCGGCGGAAGGTGTTGTGCAGGACGGCGAGCAGCGCGTCCCGGACCGACAGCCGTTGCCGTGCGTCGAAGGTGATCAGCGGGACGTCCTCGCTCACCGCGAGCGCCCAGCGCACGTCTTCGAGGTCGTGCTTGAGGGAGCCGTCGAAGACGTTCACCCCGACCACGAAAGGCAATCCGGCCTTCTCGAAGTAGTCGACCGCCGGATAGCAGTCGTCGAGCCGCCGGGTGTCGACGATGACGAGCGCGCCCAGCGCGCCCAGCACGAGGTCGTGCCACATGAAGCCGAACCGGTCCTGCCCCGGCGTGCCGAAGAGGTACAGCTTCACCTCGTCGTCGATGGTGAGGCAGCCGAAGTCCAGCGCCACCGTGGTGGTGGTCTTCGACGGCACCTCCCCGCTCGTGCCGTCGACGGCCGCGCCTGCCGAGGTCATGGCGGCCTCGGTGGTCAGCGGTTTGATCTCCGAGATCGCCCCGACGGTGGTCGTCTTGCCGACGCCGAACCCGCCCGCGATGACGATCTTGACCGGTGTCGGCGGCTTGACCGCCGCCGGTTCAGCGAATTGCTTCGAGTCCACGAATGACCCTTTCGATCATGCCGAGGTCCTGGGTGAGGGCTCCGGCCGGGCGCCGGAGCACCACGTAGCCGAGCGCGGCGAGATCCGCCACGAGCACCCTGGCCACGCCGATGTGCAGGCCGAGCATCGCCGCCACTTCGGCGACGGATTTCGTTTCCCGGCAAAGGGAAACGATCTCCCGTCGTTCGAAGGTCAGCCTCGACTGCGACGCCGCGCCGAGCCTGCTGGTGAGCACCTGCGCTTCGATTTCGAGCGTGCCGTCCACCGGCTGCGCACGGCCGGCGGTGAGCAGATACGGGCGCAGCGGCGAGATGCCCTGATCGCCGCCGCGGGGCCGAGGTACCTGATCGTCGCTCATTCCCTTATCCCCTCGTCATTTCAGCTGCCGACACTCTTCTTGAGTTCCTCGATCAGCGCGGGGGTGAGCACCTCGGTGGCCCGGTTGGCGAACATCGCCATCTCGTAGGCGATCGTGCCGAGACTGGCCTGCTTGGTGGCGAGCACGCCGAGCGAGCAGCCGATGCTGATCGTGCAGACCAGCAGGTAGCCCTGCTCCAGCTCGATGATGATCTTGTCGGGCGAACCGAGCGGGTGGCTCTCCGAGACACCGTGGGCCAAACCGAGCATCGCCGAGCAGATCGCGGCCAGCCGGTCGGCGTTGGCGCGTTCCAGCTCGGACGACATCGCGATCAGCAGGCCGTCGGCCGACACGGCGATCGCGCCCATCGCGCTCGCCGTGTTCTGTGCGAAGCGCGTCACCAACCAGTTGAAATTCCGGGCTTCGACGCTGACTCCGGTCGTCATCTCTTGCTCTTCTCTCTCTGTTCCATCTCCGGGTTGACGGCTTTCTCCAACCCGTCACTGAAGGCGTCGAACGCGGCACGTTCGGCCTCGGGGTCACGCATGCCCTTGGGCTTGGCGGTGTTCAGGGCGGCCCGCGCGGTCTGGTGCCGTGCGGCCGGTCCTTTCGACAGGCCCGGCGCCAGCTGGGCACCGGGGACCCGGCGGGTGAGACCGCCGCGGGAGGCGGCGGGAACGGGCGTCGGGGTCGGCATGGGCATGGGCATCGGGTTGCCCGCCGGTGGGCTCACCGGGGGCGGCGGGGCTTGCGGCGGTACCGATTCTGCTGGCCCCCCGGTGGCCTTCGCGAGTCCTGCCTCGAAACCGTCGAAGGCCGCTTTCGCCGCTTCTGGATCATGCCTTGACTTCTGCCGCGACGGTGCTTCGGGGGCACCGGGAAGCTGCGCGCCCTTGACCCGCCGCCGCAGCCCGCCGCGGGTCTCCCCGGAATCGGCGGTCAGCGTGGGTGCGGGAGCTTCGTAGGCGGGCAGGGGTTCGGGCAACGAGACGGGAACCGGCGCGGGTACTGGTTCCGGCATCGGCATCGGCTCCGGGGTTTCCCGGTCGGTCTTGCGGAACCACCGGAAGTCCTTGGGGGGCTGGCCGTCGCGCGGGATCATCCCGGCGATCGCCAGTGTGGGCAGTTCGCGCCCGGACGCCTTCTCCCGCGGCTGGGACTTGGGCTGGGACCGCGGCGGGGCGGGCTCGTCGCCCGGTTCCGTCGTCGGCCACGCCGGCGGCGGCACGGCCTTCTGCACGGGCTGCCGGTAGGTCAGCAGATTCGGCGGGACGGCGATGCGCGCGGTGATGCCCGCTCCCGGCTCGGTCTCGGTCAGCTCGACCTTGAGCCCGTGCCGCCGCGCGAGCCGTCCGACCACGAACAGCCCGAGCACACTGGTCGGCGCCAGTTCGAGCCGCTCGCGTTCGACCAGCCGCCGGTTCTCCTCGGCGAGCCGTTCGGCGGTCATGCCGATGCCCTGGTCCACGATCACGATCAGGCAGGAGCCGTCGGGCAGGATCTTCGTGCCGACGTCCACAAAGGACTCCGGCGGGGAGAACGAGGTCGCGTTCTCCAGCAGCTCGGCGAAGATCAGCACCAGATCCGAACCGAACGGCGACGACAGCAGGACGTCGCCCATCGAGCCCAGCCGGACCCGCTGGTAGTCCTCGATCTCCGCGAGCGCCGAACGCAACGCGGTCGACAGCTCGATCGGCCCGGAAATCCGTGCCTCGTCGCGGTTTCCCGAAACGACGAGGAGGTTGTCCGCGTTCCGGCGCAGACGGGTGGAGAGGTGGTCGAGCCGGTAGAGACTCGCCAGCAGCGCGACGTCCTGCTCGTTGCGCTCCAGTTCGTCGACCAGTGCCAGCTGCCTGCCCACCAGGTTCTGCGTCCGCTTCGCGACGTTGGCGAACATCAGGCCGACGTTGCGCCGCGTGACGGCCTGCCGTTCCACCAGTTCGGCCGCGGTGGCCTGCACCCGGTTGAACGCCTCGGCCAGTTTGCCGAGTTCGTCCTGCGAGGACACGTCGATGGTGGCGAGCCGCGGCGCGAGTTCTTCGGCCTGCTCGGTGTCGGTCACGCGGACCAGTTCGGTACTCGCGAGGTCCGCGACCGACGTCGCCGCCGTGGTCAGCTTCCGCAGCGGATCCGCGATCGACCGGCTGACCGCGATCGCGAGACCACCGACCAGCAGGAACAGCACACCGGCGCCGACACCGATCGTCCACGCCAGGTTCTGCGCGGCGTCCGCTCGCGCGGTCGCCGTGTCGGTGATGCCGGTGGTGACCGCGTCCTGGGCGAGCCGTCGCTGGTTCGACTGGGCTTCGACGGCGCCGAGGATGTCCGGCAGCAAGGCCTGCACGGCCTGTTGCCCGCGGGTGTCCGGAAGCCTGGCCTCCAGCGCGTCGACCCGGCGGCCCGTCTCGCCCTGCTCCACCGAGACGACCTGCGTCGCCTGGGTGACGTCGGCCTGCTGCACGAACCGTTCGAGGAACAGCGACGCCTGCTGCTTCGCGTCGTCCAGCACCGGCTCACCCGAATCCGGGGTGATCAGCACGATGATCAGCGCCATCCCGCGCAGCGAGTTCTCCTCGTTCGCGCGCAGCAGCGCGTCGAGCGCGGTCAGCTGCCGGGTGCCCTCCGCGTCACTGGTCTGCTGCGGGACGAGGCGGAGCGAGTTGATGACCGAGTCGATCACCGCGTGATACGTCCGCGCCACGCTGTCCAGCGAGGCACCGCGCCGGAGCGCGTTCTCCCTGATCTCGTTCAGCGACCCGATCCGCACGAGGGCGGCCGCGAGTTCTTCCGGCGCGTCGGCGCTCAGCTGCGAACGCACCCGGTTCACGGTGTCCGCGACGACGCCCTGCTGCTTCTGCATGGCCCCGCTGCCGGCCGTCGACGACGCGATGTAGTGCGCCGTCAGCAGCCGTTCCCGCTGCAGTTCCCACGCCAGCGTGCCGAGGGCGCGTGCCTGCGACGCGACGTCGGCGGTGGTGCGGGCGGACCGGGCGTCGTCGATCTCCCCGGCGACGTAAGGCACCGACACCAGGACCACGGCGGTCAGCGGCAACATCAGGAGCAGGTTGAGCTTGCCCCGGATGCCGAGTCTGCCGAGCAACCCGGAACGCGGGGTGCGTTCCGGCCGGGTCTTCCCGTGCCTCATGATCACCTTTCTTCTCAGCTTCGTCCGAGGTGCCCGCGGTGCTGCTCCCGGACGAGATCTTCGATGGACGCGCGCAACGCGAGGAACTCCGGCGCGCGTTTGACCGCGAGGTCGCGTTCACCGGGCAGGTCGACCACGATGTCCGCGGCCACCCGGCCCGGGTCCGAGGCGAGCACCACGACGCGTCTTCCGAGGAACACTGCCTCTTCGACATCGTGGGTCACCATCAGCACGGTGGTGCCGGTGTCGGTCCAGATCCGGCGGATCAGGACCTGCATGTCTTCTTTGGTCTGGACGTCCAGCGCGCCGAAAGGTTCGTCCAGCAGCAGGACGTCGGGTTCGCACGCCAGCGCCCGCGCGATCGCGACCCGCTGCTTCTGCCCGCCGGAAAGCTGTTTGGGCAACGACTTCCGCAACCCGTCGAGCCCGGTCTCCTCGAGATACCAGTCGACGCGGCGCGCTCGCTCGGCCTTGTCGAGGTTCAGCAGTTCGAGTCCGAACGCGACGTTGCTTTCCACCGAACGCCACGGATACAGCGCCCCGTGCTGGAACACCAGTCCGCGATCCGGGCCGGGCCCGGTCACCGCGTCGCCGTCGAGGGTGATCAGGCCCTCGGACGGTTCGGCCAGCCCGGCGATCAGCGAGAGCAGCGTCGACTTGCCGGACCCGCTCGCGCCGACCACGCACACGAAGTCGCCGCGCGCGATGTCGAGATCGATCCCGTCGAGAGCCCGGGTGGTCTTGCCGCGGACGGTGTAGTCCTTGGCCACGGCCTTCAGCTGGAGCGTCATACCGCCCACTTCCCGACGCGCGTCCGCAGCTGCCGCAACGCGATGTCGATGACCAGTCCGAGCAGGCCGATCACGATCAGCAGCGCGAAGATCCGGTCGGTCTGGGTGAACCGCTGCGCCCGCATGATCCGCAGGCCGAGACCGGCGGTGGCGTTGATCAGTTCGGCGACCACCACGAAGTTCCACGCGGCCGCGGCGTTGACGCGGGTCGCGTCGATCATGCCGGGCAGCGCGTGCGGGACGATCACCTTGCGCAGGACCTCGCCGCGGCGCGCGCCGAGCGTGTAGGACACGTCGATCAGCGAACGCGGCACCCCGCGGACGGCGTCGGCCGTCATCAGCGTGTTGAAGAAGACCGTGCCGAGGAACAGGACCGCGACCTTCGACGGCTCGCCGAGGCCGAGCCAGATCATCAGCAGCGGGATGAACGCGCTCGCCGGCAGATAGCGCAGCATCGCGATGACCGGCTCGAACAGCGCCAGTCCCGCGTTGAACGTCCCCATCACGATGCCGAGCGGGATCGAGACGAGCACCGCGAGCCCGAAGCCGAGCAGGACCCGCTGGGTGGTGGCCCAGAGGTCGCTGAACAGTTCGCCGGACTCGATCATCTTGAGCAGCGCGTCGAACACCGCGACCGGGGTCGGCAGGAACGTGGGCTTGATGGTGCCCAGCGCGTTCAGCGTCACCCAGATCAGCAGCGGGATCGCGAACGAGGCCACCGCCAGCGTCCACCGCCAGCGCGCGGGGATCGGTGTCCGGAGCGAGAACAGCGGTGAGGCGTTCGGCTTGAGGCCCGCCCGGCGGGGCAGCGGCGACCAGTCCGGTCGCTTGCCACCCCGGAGACGGCCTTCCTGCGCTTCGGCGAGCCGCTGCTCGTCGTCGAGACGGCGCGCCTCGGCCTCGTCAGCGGCGTCCGTCCGCTGAGCGGCCCGGCGGGCCGAATCCGTGGTGCTCACTTCACCGCCTTGACGTACTGGTCGTCGAACAGCCCGTCGAAGTTGGGCCGGTTCTGGGCGAGCCCGTTGGAGATGATGAAGTCGGCGATCTTGCCCGCCTGGAAGTTCAGGTGGGCGGGGGTGACGCCCGGGGTGAACGCGTCGAGGTTCTGCTGCTTGGTGAAGATCGTGGTGCCCGCGTCGTAGGTCTTGTACTCGTCGATCGACACCGCGCCGCGTTTGGCCATGATCTGCACGGCCTCGTCCCGGTTCTGCTTGATCCAGTCGATCGTCTGGAACCAGGTGGTCACCAGCGCCTGGACCTCCTTCTTGCGCTCCTTGGACATCTGCTCGGAGACGACGAGGTGGTCAGGGATGGCACCGGGGAACTCGGCGGACGTCGCGATCGCGCGGCTGCCGGGACGCTCGAGCGCCTTCGAGGTGAACGGGGCGAAGGCGGCGACCGCGTCGACCTGCTCGCCGACGAACGCGGCCGCGGCGGCGTCGGTCAGCAGCGGGACCAGCTGGACGTCCTTTTCGGTCAGTTTCGCTTCCTGCAGCGCGAGCAGCAGGAGGTAGTGGTCGACGGTGCCCTGCTCGACGGCGATCTTCTTGCCCTTGAGGTCGGCGACGCCGGTGATCCCCTGGCGGGCGATGATCTTGTCGTTGCCGGTCGAGTTGTCGTTGACCAGGACCACCGACAGCTTCGCGCCACCACTGACGGAGGCGAGGGTGTCGTTGAGGGTCTGGCTGTTCGCGTCGATCGCGCCCGAGGAGAGTGCGTTGATGCTTTCGGTGTAGCTGTCGAACCACTTCAGGTCGACGCTCACGCCGTTCTTCTCGAAGAGGCCCTTCTCCTGGGCGACCGCCCAAGGGAACCAGCCCGGCCAAGCGCTGTAGCCGATGGTGACCTTGGTGCCGGAAGCGGCCGTGCTGTCGGAACAGGCCGAAAGGGCCGTCACACCAGCCAGCGAAAGGGCACACAACAACGCCGTCATGACACGGCGGGAACGGGAAATCACAACGCACTCCTGGGGAAGGGGAGTAACAAGGTCGTAGAAAGTTCCGGCGGCTCGAGGGCAGGGGTGATCGACCGACGTCGAACTCCCTCGCGGAAGCCCGGCCGGCAATAGCGGACGGAGCGGCCGCACACCCGGCCGTCCCATCCAAACCTCTGAACACACTGGATAGAGGTGATCACCCCGTTGCTCTCGGCGGCGATCCTATCGAGTGGCGCAAGGTCTACCTAGTGTGATCATCAGCTCTTGCACGATTTGCTGTCACATTCTGCTAAATCAGGAGCGTTCGCCCCAACGGGCGGTGTCCCGGCCGGTGGGCAACCCGGTGCCGCCGGAGGCGCGTCCATCGGGTGACGGGTGAAATCTTCGCCCGTCTCCTGGAGGGAGCAGAAGATGAAATTTCGTTCGGCCGCGTTGTGCGTCGCGGGGGCGGCGATCGTGTCCACGATGGTCGGAGCGGGACAGGCGAACGCGACCAGACCGTCCAGTCTTGTCTTGAGTCCCAACGCCATCGTCGCAGGTGGGACGGTGACCGCGGACATCTATTGCCTGCGCCCGTCCGGGGCCGGCGAGCTCGCGAAGACCCTCGTCGCGGACGGGCTCGCCGCGCCGATTCCCTTGCGGGTGGTGGGGGACGGCGGCACCGGCGGCATCGGTGTCGCGTTGCGGGGCGACGGTCCGGTGGGGACGGTGCCGGGCCGGTACACGGCGTCGTACGACTGTTGGGGATGGATTGTTCGCGCGGAGTTCACTGTCACGAACTGACAGGGCGGGACAGAAGAAGCGAAGGCCGGTTTCGGGATTTCGACCCTCCCGAGGGCGGCCTTCGCCGCGTCTCGCGATCGAGAGGCTTGGCACAACTCGTGAGTATGTGTCGCGAGGGTAATTTCTATCGTTTGACAGAATTAGACGCGCCCTAGGGGCGATGAGGCGGGCGATGGGCCGAATGTCGTAATCAATTGTTCGAAATCAGGGAAAAGGGCGGCGGGAGAATTGTCGAAGGGTCGCCGATTTTCGAATAATAAGTTTTCGTGAATTCAAGGGCTCGTGAGTGGCAAGGACGGTTCTAACCGTCCTTGCCACTCACGAGCCCTTGATCGATCAGGGACCGGCAGGTAACCGGGAGGTAACGGCTTGCGGTCCGGCGGTTACGCACAGATGATCAACCGGGGGTGGCGGGTGTCACCGTTCAGTGGGTTTCGCCGCCGCCTTCTAGGCAATACCGTCGGCGGCAAAGCCGAAGTCACAGATGCCCTGACCGGGTGCGGAGGTTTGGCGGATGATGCCGGAGATCAAGGATGGCGTGGACGGTGACGCCGTCGTGCGCCTGCCCGGAATGCGCGTGGCCTACGAAGGGGCCGCGTTCGACGAGTCCGCGCTGGCGGAGACCTGGACCGCTCAGCTGCAGGACTGGCTGAACCAGGCCGTCTCCGCCGGGGTCGCCGAACCGAACGCGATGGTGCTCGCCACGGCCGATCCGGAGGGCAGGCCGTCCTCGCGGACCGTCCTGTGCAAGGGCCTCGACGAACGCGGCGTCGTGTTCTACACGAACTACACGTCGACGAAGAGCCACGACCTCACCGCGACGCGCTACGCGTCGATCACCTTCCCGTGGTACGCCCTGCAACGTCAGGTCCACGTGCGCGGCGAGGTCGAGAAGGTCAACGTCGCCGAGACCGCCGAGTACTGGGCTTCCCGCCCGCGAGGCTCGCAGCTCGGGGCCTGGGCTTCGCCCCAGTCCCGCGTCGTCGACGGCCGCCGCGCCCTCGAGACCGCGCTTCACGGCATCGAGCGCCGCTTCGCCGACGTCGAGAAGATCCCGTTCCCGCCGCACTGGGGCGGCTGGCGCATCCGGCCCGACGTCGTCGAGTTCTGGCAGGGCCGCGAGGACCGCATGCACGACCGGCTCCGCTACGTCCGCACCGACGACGGCTGGCAGATCGAGCGCGTCGCGCCGTGATGTTGGCCAGCGCGCTGACGAAAAGCGCGCCGAAGGGGCGCCGAGCCGCTTGCAACTCGCGTTGGGAGCGGAGGGCGCCCCTTCATCGCGTTTTCGTGGGCCTGCGGCCCAAAAGAGGGCGCGCGGCGGTGAAGTCTCCCCGTCGCGCTGGCGCGCTCCCGGGAGACGCGTGGGGTCACCGGGCCTCGGTCGCCTGAGCCTGGGCTGAAGGGGACTTTCCCCGCATCTCACGTGGTGAAAGCGCCCTTCGCCGCGTCTGACGTGGTGAAGGGGGCCTTCGGGTGCGGGTGACATAAATCGCGCGCATTTGGTTAGTTAGCGCGGCTAAGCTGTCGGGTTGTGAGTGACGACGTGGGGGTTGAACAACGCAAGGGTGTCCGCAAGCTGTTCGGCTCGATCGTCGTGGACACCCGGCCGCTCAAGATCCCCGCGTTCCGCCGCCTCTGGCTGTCCACCGCGGTCACGGCCGTCGGCAGCCAGCTCACTGCCGTCGCGGTCCCCAAACAGGTCTTCGACCTCACCGGTTCGTCGGCCTACGTCGGCCTGACCGGCCTGGTCGCCCTGGTCCCGCTGCTCGTCTTCGGTCTCTGGGGCGGCGCCATCGCGGACGCCGTCGACCGCCGCAAACTCCTGCTCGTCACCAACGTCGGGGTCACCGTCACTTCGGCGGTCTTGTGGCTCCAGGCGTTCCTGAACCTCGGCTCCGTCTGGCTCGTCCTCGCGCTGCTGGCGGTCAACCAGGCGTTCTTCGCGATCAACATGCCGACCCGCGGCGCCGTCGTCGCCCGGCTGGTGCCGGACAACCTGATCGCGCCCGCGACCGCGCTGAGCAGCACGATGTCCACCTTCGGCGCGGTCTTCGGACCGCTGCTCGCCGGTTCGCTGATCCCGATCCTCGGTCTCTCGACGCTCTACCTGATCGACGTCGTCGCGCTGACCCTGACCCTCATCGCGGTCTGGAAACTGCCCCCGATCCCGCCGCTCGGCGAGATCGCGCGCCGCGCCGGGATCCGCGACATCATCGACGGCTTCAAGTATCTGGCGACGCAGAAGATCCTGCTGGCCTCCTTCCTCGTCGACATCATCGCGATGGTCGCCGGCATGCCGCGCGCGCTGATCCCGGAGATGGCCGAGCGCACCTTCGGCGACCCGCCCGGCGGCGGCCCGGCACTGGGCTGGCTCTACGCCGCGCTCCCGGCGGGCGCGATGCTGATCGGTCTCTTCTCCGGCTGGCTGACGAGGATCCAGAAGCAGGGTGTCGGCGTGATCGTCTCGATCTGCGTCTGGGGCGGCGCGATCGTCGGCTTCGGTCTCGCGAATTCGCTGTGGCTCGCGGTCTTCTTCATGGCACTCGCCGGCGCCGCCGACATGGTCAGTGCGATCTACCGGATGTCGATCCTCCAGGTCGCCACCACCGACGAGATGCGCGGACGGCTGCAGGGCGTGTTCACAGTCGTCGTCGCGGGCGGCCCGCGCATCGCCGACCTCACCCACGGCTGGGCCGCCGCCGGTGTCGGCACCGCGGCCGCGGCCTCCGGCGGCGGCGTCCTGGTCATCGTGCTGGTCATCGCGGCGGCGTTCCTGATCCCGTCCTTCTGGCGGTACCGGGCCCCGGTGGACTGATTCGCCGGGGCTATCGTCGGATCCATGCGTATTTCACGGGCGATCGTCCTGTTCGCCGCTGTCATCGCGACCCTTTCCGCCTGTTCTTCCGGGGACGGGAAGCCGGACAACGCGGCCAAGCCGTCGAGTCAGGCTCCCGCTCCGTCCACCGCCCCGAGTTCCTCGGCCGCTCCCACCGGTGGCGCCGGTGCGAAGGAACCGTGCGCGCTGCTGCCCGCCGAAGCCGTCGGGAAGGCGACCTCCCTCCAGGGCGTGACGTCGGCGCCGGGCCCGGTTCAGGACAACGCCGCGAACGGCGGCAAGGCCAAGAGCTGTGTCTACTCGGCCGCCGGCAAACAGATCGGCGCGCTCGCGGTGACCCGCTTCGAGAAGAACCCGATCAAGCCCGCCGAGATGGTCGCCGCGCTGAAGAAGGCGAAGCCGGGCGCGAAGGACGTCGCCGGTGTCGGCGAGGGCGCCGTCTACTACACCGACGAGAACAAGACCGCGACGCTGGCGGCCGCCGAACTCGTGAACGACGTTCCGGTGCTGGTCAACTACACCGGGCCGACGAAGATGACGCAGGAGATGATGGCCCCGCTGGTGAAGACCGCGGTCGACGCCAACTGACCGGATTACCCAAAACCCCGGTTCGCCAACCCGTGACGAAGAACTGACCAAACCGGACTGTCGGCCACAGAGGTGATACGGCACACTCTTGCCGCATGGCGGACACGACGACGACAGAACAGACCGGGCCGACCGGTCAGCCGAGCCTCAAACGGGTCATGGGTTCCAAGCTCCTGCTGTTCTTCGTGGTGGGGGACATCATCGGGACGGGCGTCTACGCGCTCACCGGACAGGTCGCGGGCCGGGTCGGCGGCGCGCTGTGGCTGCCGTTCCTGATCGCGTTCGTGGTCGCGATCATGACCGCGTTCAGCTACCTGGAACTGGTCGGCAAGTATCCGCAGGCGGCGGGTGCGGCGCTCTACACGCACAAGGCGTTCAAGATCCGCTTCCTCACCTTCATGGTGGCGTTCGCGGTGATGTGTTCGGGGATCACGTCGGCTTCGTCCGCCGCGAAGGCGTTCGGGGACACCTATCTCGCCGAGTTCATCACCGCGCCGATGCCGCTGGTGGCGATCCTGTTCGTGATCGGGCTCGCGCTGATCAACTTCCGCGGGGTCTCCGAATCGGTGAAGACCAACGTGGTGCTGACCTGCATCGAGATCGGCGGTCTGCTGATCATCATCGGCGTCGGCGTGTGGGCGGTGCTGAACGGCAACGGGGACGCTTCGCGGCTGGTCGAGTTCGACACCGAGAACCAGACGATGCTGGTGGCGATCACCTCGGCGACGTCGCTGGCGTTCTTCGCGATGGTCGGCTTCGAGGACTCGGTGAACATGGCCGAGGAGTGCAAGGACCCGATCCGGATCTTCCCGAAGGCGATGCTGTGGGGCATGGTCATCGCCGCGACCATCTACATCCTGGTCTCCGTCACTTCTTCGCTGCTGGTGCCCGCCGACGAGCTGGAGGCCGCCAAGAGCAGTGCGCTGCTGAAGGTGCTCGACGTCGGCGCCCCGGGATTCCCGCGTGAGGTCTTCTCCGCGATCGGCCTGTTCGCGGTCATCAACTCGGCGCTGATCAACATGCTGATGGCCAGCCGTCTGCTCTACGGCATGGCGAACCAGCGGATCATCCCGAAGCAGCTGGGCACGGTGCACCCGTTCCGCCGCAGCCCGTGGGTGGCGATCGTGTTCACCAGCGTCATCGCCATCGGCCTGGTGTCCTTTGTGGACATCAGCGTGCTCGGTGGTACGACGGCCTTGCTGCTGCTGGCGGTGTTCGCCATCGTCAACGTCGCGGTCCTGGTGCTGCGCAAGGAGAAGTCGGCGCACAAGCATTTCCGCGCGCCGACCGTCATCCCGGTGCTGGCCGCGATCTTCTGTCTCTACCTGGTGACCCCGCTGTCCGGGCGGCCCGCCCGTGACTACAAGGTCGCCGCGATCCTGCTCGGCGTCGGCATCGTGCTGTGGGGGATCAACTGGCTGGTCATGCGGGCGACGCACAGCGAGGAAGACCGGCGGCCCATCGAGCCGCCGGTCGGCTGACCTCGTTACCCGCGGCTGAGCGACTGGTATTCGACCGGGCTGTGGGCCGAGAACACGGTGATCTCGTCGGCGTGTTCTCGGCCCAGCTCGCGCAGTCGTTCGACGTTCTCCAGTCGCGGTTTGCGCAGGGTCTGCACCATGTTCTGGAAGACGGTCATCCCCGGCGTGCAGTGCGGCTTCACCGGATCCATCTGACCGTGGAAGAAGTACGCGTCGCCCGCGTGCAGCAGCCAGCCGTCGCCGGTGTCGACCGCCACCCCGGTGTGGCCCTTGGTGTGCCCCGCGAGCGGTACCAGCAGGATCTCCGGCGGCAGGCCCTTGAGTTCGCGGACGGCCTGGAAACCGAACCATTCGTCCCCGGCCTCGTCGTACTTGCTCCACAGTGGACGGTGGGCGAACTGGTTGGCGCGGAACCGGAGCTTCTCGCTCTGGTTGGACGGTGACGTCGCCGCGTCGTGCTCCGCCGTGCGGACGTGCACGACGGCGTTCGGGAAGTCCGCGAGCCCGCCCGCGTGGTCGACGTCGAGGTGCGTGCAGACGATGTGCCGCACGTCCTCCAGCTTGTGGCCGAGCGCTTCGACGTGGTGGGCCGCCGTCTCCGTCTCGACCGGCTTCGCGCCGACCATCACCGTGAACGGCGTGCCGAGCCAGGCGCCCGGCCGGGCCACCCCCTGACGGCCGAAGCCCGTGTCCACCAGCACGAGCCCGTCGCCGGTCTCGATGAGCAGGCAGTGCGCCACCAGTTCGGCGCGGCGCAGCAGCCCGGGCTGGCCGTCGAGGAACTTGCCTCCCGCCGGGCGCATCGTGCCGCAGTTCAGGTGGTGGACCTTCATAGCCTGCTCCTCTGGCTGAGCCGTGCGAATGCGGTGGCGTCGTGCGCGGCGAAGACCGTCACCTCGTCACCGTTGTTACTGACAAGTTCGCGCAGCCGGCGCTGGTTGTCCAGTCGTGCCGTTTTCTCCGTCTGCATGTACGACTCGAAGAAGCCCAGCGCGAAGGGGAGGTGAGGCTTTCGCTCCAGCTCGCCGCCGTGGAAGACGGCGTCGCCCGCGTTGAGGAGCCAGCCGTCCCCGGTGTCGACCGCGATCCCGGCGTGCCCGCGGGTGTGCCCGGCGAGAGGGATGATCAGGACGTCCGGGACCCCTTCGAGCTCGCGGACGGCGTCGAAACCGAACCACGGCTCGCCGTCGGCGCGGTACGAGCGCCAGATCGGGCCGTGGTCGAACTGGACCTTCCGGTAGCGGCTCGCTTCCTTGCGGTCGATCGGCTTCTCCAGCGCCTGGAGCTCGCGAGCGTGGACGTGGACCCGCGCCCGCGGGAAGTCGACGAGCCCGCCCGCGTGATCGAGGTCGAGGTGGGTCAGCACGATGTCGCGTACGTCGGCGGGGTCGAAGCCGAGCTTGCGGATCTGCGTGGTGGCGCTGAGGTCGTCGTCGCTGTCGGGGTGTACCAGCCGGACGAACCCGGCGCCGAGCCATTCGACGGGCCGGGTGACGGTCGGGGTGCCGACGCCGGTCTCGATGAGCACGAGCCCGGTTTCGGTCTCCAGCAGAAGGCAATGGCAGATCAGTTCCGCTCGGCGGAACAGCCCCGGCCTGCCGTCGACGAGTTTGCCGCCGACCGGCCGCATGGTCCCGCAGTTGAGGTGGTGGACGCGCATCAGGACAGCTCCCGTTCGAGTGTGGTGCGAAGGTGAGGGGCGATCGCGCGCAGCGGCGCGGTGTCGTGCAACGTCTTGGCCAGCAGCAACCCGCCCTCGACGGCGGCGAGGACGACCGTCGCCAGCTGGTCCGCCTTGCCGGTGTCCAGCGTGTTCGGCCGGTTCAGCGCTTCGGCGATGAGGGTGTGCCAGGAGGTGTAGCCGTCGGCGCAGGCCTGGCGGATCGCCTCGCTGTCACCCGACGCGTCGAGCGCGACCGTCGCGAGTGGACACCCGCGCTGGAAGTCCGACTCCTCCAACGAGGTCGCCAGCGCCTCGACGACGTTCTCGACGCCGGTGATGATGTCGGGCGAGCTCGCGACGATCGCGCGCAACATGTCGCAGAGGCGCTCGGCGGACTGGCGGATGGCCTCGGCGGCCAGCTGCTCCTTGCCGCCGGGGAAGTGGAAGTAGAGCGATCCCTTGGGCGCGCCGACGGCGGCGACGAGCTGGTTGAGACCGGTGGCGTGGTAACCCTGCTGGTGGAAGAGCTCGGCGGCGGAATCGAGCATGCGCTGCCGGGTGTCGGTGCGGCGGACCATGCGGCCGACTGTAGCCAAAGTATGACGACCGGTCTAGTAAGTACTCTGAGGCTCGTGAGTGGTAAGGACGGTTCTAACCGTCCTTACCACTCACGAGGACGTAGCGTTGGCCATCGTGCACACGCCTTACGTGGAACTCGACGAAGTCCTCACCGGCCTCGTCGCCTCAGCCCGCGAGATCCTCGGCGACACTTACGTCGGCGCGTACGTTCAGGGCTCCTTCGCCCTCGGCGCCGGCGACCTCCACAGCGATTGCGACTTCATCATCGCGACCACCGAGCCCCCGAGTGGCAAGGCCGAAGCCGACCTCCGCGTGCTCCACGACGAACTCCCCACGCGCGAAGGCTTCTGGTGCAAGGAAATCGAGGGCTCGTACGCGGACGTGGGGTCCTTGAAAAGCGGCCAAGGGCTCGGCACACCGTGGCTGTACTGCGATCACGGCCATCGCGTCCTGATCTGGGACACCCACTGCAACAGCCTCCACACTCGCTGGATCCTGCGCCATCGCGGCATCGTGCTCGACGGCCCGCCGATCGCGAGCCTGGTCGACGACCCGGCACCGGAAGCGCTGCGCGCGGCGATGCGTGAGGAGTTGCACGGGCTCATCGACGGCGTCCGGACGTGGGCGCCCTTCGAGCTCGCTTGGACCCAGCGCTATATCGTGTCGACTTATTGCCGCGTGCTCTACACCCTGCGCACGGCCGAGGTCGAGTCGAAGCGCGGCGCGCTCGAATGGGCTCGCGAGAACCTCGATCCGCGGTGGCGGCCGCTGCTCACGCAGGTGTTGCGAGACCGCGAACTCGGCTGGGATCCGGAGGATCCGCCGCGTCCGGGCAGTCTCGAAGCGGCTCGCGAGTTCGCCGCGTACGCCGAGTCGCTAGACGCCGATCGCGGACGCTGACCCGCCGAACCGCTGCCGCAACTCGCGTTTCAGCAGTTTCCCGGACGCGTTCTTCGGCAACTCGTCGACGAAATGCACCGATTTCGGCACCTTGTGCGCCGCCAGCGACTTCTTGGCGAACTCGATCAGTTCCGCTTCGCCGACGGACTCCTTCACCACGACCACCGCGGCGATCGCCTCGATCCAGCGTTCGTGCGGCAGGCCGACGACGGCGGCCTCGGCGACGGCGGGATGCGCGTACAGCGCGTCTTCCACCTCGCGCGACGCGACGAGCACGCCGCCGGTGTTGACGACGTCCTTGATCCGGTCGACGACGAACAGATAGCCCTCTTCGTCCTGGCGCACCAGATCGCCGGAATGGAACCAGCCGCCCGCGAACGCTTCCACGGACTCTTCGGGTTTGCCCCAGTAGCCGGTGCACAGCTGCGGAGAGCGGTACACGACCTCGCCGAGTTCGCCCGGCGGGAGGTCGTTCATCTCCGCGTCCACCACGCGCGTCTCGACGAACAGGACCGGGCGGCCGACGGAATCCGGCCGCTCGTCGTGCTCTTCGGGCTGCAGCACTGTCGCGAGTGGACCGATCTCCGACTGGCCGAAGCAGTTGTAGAACCCGACTCCCGGCAGTCGCGCCCGCAACTTCTCCAGCACCGGGACGGGCATGATCGACGCGCCGTAGTAAGCCTTGGTGAGTCCGCTCAGATCCGCGTCGCCGAGGCCGGGATGGTTCGCGAGTCCCACCCAGACGGTCGGCGGGAAGAACAGGGAAGTGACGCCCTGACGCGGGATCCGCGCGAGGACGTCGCCGAGATCGGGTGCCTCGACGAGGTGGTTCGTCGCGCCGACGGCGAGGCCGGGCATGAGGAACACGTGCATCTGCGCCGAGTGGTACAGCGGCAGCGCGTGCAGCGGCACGTCGCGGTCGCTCAGGTCGAGCGCGGCGATGCAGGACGAGTACTCGTGCACCAGCGCGCGGTGGGTGAGCATCGCGCCCTTCGGCCGGGAGGTCGTCCCGGACGTGTAGAGCAGCTGGACGAGGTCATCGTCCGCGACACCGGATTCCTCGTGCGGGGCGACGGTTTCGTCCAGTGCCCAGTCGAGAATGTCCGAAGTGGACGCATGAGCGGACGTCACGTGCCCGGCCAGCGCGGGATCGACGAACGCGACAGCGGGTTCGGACTGCGTGAGCAGGTACTCGAGTTCTTCGCCGCGCGCGTTGAAGTTCACCGGTACGTGCACCAGCCCGGCCCGCGCGCAACCGAGGTACAGCAACAGGTACGCGTCGGAGTTCTTGCCGAAGGCCGCGACGCGGTCACCGTGGACGAGACCGCGGCCGAGCAGTTTCGCCGCGACCCGGCCCGCAGCGCGGTCGAGTTCCGCGTAGGTCCACACGCGATCGGCGAACGTGAGCGCGACCCGGGCCGGGACGCGCCGCGCGCTCCGCTCCAGGACACGGCCGACGGTGCTGGGATAGCCGGGAACGGTCATCGCGGCGGTCTCCTTCGTCCGGGCGTGGCATTCCCACAGTACTTTCCCGGCTGTGCTTCCCCGCACTTTTCCCGGTGACGCGTCCCCCTCGGCCGCCGGTAACCTCGTCCGCATGGCCAATCCCACCGGAGAGCAGTTCGAGATCACCCGCGGCAACGCGCGCGCCGTCATCACCGAGATCGGCGCCGGGTTGCGCGCGTTCGAGGTCGGCGGGGTGCCGTACGTCGAGGCTTTCGCCGAGGACGAGAAGCCGCCGAAGGGTGCCGGGCAGGTCCTGTTGCCCTGGCCGAACCGCACCAAGGGCGGCCAGTGGGTCCACCAGGGTGAAAAGCAGCAGCTCCCGATCACCGAGGAGGCGCGCGGCAACGCGATCCACGGTCTCACCCGGCACGAAGAGTGGGAACTGCTCGAACACGCGGAGTCGTCGATCACCCTGGCCGTCGACGTCCCGGCGCAGGAGGGCTGGCCGGTACCGCTGCGCGCGACGATCACCTACGAGATCTCGCCGCGCGAGCTGGTCGTGACGCACGAGATCCGCAACGAGGGCGAGAGCCCCATCGGCGTCGGGCTCGGCACGCACCCCTACTTCCGGATCGGTGACGTGCCCACCGACGAGCTGACCCTGACGCTGCCCGCGAGCCGCGTCCGGCCGTACCTCGGTGACGAGCAGATGCCGTACGCCGACGAGCAGGACGTCGAGGGGACCGAGTACGACTTCCGGCACGGCAAGGTGCTCGAAGGCGTCGACCTGGACACGGCGTTCGGCGGGCTGAGCGTCGCCGAGGACGGCAACCACCACCACGTCCTCTCGCACGGCGAGCAGGAGCTGGTGGTCTGGGCGGGGCCGGACTTCCACTGGGCGCAGGTGTTCACGCCGGACGACCTGGTCGGCCGCGGCCGGGCGGTGGCGATCGAGCCGATGACCTGCCCCGCCGACGCGCTCAACACCGGTACCGACCTGATCGACCTGGAGCCCGCCTCCTCGTGGACCGGGAGCTGGGGAATCCGGGTCCGCTGATGACGTCGCCGCTCCGGCTGGGCCCCGTGGACGCGGGCGAAACGCTCACACTGCAGCGCGCGGCCTACGTGCCGGAGGCGAGGACGCACCGGAACCTGGACCTCCCGCCGCTGCTGGAGACCTTCGAGCAAGCCGAGGAGGCCCTGGGCGATCCCGCGTGTTTCGCCTGGGGCACCAGGGAATCCGGACGGCTGGTGGCGAGCGTCCGGATCGTCGTGGACGGCGAGGCCGGTCTCGTCGGCAGGCTCATCGTGGCCCCGGACAGGCAGGGACACGGGCTCGGCAGCTCGTTGCTGCTCGCCGCCGAAGCGGCCATGCCGGAGTCGGTGACCGTGTTCCGCCTGTTCACGGGAGAGCGGAGCATCGGTCCGCTGCGGATGTACTCGAAGCTCGGCTACGTCGAAACGCACCGGACGCCCGAGGCGGACTACGAGCTGGTCCACTTTGAAAAGCCCCGTGTGGTTCCCGGCGGCCCAGTTCGTTAGCGTGTCAAAGTATGTCGAACAAAGCACTGGTCAAGGCCATCGTCGGTGGTTACGTCGTCCCGGTCGACGGTGATCCCCTCGACGGCGGCACGGTCCTCATCGAGAACGGGAAGATCGCCGCTGTCGGCACCGCCGCCGACGTCGAGGTCCCCGAAGACGCCGAACTGATCGACGCCGCGGGCACCTGGGTGCTGCCCGGGTTCATCGACGCGCACGCCCACCTCGGCGTCCACGAGGACGGCGAAGGCTGGTCGGGCAACGACACCAACGAGATGACCGACCCCAACGGCGCGCGGTTCCGGGCGATCGACGGGATCGACCCGTACGAGCCCGGTTTCGACGACGCGCTGGCAGGCGGCGTCACCAGCGTCGTGATCAAGCCCGGCTCCGGAAACCCCATCGGCGGGCAGACGATCGGCGTCAAGACCTGGGGCCGGACCGTGCTCGACATGATCTTCGCCGAGAGCGTCAGCGTGAAGAGCGCGCTCGGCGAGAACCCGAAGCGGGTCTACGGCGAGAAGAAGCAGACGCCGTCGACCAGGCTCGGCGTCGCGTCGACCATCCGCGACGCCTTCACCGCCGCGCGCAACTACGCCGCCAAGCGCGACCACGCCGCCGGTGAGGGCAAGCCGTTCGACGTCGACCTGACCAAGGAGACCTTGGCCAAGGTCCTGGACGGCGAGCTGTACTGGGACCAGCACGTCCACCGCGCCGACGACATGGTCACCGCGATCCGGCTGGCGGAAGAGTTCGGCTACAAACTGGTGATCAACCACGGCACCGAAGGGCATCTGATCGCGGACCTGCTCGCCGAGCGCGACGTGCCGGTGATCCTCGGCCCGCTGTTCACCACCAAGTCCAAAGTGGAGCTGCGCAACCGCACCCTGCGCGCGCCCGGCATCCTCGCCAGGGCGGGCGTGCGGATCGCGATCACCACGGACCACCCGGTCGTGCCGATCAACTTCCTGGTGTACCAGGCGGCGCTGTCGGTCAAGGACGGCCTCGACCCGGAGACCGCGCTGAAGGCGCTGACCGTCAACCCGGCCGCGATGCTGGACCTCGACGACCAGGTCGGTTCGCTGAAGCCGGGGCTCGACGCCGACGTGGTCCTCTGGTCGGGTGACCCGCTGGACGTGATGAACCGCGCCATGCGGGTGTTCGTGCGCGGACGCGAGGTCTACCACTTCGACGAGGAGGCCGGGGTCGGCGTCACCGAGGAGCGCCGGTACCGCGAAAGCTGACTTCGCCCTTGTCAGGGGTGAGTGACCTGTGCTCTCATGTGTTACATATGGGGAGGGCTTGTAACACATGAAGCGCTGGGTTTTCGTCCTGATCGTCGGTATCGGGTTCTTGGTCGTCACTTTGCTGTTCTCGCGCGAGAACCCGGATCTCATCAAATGCGGCGGCAAGATCATGTCGCCCGGTGACGTCTGCGAGACCACGAAGAACGGCCGCAGCACCGGCGAGGACACCTACGCCGAGATGAAGGCCGCGGCCGAATCCCGTGCGGAGACGTTCCGGAACCACGGGGTCTGGATGGCCGGGGTCGGGGTCGTGCTGACCGGCTTGGGCGCGACGATGGTCATCCGCGGGAAGCGGCGCAAGGCGCGCGACCTTGTCGCAGCCGCGGCTCAGCAGGGATTCCCGCAGCAGCAGGCATTCCAGCAGCCGCACGGCGCTCAGGCTGCCCCGGGATACCCGCCGGGGCAGCCCGGGCCTCAGTGGCAGCCGGGGCCGGGGCAGCAGCCATATCCGCCGCAGGCGGGGTGGCCACAGCAACCGCCGCAGGGCGGCCCGCCACAGCAGTTCGGCCCACCGCCACAGCAGTTCGGTCCGCGAGGGTACTGAAACTGGTCCGGCCTCGTGAGTGGTAAGGACGGTTCTAACCGTCCTTACCACTCACGAGGCTGTCAGGCCTTCCGCAGTTCCCGCGCGATCACCATGCGCTGGATCTGGTTCGTGCCCTCGAAGATCTGCGGCACCTTCGCCTCCCGCATGTACCGCTCCACCGGGAAGTCCTTCGTGTAGCCGGCGCCGCCGAGGACCTGCACCGCGTCGGTGGTCACCTTCATCGCGCCGTCGGTCGCGACGAGCTTCGCGATCGACGCCTGCCGCTGGAACGGCAGCCCGCAGTCGCGGCGGCGGGCCGCGTCGAGGTACATCGCGCGCGACGTCTCGACGGTCGCGGCCATGTCGGCCAGCAGGAACTCCAGGCCCTGGAACTCGATGATCGGCCGCCCGAACTGCGTGCGGCCCTTCGCGTACTCGAGGGCCTCGTCCAGCGCGGCCTGCGCGAGCCCGACGGCGCACGCGGCGATGCCCAGCCGTCCGGAGCTGAGCGACGACAGCGCGATCTTCAGCCCTTGGCCTTCCTCGCCGATCCGCCGCTCGGCGTCGACGACGGCGTCCTCGAACATCAGCTGCGCGGTGGTCGACCCGGTGAGGCCCATCTTCCGCTCGGGCGGCGCGGCCGAGAGACCCGGAGTCGACGCGTCGACGAGCAGGCAAGTGATGCCCTGACCGCCGTCGTCGCTCGTGCGCACCATGGTCGTGTAGAAGTCGGCCTCGCCCGCATGGGTGATCCACGCCTTCGTGCCGTTCACGACGTACTGATCGCCCTCGAGCCGAGCGCGGGTCGAAAGGGCCGCTGCGTCGGAGCCGGCGTGGGTCTCCGAAAGGGCGTACGCGCCGAGCAGATCACCCTCCAGCATGTCGGGCAGCCAGCGGTCGCGCTGCGCGTCGGTGCCTTCGTGCGCCAGCGCGAAGCAGGACATCGTGTGCACGGAGAGCCCGACGCCGACGGACATCCACGCGGCCGCGATCTCCTCGAGAACCTGCAGGTAGACCTCGTACGGCAGGTCGCCGCCGCCCCAGCGTTCCGCGTACGGGAGGCCGAGCAGGCCCGCCTGTCCGAGCAACCGGAACTGTTCACGCGGGAAGTGCGCGGTCTCTTCGTACTTGCTCGCGATCGGAGCGAGTTCCTCGCGTGCGATCTCCTTGGCCAGGTCGATCAGATCCTGGGCCTCGGTGCTGGGCAGCAGACGGTCCGCCGGCATGGCTCCTCCGAGCTGAGCTGTACTAAAAACAGTACTGTGGGCTGATTCAGCGTACAGTAGAAGGCGCTGAGGGGATACCGTCCGCGTAAGGGATAGTGATCCGATGACCGAGAGCAAGACCCGGCGCCGCCAGCCCACCGCGCGTCAGCGAGCGTTGCTTTCGGAACTCGAAGCCCTCTTCCTCGCCGAGGGGTTCTCCCAGTTCACGCTGGACGACCTCGCCGCCAGGCTCCACTGCTCGAAGTCGACCCTCTACGCGCTCGCCCCGAGCAAGGAGCAGCTCGCGGTCAAGGTCGTCGCCCACTTCTTCAAGGGCGCCGCCGAGCTGCTGGAGGAGCGGATCGCCGGTATCGACGACGCCCGCAAGATCCTCGGGGAGTACCTCGCCGGGATCTCCGAATACCTGAATCGCGCCTCGGCCGCTTTCATGACCGACATCGCCGAATTCGCCCCGGCGCGGGACGCGTATCAGCTCAACAGCCGCGCCGCGGCCCAGCGGATCCGGTCGTTCATCGATCGCGGCGTCACCGATGGTGTTTTCCGCGAGGTGCACGCGCGGCTGATCGCGGAAATGGCGGGGTTGATCATCGAGGGAATCCAGACCGGCGTGGTCGGCCAGCGCGCCGGGGTGACCGACGCGGAAGCCTTCACCGCGCTGTCGGAACTCTTGCTCGGCGGGCTCGCCCCGAAAATGTCTTGAAATGACAATTCTGGTGGGATTACCACCGCCTCGGCTAGCATCGCGCCCGTGATCGTCGTGGGTGGAGAGGCGCTGGTCGACCTCGTTCCTGGTGAACCGTTGGATTCCACTGTGGACGGTGGGTTGCGCGCGCTGCTGCCCCGGATGGGTGGTGGTCCGTACAACGTCGCGCTCGCCGCCGGGCGCCTCGGCGTCCCGACGGGCTTCTTCTCGCGTGTCTCCAATGACCGTTTCGGTGTCGCGCTGGTGGACCGGCTGTACGCCTCCGGGGTCGACACCGCCTTGCTGCAGCGGGGAAACGAGCCGACGACGCTCGCCGTCGTCGCGCTCGACGAGAAGGGCTCGGCGCAGTACACCTTCTACACCGAGGGCACCGCGGACAGGCTGGTCGGCGATCCCGGCGCGCTGCCGGAAAATGTGACGGCGCTCTCGCTCGGCACGCTCGGCATGGTCCTGGAACCGGGTGCGAGCACGTACGAAACCATGTTGCGCCGTGAAGCCGCCCGGGGTGTCCTGACCGTCCTCGACCCGAACATCAGGGCGGCGCTGATCACCGATCCGGCGGCGTACCGGGCGAGGTTCGAGTCCTGGCTGCCGCATGTCCGGCTGCTCAAGATCTCCGACGACGACACGGAATGGCTCGCCGAAGGCGCCGATCCGGTCGACGCCGCAAAGGTCTGGACCTCTGCCGGGGTCGACGCCGTGGTGCTCACCCGCGGCGCGCAAGGGTTGTCCGTCATCACACGGGCGGGCGAAATCGCTCGGGTCCCGTCACGCCGTGTCGCCGTTGTCGACACGATCGGCGCCGGTGACACCGTGCAAGGCGCGCTGCTGGCATGGCTGTACTCGAACGGGGTGCGCGACGTGTCCACTCTCGACGCCGACGGCTGGCGTTCGGCGCTCGAATTCGCGGCGAAAGCGGCGTCGATCACCGTCTCGCGGAGTGGGGCGGAACCGCCGACGGCCGAAGATATGGCATCCGCCGTGTGAACCTGGTCCCAAAGGGGCTGTTGTGAGCAACTCACCCGCTGCGCGTTGACCCCATTCTCGACTAGCGTGGTGGGGAATTCATACCCCAGCGGGGCGGTGTGCAGCGAGGCCATGGGTCACGCGCGTGAAAGAGGGCGTACCTGTGGAACCTACAGGCGCCGCCGGCCCGTGCTGAACGTGAGAGGGACTTACATGTCCGACGCGACGACGGCTGCGGGGCAGTCCGGCGAGACCGCGACGCTGCGCCTGCCCAATGGCGAGCACGAGTTCAAGGTGATCCACCCGGTCGAGGGCGCACCTGGGATCGAGCTGGGGAAGCTGCTGGCGACGACCGGGTACATCACCCACGACCCGGGGTTCGTGAACACCGGTGCCGCGTCTTCGGCCATCACCTACATCGACGGTGACGCCGGCATCCTGCGCTATCGCGGCTACCCGATCGAGCAGCTGGCCGGGAAGTCGACCTTCATCGAGGTCTCCTACCTGCTCATCTACGGCGAGCTGCCGACCCAGACGCAGCTGGCGGAGTTCACCGAGAAGATCCAGCGCCACACCCTGCTGCACGAAGACCTCAAGGCCTTCTTCAGCGGCTTCCCGCGCGACGCGCACCCGATGCCGGTGCTCTCCAGCGCGGTATCGGCGCTGTCGACCTTCTACCAGGACTCGCTCAACCCGTTCGACGAACCGAACGTGGAGCTGTCCACCATCCGCCTGCTGGCCAAGGTCCCGACCCTGGCCGCGTACGCGTACAAGAAGTCCGTCGGGCAGCCGCTGCTGTACCCGGACAACTCGCTCGGCCTGGTCGAGAACTTCCTGCGGATGACCTTCGGCTTCCCGGCCGAGCCCTACGAGGTCGACCCGGACGTCGCCAAGGCGCTCGACCTGCTGTTCATCCTGCACGCCGACCACGAGCAGAACTGCTCCACCTCGACCGTGCGCCTCGTCGGCTCCTCCGAGGCGAACCTGTTCGCCTCGATCTCGGCGGGCATCAACGCGCTCTTCGGCCCGCTGCACGGTGGCGCCAACAGCGCGGTGCTGGACATGCTCGAGGGCATCCAGGCCGAGGGCGGCGACGTCGCGAACTTCGTCACCCGCGTGAAGAACAAGGAAAAGGGTGTCCGCCTGATGGGCTTCGGGCACCGGGTCTACAAGAACTACGACCCGCGCGCGAAGATCATCAAGAACACCGCGGACGAGATCCTCTCCAAGCTCAAGGGCGGCGACGAGCTGCTCGACATCGCGAAGAAGCTGGAAGAGACCGCGCTCTCGGACGACTACTTCATCGAGCGGAAGCTGTACCCGAACGTCGACTTCTACACCGGCCTGATCTACCGGGCGCTCGGCTTCCCGACGAAGTACTTCACCGTGCTGTTCGCGCTCGGCCGCCTGCCGGGCTGGATCGCGCACTGGCGCGAGATGATCCAGGACCCGGCCACCAAGATCGGTCGCCCGCGGCAGATCTACACCGGCTCCGCGGAGCGTGACTACACGCCGATCTCGGAGCGCTGATCCCGGCTCCGTCAAGCGCTATGAAAGGCCCGTTACTTGCAAAATTTGCAAGTAACGGGCCTTTCATAGCATCCGGGACTGCACACACCGACGGCACCGCTTAGGGTTTCCCGGGTGACCAGAGAAGCCCCCGTAGTGCTGTGGTTCCGCCGCGACCTCCGCCTAGGCGACCACGCCGCCCTGCTGGAAGCCTCGAAGCACAGCAAGCACGTTCTCGCGCTGTACGTCCTCGACGACGCGCTCCTCAAACCTTCCGGCGCCCCGCGCGTCGCGTTCCTGCACGGCTGTCTCGAGGCGCTGGACGACCAGCTCGGCGGGCGGCTCATGCTCGTCAAGGGCGATCCGGTCAAGGAGGTCGTCAAGGCGGCCCGCGAGATCGGCGCCTCGGCCGTGCACGTCAGCGCGGACACCGGGCCGTACGGCCGCCGCCGCGACGACGAGGTCAAGAAAGTCTTGGCGGAGCACGACATCGCGTGGACCGAGACGGGATCCTCGTACGCGATCACACCCGGCCGGGTCACCAAGCCGGACGGCGACCCCTATCGCGTGTTCACCCCGTTCTACCGCGCGTGGGTGCGCCACGGCTGGCCGCGCCCCGCGGACACCGGGAAGGACATGGTGGACTGGGTGGAGCCGCCGTGTTCGGTCAAGCTCCCGAAATCCCCTTCGCTCAAGGGAATGGAGCTGCCGGAGCCCGGCGAGAAGGCGGCGCTGGAGCGCTGGCACGAGTTCCTGGACGACGGCCTCGAGACCTACGACGAAGACCGCGACCGTCCGGATCGCCCCGGGACGACCAAAATTTCGCCTTATCTGCGATGGGGTTGTGTTCACCCTCGTACCTTGCTGGCGGACCTCGCCGGGAACGAGGGGTCCGGCGCGCAGTCTTTGCGCGGCGAGTTCGCGTGGCGCGAGTTCCACGCCGACGTCCTGTTCCATCGCCCCGAAACGGCGCGGAAGAATTACGATTCCCGCTTCGACGCCATGGAACATGAGAGCGACGACGAGGCTTTCAAACGGTGGTGCGAAGGGCGCACCGGATTCCCGATCGTCGACGCCGGGATGCGGCAGCTGCTCGCCGAGGGCTGGATGCACAACCGCGTCCGGATGATCGTGGCGAGCTTCCTGGTCAAGGACCTGCATCTGCCGTGGTGGCTCGGCGCGCGGTATTTCATGCGGCATCTGGTCGACGGCGATCTCGCGTCGAACCAGCTGAACTGGCAGTGGGTCGCGGGCAGCGGCACCGACGCCGCGCCGTACTTCCGGATCTTCAACCCGACCACGCAGGGCGAGAAGTTCGACCCGTCCGGCGAGTACGTCCGCCGCTACGTCCCCGAACTCCGTTCCGTGCAAGGGAAAGCCGTGCACAAACCGAAGGACGTCAAGGGCTACCCCGCGCCCATGGTCGACCACGCCCACGAACGCCAAGTCGCCCTGGAGCGCTACGGCGCCATCAAAGGCACCTGAACGCAGTGAAGGCCCCCTTCCCTCGGTCAGCCGAGGGAAGGGGGCCTTCACGCGCGAAGCGGTTCAGCCCTTCAGGGCGTCGGTCAGCTTGATCCGGCTGCCGACCCGCAGGACGCTGTTCTGGTAGATCCGCGCGCCCAGCCAGGTGAACAGGGCGATCGCGCCCACGGTCAACCCGAGCGACAGCGCGATCTCCCACCCCTCGACGGTCCCGGCCGCGATCCGGGCGGGCATCAGCACCGGCGACAGCAGTGGCACCAGGGAAAGGATCTTCGTGCCCGTGCCTTCCGGCGACTGCGCCAGCAGGTTGAACCCGACGACGAAGCCCAGGATCAGCACGATGTTGACCGGGCCGATCACCGACTGGGTGTCCTCCTGCCGGGAGACCAGCGAACCCATCGCGCCGTAAAGGATGGCGTACAACAGGAACCCGAGCAGGTACCACACCACGCCCCACAGCAGCGCGCTCGTCGCGACCCCGGACAGCGTCAGCACGTTGGTCGCCGACGCGACTATCAACCCGGCGCCGCCGATGATCACCAGCTGCGTCAGGCCGACCAGGCCGAGCCCGATCACCTTGCCCAGCAACAGATGCCATGGCCGGACGGTGGACAGCAGGATCTCCACGACCCGGCTGGACTTCTCTTCGACCACGCCCTGGGCGACCAGCGTCCCGTAGGTCACGATGCTCATGTACAGCAGCACCGCCACGATCAGCCCGATCACCATCCGCTGGGCCTTCTCCGGATCCGGCGGTTTGATCGAGTCGACCTCGACCTGGGTGTCGGTGACCGTGCGCATCACCTGCTCCGGGTTCTCCACGGCTTCGGAAAGCTTGCCGTTGAGCACTTCCTGCTGTGAGACGCCGGTCAGCAGGGCACGCAGCTTGTTGTCCAATTCGGACTTGACGAGCACCTTCAGCTCGGTGGCGTTGCCGGAAAGCAGCGCGTCGAGGTCGCCGTTCTCGACCTGCGACCGGCCATCCGCCGGATCGGCGACGGTGACGGTCTCGATCTTCTCGCCGACCGCCGTGCCCGCGGTCTGGAGCTGCTGCGCGATCCCGGCGGTCTGGCCGGTGAGCCCGATCTTGCTCTTGTCCTCGTTGCTGATCAGCGTCGACTGCAGCAGGACGTAGCCCATCAGCATGACCAGCAGCACGGCGGTGCCGATCACGAAGGACCGGGTGCGCAGCCGCGTGTTCAGCTCACGTTTGGCGATGAGCCAGACAGCGCGCCAGGGTGAGACGGTGTTCATGCGGAAACTCCTTGTGCGGCCGGCTTCTCGGCGACGGCGTCGCGGAACAGCTCGGTCAGCGAACGCCTGCGTTTGCTGAATTCGGTGACCGGACCGGTGGCCAGTGCCGCGGCGAGCACGGCCTGATCGTCGGCGTGGGCTTCGAGTTCGAGGATCGTCGTCGGGCCGTTCTGCTCGGCCGACCGGACACCGGGAACGGCCGAAGCCCAGCCGGGCGAGGAGTGGGGCGCGGTGACGACGAGGCCGTTGCCCGCGTCGGCGGTCAGTTCGCCGACGGTGCCGGAGGCGACCATCCGTCCACTTCGGATGATGCCGACCCGGTCGCAGAGCCGCTCGACCAGATCGAGCTGGTGGCTGGAGAACACCACCGGCACCCCGGTCGCGGCCTTCTCGCGCAGCACCCCGCTCATCACGTCCACGGCCAGCGGGTCGAGGCCGGAGAACGGCTCGTCCAGCACCAGCACCGTCGGATCGTGCACCAGCGCGGCCGCGAGCTGCACCCGCTGCTGGTTGCCGAGGCTCAGTTTCTGGACCTCGTCCTTGCGGCGTTCGGTCAGCCCCAGCCGGGAGATCCAGTTCTCGGCGCTGCGGTGGGCGTCGTTGGCCGACATCCCGTGCAGCTCCGCGAGGTAGACCAGCTGCTCCAGCACCTTCATCTTCGGGTACAGCCCGCGTTCCTCCGGCATGTACCCGATATGCGTGCGGGTCTCGTGCGTGATCGGCGCGCCGCCGAGCCGCACCTCGCCGCCGTCGGCCGCCAGCACGCCGAGGACGATCCGCATCGTGGTGGTCTTGCCCGCCCCGTTGCTGCCGACGAACCCGAACAGCTCACCGGGCTGGACCTCGAAGCTCACCTCGTCCAGCGCGACCTTCGCGCCGTAACTCTTGGAGATCCGGTCGATCTCCAGCTTCCCCTCGCTCATTTCCACTTCCCCTCCTCGAAATACCGCACCAGCGCCGTGAAACCCCGGTGGACGCCGGAGACCGTGCGGTTTCGCTGGACCAGTCCGTCCAGCTTGACGTTGCTCACCACCGAAGTGGCCCGGTACACCAGGATCGCCCGCCCCGCCCCGGCGAGGACCCCACCGGCCACCAGCACGACGGCGACCATCCCGATGGACACCTTGTAGCGCTTCTTGTCCCCGGTCATGCCGGAGTCACCCCCTCGTAGTCTTCGGGGTCGTCGTCCGGCAGTTTCCACGCGAGCCAAAGTGCCGGCAGCGACGTCCCGAAGACGAGTAACGCCGCTGTCATCGCGGCCAGCAGGGAACCGGAATCCGGTCGGCCGGCCGCGTAAAGCCCATATCCGAGATCCACCACCATCAGCAGGCAGATCCCCTGGAAGGCGCTGTAGTGCGCCCTTCCGCGCAAGTGCAGTTCACGTTCGTCGAGATCGCTCGCCGCGGACCCGGGTCTGCCGACGGCCTTGCGCAGCACCGCCGCGGTGCCGACGCAGAGACACAGTCCGGGCCCCATCAGGCCGACGGCGAACCACAGCGTCGGCTCACGGAGCAGGGCCGCTCCGACGATCACGACGAGATGGCCGATCACGGCCGCGACGGCGAGGCGACGGCGGTCCGACCTGGTCCGGGTGACGGTCACGTGGGGCTCACCTCTTCGAAGTCCTGGAAATCCTCGGGATCGTCGTCCGGCAGCGACCAGCCGAGGATGACGGCGGCCAGCGTGGTGCCGGTGACCAGCAGCGCGGCGCCCATCATCGCGCCGCGTCCGCCGCCGTCTTCGGTGCCGGAGACGATCAGGGCGTAGAACACGGCGACGACCATGAGCGCGACCAGCACCTGATAGCTGACGAAGGTGGCGCGATGGCGCCATTCCCGCTCACGCTCGTCGAGCCGGGTCGAGAACCCGCCGCTCATCTTGCCGGTGAGGATCCGCAGCAGGTAGTGGGCGCCGCCGGCGAGTAAGGAACCGCCGAACCAGCCCACGAGGAAGACCAGGTCGGGCGCTGTCTTGAAGAAGACGGCGCCGGAGATCAGGAGCAGGTCACCCGCCACCACGAGCACGCTCAACGTCCTCCGCCGCTTCCGCGTGCGCCAGCCCGGCAGTCGCAGTGCCCGCTTGCGCTCCACTTCCTCCAGCCGTTCGAGCTGGCGTTCCCAGTACGCCGCCAGGCGTCCCCGCTTCTCGCTCATGTTCCCCCCTCCCGGTAGACCTGAGTGGACAGTGGCGTGAACGGTTCGCGGCTGAACACGGCCTCGACCGGCAGGTCGAACACCGCGCAGATGCGAAACGCCAGGTCCAGGCTCGGGTAGTGGTCCCCCCGTTCGAGCGCGCCGATGGTCTGCGGATTGACCTCGACCGCCGTCGCGAGGGCGGCCCTGCTCAGTCCGCGCTCCGCCCGGAGCACCGGAAGCCGGTTGTAGATCGGCAGCTCTTTGCCGCGTCTGACCGGGCTCATGGAACATACTGTTGCAAAAACCCAACGACTCGTCAAGTTTGGGGAGCTTCTCGCCGCATTTAGCGGACTAAATGCGGTGTCAGGCGGCGACGCACGCCGGTGCGCCGAGCGTCGGACAGGTAGAGAAGGTCCCCTTCGTTACCTTCAGGGTAGGCAAGGAGGCATTCACGGACCTTGGGAGATGCCGAGAGCCGAGCGTGTCGCGAAAGCCACTTTCGCGACGTCTGGTGTCCCGAAAGTGGCTTTCGCGACATCCGGGGACGGGTTCCGGCGGGCGCTTCTCGCCGCATTTAGCGGACTAAACGCGGTGTCAGACGAGTCCGGCGAGCGACTTGTCGACAAGCTCCTGGACGCGGGGACGGGCCGCTTCGGCCTCCGAAGCGACCAGGCCGAGCCGCGTGCGGCGCTCCAGGACGTCCTCGACGTCGAGCGCGCCTTCGTGCCGCACGGCCCACACGACCTCGGCCGCGCTGATCTCGGTGCCCGCGAACAGGGGAAGGCCCAGTTCCGGATCGACCTCGCCGAGCGCCGCGATCCGGGGCGCTTCGGTGCCGTACTTCGCGACCAGCCGGGCGGGCGCGTCCACAGTGGACAGCCGATGCCGCGGGGTCGCGCCGAGCAGGGGAAGCCGGGACGTGGTCGACGGCCCGGCGCGGAGCCCGGACCGCTTCAAAGCGGCGTCGACGGCGTCCTCGGCCATCTTCCGGTACGTCGTCAGCTTGCCGCCGACGACGGTGAGCACGCCGTCGGCGCCGGTCACCACCGCGTGCTTGCGCGAGAGATCCGCGCTGCGCCCGCCGCCGCCTTCGACCAGGGGCCGCAGCCCGGCGAACGAGCCGTCGACGTCGGCGCGGGTCAGCGGCCGGGTGAACGCCGTCGACGCCACCTCCAACAGGAAGTCCACATCGGACTCCGGCACGGACGGCACGCGCGGGACCGGGCCGTCGGTCGGCTCGTCGGTGACCCCGACGAACACGCGGCCGTCGGGTTGCGGCAGCAGGAAGACGAACCGGTTGTTCTCGCCGGGAACGGGCACGTTGACCGACGTCGCGCCGATCGGCGCCGACCCCGGAGCCAGGATCAGGTGTGAGCCGCGGGACGGCCGCAGCCGCACCGACTCCGCCAGTTCGCCCGCCCAGACGCCCGTCGCGTTGATCACCTGACCGGCGCGGATCTCCACTTCCTGCCCGGTGAGCCGGTCCCTGGCCAGTACCGAATCCGCGGCGAGCCGGAGCGCTTCGACCCTCGTCAGGATCTTCGCGCCGCGTGACGCCGCCGTGCGCGCGAGGTTCACCACGAGCCGGGCGTCGTCGGTCAGCGCGCCGTCGTAGGCCAGCAGCGCGCCGCGCAGACCTTGGGGAGACAGGCCGGGGGCGAGCGCGAGCGCTTCCGCGGCCGGGATCGACCTCGGCCGCGGCAGTACCGACGCCGGGGTGCCCGCCGCGCGCCGGAGGCCGTCACCGGCGACGAGGCCGGTCATGATGAACGCCTGCTGGCCGCGGGAGGTCTTGCGGTACATGGGGAACAGCTGCGGGATCGCCCTGGTGAGATGCGGCGCGGTGCGCGTCATGAGGATCCCGCGTTCGACGGCGCTCTCGTGCGCCAGCGCCAGATCGCCCTTGGCGAGGTAGCGGAGCCCGCCGTGGACCAGCTTGCTGGACCAGCGCGAAGTCCCGTATGCCAGGTCGTACGCCTCGATCAGGGCCACCGAGAGCCCGCGCGCGGCCGCGTCCAGCGCGATCCCGGCGCCGGTGACCCCGCCGCCGACGACCGCCAGATCGACCCGCTCACCGCCGTCGAGCGCCGCGAGTTCCCGCTCGCGCCGCAAAGCGTTGAGCGAGCCCGGCGTCACGGCCGCAGCGCCGCGTCGAGCACCTGGGCGAATTCCGCCATCAGGTCGTCTTCGTTCACGTCCGCCGTCGCGGGACGGAAGGAGAACGCGAAGGACTGGATGAGCATCAACAGGGTGCGCGCCTGCGAAGGCAGGTCGCCCTTGCGGATCGAGCCGTCCTCCTGGCCCGACCGCAGCAGGTGCAGGATCACGCCTTCGGCGAACCGCTGGGTCTTCCCGAGCCGCTCGACGATGTAGGGCAGGACGAGTTCGGGGTCGAGGTCCAGCAGGGTGCGGAAAAGCGGGTCACCCGACAGCGCGGTGACGGCGGTGGTCGAGCTCCGCACGAGCCGCTCGCGGAAGTGGGCCGGTTCGTTCTCCGGTTCCGCGGCGCCTTGCAGCAGGCCGCCGAACTCGCGCGTCATGAGGGTCGCGAGCACGCTGCGCACGTCCGGGAAGCGGCGGTAGACGGTCATCCGGCTGACCTTCGCGGTGCGCGCGATCTCCGCGAGCGTGGTCCGCCTCACGCCGACGGCGAGCACGCACTTCTTCGCCGCGTCGAGCAGAACGTCGTCGGACACGCGTGTCGAGGCCTGGCGGGATCGGGTGTCCGCCAGCGCCGAGACGCCTGTTTCCGCAGGTGAGTGACGTTGTACGTCCATATGTAACACTGTAGTCGTGACGGAGCTTATTGACCACCGGTTAAGACGGTCCTGGACGCCGGAATCCGGTGACGCGGCCCACCTTCCGGCGAAGGCGTTGCGGTGGCTCGTCCAGCGTATCGGTCCGCTGGGTTCGGCGGCGCCTTTCGCGCCCGATTCGGCGCTTCCCGTTCCCGATTCGGCGCTCGGCGAACAGCCGAAACGTGACCTCGAGGAACTCGTCGGCGCGGAGAACGTCCTGGTGGCACCGGGGGAGCGGCTCGCGCGGGCGAGCGGTTTGTCCTATCTGGACCTGCTGCGGCGCCGGGGGTTCGGTGATTTTCCGGTGCCGGACGCCGTCGTCCTGCCGGAGAATCCCGGCGAAGTCCAGGCGGTACTGGAAATCTGCGCACGGCACGACGTCGGCGTCGTCCCGTTCGGCGGCGGGACGTCAGTGGTCGGCGGGGTTTCGGCGCTGCGCGGGGACAAGAGCGCGGTGATCGCGCTCGACCTCACCAGGCTCGGCGAACTGGTCTCCGTCGACCCGGTGTCCCGGATCGCGGTCCTCCAGGCCGGGGTCACTGGCCCGGAGGCCGATCGGCTGCTCGCCGCGCACGGCTTCACCCTCGGGCACGTGCCCCAGTCCTACGAACGGGCCACCATCGGCGGCTACGCAGCGACCCGGTCCGCCGGGCAGGCCTCGTCGGGTTACGGCCGGTTCGAGGACATGGTTTCGGGTGTCCGGCTCGCGACCCCGCGCGGCGAATGGAAACTCGGTGTCGCGCCGGCGTCGGCGGCGGGACCCGATCTGCGGCACCTCGCCGTCGGCAGCGAAGGCGCGCTCGGCGTGATCACCGAGGTCGCCCTCCGCGTCCGTCCCGTGCCGGAAGTGCGCCGCTACGAGGGCTACGTCCTCGACGGCTGGGAGAACGGCACCGCGGCGGTCCGCGAACTCGCCCAGCGGCACGTGCTGGCGGACGTCACCCGGCTGTCCGATGTGGACGAAAGCGAAGTTTCGCTGGCACTCAACGACAGCTGGAAGACCAATGCGCTGCGCCGGTATCTCAAGGCGCGGGGGATCGCCCATCCCTGTCTGCTGATCGTCGGCTGGGAAGGCGCGTCGAAACGCGAGGTGGCCCGGCGCCGTCAGGACACCACCCGCGTGCTGGAGCCGTTCGGCGCCGTCCGCATCGGCGCGGCCCTCGGCGAATCCTGGCGCCGCGGCCGGTTTTCCGGGCCCCGGCAGCGGGACGCCCTGATGGACAAGGGTGTCTGCGTCGAAACCCTGGAGACGGCCGCGTACTGGGCGGAATTGAGCGACCTGCGCGACGCCGTCCGTGCCGCGCTCACCGCCACGCTCGGCCGGGCGATCATCATGTGCCACGTCTCGCACGCCTACGAAACGGGCGCGTCGCTGTACTTCACCGTGCTCACCGCCCGCGACGAGGCCGATCCGATCGGCCAGTGGCAGCGGGCGAAGGCCGCGGCTTCGGAGGCGATCACCGGGATCGGCACCATCTCGCACCACCACGCCGTCGGCGTCGACCACGCGCGCTATCTGGCGCCGGAAATCGGCGACATCGGCGTCGAGGTGCTGCGGGCGGCGAAGAAGGCCGTCGACCCGGCGGGGATCCTCAATCCCGGGAAGCTTCTTTGACCAGCGCCCCGGTGTCGATCAGCGTGCAGTCCAGGCCGTGCGTCTCGGCGGGGATCCCTTCCAGCGCCGCGGCCCGGCGCTGTTCGAGGTCGGCGACGCGGATGTGCCTGCCGTCCACGAGGATCGGCAAGCGGATGTCGGCGGCGCCGACATAGGCGACCACGTCGTCGAGCACGGTGCCGTCGTCGAGGGTGATGGCCGGGGCGGTCAGCCGCACCAGCCGGTAGCGCTGGCCGTTGCCCTCACATCGGTCGAGTACGGCGAGCTGATCGGGGGAGGCGAACCAGACGGAGTGCTCCTCGACGACGCCCGGGGCGGCGGCGAGCGTGGCCGGCCGCTGCCCGTCCCGGAACCGCAGGCCGGACGCCCACACCGCGGCGAGGTCGGTGCAGCGCGCGTGGCAGACGACGACAGGGCCCTCCAGGCCCATGTTCTTCCGCAGCCAGGTGATCTTGGACGGGCACGCGTTCGACCCGTAGGCGAGGACGGCCTGGCGTTCGCGCCAGCCCTCCGGCGCGGTGTCGAGGCTGTGCCCGGCGCCGTCGAAGTGGACGAACGAGTGACCCGGCCGCGCCCCCGGATACGGGTCGGCGGGGAAATCGCTGTCGGCGAAGAGTTTCACCACGTCACCACACTACGGAGGACGTCCCCGTGGTGCATGCGCTCGAAGGCCTGCTCGACCCCGTCGAGGGCGATCCGCTCGGTGACGAACTTGTCGAGCGGGAGCCTGCCCTGCAGGTAGAGGTCGATCAGCATAGGGAAATCGCGTGAGGGCAGGCAATCGCCGTACCAAGACGACTTCAATGAGCCGCCGCGCGAGAAGAAGTCGATCAGCGGCAGGTCCAGCCGCATGTCCGGGGTCGGGACGCCGACGAGCACGACGGTGCCCGCCAGATCGCGGCCGTAGAACGCCTGACGCCAGGTTTCCGGCCTGCCGACCGCGTCGATCACGACGTCCGCGCCGAACGAATCGGTGAACTCCTGGATGGCTTCGACGACCTGGTCTTCGCTCAATCCCTTGCTGTTCAGCGTGTGCGTGGCGCCGAATCCCTTGGCCCAGTCCAGTTTCCGGTCGTCGGTGTCGACGGCGATGATGGTCTTCGCGCCGGCCAGGTTCGCCCCGGCGATGGCCGCGTCGCCGACGCCGCCGCAGCCGATGACCGCGACGGAATCGCCGCGGCTCACCGCTCCGGTGTTCAGCGCCGCGCCGAGACCGGCCATCACCCCGCAGCCGAGGAGCCCGGCGACCGCGGGCTCGGCGGCGGGGTCGACCTTCGTGCACTGTCCACTGTGGACGAGTGTCTTCTCGAGGAACGCCCCGACGCCGAGTGCGGGCGACAGGGCGGTGCCGTCGGCCAGTGTCATCGGCTGGGCGGCGTTGAACGTGGAGAAGCAGTACCAGGGCTTGCCCCGGCGGCAGGCGCGGCAGGTGCCGCAGACCGCGCGCCAGTTCAGGATCACGTAGTCACCCGGTTCGAGATCCGTGACGCCGTCGCCGACGGCCTCCACGAATCCCGCGGCCTCGTGGCCGAGCAGGAACGGGAACTCGTCGTTGATGCCGCCCTCGCGGTAGTGCAGGTCGGTGTGGCAGACGCCGCACGCCTTGACCGCGACGACGGCCTCACCGGGCCCGGGATCGGGCACCGTCACGGACTCCAGTGAGACCGGTTCACCTTTGGCTCGGGAAACGACGCCCTGGACCTCGTACGGCATGCTTACCTCCGAGTGAGTTCTCTAGGCAGCTTGCCACGGAACCAACTCGGATCGCGACATCCGCACGGGTGCGGTATCGTCCGTCCATGCCCCCGCCGCCACCCTCAAGGGATGCGCTGCGCGCGCGGAATCGTTTCAGTGCGCGCTAGCGCGGCGTGATGATGTAGGCGACGCCTCCCGGAGCGCCCGAGACCCCGCCCGTGGTGTTGTACCGCTTGGTGCGCTGCCAGATCGTCTCGAATTGGTGTCGCTTGTAGACATTTCGGACCCGGTCGTTGCTGTTGGCGGCCGGATCGTTCGCGATCACGTCACCGTCCTTCGTGAAACCGACGACGACCATGATGTGCCCGGCGGTGCCGTAGCCCGCGCCGTCGAGTTCCTCGGCCTTGAACGATTGTGAAGTGATCACCGGAATGCCGCGCGCGATGTAGCTTTCGAGTTCGGTCAAGGAGTGCAAACGGGTGATGTGCCCGCGCAGTCCGAGTGAAGCGGCGTACGCGGTGTTGAACGGCCAGTTGCCGGTTCCGTCGTAAGCGTGATCGAAGGTGTAGCGGGCGGCGTACGCGACGGTCGGATCCACGTAACCCTTCGGGATCCACGTCATGTCCTCGCGCTTGGGCCGTTTGCCCCAGTACTCGGCGACCATTTCGGTGGACGTCGGGCTGCACCAGCTTTCGCCGCCACCGCCGTACTCGGGGAACTGTCCTTTGTGGAGATTCTGGGCGTAGGCGGGGACCTTGAGTTCGATGCCAGTGGCGCGGCCCGGTTTCGTCGCCCGGACCTCGAACCGGTCCGGGACCAGCGACGTCATCGCGCCGAGCGAGGTCACCGACGGCGTGGCGCGGGAACCGGCCTCGCGGTAGAGGCTGATCCGCAGTTGATACGACCGGAGCGCGACGCCCGCCTTCATGACCAGCGTGTCGACGTCGACAGCGGCGTTGGCGTCGCTCTGGCCGTCGACGCTGGTGCGCTTGATGTCGGCGTCCCCGCTGGCCCACCGGCCCATGACGTACCAGGCCGTCTCGGTGCCCGACGAGGTGCGGCCCTTCGCCTCGATCTTGATCCAGGTCTTGGCCGGTGTCTTCGCGTTCCATGAGGCGACCAGCTGGGAGGCGTCGAAGCCGTGCTTGTGGCTCTTCGACGTCCACTGGCCGTATTCGTAGGTCTTCGTGGTGCCGAGCGCGGGTTCGGTGTGCTCGATGGTGCCGATCGGGCGATCGATGCGCAGTTCGCCGTGGTGGAGGTCGAGCCCCTCCAGCCTGCCGTCACGGAAACCGCGCTGACCGGACCATTCGTGGTAATCGATCGACTCGTCGTCCGGCTTGCCGGGGCTCGCCTCCACCGTCTGTGCCGTCACCGCGGACATCGTCGCGATCGTCAGCAGCGTGACCAGCCCTCGTATCCGCATCGCGGCTCCATCCCTCGGGTCCACCCAGTAGGGAAGGGATTTTCGCCGGTCGCGCGAGGTATGTAAACAGTTGTCTGCAAGACGGCCCGAGTCTGTGTCGCTTTCGCGACCAGCCCCCCGCGTTTGGTCCTCTAGTTGCGGTACTTGCACGCGCAAGTACCGCAACTAGAGGACGAAACGCGGGGGATCCAGACCGAGTGGGTCAGGCGAGGGGGTTCGGCAGCAGGAGTTCGGTGTTCTGGTCCTGAGCCGTCCCGACGGCGCCCAGCGAAGCGTGGATGTCGTTGTACGAGAACTCCCGGTACAGCGACGCAAGCGCTTGCGTCGAGGTGTCCGAGTACTCCGCCTCGTACGGTGCTTCGGCTTCGATCAGCGTCGTGAACAGCGACAGCGTGCCGTCGGCGTTGTCGGCGACCTCGATGATCCGCGCGTGCTGCGGGAAGTCGATGTGCGAAGCGGTGTTGATCTCCCAGAAGCCCTGCTTCGCCGTTTTGCCGGGGTGCGGGGTGATCTTGTTGTGGTGCGTGTGGCCGTTGACCCACGCCAGCACGTTCGGGAACCGGTTCAGCAGCGAGACGAACGTGTCGCCGTTGAGCCGCAACTCCAGCGGATGCCGCGCGTCGGGGAGCACGTTGCCCATGGTGTCGCTGGTGTGGTGGCTGAACAGGATGAACAGTTCGTCCGTCACGTTCTGCGTGACCTTGCGGCCGAAGAAGTCGTAGTACACCGAGCTGTTGCGCTTGAGCGTGTTCTCCACCCAGGTGAACTGCCCGAGCCCGATCGACCCGTCCGCGAGCCCGGCCATCGTCGTGGTGTCGAGGCTGATGCCGACGACGCCCGGCGCGATGCGGAAGGTGTAGTACACGTTGCGCCCGTCGGCGTTGTTGCCGCTGAACCCGTGGCCGACCGGGCCGGGGCCGGTGTTGGCGGTGTCGAGGTGGTGCCGCACGAACTCCGCGGTGCTGAACGGCCGCCGCCGCGCGTCCGGGGTGATCTCGCGGATCGTGCCCGAACCGCCGAACAGCTCCGTGATCGGGACGCCCGAGCCGGAGCCGATCGCCTTGGCGAGTTTCCGCGACGTCGTCTCGTCCTTGCCGATCACCTTGAAGCGGCCGGTGTACCAGGCGTCCATCCCCGGCAGATCCGGCAGCGTGCCGACGATGCTGTCGTCGTGGTTGCCGAAGGTGCAGAACCACGGGATGTCGAGACCGGGTGAGGTGAAGGTGTTCGAAGCCGCGCCGAGCAGACCGGGCAGCTGCGGGAAGCCCTTCTTCGTGTAGGCGTCGTCCAGCGCCTTGCCGGGGTTCCAGTAGTGCGAGGACCCGGACGTCTGGACGCCTTCGTGCGCGTTCGGGTCACCGGACGTCGGGTTCACCGTGCCGCCGTTGAGCACCTTGAGGAACCACTCGAGCTCGACCAGCTCGTGGTTGTCGGTGTTGTCGCCGGTGGTGACCATGAAATCGATCGCCCGCCCGGTGAACGGGCCCGTCTTCAGGCTGTTCACCCGCTCCACCAGCGCCGTCGTCGCGACCGGGCCGAGCGTCTCCTGCGGCCGGTGCGCCGAGCCGATGAACGGGTGCAGGTATTCGAACCGCGCCGGGCTCTCGGCGTCGGTGAAGTGCAGATCGGTGAACTGCGCGAACGACGCCACCGCGCGGCGCCGGTCGTCGCGGCCGGACTTCGGCGCGGCGAGATCGCCCCGGACGACGAGCGGCCAGCCGGGACCCGCCGTCAGCCGCGTGTAGCCCGGACCGCTCTTCAGCGGAGCCGCGGCGGATTCCAGCGTGGTACCCGCGGTGCGCACCGCGCGGGACGTCGTGCGTGCGAGCGCCCGGTCAAGCGCGTTGGCGGTCGGGGTGCACAGCAGCAGGCCGACGCCGGCGGCGCCCGCCGCGGTGAAGGTTCGCCTGGAGATGTCGGACATGGCGGTGCCCCTACTCGTCGCGGGTGGGTGTCGCGGAAGGACGATGCCGGACGACGTTAGCCGTGGGGTGAACGCCAGAAAAGGGTAATGCGAAGATTTGTCACGTTCGGCCGAATGCTTTCGTCGCCATGGTGGTTAAGCTGGTCGCTCGGGTGGTGAGGAGGTGGCCCCGGTGGGTGCTTCGGCATGGTCTGTCCGCGGCCGGTTCGAGGGAGATCCGGAAGCGGCGCTGGACGCGATGAAGACGCGCGTCTTCGCGGAGGGCGACTACCTCTGGGAAGAGGACGAACTCGGCCGCCCGGATTCGGTCGAGGAGCTGTACGAGATCGAGAGTGTCCAGGAGTCCGGGACCCATTCGGTGCTCGACGTGCACGAGTTCATCAGCGCCACGGGCGAGGACGACTTCGGCACGATCCGGCCCTTGACCGACGCCGAACTCCTCACCGCCTTCGGGACCGAGGAGCCGTCTGTCGCCGGCTTCGACGAACTCGACAAGGCGGGGCAGCTGCCGTACGAACGCCGCCCGCGCTGGAGCGCGAACTGCGCGCTGCTCTACGAAGACGACGTCGCCGTCGAGCTCGCGATCTGGGGCGTCTCCGGCGACTAGAGCCGGGCTTTCGCGACACCCGGGATGGCGACCAGGGTGCCGGTGCCGAGCGGGTCGGGTTGGTCGTGAGTGGGGATTCGGGTCAGGGTCACGGGTGTCCTGGTTACCTGTCGGCCTCTGGCTGCGGTCGTTCGACCCGGCCCCTCACGCCTTGAACCTCCGGCGACTAGAGCCGGGCTTCGAGCCCGTCGAGAATGACCTCGACGCCCAAATCGAAGACGTCCTCCCCGCTCTGGCGGGCGAAAGCCGGGCCGAGCCTGCTCACGTGGGGATAATCCGCGAGCCGTTCGAGGAACCCTTCGTCCGGCTTCCGCGCGGAGAGGGTTTCCACCGAGGCCAGCACGTGTGCCGTGAGCAGCCGCGAAATCCCCGCCGTGTCCTCCTCGGAGAAACCCGCCTCCAGCAGGATCCGCGCGGTCGTCTCGACATGGCCCAGCCGGTGCGGCCCGGTCGGCGGCCGTTCCCGCAGCAGCGCGGCCGCGTCCCGGTGGCGCATCAGCAAAGCCCTGAACTGACGGAGTCCGCTCGCGAGCTGTTCGCGCCACGGCAGGTCCTGGTCGATCTCGAAGGCGTCGGCGCAGATCGCTTCGGCGACCAGGTCCAGCAGTTCGGCCTTGTCCTTCACGTGCCAGTAGAGCGTCGGTGAGCTGACACCGAGCTTCGCCGCCAGGCGCCGGGTGCTCAGCTCCGCGAGACCCGTTTCGTCGAGCAGGTCGACGGCCGCGTCGGTGATCTTGGCGAGGTCCAGCGAGCCTTTGCGTGCCACCCGCGAACTCTATCAGTGATAGATTTGTCCCTATCACTGATAGAGAACGGGGGAAGTGATGCTCTGGACACCGAAGATCCGCCTGGTCACGGTGCTGTGCTCGATCGTTTTCGCGGCCGGGACGGCGCTGCAGAACTACGTGATCATCGATCTGGACCTGATCGAGGCGAGCATGCGGCTCAAAGGGGTGGAAACCGGCGACGCGCCCGCCTACCTCGGCGCGTTGCGGCTGGTGGGGAACGTCTTCATCGTGGGCAACCTGCTCGGCGTGCTCGTCTGGTTCCGGTGGCGTTGGCTGCTCTGGCCGGTGCTCGCGGTCAACGTCGGCCAGGCGTTGGGCGTGTACGTCGTGCCGTTCGAGGTGCACCGGGCCGCGATCGACGAACACGGCTGGCCGGGCGTGCTGCCGTCCCTGGTCACCGACGGCGGCGCGGTGATCCTGTCGATCCTGCTGATAGTCGCTTATGTCCGCTCGCGCCGCCTCACGCGGACAGGCGACCCAGTTCGGCTTTGACCGCTTCGACCGCGGCCTTCGTCTCGGCGACCGGATCGGCGCCGTCACGGGCGATCTTGCCCAGCGCGTCGACGAGCGCGGTGTTCGCCGTCGGCGTCCACAGTGGACCGGCGGCGCGGCCGTTCTCCCGGATCAGCTTCGCGGCGTCGGTCCCCGGGGTGGCCTTGTCGAGCACGCTCAGCCGTGCGGGCAGGTGGAAGCCGAACCTGGTGGCGAACTCCTGCTGGAAGTCGGTGCGCTCCAGCCACAGCCATTTGACGAAGTCCTTGGCGGCGTTGGGATTCAGGCTCTTGGAATGCACCATCGCGCTCAGCCCGCTGACCGGGACGGACGGGGCGCCCGCCGCGTCGAGCCGGGGGAAGGCCAGGACACCGAAGTCGTCCTTCATGGTGTCCTGGATCTTCGGCAGGTTCCACAGCCAGGTCCACTGCATGGCGGCGAGCCCGTCGATGAACGGGATCGGATCTGCCCAGTCCGTCGAAGCGCCCAGCAGCAGCGAACCGTTGAGGTCATGGAGTTTCGCGAACGCGGTCGCGGCGCGGGGATCGTCGAAGCCGACGGTCTTGCCGTCCTTGAGGTAGTCGAGTCCGGCGGCCCACAGCAGGGGTCCGGCGAGTGCCGCCGCGCCCGCGTCGTTGCCGGCGAACAGCCCTTTGACGCCGTCCTTGGAGAGTTTCCTCGCCGCGTCGACGAGCTCATCGAGCGTCTGCGGCGGCTGGACCCCGGCTTCTTGAAGAAAACTCTTGCGATAGAAGAGAACCTGGGTGTCGAGTGACTGCGGGATGCCGTAGAGCTTGCCGTCGACGGTCTGCGCCGCGAGCACGGACTGGTTGAAGTCGTTGCGCACGGGCCCGATGACGTCGTCGAGCGGGACTAGGAGGTTCTGCCGGACGCGGTCGACGGTGACCCGGCCTTCGAAAACGTCCGGAACCGGCCCCGCCTGCAGTGCGGCGTTCAGCTTCGTTTCGTAGTCATCGGGATTCCACTGCACCGCGACCTTGGACTTCTGGTACGCGGCCGCGTAGCGCGTGACGGCTTCCTGGACACCGGCTTCGGGGTACGGGTGGTACCACTGCGCGAGGTCGACCGGCTTCGGCTTCGGCCGGGTGACCCCGGCGGAATAGGCCGTCGAAGGAGGGGGGCTTCCTGATTGGACGGTGTTCGACCCGCAGGCGGACAGCACTGTCGTCCCCGCCAGTGCCAGGAACGCGCGCCTGCTTGTCTTACGCACCAACAAAACCCTTCGTCGAACGCCGTGAAGGCCATCTTGTGGGAACTAGCGTCCCTCAAGATGGCCTTCACGGAAGGGCAGGCGCGCGGGAGATTAACCCGTTAGAGCTGGCTGATGTCGAGCTTTCCCTCGGAGTGGAACGCCCGCAGCCGCTTCTTGTCGAACTTGCCGACACTCGTCTTGGGGACTTCGTCCACAAAGGTCCAATTCTCCGGAAGCTGCCACTTCGCGACCTTGTCGGACAGGAACTCGCGCAGTTCCTCGGCCGTCACGGTCTGGCCCTCCTTGACCACGACGGCGACCAGCGGGCGCTCGTCCCACTTCTCGTCGGGGATGCCGACCACGGCCGCCTCGGCCACCGCGGGGTGGGCCATCACCTGGTTCTCCAGGTCCACCGAGGAGATCCACTCGCCGCCGGACTTGATGACGTCCTTCGCGCGGTCGGTCAGCGTGAGGTAGCCGTCCGGGCTGATCTTGCCGACGTCGCCGGTGCGCAGCCAGCCGTCGTGGAACTTCTCCGGGTCGGGCTCGTCACCGGTCGTGCCGCTGTAGTACGACGCCGCGATCCACGGGCCCTGCACTTCGAGCTCGCCGACGCTTTCGTTGTCCCACGGCAGTTCCTCGCCGTTGTCGCCGATCAGCCGGGCGCTGACGGAGGCGGGGAACCGGCCCTGGGTGTAGCGGTACTCCCAGGCCTTCTCGCCGGTCGCGGCGGCGGGCGGACGCGCGACGCTGCCCAGCGGCGACGTCTCGGTCATGCCCCAGGCGTGCAGGATCGGCACGTTGTAGCGGTCTTCGAACGCGTGCATCAGCGACGGCGGCGCGGCCGAGCCGCCGACGACGACCTCGCGCAGATGCGAGATGTCCTGCGGGTTCGCGTCGAGGTGCGAGAGCAGGCCCTGCCAGATCGTCGGGACGGCGCCGGCGAAGGTCGGCTTCTCGGCGTCGAGCATCTGGGCGATGGGCGCGGGCTGGAGGAAGCGGTCCGGCATCAGCAGCGAGGCGCCGACCATCAGCGCGGCGTACGGCATGCCCCAGGCCATCGCGTGGAACATCGGGACGATCGCGAGCGCCTTGTCGTGCTGGGCCAGCCGCATGCTGTCGGTCATGGTGACCTGCATCGAGTGCAGCCAGATCGACCGGTGGGAGTACGCGACGCCCTTGGGGTCACCCGTGGTGCCCGAGGTGTAACACATCGCGGCGGCCGAGCGCTCGTCCACGTCGGGCCAGTCGAAGGTGTCCGGCTGGTCCGCCAGCAGCTCGCTGTACGAGTGCACCTGGACGCCGTCGGGCGCCGGGAGGGTGGAGGCGTCGCCGTTGGCCACGATGACGTGCCGCACGGTCTTCAGCTCGGGCAGCTGCTTGGCCAGCAGCGGGACCAGCGTGCCGTCGACGATGACGACCTGGTCCTCGGCGTGGTTGGCGACGAAGACCAGCTGCTCGGGGAAGAGCCGGATGTTCAGCGTGTGCAGCACCGCGCCCATGGCGGGAATCGCCAGGTAGGCGGCCATGTGCTCGGCGTTGTTCCACATGAAGGTGCCGACGCGCTGGTCGCCGGTGATGCCCAGGCTCCGGAGGGCGTTCGCCAGGCGCGCGGCGTGTTTGCCGAGCTCACCGTAGGTCTCACGACGGGCCTCTGAACCGGTCCAGGTGATGACTTCGCTCTCGGAGTGCACCGTGGTGCCGTGGCGGAGCAGCCTGCCCAGTGACAGCTGTCCGTCCTGCATCGTGCTCAACATCGTGTACTCCCGTGGTGCTCGTTCTCCGGTGAACTGGGGTGGGGCCGACTCTAATCCGGGTCGGGTGAACTGGTCAGTAACCTCGCAGGCAACCGTTCGGTCACAGTGTCGCGCTAACGGGTGTTCGCCGGTTCGGGTCAAGATCATCAATAATTCGTATTTTTCCTACCATGAAACGAAAAATGGCTAACAGTGCGAAGTGGTGGCATCGCTCATAAGGGTGATGAACGCCATCGAATCGCCGCCCGAATGGCGTGTTTCCGCAGGCTGGGGCGGGTTGCCCAGGTCGTGGTCGAGGGGTAATAAGTGCGTGTCGGTTTCACGGCCGAGGAACGGGTGGCGTTTACTGGAGCCGTGGTACAGAGACGGCTGGCCAGCGCTTGCTCTCGCAAGCATGGTTAAAGGCCGTCGGCCGCGAAAGCGGAGACCTGAGATGAAAGGACTACTACGTTGGCTCTGCCCACGTTGACTCCGGAGCAGCGCGCCGATGCCCTCGCCAAGGCGGCTGAGGCTCGCAAGGCGCGCTCCGAGCTGCTTGCGTCGATCAAGTCCGGCAAGGAGAGCATCGACAAGGTGCTCAAGCAGGCCAAGGAGAACAAGACCATCGGCAAGACGAAGGTCACGCAGCTGCTGAAGGCCGTGCCCGGCCTGGGCGCGGTCAAGGTCGCCGCTCTGCTGGAGCAGGCCGGGATCGACCCTGACCGGCGTGCAGCCGGTCTGGGTGAGCGGCAGCGCGAGGCCCTCCTCGAGGCGCTGAAGTAACGCTTCCGCCCAGGTCACGGGCTGTCCAGGGGAAGGTGCTGCCTGAGAGGCTGTTGCCCGGGCAACACTTTCCCCTGGTCTCAGCCGGAGCCTGGGACGCTGGTGGGGTGACGACCAGTACCGCACCGGCGACCCCGGCAGACCTGGCCGCCCGCTACGAGCGGGGCGACTTTCTCCTGGCCACGGCTCGGCACGCGCTCCTCGCGAGCGGGGCCGCGGCCACCGCGACCGACACCGATCCGGTGCGGCTGTCCCGGGCACTTCCGGGGTTGTTCGCCGGCACCGGCGCTCCGATCGCGGTCGGCGTGCTGCCCTTCGACACCAGCGAGGGCACGTCGACGCCTGGTCACCTGGTCTTGCCCCGCGCCGTGCACCGCGCGTCGTCCGATCGCGGGGCTGTACCGCCGCGCACCGCGCTCCCGCAGCCGGTCAAGGTCACCTCCGTGCCCGAACCGGAGGCGCATCTGGCCGCCGTCCGCGCGGCCGTCTCGGCGCTGAGCGACCGGGACCTGCGCAAGGTCGTCCTGGCCCGCGCGCTCGATCTCGACTTCTCCGAAGCCGTTCCGGTCGCCGACGTCGTCCGGAACCTGGCGAACGGCAACCCCCGGCACACCACCTACGCCGCGCAGCTGCCCGGCGGGCGCACACTCGTCGGCGCCACCCCCGAACTCCTGCTGTCCCGCACCGGCGGCGCCGTGCTGTCCCGGCCGCATGCCGGGTCGATGCCCCGGTCGGCGGACCCGGCGATCGACAAGGCCAATGGTGAGGCGCTGCAGGCGTCCGAAAAGGACCACCTCGAACACGCCGTGGTGGTGGAGTCCGTCGTCGAGATCCTGCGGCCCTTCTGCCGGTCCCTCGACGTCCGCGGCCCCGAGCTGGTCTCGACGCCGGCGATCTGGCACCTCTCGACGACCGTCACCGGTGAGCTGATCGACCAGGACGTCACCGCGCTGGACCTCGCCGCCGCGCTGCATCCGACGCCCGCGGTCTGCGGCACGCCGACCGGCGCCGCGCGCACGCTGGTCGGGGAACTCGAGCCGTTCGACCGCGCGTACTACGCGGGTGCCGTCGGCTGGGTCGACGCGGCCGGGGACGGCGAGTGGGCCGTCGGGATCCGGTGCGCGGAGATCGCCGACACCTCCATGCGGCTGTACGCCGGTGGCGGCATCGTCCCCGCTTCCGACCCTCAGACCGAACTGGACGAGACCTCGGCGAAGTTCCGCACCCTGCTGGCCGCCATGGGCCTGGAGATCTGACCCCCCTCGCGTTTCGTCCTCTAGTTGCGGTCCTTGCGCGTGCAAGGACCGCAACTAGAGGACGAAACGCGGGGTCAGAGGGTCACGAAGTCTTCGGTCACCGAGATCTCGTCGGACGTCAGCAGCGCGACGGCGGCCCGGTAGCCCTCGGTCGCCTTCAGGTCCGCGAGCCGCGTCCGTTCCGGGTCGAGGGCCGGGTGGCTCGAGCGAGTCAGCCGCGCCTGCTCGTCGTACCCGGAGAACGTGATGCTCTGCAGCGGGATCTTGAGGCCCTTCCCGGTGGCCTTCATGACGGCTTCCTTGCGCGTCCAGTACGTGAAGAACGCCGTCGCGCGCTGCTCGTCGGGCAGACCGGAGATCGCGGCCTGCTCGGTCGGGGTCAGCGCGTACTCCATGAGCGAGTCTTCGGCCCGCCGGGTGGCCGTCTCGACGTCGAGGCCGACCGGCGTCCCCTCGGTGGCCGCGACGCCGATGAGGTCGCCGGAATGCGAGATCGACAGCATCAGCGGCGCCCCGGGCACCCGGGGGCGGCCGTGCGGTTTGCCGCAGTCATCGCAGGTCGCGTCGAACTTCACGTCCTCCACGGCGAGGCCGAGGCGTTCGGCGGTGACGGTTTTCGCCAGCACCCGGCCGGTCAGGAACCGGCGTTTGTCGATGTCCTGACGGTAGCTGTCGTACCGGCCTTGCTCGAGTTCGTCGAGCAGGGCCAGGAACCGGGGTTCAGCGGGCAGGGGCGGGGACCAGCGGACCGCACATTCGATCACGTCTCCCTTTTTACCCGATCCGCACTGGCATTACTCGAATGTTCGTCGAGCAACGTCGCTTCGTCGAAGGGCGACCGGCCGTCCAGGGTCCGGTCCAGCTGCTCGCGGTCGATCTCCTTGGTCCAGGTGCCGATCAGCACGGTCGCGACGGCGTTGCCCGCGAAGTTCGTCAGCGCGCGGGCCTCGGACATGAACCGGTCGATGCCGACGATGAACCCGACGCCGTCCACCAGTTCCGGACGGTGCGACGACAGCCCGCCCGCCAGCGTCGCGAGCCCCGCGCCGGTCACCCCGGCGGCGCCCTTCGACGCGATGATCATGAACACCAGCAACGAGATCTGCTCGCCGATGGTCAGCGGTTTGTCGAGCGCGTCCGCGATGAAGATGGACGCCATCGTCAGGTAGATCGCGGTGCCGTCGAGGTTGAACGAGTACCCGGTCGGCACGGTGATGCCGACCACGGATTTGGAGACCCCGGCGTGCTCCATCTTCGCGATCAGCCGCGGCAGCGCCGATTCGGACGACGACGTCGACAGGATCAGCAGGAACTCGCGGCCGAGGTACTTCAGCAGCTTGAAGATGTTGACCTTGGCCAGCAGGCCGATGATCAGCCCGAGCACCACGAACACGAACAGCGCGCAGGTGATGTAGAAGCCGAGCATGATCACCGCGAGGCTCTGCAGCGCCTTCCAGCCGGTCTCGCCGACGACGGCGGCGATCGCGCCGAACGCGCCGACCGGGGCCGCCCACATGATCATCGCGAGGATCCGGAACACGAGCCGCTGGATGTGCTCGATGCCGCGGCGGATCGGCTCGCCCTTCGTGCCGAGCTTCTGCAGCGCGAACCCGGCGAGCAGCGCGACCAGCAGCGTCTGCAGCACCTCGCCCTCGGTGAACGCCGAGACCAGCGTCTTCGGGATGATCCCGAGCAGGAACTCGACGGTCCCCTCGCTCTTGGCGATCTGGTCCTGGCCCTTTTCGGCGATCTCGGGGGTCAGGTGCAGACCGGTGCCCGGCTGGAGGATGTTGCCCACGACCAGGCCGATGACCAGCGCGACCGTCGACATCACGAGGAAGTAGCCGATCGCGAGCCCGCCGACGCGGCCGACCTTCGCCGCCTTCGCCACGGAGCCGACGCCGAGCACGATCGTGCAGAAGATGATCGGCGAGATCATCATCTTGATCAGGTTCACGAACCCGGTCCCGAGCGGCTTCAGTTCCTTGCCCAGCGCCGGGAAGAGGATGCCGACCGCGATGCCGAGGACCACCGCGGCGATCACCGCCAGATAGAGGTAATGGGTCCGGTCCCGCTTCGCCGCGGGTGCTTCCGTGCTCATGGGTGCCCTTCGACGAGACGAGAACAGGTTGCGAAAACTTATGACAACTTCTCGGCGAACGACAACCGAAGCGGTACGCTGAGCTAAGCGAGCGCTTAGTCAATGCCGAACAGGAGCAGGCTGACCATGGATTTCTCTCTGAGCGTCGAGGAACGCGAGGTGCGCGACTGGGTCCGCACGTTCGTCCAGCGCGACCTGATGCCACGTGAGCAGGAGGTGCTGCGCCGTGAACGCGCCGGTCAGCCCGGCCTGACCTCCGATGAGCTGCGCGAACTGCAGCTGAAGGCCAAGGAGTCCGGCTTCTGGGGTGTGCAGACGCCCGAGGAGTACGGCGGCATGGGCCTGTCCGCGGTGATGACCGCGTTGCTGGAGGCCGAGCTCGGCCGCACGTTCGTGCCGTTCCGCTTCGGCGGCGCCGCGGACAACATCCTTTACTACGCCAACGACGAGCAGAAGGAGCGCTACCTGCTCCCGACGATCTCGGGCGAACGCAAGTCGTGCTTCGCGATCACCGAACCCGGCGCGGGCTCGGACGCCAAGGCCATCCGGACGTCCGCCCGCAAGGACGGCACCGACTGGGTCATCAACGGCGAGAAGACCTTCATCACCGGCGGCAACGAGGCCGACTTCGTGATGGTGTTCGCGATCACCGATCCCGAGAAGGGCGCGAACGGCGGCGTCACCTGCTTCCTCGTCGACCGCGACGCAGGCTGGAAGTCCGAATACATCGACACCATGGGCGAATGGGGCCCGGCGGCGCTCGTCTTCGAGGACGTCCGCGTGCCGGAAACCCAGATCCTCGGCGAACTCGGCCACGGCTTCGACCTGGCCATGCAGTGGATCGGCGCCGGGCGCTACCTGCTGCCCGCCCGCGCGATCGGCTCCTGCGAACGGCTGATCTCGATGGCCATCGAGCACGCCAACACCCGGGAGACGTTCGGGCAGAAGATCGCCGAGCGCCAGGCCATCCAGTGGATGATCGCGGACTCCGGCACCGAGCTGGAGGCGCTGCGCTGGCTGGTGCTGCACGCCGCCTGGCAGGTCGACCAGAAGCTGGACTCGCGGCACGCGCAGTCGATGGCGAAGCTGTACGGCGGGGTGAAGGCGAACGAGATCGTCGACCGCGTCCTGCAGATCCACGGCGGAATGGGCTACACGCGGGAACTGCCGGTCGAGCGGTGGTACCGCGAACTGCGGCTGCTGCGGATCTACGAGGGCACCGACGAGATCCAGCGCCGGACCATCGCGCGGAACCTGCTGAAGGGGCACGTCAAGGTCGGGGGCACCCTCGGCTGAGGCGTGCGGCACATGTAATGAACGGGACTTTCCTTGCAAAATTTGCAAGGAAAGTCCCGTTCATTACGTCAGCGGTCCTAGTCGTCGTCCTTCTGACCCCGCATCGCGATCGGGACCCCGGCCAGGTCCTCCTCGTTGCAGAGAAGCTTCACGTCGTAATACGGCGAACCCTTGCGGTCGTCATAGTCGAGATGGACGGCCAGCACATCGACCGGTTCCCCGAGCCACTCCTGAGCCTGGCGTAGCCATGTCGCGCACCGTTCGAGGGCCGTGGGCAGGTCGTCGTCGCGGAATCCCACCGGGCGGTAGGGGACGTCCTGCACCTGATCACGGGGGTTCGAAGGCACCGGCAACGCCGGCGAGAGACCCGAGTCGTCCAGTTCGAGTTGGATCGTTTGCTCAGTCACCCTTCGAGCGTCCCCCAGAGAAGCCGTCTGAGCAAGGCGTACCGTCCTAAAGTCGCCGCTAAACGGGCACTCGCCACACTCCCGAGACCACTTCACGGCAGTTTTGCAGTGCCGTGACATCCAGATGACGTTCACAGGCGAGCGCCCGCAGGGCCAGTTCCGCGTAATGCGAGGCCAGCTGGTCCAGGGTGAGCGGCCCGCGCGGCGAATACCAGCGAGCGACCCCGCTGCACATCTCCACCAGTGCGAGCCGGGTGACCGAAGGCTGATCCGTGTGGAAGACACCCGCCGCGACACCGTCTTCGATGGCGTCCGCCCACAGCCTTTCGTAGGCGTCGCGCAGCTCCACCACTTCGGCCCTGGCGCCGGGGGTGAGCGCGTGCACCTCGTTGTCCACCACGCGGGTGTCGTCCGGCTGGATGGCGTGCGCGAGGACGTGCAGCGCCACCAGGGATCCGAGCCGCGACACGGGATCGGCCAGCCCGGCGGTCGCCTGCTCGGCCGCGTCGAGCAGCCGCCGCAGCGACTCGTTCATGATGGCCACCAGCAGGTCTTCCTTGGTGCCCATGTAGTGGTACAGGCTGGCCGACGACAGCTCCGCCTCCTGGGCGAGGTCCCGGATGCCGGTACCGTGGAAACCCTTGGTGGCGAACAGTTTCACCGCAGCCTGGCGGACCCTCTCGCGGGTGTTGACGACCCGAGGTTCTTTTTCCCGCCGAGGGTCCATGTTCAGAGCCATGTCTCCGTGGTCCTGTCCCACGAACCGGCGCGGAGGTCTTCCGCCTTCTTCAGCTCGCCCTTGGCGACCCGCTCCGACGGCGTCATCGGCAGTTCCTCCGCGAAGGCCCAGAACCGGGGAACCTTGAAGTAGGCCAGTTTCGCCGAGCAGAACTCCGCCAGTTCGGCCGGTTCGCACTGGTGGCCCTCGTTTTCGTCGAGGACGAGGTACGCCTTGACCTCCTCGCCGCGGAGCTCGTCCGGCACCGCGATGACAGCGGCGAGCTTGACCGCCGGATGCAGCTGCAGTGCCCGTTCGACCTCGTCGGCGGAGATGTTCTCGCCGCTGCGGCGGATCATGTCCTTGGTGCGGCCCACGTAGTACACGCGGCCTTCTTCGTCCATTGTGGCCAGATCGCCGGTGTGGAACCAGCCGCCGTCGAACGCGCGCCTGGTCGCTTCGAGGTCGTCGTGGTAGCCGTGCATCAGGCCGACCCCGCGGATCAGCAGCTCCCCGGTTTCCCCGCGCGGCAGGGGTTTGCCGTCGGTGTCCGCGATCATCACCTCGCGCGTCGGCGCGGGCCTGCCGAGGCAGCCGGTGCCGATCGTCTCTTCGTGATCCGCCGGGTACATCCGGATGTCGCCGCCGGTTTCGGTCATGCCGAAGGCCTCGTACCAAGGCGTGTCCCAGCGCGCTTCGAGCGCCGCGTGCAGGTCTCGCGGGATGGCCGACGCGCAGATCGCGCGGACCTGGTGCGCCTTGTCCAGCTCGCTTTCCGGCTGGCGCAGCAGCAGCGTGGGCATCAGGCCGAGGCAATAGAACCAGGTGACGCCGTGTTCGCGGACCTTCTCCCAGAACGTGGACGGGTGGAAGCGGTCGAGCACCACCAGGGTCGCGCCGCCCGCGAGCCCCAGCGCGACGTTCCACTGTGGATCGATGTAGTGGAACGGTTGCGCGGTCAGGATGACGTCTTCCGCGCCGACCATGGGGAACTCCGTGGCCAGGCTGATCGCCAGGGTCGTCCAGTACCGGTTCGGCAGGACGCAGCCCTTGGGGGCGCCCGTGGTGCCGGAGGTGTACTGGATGTTGACCGGGCGTTCGCCCTCGCTGCTGAAGGTCCGGTCGCTGCCGGAACCGGTGAGTTCCCCGGGTGTCAGCACTCGCTTCAGCGAGGTTTCCGGTGCGATCTTGTGCAGCAATTCCAGGAATTCTTCGGCGGCGACGGCGAATTTGGCCCCCGAATGCCGGAGCACGTGGGCGCCGTCGAATTCGCGGTAGCCGGTGTTGACCGGCACGAGCACGCCGCCGATCTTGGCCAAGGCCAGCCACAACAACGGGAACTCGGGCTGGTTCCGCAGCATCACCGCGACCCTGTCACCCGGCTCCACGCCGAGGTCCAGCAGCGCGTGGGCGAACTCCGTGCTGCGCGCGTCGACGTCGGCGAAGGTGAAGCGCTCGCCGGTGGAGTCGAAGATCCACGCCGTTTTGCCCGGCCAGAGCGCGGCGGCCCGGCTGGTCAGCCCGAGGAGGGTGTCGATCCCGGCGAGCGAGGTCATGTCCGGCTCCGGAACGCTTCGGCCGACGCGAGGACGGCGGCGGAGTGCTCGGTGATCAGCGCGTGGCTGACTTCGAGTTCGAGCGCGGCGTCGAGCGAGCTGTCGATGCCGGAATCGAGGGCGCGTTTGGCCATCGTGGCCGCGGCGGCCGGATGGGCGGCGATCCGGGCCGCCCAGTCGAGCGCGGTGTCCATCAGGTCGTCGGCGGGCAGGACGGCGTTGACCAGGCCGAGTTCGTGCGCCTTGGCGCCGCTCACGCGTACGCCGAGCAGCAGGAGCTCCTTGGCCTTGAGCGGGCCGACCAGCAGCGGCAGCAGCCGCGACGCCGCACCCGTGACGCTCAGCCCGAGCGAGACCTCGGGGAAAGCGAACACCGCGTCTTCGGCGGCGAGGATCAGGTCGCAGCCCATCGCGAACTCGGCCCCCGCGCCGATCGCGTACCCGTGGACCGCGGCGATGACGGGCTGGCGGAGCCCGCGAAGGCGGCGTGTCACGTCCTGTAGCCGGTCGAGTCGCGCCCTGGAATCAACTGTATCCCCGGACGGGGTGGGCTCCTTGAGGTCATGACCGGCGCAGAACGCGCGACCCCGGCCGGCGAGCACGACCGCCCGCGCGTCTGAGTTCGCGGCCGCGTCGAGTGCTTCCAGCAGGTCGTCGACCAGTTCGGCGACGACCGCGTTGAGCCGTTCGGGGCGGTTCAGCCAGATCACGCAGATGCCGTCGTCGAGTGCGTAGTCCACGGTGCTCATGACACGGAGCCTAGACGACCGATCGATCGATCGATAGGGTCGGATTCATGCGGGTCGACACGGTCTACGAGAACGCCCGGTTCCTCATCGGTGTTGCGGAATCCGATGCTTTGGCGGTGCTGAACGGGCGAATTGTCGCTATCGGCGAGGATGCTTCTGCGCTTTCCGCAAAGCGCCGGGTCGACCTCGGCGGGTCGGTGGTGGTGCCCGGCTTCCACGACGCGCACAACCACATGGCGTGGTTCGGCATGGCGCTCGACGACGTCGCGCTCTCGGATTGCCGCAGCGTGGACGAGGTGTACGACGCCGTCGCGCGGCGTGCGGCCGAGACACCGCCGGGTGGCTGGATCATCGGCAGCGGCTACGACCAGAACAAGCTCGCGGGCGGTCATCCGACCAGGCAGGGGCTCGATCGGGCCGCCCCCGGGCATCTCGTGCGGCTCAAGCACACGTCCGGGCATATGACCGTGGTCAATTCGGCGGTGCTGGAGCAGCTGGACCTGGGGAACGTGCCGGTGGGCGGCGACGTCGTCCGCGACGGGGACGGTTCGCCGACCGGGCTGCTACGGGAACAGGCCCAGCTGATGCTGCGGCCGCTGACCTATCCGACGCCGATCGAAAGGGTCGTACGCGGCCTGGACCGGGCGAGCGCGCGATACCTCTCCGAGGGGATCACGAGTGTCCAGGAGGCCGGCATCGGCGGGGGCCTCGTGGGGGAGACCCCAGCCGAACTCGCCGCCTATCAGCTGGCGCGCGACCGCGGGGTGCTGCGGGTGCGGAGCACGGTGATGGTCGCGGCCAGTGTGCTGCACGACCTCGACGCGGGTGCCGGCTCCGAGGCACGCTTTCCCGCCGAGGAGCCATCAGCGCTGTACGGGCTCGACCTGGGGATGCGTACCGGCTTCGGCGACGAGTGGCTGCGGCTCGGCGCGATGAAGCTGTTCGCCGACGGTTCGCTGATCGGGCGGACCTGCGCGATGCACGAGCCGTTCGCCGGGGAACCGGACAACGTCGGCTACTTCCAGGTGCCCGAAGACGAGATCGCGCGGACGATCGCCGCCGCGCACCGGGCGGGCTGGCAGATCGCGACGCACGCCATCGGCGACCGCGCGATCACCGTCGTCCTCGACGCCTACGAAGCCGCGCTCAAGGCGGATCCACGTCCCGATCACCGGCACCGCATCGAGCACTGCGCGGTACTGCGGCCCGAGGAGCTGACGAGGCTGGCGTCGCTGGGGCTGATCGCCTCGCCGCAGGGCCGGTTCGTCAACGAGATCGGCGACGGGATGCGAGCCGCGCTCGGCCCCGAGCGCGAGGCCTGGTGCTACCGGCTCAAGAGCCTGCTCGACGCGGGATGCGTGCTCCCCGCCAGCTCGGACCGCCCGGTCGTCGAAGGCGCGCCGCTGCTCGCGCTGGCCGACATGGTGCGGCGGAAGACCGCCTCCGGCGTCCTTCTCGGTCCCGAAGAGCGGCTGACCCCGGCCGAGGCGCTGCACGCCTACACCTACGGCTCCGCGTACGCCGCTTTCGCCGAGAAGGACCTGGGCACGCTGCTGCCCGGCAAGCTCGCGGACTTCGCCGTCCTCTCGGCCGACCCGACCGACGAGTCCACTTTGGATTCGATCCAGGTCGTCGCCACCGCCGTCGGCGGCGACCTCGTCTACGAACGGAGCTGACACTGATGCCGGTACGGGACGCCGTCGCGGACGACATCGAGGAGATCTGCGCGCTCATCGAGGAGCACGCGGTCTACGAGGACAAACACGATCTGAAGCTCGACCGCCGGGAGATGGCCGGGTTCCTCTTCGGCCCCGAGCCGAAGGCGTGGGTGCTCCTCGCCACCCCGCCGGGTGAGCCGGACGAGGTCGCGGGCTTCGCCTTCTGCAGCTGGAACTTCTCCACGTGGGAGGCCAGGCCGGGGATCTGGCTCGACGACCTCTTCGTGCGTCCCGAGCACCGGCGGTTCGGCCTCGGGCGGGAGCTGCTCGACGAGCTGGCCGCCCGGACGCCGGGCCGGGTCGAGTGGGACATGCAGGAGGGCAACGAGAAGGGCGAGGCGTTCTACGCCCAGCTCGGCGCCGAAACCGTCCCCGGCTGGGTCCGCTATCGCTGGCGGCCGCACGCTGGGTGAGCCGCGACCAAGCGGCAAGCCGTAAACTCGCATGCATGGGTGAAGGGGCAAATCGCAGGTCGTCGTCCGTTGAGGACTACGTCCGGGTGATCTACGGGCTGGTGGAGCGCGGCGAGGCCGTCACCAACACGTCACTGGCCGGGCGGCTGGAGGTCAGCCCGTCGTCGGCGTCCGGCATGGTCACCAAGTTGTCCCAGCTCGGGCTGGTCGCGCACGTCCCGTACCGCGGGATCGAGCTGACCACCGAGGGCAGGCTGCTGGCCCGTTCGGTGCTCCGCCGCCACCGGCTGATCGAGACCTATCTGGTGTCCGAACTCGGCTACACCTGGGACGAGGTGCACGCCGAGGCCGACGCGCTGGAGCACGCGGTGTCGGACAGGCTCGTCGAACGGATCGCGGCGAAGCTCGGCAACCCCATGCGCGACCCGCACGGCGACCCCATCCCGGCCCCCGACGGCAGTGTCGAGGAGATGCCGATGCGCATCCTCGACGACCTCCCGCCCGGCGCGGTCGGCGAGATCGTGCGTGTCTGGGACACCGACCCGGAACTCCTGCGCTACCTCACCGAGCACTCCATCGGCCTCGGCGAGCGGATCGAGGTCGTCGAGCGCCAGCCGTTCGGCGGCCCGATGGTGGTCAAGGTCGGCTCGCCGCCGGACGCGGCGACGCACGCGATCGGCAAGGAGATCGCCCAGGCGCTGTCGGTCGCGCTCCGCTGACCCCGTGTCCACTGTGGACGCGTTTCGGCCGGGGCGCGCGGTGGGAATTTTCCCTACGTCCCTGCATAATTCGGCTCTTCGGCACGTCACCCACATGCCGGTCGGATAGGTGATCTAAGGCCCTTCCGATCATGTGTTCGCGCGCCTAGGCTGCGCTATTCCGGGTGGCTAGCGAGCGTGCGAAGGCGATGACAATGACCGGTCAGCGGACACACACCATCGACCGGGGGGTTGCGGAAGGACGGGAACTCAGGCGGCTGCTGGAGACCGGGCCGTTCGCGGACGCCCTCAGGGCGGCGATCAGGGCGAGGGGTCTCGGTCTCGACCGGATCCGGTACCGGCTGCGAGGGCGGGGGTGCTCGATCAGCCTCGCGACCCTGAGCCATTGGCAGTCCGGGCGCTGTCGTCCGGAACGGCCGGAATCCCTGCTGGTGCTCAAGAATCTCGAGGAGATCCTCGGGGTGCCGTCGGAGTCCCTGTCACGGCTTCTGGGACCACCGCGCGGGCGGGCGGCCCGGTGTACGGTGCCCGGCGAGGGCCTGGTGATGCAACGAGGCCGGGAGACGGGAACGTAGGGAGTACGGGTGCGGGCGGTCGTCTTCGAGGAGTTCGGGGTGCTGCCCGAGGTACGCGAGGTGCCGGATCCGGTCGTGCCGCCGGGCGGGGTGGTGATCGCCGTCGAGGCGACCGGGGTGTGCCGCAGCGACTGGCACTCCTGGCAAGGTCACGACGCTTCGGTGAACCTGCCGCACGTCGCCGGGCACGAGCTCGCCGGCCGGATCGCGTCGCTCGGCGAGGGCGTCCGCGGCTGGTCGGAGGGGGACCGGGTGACGGTGCCGTTCGTCTGCGCCTGCGGCACCTGCGCCCAGTGCGCGGCCGGTGACCAGCAGATCTGCGACCGCGAGTTCCAGCCGGGCGCGACCCACTGGGGCTCGTTCGCGGAGTACGTCGCCCTCGAAAACGCCGAGGTCAACCTCGTGGCGCTGCCGGACTCGCTGTCCTCGGCCGAGGCCGCGGCACTGGGCTGCCGCTTCGGGACGGCGTTCCGGGCGGTGCTGCGGCAGGGCGGCGTCCGGCCCGGCCAGTGGGTCGCGGTCTACGGCTGCGGAGGCGTCGGGATCTCGGCGATCCTGCTGGCCGTCGCGGCCGGTGCGTCGGTCGTCGCCGTCGATCCTTCCCCGCAGGCCAGGGCGCTGGCCACACGGATGGGGGCTGTCTCGGTCGTCGACCCCTCCGGCTACGAGGGCCACGAAGCCGTCGCTCTCCAGGTCCGCGAGCTGACCGGCGGCGGCGCGCACGTCTCCCTCGACTGCCTCGGCTCGCCGACCACCTGTGCGGCCTCGATCGCCAGCCTCCGGAAGCGGGGACGCCACGTCCAGGCCGGATTGATGCCGCCCGCGCAGGGCATCGCGCCGATCCCGATGCACCGCGTGATCGGCGGGGAACTGGAGATCGTCGGCATCCACGGACTGCAAGCGCACGAGTACCCCGAGATGCTGCGGGTGGTGGAGACCGCGGGAATCGACCTCGAAGCGATGATCGGCAAGCGGGTCGGCCTCGACGACGTCCCCGCGGTCCTGGCGGCGATGAACGACCCGGTGCCCGCCCAAGCCGGGGTGACGGTCGTCGAACTCGCGCTGTAATCGGGTGTTCGCACTGCGGTCAACCGGCCGATCGGAGTAGTCCGAAAGGTGGCTTCTCGCGGTTCGTTGTGGCACCTTCTCCGCCGTGACAGTCAAGGCCGCTCCGTCTCAGCCGCGTTTCGCCCACCGCGTGCTGCGCTGGTTCACCGCGGCCTGCGTCATGGTGCGGGGCCACCGGATCATCGGCGCGCGCCCTGGCAAACTCGAGGTGTGGACGCGCTGATCCCCCGACCCCGGGCCGAAGTCGCACCCGGTGCGGTGCACGTCCCGGACTGGCTCGATCTGGACGAACAACGCAAACTGGTCGAAGCCTGCCGCGGCTGGCGTGGCTACCGGCAGACACGGCTGCCGAACGGCGGCGTGATGTCCGTGCGGACCGTCTGTCTCGGCTGGCACTGGTACCCGTACCGGTACTCGAAGGTGACCGACGACGGTTCCCCGGTGCTCCCGTTTCCCTCGTGGCTGGGTGATCTCGGCCGGCGGGCGGTGACCGATGCCTACGGGGCCTCGGATTACGACCCGGACATCGCACTGGTGAACTTCTACGACGCCGCCGCGAAGATGGGGATGCACCAGGACAAGGACGAGACCTCGCTGGAGCCGGTCGTTTCGCTGAGTCTGGGGGACGCTTGCGTCTTCCGGTTCGGGAACACGTCGGATCGCGGGCGGCCCTATACGGATGTGGACCTGCGGTCGGGGGATCTGTTCGTGTCCGGCGGGGAGTCGCGGCTGGCTTTCCACGGGGTGCCGAAGGTGCTGCCGGGGACCGCCGATCCGGGGTTGGGGCTGGTGGGGCGGCTGAATCTCACTTTGCGGGTTTCGGGACTCTCGTGAGTGGCGGTTCACGGACACCGGAATCGCACGCGCTGCCCCGGCCGCACCTGAGCGGCCAGGTCCAAGTCGGCCTCGTCCACCACCGCGATCACCGGATAGCCCCCGGTCACCGGATGGTCGGCGAGGAACAGGATCGGTTGCCCCGAAGGAGGAATCTGCAACGCGCCGGGCACCGCCGCCTCGGGCGGCAACTCGTCGTCGCGCGCCCGCGAGAGCACCGCACCCGACAGCCGCACGCCCACCCGGTCGACGTCGGAGGTGGCGACGTAACCAGAAGAGACCAAAGTGGACAGTGCGCCGGGAACGAACCACGGGGCCCTGGGTCCCGGAGTGACCCGCAGAACCGGCTCGTCCGGTAATGGAGACTGAGGGGCGAGATCCACGCCAGGGTGGGCCAGCACCCGCTGTCCCACTGGCAGCGTCATCCCGGCCGAAAGTACCGGTGGGCCGAGTTTGCCGAGGGTGTCGGTCGCCCGGGCGCCCAGCACCGGCGGGACGTCGATGCCGCCGCGCACGGCGACATAGCACCGCAAACCCTGGGAGGCCGTGCCGAGCACGAGGTCTTCACCGGCACGCACAAGGATCGGTGAGCCGGGTCCGACAGCACGCCCTCCGGCGGTGATCGAGCAGGGCGCGCCGGTGACGGCGACGGTCGCCGGCGCCGAGAACCTCAGGACGAGGCCGCCCAGGACACTTTCCAGCGCCGCGTGACCTTCGGGGTTGCCGACCAGCCGGTTCGCCAGCCGCAGCGAACCGCGGTCGGCGGCACCGGACCGGCCGACGCCGATCGCGGCCAGGCCCGGGCGCCCGAGATCCTGCACGGTGGCGAAAACCCCGGGACGGACCACTTCGATCTTCGCGGTCATGAAGAGAACCGGATCCGCGTACCGGGCGCGAGCAGGTTCGGCGGCTCCCGTTCGACATCCCACACCGGCAGGGTGGTCCGTCCGATCAGCTGCCAGCCGCCGGGTGAGGCGTTCGGGTACACCGCCGTGTACTCGCCCGCGATCGCGACCGATCCGGCGGGCACCCGGGTGCGCGGGCTCGTCCGGCGCGGCAGGTGCAGGGCGGGGTCGAGTCCGGTCAGGTAGGCGAAACCCGGTGCGAAACCGCAGAAGGCCGAGACGTAGGTCCCGTCCTCGTGCCGCCGGACGACGGCTTCCGGCGACAGGCCCGCGGCCGCCGCGACGTCGGCGAGGTCCGGGCCGTCGTAGCGCACCGGCACGACGATCTCGGCGGCTTCGCGAGGTGCGACGTCCACTGTGGACCGATCGAGGACGTCGCCCGCGAGCCGGTCGTGATGGGTCCGGCCCGGGTCGAACCGGATGAGCAGGGACCGTGCGGCCGGGACCAGTTCGACGACGCCGTCCGGCGGGTCCTGCTCCAGTGACGCGTGCAGCCCGAGCACCTCCGACGGATCGTCGAAGTCGACCATGGCCGCACGCGCCCCATAAGGCAGAACTCGCATCACGCGGCCTCGAGGAACGATCCAATGTGGACACCAGACGCGTCGAGCCCGGCGCGGATCCGGCGCGCCAGGTCGACGGCGCCGGGAGTGTCGCCGTGCACGCAGAGCGAATGCGGCTGGAGCGTCAGCTCGGTCCCGTCGGCGGCGACGACCTTGCCGGTGGTCGCCATCGCGACCGCCCGGTCGGCCACCTCGTCGGCGTCGTGGAGCACGGCGCCCGGCAGTTTCCGGGAGACCAGAAGGCCTTCGGACGTGTACGCGCGGTCCGCGAACGCCTCGGCGTACGAGGGGAACCCGGCTTTTTCCGCTTGCACGGCCATTTCCGACCCCGGCGGGCACAACAGCGCGAGCGTGGGGTGGAACCGCCGGATCGCCTCGACCACCGCGGCCGCCTGCTCCGGATCCACGGAAGCGGTGTTGTACAAGGCCCCGTGCGGTTTGACGTACCGCACCCGGGTCCCCGCGGCCCTGGCGAACGCGTCGAGGGCGCCGATCTGGTAGAGCACGTCGTCAGTCAGGTCGTCCGGGGCGACGTCCATCGCCCGCCGCCCGAACCCGGCCAGATCGCGGTAGGCGACGTGCGCGCCGATGACAACGCCGCGCATCCCCGCGCGTTCGCAGACGCGCCGCATCACCGACGGATCACCGGCGTGGAATCCGCACGCGACGTTCGCGCTGGTGACGATGTCGAGCATGGCGTCGTCGTCGCCCATTTTCCAGGCGCCGAAACCCTCGCCCAGGTCACTGTTGAGATCCATCAGGCCACCCTGAACTCACTGTCGAGTTTGTCGGTCACGAACATGTAGCCCGGCGCGTGCGTGATCGCGAACGGCGGCCGCGAGGCCATCAGCGCCGCCTGCGGGGTCACACCGCACGCCCAGAACACCGGCACGTCACCGGGTTCCGCGTCGACCGGGTCCCCGAAATCGGGGTGGGCGAGATCGGCGATGCCGAGCGCGGACGGGTCGCCGATGTGCACGGGCGCACCGTGCACGGCGGGCATCCCGCGGGTGACGCGCACGGCGTCGTCGACGCGGTCCTCGGGGATCTGCCGCATCGAGACCACCATCGGCCCGTGCAGCCGCCCGGCCGGGACGCACTCCCGGTTCGTCACGTACATCGCCACGTTGCGGCCCTGGTCGACGTGCCGCAGCGGGATGCCCTCCGCGGCCAGTGCCGCTTCGAAGGTGAAGCTGCAGCCGATCGAGAACGCGACCATGTCGCTGCGCCACAGGCCGCTCGCGTCCGGGATCTCGCCGGAGAGCGCGCCGTTCTGCCAGACCCGGTAACGCGGCAGGTCGGTGCGCAGGTCCGCGCCGGGCGCCAGCCGTGTCGACGGGTCGCCGGGATCGCTGACGTCGAGCACCGGGCAGGGCTGCGGGTTCCGCTGGCAGAACAGCAGGACGTCGTAGGCCCAGTCCTCGGGGACGGCGATCAGGTTGGTCTGGGTGAAGCCGTTCGCCCAGCCGGTGGTCGGGCGGGCGGTGCCCGCGCGGAACAGGGCGCGGGCCTCGCCGGGGGACAGGGTCGCCGGTTCGTCGAAGGTGGTCATCGCGGTGCCTCCTCGTCCGATTGTCGTCACAGGAGTTCGCGACCGCGAGTCTCGGGCAGGCCGAGCAGCGCCAGAATGGCGATTCCGTAGCCGACGGCGCCGAACACCATCGCGCCGCCCGCGCCGAGGAAACCGACCACGGCGGGGAAGGTCGCGCCGATGGCCCGGCCGAGGTTGTAGGTGAAGCCCTGCCCGGTCCCGCGCAGCGCCGACGGGTACAGCTCGGCGAGGAACGCGCCGAATCCGCTGAAGATCGCGGACATCGAGAACCCGAGCGGGAAGCCGAGGAACAGCACGAGCGTGTTCGCGCCCGCCGGGATCTGGGTGTACGCGATGATCAGGCCCGCCGAAAGCACCGAGAAGAGCAGGAACGTTTTCTTACGTCCCAACAGATCCGTGAGGTAGCCGCCGGTGACGTAGCCGATGAAAGCGCCGGAGATCAGGAACGCGAGATAGCCGCCCGTCCCGATGACGGTGAGGCCCCGGGTGGTCTTCAGGTAGCTCGGCAGCCAGGTCGCGAGCGTGTAGTAACCGCCCTGGACACCGGTCGCGAGCAGCGCGGCGAAGAACGTCGTGCGCAGCAGGTCCGGCTTGAAGATGCCCTTGAACGAACCGCGTTCCTTCTTGGCCGCGCGGGCGGCCTCCGCGACGGGCGCGTCCTGGACGTTCCGCCGGACCCACAGCACCAGCAGCGCCGGGATGACCCCGGTCCAGAACATGACGCGCCAGGCGATGTCCGGGCTCCAGATACTGAAGACCACCGTGTAGACGACGACCGACAGCGCCCAGCCGACCGCCCAGGCACTCTGGACGAAGGCGACCGTGCGGCCGCGATATTTCGCCTGCGAGTACTCCGCCACCAGCGCGGCGCCGGCGGCCCACTCGCCGCCGAACCCGAGACCCTGCAGGGCGCGGAAGACCAGGAGCGTTTCGAAGTTCGGCGCGAACCCGCAGAGCACGGTGAAGATCGTGTACATCGCGATGGTGATCTGGAGGGTGCGCACGCGGCCGATACGGTCGGCCAGGATGCCCGCGCCGATGCCGCCGATCGCCGAAACCACCAGCGTCGTCGTGCCGAGCAGGCCCGCCTCACCACCGGAAAGCCCGTAGTAGGCGGTGATCGCGGCCAGGCCGAGCGGCAAGGTCTGGTAGTCGAACGAGTCGAGCCCGTACCCGCCGAACGCGCCGACGAAGGCCCGCCGGCCTCGCGAACCGAGCGTGCGGAACCAGGCGAAGGGGCGAGTGTCTTCGGTAGTGGCTGTCGCGGTCATCGGCACCTCCAGAGGTGACTGTTCATGGTGGCACGGGTCACATGGATAGCCACTGTAGGTATTGTTCAACAATTCCACAAGAGGATCCTTGGCTTGCCCTCTTGTCCGTAGGTAGGATCCGTTACGTGACGATCGCGGAGGGTGGTCCCGTCTCAGTGCAAGGACTCGAAGCCGACCGGGGCATGATCAGCCGCACCAGCACCGCCGAGCGGGTCGCGGGTGTCCTGCGCACGCGCATCGCCGAAGGCTTCTTCCTGCCTGGCGTGCGGCTCTCGGAACACGACATCGGCTCGGCGCTGGGCGTCTCCCGCAACACGCTGCGCGAGGCGTTCCGGCTGCTCACGCATGAACGGCTGCTGACCCACGAGCTCAACCGCGGTGTCTTCGTGCGGGTGCTGTCGGTCGAGGACGTCGTCGATCTCTACAAGGTGCGCAAGGTCGTCGAGTGCTCGGCGGTCCGCGCGGTGACGGAGAAGCCGCCGACGTTCGCGAAGCTCGCGCGCATGGTCGAGGACGGCAGGCTCGCCGAACGGAGCGAGCGCTGGCAGGACCTCGGCACCGCGAACATCCGGTTCCACTCGGCGATCGCGGAACTCGGTGGCAGCGAACGGATCGACGAGCTGATGCGCGGCATCTTCGCCGAACTCCGGCTGGTGTTCCACATGATGGCCGATCCGCGGCGCTTCCACGAGCCGTACCTCAAGCGCAACGCGGAGATCCTCGAGCGCATCGAGGCCGGTGACGGCGCCGGCGCCGAAGCGCTCCTCGCGCAGTACCTCACCGACGCCGAAAACCAGCTCGTCGAGGCCTACGCCGAACGCTCCCCCTGACGCAATTCGTCCTCTGGTCGCGGTGGTTCCGAGTACGAACGACCGCGACCAGAGGACGAAACGCGGTGGGTCAGGGGGTGGTCCACTTCTGGTTCGCGCCACCGCCACAGGTCCAGATCTGCAGCCTGGTCCCGTTCGCGGACGAGTTCCCGGTGGCGTCGAGACACTTGTTCGCCTGCGGGTTCACGATGTCACGCGCGCCGCTGACCGCCCAGCGCTGCGCGCCGGAACCGTTGCAGTCCCACAGTTGCACGGCGGTGCCGTCCGCGGTCCCGCCGCCGGAGACGTCCAGGCACTTGCCCAGTGCGCGGATCGTCCCGTCGCCGCCGACGGTCCAGTTCTGCGCCGCGTTGCCGTTGCAGTCGGTGATCTGGATCGGGGTGCCGTTGGCGCTGTTCGCGGCGGCGACGTCGACGCACTTCCCGCCGATCCCGGTGATCCGCCCGGTGTTCCCGGAAGTGTTGCTGGAGTTGACGTGCACGTAGTCGACGACGAGGCGCTGCGGGAACACGGTGCTGGAGTTCGGGTCGCCCGGCCAGTAACCGCCGACGGCGAGGTTCAGGATCAGGTAGAAGGGGTGGTCGAAGACCCAGCGGTTGCCGTTGAGATCGGCGGGCGTGCGGGTCTGGTAGAGGTTTCCGTCCACGTACCACCGGATCTGGTTCGGTGCCCAGTCGACGGCGTAGGTGTGGAAGTCGTCGGAGAAGTTCGGGCCGTTGTAACCCGCGCCGATCCCGCCCGCGCCGGAGTAACCGGGGCCGTGAAGCGTTCCGTGCACCGTGTTCGGCTCGAAGCCGACGTTCTCCATGATGTCGATCTCGCCGCTGTTGGGCCAGCCGACGTTGCCGATGTCGGCGCCGAGCATCCAGAACGCGGGCCACATCCCTTGTCCGCGCGGCAGTTTCATCCGTGCTTCGAACCGGCCGTAGGTCTGGGTGAACTGTCCCTGCGTGGACAACCGGGCCGAGGTGTACTCGCAGCGCCCGTACCAGCAGTTGTAGTTGCCCGGATTCTCCTTCTTCGCGGTGATGACGAGGTTGCCCTGGCCGTCGAGCGCCGCGTTGTTCGTCCCGGACGTGTACCACTGCCGTTCGTGGTTGTTCACGTTGTCACCGGTCTCGAAGTGCCACTTCGAGGTGTCGATGCCGGCGCCCGCGGGGCCGTTGAAGTCGTCGGTGAACGTCGCGGCCATGACCGCGGCTTCGGAAGCGGGGGCTTGGGCTGTCGCCGGGAGCGAGCCGAGCAGGACGGCGGCGGCGAGCACCGCGGTCCAGCGGAAACGTGCGGAGATGGACATCGTTGTCGCCTCTCTGACCGTTGGGGACACGAGGAGAAGGCGCACGGCGGAACCACTTTGTTGCGCCTGGCAACAAAGTATGCATGGTCTCTACCACTGCGACAAGATGTCCGGTGAGGTATTTTTTAACCTCGAATTAAGGCTCAGGCGGCCGTGCCCCGCTTGGACCCGGCCGTCCGAGGGTCCGCGCCCTGGTCCAGCAGGGCGGCGACCGGGAGGGTGGCGGCTCCTATGGCGACGGCGTCCGGCCCGAGCTGCCCGAGTTCGATCTCCGTCTGGTCGAACACGTGCGCGAGCGCGTGCTCGCCTGCCACGCGCCGGATCTCGGGCAGGTACTCCTCGCCGAGCGCCAGTCCGGCCCAGCCGCCCAGCACGATCCGCTCGGGGTTGAACAGGTTGATCAGGTTGCCGATCCCGGCGCCGAGATAGCCCGCCGTTTCTTCCAGCACCTTGGCCGCGGCCTTGGACTTGCCCGCCGACTCCAGCAGCGCGGCGAACTGCGTCTGCTCGTCCTCGTCCGAAGTGGTCTTCCCGCCGCGCGCCTTGCGATAGCGCGCGAGGACGCCTTCCGCGCCGACGTAGGACTCCAGGCAACCGCGTGATCCGCAACGGCAGTCCTGTCCGCCGTAGACGATCGTCGTATGACCCCATTCGCCCGCGCTGCTGGTGGAGCCCCGGTAGGTGGTGCCGTCGGTGACGACGGCGGCGCCGACCCCCGAGCCGATCAGGACGATCACCGCGTGCCGGGCGCCGCGACCGGCGCCGAACCACATTTCCCCCTGGCCCTGGGTTTTCGCGCCGTTGTCGACGAACAACGGCAGTTCGACGCCCTCCGCGCGCAGGAGATCGGTGAGCGGGACCTCTTTCCAGCCGATGGTGGGCGCGTGCACGCGGAGCGCCCCGCCCTTTTCGGCAGAGCCCTGTTCGACCGTGCCGGGAACGCCGACGCCGACACCGAGCACGGTCGCTTCGTCGATGCCCGATTCCGCGATCACTTCCCGGATTCCGGACGCCACCTGGGTGACGGCCGACGCCGCGTCCGGCCGCGGGGAGGCGAGGGGGTGTTCGACGGTGGCGAGCCGGTTCATGGTGAGGTCGAACAGTTCGACCTTCACCCCGGTCTCGCCGATGTCGACCCCGGCGACGTGGCCATACGCAGGATCGACGCGGAGCAGGACGCGGGGCCTGCCACCGTCGGATTCGACCAGCCCGGCTTCGGTGATGAGGCGTTCTTCGCCGAGTTCGGCGGTCACGTTGCTGACGGTCGCGGCGCTCAATCCGGTCAGACCGCTCAATTCGTGGCGGCTGAGCGGGCCGTCGAAGTAGAGTTTCGACAGCAGGAGGGAACGGTTGTGCCGCCGCAGGTCACGGACGGTGGTGCGCTTGGCAGGCATGCGGATACCCATCTTATGGCGGCGGACCTTTCCAGGATGCCCCACGACCTTAGCCTCCGCCATGTATTAACTGGTGAAATAAGGCAGGCTGGCCGGAAGGAGGGCGCCGTGACGGAGGAAAACGAGCTCATCGGCACCTTGCCGTCCGATTTCCGGTGGGGTGTCGGCAGCTCGGCCTACCAGATCGAAGGCGCGGTCGCCGAAGACGGACGAACACCGTCCATTTGGGACACCTACGGCCAGTCGCCCTGGGCGATCGACCACGGTGACACCGGCGAGGTCGCCTGCGACCACTACCACCGGATGCCCGCCGACGTCGCGCTGGTGAAGGAACTCGGCGTCGACACCTACCGGTTCTCCGTGTCCTGGCCGAGGGTGCAGCCGCGCGGGCGCGGCGGCGTCAACCCCGCCGGGATCGCCTTCTACGACCGGCTGGTCGACGAACTGCTCAACAACGGCATCGATCCGTGGCTGACGCTGTACCACTGGGATCTGCCGCAGCACCTCGAAGACGCGGGCGGCTGGCCTGCCCGCGACACCGCTGTCCGTTTCGCCGACTACGCGATGCTCGTGTTCGAGCGGCTGAGCGACCGCGTCCGCCACTGGACCACGCTGAGCGAGCCGTGGTGCACGGCCATGCACGGTTACGTCCACGGGGTGATGGCGCCCGGCCGCCGGGACGCGAAGGCGGGCATGGCGGCGGCGCATCACTTGCTGCTCGGCCACGGCCTCGCCGTGCGGCGGATGCGGGAACTCGCGCCGCCCGGGACGAAGTTCGGCATCACGCTCAACCTGAGCACCGCCGATCCGGCCACCCCCAGCGAAGCCGACCGCGAGGCCGCCCGGTTCGAGGACGGGCTCGGCACGCGGTTCTACCTCGACGCGCTCGTACACGGCCGCTATCCGGAGGACGTCCTCGAAGACCTCGCGCGCCAGGGCATCCGCCTGCCGTCCGAACCGTGGGATCCGTCGATCATCGCGGCGCCGCTCGACTTCCTCGGTGTCGACTACTACTTCGGGACGCGGTACTCCGGGGTGGAGGAGAACGGGAACGCGGTCGAGCACTTCGGGATGCCCGCGTTCCGCAAGGTCCCGTTCGGGGCGCCGTCGACGGTGCTGGGCTGGGAGATCCTGCCGGACAAGCTCACCGAACTCCTCGTCCGGATCACCCGTGACTATCCCGGCCTGCCGCTGTACGTCACCGAAAACGGCGCCGCCTTCACCGACGTCCCCGACGAGACAGGCTTCGTCCGCGACGACGACCGCGCCGCGTATCTGTCCGCGCACATCGCCGCCACGGCGGCCGCGCGGCAGGCGGGCGCGGACGTCCGCGGCTACTTCGCCTGGTCCTTTTTGGACAGTTTCGAATGGGCCTACGGCTACGCCAAACGGCTCGGCCTGGTGCGGGTCGATCGCGAGACGCAGGCGCGGACGATCAAGCAGAGCGGGCTGGCCTACCGCGACATCGTCGAGCGGGTCAAGAAGTCAGGGACCGGGCGATGATCGTCCGCTGCACCTCGGACGCGCCTTCGTAGATCCGCGGCGCCCGGACCTCGCGGTAGAGGTGTTCGAGCAGGTGACCGCGCCGCAGTGCCCGCGCGCCGTGGATCTGCACGGCCGAGTCGACGACGTACTGGGCCGTTTCGGTGGCGAACAGCTTCGCCATCGCGGCGCGGCCGGCGAGGTTCCGCTCGCCCGCGTCGTAGGCGGCGGCCGCGGCGTACACGAGCAGGCGCGACGCCTCGGTGCGGGTCGCCATTTCGGCAAGGGTGTGCGCCACGGTCTGCTGTTTCAGCAACGGCCCGCCGAACGCGATCCGGGTCTGGGCGTGGGCGACCGCGGCGTCGAGCGCGGCCTGCGCCATCCCGACGGCGAACGCGCCGACGCTCGGCCGGAACAGGTCCAGCGTCCGCATGGCGACCCCGAAACCGCGGTCCTGTTCGCCGAGCAGTTCGTCCCGCTCGACGCGGACCCCGTCGAACACGAGGGTGCCGATGGGATGCGGGCTGACCAGGTCGAGATGCTCACCGGAAAGCCCGGCGCGATCGGCGGGGACGACGAACGCGGAGACCCCGCGCGAGCCCGCTTCCGGGGTGGTGCGGGCGAAAACGCTGTAGAAGTCGGCCTCGGGGGCGTTGGAGATCCACATCTTCTCGCCGGTGAGACGCCAGCCGTCGCCGTCGGGCTCGGCGGAGAGCTCCAGCGCGGCCGCGTCCGAGCCCGCGTTCGGTTCGGTGAGCGCGAAAGCGGCGACGGCGTCCCCTGCGGCGACGGCCGGAACCCACTTCGAGACCTGCGAATCCTGTCCGGACTGCAGCACCGGATACGTGCCCAAGCCCTGTAGCGCCAACGCCGTTTCGGCTTCGGTGCTCTGGCTCGCGAGCGATTCCCGCAGGATGCAGAGATCCGTTGCCGCGGCCTCCCGGCTCGGGCTGCCTCCATCGACGCCGGGGAACAGCCGGGCAAGCAGGCCGAGCGCGCCCATTTCCTTGAGCAGCGGGCGGTTGACCGCGCCTTCGGTGCCGGATTCCGCCAGCGGCCGGAGTTTCCCGGCGCCCAGCCTGCGGACTTCCGTGGCGAAATCCTGCTGCTCCGGGCTCAAGGCGAAGGCTGTCATCGGTCGCTCCCAGGTCGCCAGCGGGCGTGCGCGGTGCCGGGTTCTCCCGAGCGCAACAGTTCCAGCCGCGGTTTCGGTCCGTCGGTGCGGCCGCCCTGCGGCTTCCGGCTGCCCGCCGCGTACTGCTTCGGCCACGGCATCGGGTAGTCCTGTTCGGCCGCGGCGTGCAGTGTCCACTGTGGATCGTAAAGATGAGTCCTGCCGAGGGCGCACAGATCCGCGCGGCCCGCCAGGATGAGCGAGTTGACGTCGTCGTAGGACGAGATCGCGCCGACGGCGATCACCGCGACGCCGTACTCGCGGCCGATCTCGTTGCGGATCCGGTCGGCGTACGGGGTCTGGTAACTGCGGCCGTACTGGGGTTTCTCGTCGCTGACGACCTGACCGGTCGAGACGTCGATGCCGTCGGTGCCGTGCTCGGCGAACGCGCGGGCGATCTCGACGGCCTCGTCGACGTCGATCCCGCCGTCGTACCAGTCGGTCGCGGAGATGCGGACCGTCATCGGCCGATCGGCTGGCCACGCCGCGCGGACGGCGTCGAAGACTTCCAGCGGGAAGCGCAGCCTGTTCTCGAGCGAGCCGCCGTACTCGTCGGTGCGGTGGTTGGTGAGCGGGGACAGGAAGGACGACAGGAGGTAGCCGTGCGCGCAGTGGAGTTCGAGGAGGTCGAACCCGGCGCGACCGGCGGCACGGGCGGATTCGGCGAACTGCTCGCGGATCTCGGCCAGCTCGGGGATCGTGAGCTCGCGCGGGGTCTGGTTCGCCTCGGCGTACGGGAGCGCGGACGGGGCGCAGATCTCCCAGTTGCCTTCGGGGAGCGGCTGGTCGATGCCGTCCCACATCAGTTTCGTCGAACCCTTGCGCCCGGAATGGCCGAGCTGGACACCGATCCGCGCGGGTGTGCCGCCATGGACGAAATCGGTGATCCTGGCCCAGGCCCGTTCCTGTTCCTCGGTGTACAGGCCGCCGCAGCCCGGGGTGATGCGGCCGGTCTCGGAGACGCAGACCATTTCCGTCATCACCAGGCCGGCGCCGCCGAGTGCCTTGCTTCCCAGGTGTACCAGGTGGAAATCGGTCGGGACGCCGTCCTCGGAGGAATACATGTCCATCGGCGAGACGACGACGCGGTTCGGCAGGTCCAGGTTCCCGATCCGGAAGGGCTGGAACATCGGCGGGCGGACTTCGTTGTCCAAAGTGGACGCGAACCAGGTGTCCAGTTCGGCGGCGAATCCGGGATCGCGCAGCCGGAGGTTGTCGTAGGTGACGCGGCGGCTGCGGGTGAGGATGTTGAACGCGAACTGCGCCGGATCCTGATGCGTGTACCGGCCCAGGTTCTCGAACCACTCCAGGCTCGCCTGCGCGGCACGCTGGGTCGAGGTGACGACGGGGCGGCGCTCGGCTTCGTACGCCTTCAGCGCGCTGTCCGTATCGGACTGTTCGTGCAGGCAGGCGGCGAGCGCGAGGGCGTCTTCCATGGCGAGTTTGGTGCCGGACCCGATGGAGAAGTGCGCCGTGTGGGCGGCGTCGCCGAGCAGGACGACGTTCTCGTGACGCCAGCTCGCGCAGCGCACGGTGGCGAACGCGGTCCACTTCGAGTTGTTGGCGAACGTCCGGTGGCCGCCGAGGACGTCCGCGCACAGTTCGCGGATGACCTCGATCGACTTCTCGTCGCTCTCGCCCGGCGCCAGCGAGGTCGCGGCGATCTGGCCGAACGCGCGCTCCCAGACGCCCTCGTGCAGCTCGAGGATGAAGGTGCTCGCGGTGTCGCTGTACGGGTAGCCGTGGATCTGCATGATCCCGTGCGGGGTCTCGAGCACGTGGAACTTGAAGGCGTCGAAGACCAGGTCGGTGCCGAGCCAGATGTACTTGCAGCGCCGGGTCTGGATGTCCGGCCTGAAGCTTTCGGCGAGCGCGGCGCGGGTCGGCGAGTTGACGCCGTCCGCCGCGACGACGAGGTCATACTCGGCGCTCGCCTCGGCCACGTCCGGCGCCTCGGTGCGGAAACGCACGTCCACGCCGAGTTCCGCGCAGCGTTCCTGGAGGATGCCGAGCAGCCGTTTGCGGCTCATCGCGGCGAACCCGTGCCCGCCGGAGGTGTGCACGGTGCCGCGGAAGTGGACGTCGATGTCGTCCCAGCGCGCGAACTCTTGCCGCATGGCGGCGTGGATCACCGGATCGGCGTGCTCGATGCCGCCGAGGGTCTCGTCGGAGAACACCACCCCGAACCCGAAGGTGTCGTCGGGCGCGTTGCGCTCCCAGACGGTGATCTCGTGATCGGGATGGAGCTGTTTCGCCAGCGTGGCGAAGTAGAGCCCCGCCGGGCCGCCGCCTAACACCGCGATACGCACGTCGCTCAGGGTATGTCGCGGTATGTACGACCGTCAACGATGCGGGATATGCTGACCCGCATGGAGCGCATCAACCCGCCCGGGCTTGGCCGTCCTTCCGGCTTCTCGCACGCTGTCGCGGCGAGTGGACGGTTCGTCTTCCTCGCCGGTCAGACGGCTTTGGACGAAGAGAACCGCATCGTCGGCGAGGGGGTGGTCGAGCAGTTCGAACGCGCGCTGTCCAATCTGCTCACCGCGTTGCGCGCGGCGGGCGGGGAGCCGTCCGACCTGTGCAGCGTGACCATCTACATCGTCGACATGGACGACTACCGCGCCCACGCGCGGGAGATCGGCGCGGTGTGGAAGCGGCTGGCCGGGAGCGAGTACCCCGCGATGGCGGGGATCGGCGTGAGCCGGCTTTGGGACGTCGAGGCGCTGGTGGAAGTGCAGGGCTTCGCTGTGGTCCAGGAGTAGCGGCGGCGGCTCTTGGCCCGAAGTCCGCCGGGGCTGCGAAGTCCGCCGGGGCTGCAACGTCCGCCAGGGCTGCAACGTCCGCCAGAGCTGCAATGAACGGGCCTTTCCTTGCAAAATTTGCAAGGAAAGGCCCGTTCATTGCGCGCTTGGGGGGAGGGTGAGGGGCAGGGGGGGAGCGGGGAGGGGGTTAGGGGAGGGTGCGCGAGACGTGGGCGGCCGCGGCCTCGCCCAAGCGCGAGTGCAGCGTGAAGAACAGGTCCGCGGCCCGGATCCCGGCCCAGGCGGGCGGCAGCAGTTCGGCGGGCAGGCCCGGGTCGAGGTAGGGCAGCCGCCGCCAGTCGGTCAGCACCCGGACGTAGTCGGCGAACGCCTCGGCCTCGTGCGTGTTCTTGCGCCGCTGCCAGCGCCGGAGCGCGGGCGTGTGCTCGTCGAGGAACGCGGTGTACAGCGTTTCGAGCTGGTCGAGATCCCACCAGTCGTGGATCTTCTCGCGCACGTCGCCGAACGCGAGGTGCTCGGCGTGGAAAAGATCCGCGTAGCCCTCCAGTTCGAGCCGCCGGAGCATGTCCGACGTCGCGTCGCGCAGATGCGCGGGAGCGATCCAGACGCCGGACGACGCGGTCCCGAAACCGAGTCGCGCGAGCTGGGTGCGAAGAATGTGCCGTTTGTGCCGTTCGGCCTCCGGGACCGAGAACACCGCGAGCAGCCAGCCGTCGCCGGGAGTGGCGCGTTCGCGGCGGAAGATGCGTTCGTCGCCTTCGCGCAGGATCGCCAGCGCCGTTTCGGAGAGTTCGTAGCCCGCGGCCCCGTCCCGGCGCACGGCGGAAAGGATCCCGCGCCGTTTCAACCGGGAGATCGACGACCGGACGGCGGGTTCTTCGACGTCGACAACCGCCAGCAGGTCGATCAAGGACCGGACGGAAAGCCAGCCGCCTTCGCCGCGTGAGTAGAGGCCGTACACGGTCACGATCAACTGGCGCGGTTGCGCCGTTCGCCCCGCGCCGTCGACTTCGGTTGTCTCCGACACGGCCGTCACCCGGTCACCATAACAACGACGGTGAGCTGACGTTTCGGTCGTGACCGAAGCGTTCCGCACTTAGCGTCACGGTATGGAGAATCCGCTGATCGAAGCCCCCGTCCCGCCGGTGCCCCAGGACGTCGAACCCGGTGGCGTCCGGTGGCTGCGGGCGAACGTCGCCCGATTCAGCCGCCCGGAGGACCACCCGCGGCGCCGCGCGCTCGTGCTCGCCGAACTCGCGCCGATGGGCTCCTTGCGGGACAAGGCCTTCGCGCTCACCCGGGAATTACGGGACCAGCCGGTGGACCGGATCCTGTGGACGGTCCCGGTCGCCGTCCTGGCCGCCGAACTCGGTCTGCCGGACGTTTCCCGCGACATCGCAACGGTTTCCGCGAGCTACCACCCGCATACCGAAACCGGTCCCGGCGCCGAAGCGGCCATGCGGCGGCTGATCGAGGTCTGTGGCGGTGACGTCGACGAGCGGACGGCCGCGCGGATCGGGCTCCTGGTGCAGGCTTGTGACGCGACGGCCAAGCTGCTCGGCAAGGCCCTGGCCGCCCGCCGGCCCGGTGAAGACGCCGAGAGCCTGCTCGACCGGGTTCTGCGCGAGGACCCGCCGGTCCGGATCACCCGGCGGTGGGTCGACGGCGCGGTGGTCGAAGTGGACCTGACGAAACGTCCGTTCGGAGCAGGGCCCAAGCAGTGCCCGGGACAGGCGCAGGCGCTTCAAGCGGCCGCGGGAATTCTCGACGCCCTCCTGTGCTAATACTTACCCCGGCAATCCGGAACTGGGGAGATTTTCGATGCTGTATTTCAATGGTTTCTTCGGCGTTCTCACGCTCGGTCTGTGGATCTTCTGCATCGTCGACGTGATCACCACGGACGAAGGATCGTGCCGCAACATGCCCAAGGGGATGTGGTTGCTGCTGGTGCTGATCGTCCCGCTGATCGGCTCGATCGTCTGGCTCGTCGCCGGTCGCCCGCAGCACGCCGCCCGGGCCCCGCGCGGCCGCTACGAACGCGAGAGCCCGGCGTTCCCGGAATACGACCGGCCGGGCCGTTTCGCCGCGACGAGTGCCGAGGACGACGAAGAATTCCTGCGCAAGTGCCGTGAGCGGGCCGAGGCGCAGCGCCGCAAGGCCCACGAAGACTGAGTAGCCTCGGCGACGGAGATCCACACAGGAGGATAGATGTCCGAAATGCTCGACTGGAACCAGAACATCATCAAGGAATTCCGCGAGAACGACGGGAAGGTGGGCGGCCCGTTCGAGGGCGGCTCCCTGCTTCTTCTCACCACCATCGGGGCGAAGAGCGGCGAGCCGCGCACCTCGCCGCTCGCGTACGCGGAGGATGACGGCAAGTACGTCATCGCCGCGTCGTACGCCGGTGCCGACAAGAACCCGGCCTGGTACCACAACATCGTGGCGAACCCGAAGGTCACCATCGAGGTCGGCACGGAGAAGTTCGAAGCGACCGCGACGGTCGTCCTCGAAGACCGCGCCGAGCGCGACCGTCTCTACGCGAAGATGGTCAGTCTCATGCCGGGCTTCGCCGACTACGAGAAGAAGACCGATCGGGTGATCCCGATCGTCACGATTTCCCGCTGACTACGCAACTAGTCCTCTGGTTGCGGTCCTTGCGGGGGTCAGCGTGCGCCGCTGGGAGCCTCGACGGCGTTCGGCCGCTGAAGTTCGGCTTCGGCCGCTCGCAGCGCCTTGCGCTCCTGGCGGCGCGCGATCAGCTTCTTGCCGGTGGTGATCATCGGCTGCTCCACCCAGCGGTGGATGAGGTCCGCGATCCCCAGCCCGACCGCGAACACGGTCAGCGCGCTGATCATCCGGTGCTCGCCCAGCGGCGGGATCGCCGCCACCACGGCGAAGTGCACCGGGCCCTGCAGCAGGTAGAGCGAGTACGAGCGCTCACCGACGAAGCGCATCACCTTCGTCGCCAGCAGCCAGCGCAGCGGCCCCGGCGAGACCAGCACGACCAGCAGCATCGCCGAGAGCAGTCCGTAGGCGATCAGCAGACCGAGGTTGCTGCCGGTCTCCCACCACAGGCTTTCCATGTTGACGTGCAGCACGGCGAACGCGCCGAACACCGGGATCGCCGCGAGCGGGTGGGTCAGCGGTTTGATCACCGCGTAGGACCGGCGGTAGTGCATCGCGATCGCCAGCACGCAGCCGATCAGCAGGATCGCGTAGTGCACCGTCGACCGGTAGATCGGCACCTGCGGCCCGTTGAGCACCCACCCGCTGGTGACCCCCACCAGCCCGGCCATCAGCGCGAACGCGGCGAACGCCAGCGCGAGCTTGCGCCAGGCCGCGGCGAGCCCGACGGCACCCGCGACCACCAGCAGGAACGGCCAGACCAGGTAGAACTTCTCCTCGATGCCCAGCGTCCACGAGCCGCTGAAGAAGTTGTCCGCGCCGTTGGGCTTGCTGCCGGGCAGGAACTCGTTGAAGAACGTCAGGTAGTACTTCAGCGCGTGCGGGAACTCGCGGGCGAAGAACTCGCCGCGCAGCCACACGAACACGACGATCCCGCCGAGGATCACCAGGTACGGCGGCAGGATCCGGAACACGCGGCGCAGGTAGAACGCCGAAAGCGAGATCCGGCCGGTCCGGTCCTGTTCACGCAGCAGCAGCGTCGTGATCAGGAAACCGGACAGCACGAAGAAGATGTAGACACCGACCCAGCCGGACAGCCAGCTCCACTTCGGCCCCGCGAAGTGGAAGAGGATCACGATGGTGGCCGCGATCGCGCGCAGCCCGTCGAGCGCGGGGAACCGACGCATGGCGAGGAACTCGTCATGGTCCAAAGTGCGCACAGTGCCCCCTAATGGCGGTATCGGCCCGGAAGTATACGGGGGCCGTGCACGGTGCCTTCGCCCCGGATCGGGGCCCTCCACCAGCGGATTCCGAAGATCACCCAGCGTCACGCGCGGGTTCGACGTTGTGCGTCAGCCGGAAACGGTTCGCCGGGTCGACGGCCGCCTTGATCCCGGCGAGCCGCCGCAGGTCCGCCGGGGAGTACACCTTGGACGCTTCCTCGTCCGCGCCGCTCTCGCCGTAGACGAAGGTCAGGAGTTTGCCGGTCGACCAGGGCTTCAGCGCGTCGAACAGCTTCCCGTGGGCGGCCCGGATCTCGGGGATCGCGGCGTGGTCCACCACGGACAGTGCCCGGACGGTGAAGCGGGCTTCGCGGTCCCAGCCGACGCCGGGATGCTCGGGCGCGTCGGACAGCGCGCCGCCGAGCAGGTCCAGCAGGACGACGGTCGGCACCGGGGCGTCCGGGCCGGCGTGCTCCAGGATCGCGTCGAGCATCGTGTCGTTGAGCTCGGACACGGTGGCGTTGTCGGCGCGGTAGCCGTGCGGGATCGGCGGCTCGTTCGCGATCTTGCCCGATTCGGTGAACGGGATCTCGGCGAGCGTGTCACCGAGCGTCTCGGCGGCGGCGCGCAGCGGGGCGACCAGGCGCTCACCCTCGGCGGCGTCGCCGAGGTAGGCGATCCGGATCTGCGCGACGTGCTGCCCGCGCAGCGGCTCGGGCACCATCGGCAGGTCCGGCATCGGGACCATGCCCAGCGACGACGTCATCTCGCGCGGCATCTCCGCCGCCCAGTCGCGCCAGGCACGGAGCACCGTGGCGAGTGACGCGGTGCCGAACTGCAGGCTGCCGCCGTACAACCGGGTGACCGGGACGAGCCGGAACTCGAGCGCGGTGACGATCCCGAAGTTGTCGCGGCCGCCGCGCAGCGCCCAGAACAGGTCCTGCTCGGTGTCCGGGGTGGCGCGACGGAGTTCGCCGTCGGCGGTCACGACCTCGATGGCGGTCACCTGGTCGGCGGCGAGCCCGTATTTGCGGCCGAGCAGGCTGAACCCGCCGCCGAGCGTGTAGCCGACGACGCCGACGCCGGGGAAGGAGCCGCTCAGCGGCGCCAGCCCGTGTTCGGCGGCCGCTTCGATGACCGCGCCCCAGCGCACCCCCGCGTCGACCCGGGCGATGCCCGCGTCGATCCGGATCCCGGTCATGCGCTGGGTGGTGACGAGGACGCCGCCCTCGAAGGGGACGCCCACGCCGTGGCCGGTGGAGTGGACGGCGACCGGGAGATCGTGCTCACCGGCGTAGCGGACGGCTTCGACGACGTCCGCGGCGGAAGTGGCGGCCACGATGACGTCGGGACGACGGGACACGGCGGTCTGGAAGCCGGCGAGTTCGGAGTCGTAATCGGAATCGCCAGGGCGGAGCATTGTGGTCATGGGACCAGGGTGGTCTCGATCCATTCAGAAGTCCAAGATCTAGTTTGTCTGGGAACTAGAATCATCGGTTATGGAACTGCGTCAGCTCGAATACTTCGTCGCGGTGGCCGAGGAGGCCAACTTCACGCGCGCCGCCGAGCGGCTGCACGTCGCGCAGCCCGGCGTCAGCGCCCAGATCCGCCGTCTCGAACGTGAGCTCGGGCAGCCGCTCCTCGACCGGTCGGCCCGCGCGGTGCGGCTGACCGAGGTCGGTGCCGCCGCGCTGCCGCACGCGCGGGCCGCGCTCGCCGCCGTCGCCGGGGTGCGGCAGGCGGTCGACGACCTCACCGGGCTGGTCCGCGGCCAGGTCGCGATGGGCATGGTGTCCTCGCGCGGCCCGGTCAACCTGCCGGATCTGCTCGCGCGGTTCCACGAGCGTCATCCCGCCGTGGACATCACGCTCGCCGAGGCGACCTCCGACGTCTTGCTCGCGGGGGTCGCCGACGGCCGGTTCGACATCGCGCTCATCGGGGTCTCCGGCGAACCGCCGCCCGGGATCGGTTTCGAGGTCGTCCTCGACGAGCCGCTCGTCGCCGTCTCCGGTCCGGACGATCCGCTCACCGCGCACGCCACGATCACGCTTTCGGAGCTGGAAAGCCGTTCGCTGGTGAGCCTGCCGAAGGGCACCGGCATGCGCGCGATCGTCGACGCGGCCTTCCTCGCCGACAGCGCGCAGCCCCGGGTGACGCTGGAGGCCGGTGACCCGAACGTCGTCGCCCAACTGGTCGGACGCGGGCTCGGCGTCGCCGTGGTGCCGATGTCGCTGGCGACGCACTACACGGAACTGCACGCCATGGAGATCACGCGGCCCGCCGGGCTGCGCGCGAAACTGGCGCTCGCCTGGCGGACGGAGGGGCCGGTCAGCCCCGCCGCCCGCGTGTTCATCAGTCAGGCGCGGGTGCTGCTCGGGCTGTGAGCCGCCACAGCGAGGTCACCTCCTTCGCGCGCGCGGCGTGCAGCGGATCGCGCGGGTCGGTGGCCCGTGGATGCCGCGGCCGGGTGTCCTCCCGGCCTTGGACTTCGAGCCCGGACCGTGCGAACGCTTCGAGAAGCCGCGCGCGCGTGCGCAGGCCCAGCAGTTCGGCGAGGTCGGAAAGGATCAGCCAGGCCTCCCCGCCGGGTTCGAGATGACGGGGCAGCCGATCGAGGAAGGCGTGAAGCATCCGGCTTCCCGGGTCGTAGACGGCGCGTTCGAGCGGGGTGTGCGCCCGGGCGGGGAGCCAGGGCGGGTTGCAGACGACCAGCGGCGCGCGGTCCGGCGGGAAGACGTCCGTCTCGAGCGTTTCGAGTCCGCTGAAACCGAGGCGTTCGAAGTTCTCCCGAGCGCAGGCGAGCGCGCGGGGCTCGTTGTCGGTCGCCACCACGCGCTCGACCCCGCGACGGGCGAGGACCGCGGCGAGCACGCCGGTCCCGGTGCCGATGTCGAACGCCAGGTTCTTGGCAGGCAAGGGAGTTCTCGCGACCAGGTCGACGTACTCGCCGCGGACGGGCGAGAAGACCCCGTGGTGCGGATGGATCTTCGCGCCGAGCGCCGGGATCTCGACGCCCTTCACACGCCATTCGTGCGCGCCGACGACGCCGAGAAGTTCCCGCAGAGACACCAGTGACGCGGTTTCCGAAGGCCCGTACACCTCGGCGCAGGCGGTGCGGACGTCCGGACCGCGACGCAGCGGCAGGACGTGCCCGGGATCGAGCGGAACCAGCAGCCTGCCGAGCAGCCGTGCCCGGCGGGCTTGCAGGTTCCGCTGGTCTTGGAAGGGTTTCCCGGCCGCCGGCGCGCAGCGGCGGGACATCGCGGCCAGGAGGTTCCGCGCGTTCGGGTAGTCGCCGCGCCAGACGAGGCCGGTGCCGGACTCGGCGAGCCGGAACGCCTCGTCGGCGGTGATCCCGTCGTCGACGTCGACGACGGTTCGAGGTGGTTTCGAGCCGACGGTGGTCAGCCAGCGCCGACCACCGTCCTTTATGGACAGCGGGTTCATGGTTTCCGTTCCTGGATTTCGCCCGTGGCGAAGAGACCCCACGGGCGTCGTACGTCGGGGGACGAGATCAGGAACGGCGGCTAGTGGACCGCCGAGGCATGAACCGGTGTCGACACGTACTCGATGCTACTGGAAATCGGCGGCGTGGTCGGCCGCCCAGACCTCGAAGTCCAGCGCCGGCCTGCCGGTGACGTCCTGGACGGTCGAGGTGATCTCGCTCGGTTCCGTCACCAGTGCCCGGAACCCGGTCAGGATCGTGTCGACGATGAAGTCCGGCATTTTGCCGAGCATGGCCGCGCGCGCCTCTTCCAGCGGGATCTCCTCCCAGCGTGCCGGGCGGCCCGCGGCCTCGCCGATGATCCGCACCTGTTCGATCTGCGTGATCGGCCGCGTGCCCGTGAGGGCGTACTTCGCGCCCGCGTGCCCGCCACCCGTCAGCGCTTCGACGGCCACCGCGGCTATGTCCTTCTCGTGGATCAGCGGCAGCGACGCCTCGCCGTACGCGCCGCGGACGACGCCGTCCGCGCGGATCGACGGTGCCCAGCCGAGGGTGTTGGCCGCGAACCCGTGTGGTCGCAGGAAGGTCCAGTCCACGCCCGCGGCTTCGATCGCCTCTTCGACGGTCCGGTGCCAGGTGCCGATGGGATTGTCCTGTTCCGCAAGGGAATCGTCGACGGCACGGGAGGAAAGGAACACCACGCGCTTCACCCGTTCGCCGAGCAGCGACACGGTCGGCACCAGTGCCTCGGCGGATCCGGCGAGCATCAGGAACACCGTGTCGACGCCGTCGAGCGCCGGTGCGATCGTTTCGGGTTTCGCCAGGTCGCCGCGGACACCGTCCGGCGGCGGGTTCCGGCTCAGCGGCCGGACCGGGACGTCCCGCGCCCGCAACTGGGCGACCACCTGCGCGCCGACGTTGCCCGTCGCCCCGGCGACCAGGATCGGCTTCATGCCGCCACCGCCGAGAGGATCGGGCGGTAGCGCTTGACCGATCCGCCCGCCGTCATACCGGGGTAGGTCTGCACCTTCTTCCACACGCCGGTCGTGCCGACGCCGTCCGAGCCCGGCGCGGCGAGTGCGGCGAGGTGTGCCTCGGCGCTGGTCCACTCCGCGTAGTTCAGCACGCGGGTCCCGTCGGTGCTCACGTGGAAGAACCCCGAGATCCCGCCTTCCGGTCGTACGGGTTCCGAGTCCAGCGCGGTGAAGACGAGGTCGATCCAGTCCCGTTGCCGTTGTTCGTCGGGGCCCTCGAACTCGACCGACACGACCACCAGGCAACCGGGCGCTCCTTCGCCCCGGTTCCCGCGATAGAGGCGGTACACGGGCGCGCCGTCCAGGTTCCGGATCGCGTCTTCGCTGGTCCACTGCTCGTAGGTGAAAGCGCCGTCGTGGTCGATGCCCTCGTAGGCGGTGAAAGAAACGAGGCCCTCTCCGGAGCGTGCCTCGAACGACGCTCGTGCCGCCCCGGCACTCGGCCACTCCCGCGCCACGGCCACCAGTTCCCCGTGCGGCGTCGGCCACTGTCCCTTGTGGATGGTCGTTTCGGAGATTTCCGGTTTCGTCATGCCTCCAGCATGAAACCTGAACAGGGGTTCAAGTCAAGCTAGGATGGCGCCCATGTCCGAGCCGCCATCCGAACTCACCATCGGAGAGTTGTCGCGGCGCAGTGGTGTCGCCACATCCGCTTGGTCGCGTTCATCCGGGCGTCGCACCATCTGGGCATCCCGCTGGAGGTGATCGGTGGCGTGCTCGATTTCCTGCCGGAAGGCGCCGCGCCGGACCACGCGTTCTGGCAGCGCGCCTCCCAATGCTGGAGCGCCGAACTCGACAAGCGCATCGAGCAGCTGGAGTGCATGCGCGACCGGTTCACCGAATGCAGCGTCTGATCAGCGACTGACCGCGGCCAGTTTCCGTTCCAGCAGCCGTCGTTCGGCACTGTTGCCCGCTCGCCGGATCGCCGCGTCGTACTCCCGCGCCGATTCCGCCCCGCGGCCGACGCGGTGCAGCAGATCGGCGCGAATGGCGTGGTAGAGGTGGTAATCCTCCAGATCGAGGCCGTCGATCGCGTCGAGTGCCGCTTCGGGACCGTCCACCTCGGCCACCGCGACCGCCCGGTTGAGCGCGACGATCGGCGTCGGGTTCGCCGCCAGCAGCAGGTCGTACAGCCGGACGATCTGCGACCAGTCCGTGCTCCCCGTGTCGGCGGCGTCGCTGTGGACGGCGTTGATCGCGGCCTGGAGCTGGTACGGGCCGGGCTGGTTCCGCCGCAGGCAGGCGCGGACCAGCGTCTGCCCTTCGGCGATCAGCTCCCGGTCCCACCGCGACCGGTCCTGATCCGGCAGCAGGACGACGTCGCCGTCCGCGCCGGTGCGGGCGGCGCGGCGGGACTCGGTGAGCAGCATCAGCGCCAGCAGCCCGGTGGCCTCCGGTTCGTCGGGCATGAGCCCGGTCAGCAACCTGCCGAGCAGGATCGCCTCGGCGCACAGGTCGTCCCGCACCAGCCGTTCACCCGAACTGGCCGTGTAGCCCTCGTTGAACACGAGGTAGATCACGGCGAGCACCGACCGCAGCCGGTCCGGCAGATCGGCGTCACCGGGGACGCGGTACGGGATCTTCGCGTCGCGGATCTTGCCCTTCGCCCGGACCAGCCGTTGCGCCATCGTCGTCTCGGGGACGAAGAACGCGTGCGCGATCTCGCCGGTGGTCAACCCGCCCAGCAGTTTGAGGGTCAGCGCGACCTGCGTGGTGAGGGCCAGCGCCGGGTGGCAGCAGGTGAAGATCAGCCGTAGGCGGTCGTCGCGCACCGGGCACACCTCCGCTGGTTCGTTGTCGGCGTTGAGCAGCGCGGCCTGGGCGTACTTGTCGTCGCGCGCGGCTTCCCGGCGCAACCGGTCGACGGCCTTGTTCCGGGCGGTCGTGATGATCCAGCCCGCCGGGCTCGGCGGTGGGCCGCTGGACGGCCAGCGGTCCACCGCCTCGGCGAAAGCGTCCTGGACCGCGTCTTCGGCTATGTCGATGCTGCCGAAGACGCAGACCAGCACGGATACCGCGCGGCCGTACTCTTCGGTGAAGACACGGCCGATGTCGTCGGTGGTCAGGGAACGCACGAAGGGTCTTCCACACCCTGGAACGGCCGGACCTCGACCGGGAGATAGGTGATCTCGGCGACCCGGGTGCCCCATTCGAGTGCGGCGTCCAGATCCGGCACCTCGACGATGGTGAAGCCTCCGAGGTGCTCCTTACCCTCGACGTAAGGACCATCCGTCATCGCGATCTCGCCGTTTTCCTTGGCCTTGAGCACGGTGGCCGTGGTCGGCGGGTGCAGCCCGGCGGCGAACACCCAGACGCCCGCGGTCTTCATCTCCTCGTTGAGTGCCTGGATCTTGCGCATCACCGGTTCGAGGACCTCCGGCGGCGGGACGGGGCCGTCGGGGTGGTAGAGGCTGATCAGGTACTGGGTCATGGCGTCCTCCTCAATCGAGCGGTTGTCACTGCCTATACGAAGGGCGCCCCGCCGATTCGACAGTCGCGGCGATCTTTCCTCGTTTCTTCTCGCCGCGCACATCGGCGCAGGTCAACCCTGGTCGGCCTCGGCGACTTCTCGCAGGAGCCGTCGTGTCTCGGCGTGAAGACGCTCGGCCTCGTCATGATCGACCTCGTCGAGGGGGAGTCGTTTGGCGCGCTGATACGCGCTCAAGGGTGCTTCGGGCCGGTTCCGGATGAGGTCGAGCATCGGCAGGATCGCTTTCTCGGGGGGTGTGCCCAGGAGTTTCGCGAGGACGCCGACCATCGCCCGCGAGGTCCTGCCGAGTGCGCCCTGGTGACTCGTACGGACGAATCCCGGGTTGTAGAGCACGTACCGCACCTTTTCGGAGGCGAGCAGGTGCGCGGACAACAGGCCCATCCGGCGGCTCTGCTGATTCGCCGACTTCCAGGTGAAGCCCCGGGAAAGCTGGAAATCGTCCCACCGGATGGCGTCCTTCGGCGCGCCGGGGACGGTGGTGTCGAGGATCAGCGGCCGCTCGGCGGCGCCGAGCACCTCCTGGAGCTCCGACGCGAAGACGTGCCTGCTCAGGTAGTACAGCGCGAACGTGTGCTCGAAGCCTTCACTGGTCAACTGCCGGTCTCGGTGGACGTACGCGGCGCCCAGCACCAGCGTGTCGACGACGGGGAAGCGTTCGGCGATCTCCCGGGTGGCGCGGAAGTTCTCGGACACCTCGCGCAGGTCGGCCCGGATGAAATGCGCGTCGCCCGGCAGTTCGCGGAATTTCGCCTCGCTGCGGCCGACCACGACGACAGTGTGGCCTTCGCGCAACCTGTCGGCGGCCAGCGCGCGGCCGAGGCCGTCGGTTCCCCCGGTGATCACGATCGTGGACATGGTCTCCTCCAGTTCCGGAACACGTGTTCCGGAACATCACCGTATCCGAAACAGGGGTTCCGGAACAGGTAGGATCCCGTCATGACCACTTCGCGGCGTCAACGCTGGGACGCGGCGCGAAACCGGGCGCAGCTGCTGGAGGCCGCGCGCGAGTGCTTCGCCGAACGCGGTCTCGCCACCGACGTCCGGGAGATCGCGCGCCGGGCCGACGTCGGCGTCGCCACCCTGTACCGGCACTTCCCCGCCAAGGACGACCTGGTCAGGGCGGTTTTGGAGGACGACGTCGCCGAATGGGAGGCCGTCTCCGAGAGCGCGAAAGCGGCCGAAGACGCCTGGGAGGGGATCAGCCTCGTCGTCGAGCGGACGCTGGCGATGATGGCCCGGCACCGGGCGTTCCTCGACGGGCTCACCGTCACCGAAGGCGCTCTCGACGCCTGTCGCGCGCACCTCGCCGAGAGTCTCGACGGCCTCGTCGAACGCGCGCGCCGTCAGGGGCGGCTGCGGGACGGCATCACTTCCGCGGACATCGGCCTGCAGATCCTCGCGCTCGGCCGGATCGTCGAACTGACCGCCGGGCAGGGCGACGACGTCTGGCGTAAGCACGCCGGGCTCGTCCTCGGTGCGCTCGAAGCCTGACTGGTACTGCCGGACCCAGGCTGAACAGACCGTGTCATCTCTCCTCGTGGGCCGGTTACCTGGTCTCAGAAAGAGTCCACAGAGGAGAGACAAGATGACGAACATCCAGGCGCGGCACGAGAACAGGGTCGCCGTCGTCACCGGTGCATCCAGCGGGATCGGCGAGGCGACCGCACGGCGGCTCGCCGCCTCCGGCGCGGCGGTCGCGCTCGTCGCCCGCCGCACGGACCGGCTGGAAACGCTCGCCAAGGAGATCGACCAGGACGGCGGCACCGCGCTCGTCCTCGCGGCCGACGTCGCCGACGCCGGGGCGATGCGGGCCGCGGCAGCCGAGGTCGAGGCGAAACTGGGGCGCGCGGACCTGCTGTTCAACAACGCCGGCGTGATGCTGGCCGCGCCGATCGACGAACTCGCGACCGGCGACTGGCAGCGCATGATCGACGTCAACATGACGGGCCTGATGAACGCGATCGGCGCGTTCGTCCCGCACTTGGTCGCTTCGGCGACCGAAAAGGGTGTCGCCGATCTGGTGAACACGTCGTCCATCGGCGCTCAGGGCGTCTTCCCGTCCTTCGCGGTCTACGCCGCCTCGAAGGCGTACGTGACGCACCTGTCGAGGAACCTCCGTGCCGACCTCGGCCCGAAGAGCGTGCGGGTCGCGGCGATCGAGCCCGGCCTGGTCGAGACGGAACTGCAGGGGCACGTCACCGACGCCGGCGCGCTGGAGTGGCTCGACGGCATGCGCGACACGCTGACCTGGCTGAAGGCGGACGACATCGCCGAGACCGTGGCGTTCCTGACCTCGCTCCCGGCGCGGGTGAACCTCCAGCAGGTCACCATCGTGCCCACGTCGCAGGCCTGAGCCGCGTTCAGGGGAACAGGATCCGGGCGATCGCGCGGGCGGCGGTGTCCGGATCCTCGAGGTGCTCGGCGCGCAGCGCGCCGGTGAGCCACAGGTTCGCGAAGCCGTGCATCAGCGACCACGCGGCGACTCCCGCCATCGCGTCGTCGCTGACCGACGACGCGCCGCCGGTCAGTAGGCCGCCCGCACGGTCACGGGCGGCGGCCAGCGCCGGATCGTCCTCACGATGGAGCTCGGGGCGGAACATGACCTCGAAATGCGCGCGATGCTCGATCGCGAAGCGTACGTAAGCCACCCCGACCTCGACGAAGCCGCGCTCGCTCTCGGCCGCGAGTGCGTCCGCGAGCAGCCCGAATCCCTCGGCGGCCAGCGCGGTGAGCACCCCGGCTTTGTCGCCGAAGTGGTGCACCGGCCCGGCGTGCGAAACCCCCGCGCGCCGGGCGAGGTCGCGGAGGCTGATCCCGGCCGGGCCGTGTTCGGTGATGGCCGCGACGGCGGCGTCGAGCACGGCCCGCCGGAGGTCGCCGTGGTGGTACGGACTCATGAGGATGAATCTAGTCATTGACAAGATAGCCCGCAACGGCGCATCTTGTCAGTGGAAAGTTTCGCTGTTCGGAAGGCATGCTCATGGATCCCGGTCTGGTACCCGTACTGATGCTGGTCGCCGTCACGGCGACGTTGTTCCTGCTGGGGGCCGTCGGTGTCCAGCGGCTGAAGCCCTGGCCGGTGGCCGTGCGCGGCGGCGTCGCGGCACTGTTCGTCACGACCGGGCTCGCGCATTTCATCGGCATGCGCGAGGAGCTCATCGCGATGGTGCCGCCCGCGTTGCCCGCGCCGGGGTTGCTGGTCACCGTCACCGGCGTCCTCGAACTGGTGGGAGCCGCGGGAGTGCTGTGGTCGCGCACGGCACCATGGGCCGCCGCCGGACTGACTCTCCTGCTGTTGGGGATGTTCCCGGCGAACGTCCACAAGGCGTTGAACGGTCCGGTGACGTCGGTGATGGACGAACTGGTGCCGAGGAGCCTGATGCAGGTGGTCTTCCTGGCCGCGACGGCGTCCCTGGTGGTGTATTACGCGCGTACGCCGAACAGACCCTTTGCTCAAAGGAGACCTTAAGTCTTTCCCAAGTCCGGGCTCCGGTCCTGAGAACGGCCCTACCATCTGAGAATGAAGATCTCATTGTGGATCGGATTCTGTGGGCTGTGCATCCTCGCCGGGCACATGCTTCTCGGCGCTGTCGGTCTCGTATTGCTGATGAGCTGCCTCCCGGCGGGGCGCGACCACGAATCCGGTGACAGGGCGGGAAAAGCGCCCGCGCGACTGGCCTGAGGGAAATCCTCAGCCCAAGGTGCTCGCGAAAGCGAGCGCGCCCAGAACCGGGACGGTGATCGCCGTGAGCAAAACCGTCTTCCGGCTCGGTTTGGGACTTTCCAGTAATACGCGGATACCGGCCGGGACCAACGCGACACAAAGCCCGGCGGTGCCGATGATCGACACGATTTCGGTACCCTTCAGCACGCCGAGCGGCAGAAGTCCCATCGTCGCCAACCCGATCGACTGGACGACGCCGAGCACTTTCGCGCGATAGGCGGCGAAAGCGAGCACGTACCAGCCGAACATGATGGTGAACGACAGGAAACTGAACAGATGCAGATCCTGGTACGACTCACTGACCACGCTTTCGGCGAAACCGGCGCCGCGCCGCTCGGCGAGCCCCAGCGCGGCCTGGTCGATCCCGGCGTGGAAAGTGCGCTCGAAGAGTCCTATTAGGACGAACAAGCCGCCCCAGGCGGCCAGCGCGGGCTTGGTCCGGCCGATCTTCGTGGCGAGCGCGAGGATCGCGGGCCACAGCAGGACGTTGCCCGCCAGGAAACACGTGTAGGCGGCGGTCATCAGCGCCGGATGGTCGCTCATCGCCCTGAGCTGGTCGGGGAAGAAGAAGTTGAAGCGTGACCGCAGTAGCGTTCCGGTGAGTAGCAGGACCGGGCCGAGGACCATCGAGATCGCGGTGACTCGGCGGCCGGGGAAGACGTAGTCGGTTTCCATGGTGGTGAGCCTGCCGCGTCGGGGTGCGTGCTCGGATCGGCTCGTGGTCTGTTGTTCGGGCTCAGACCGTGGGTGGACTCCTGGGTGGCCGTGGCCGGTTTTCGGCGATGGTGCTTGGGGTGGGGGCGGTTGCCGGTTTTCGGCAATGACGCGGGGCGGGTGGTGGTTCGGTAGGCGGGGCGGCTCGCTGGCTGTGCTGAGGACGGGAGCGGTGGCCGTTTTTCGGCGACGGGGCCTAGAACGGTGGTGGTTCTGTTGGGAGAGCGGCTTACGGTTGGGTGGCTCGCGGCTTTGGGGGCGGGAGCGGTTGCCACTTTTCGGCGATGACGTGGGTTCCGTAGGCATGGCGGCTCGCGACTGCCCAGTTGGCCGTGCTAGGGACGCGAGCGGTGGCCGTTTTTCGGCGACGGGGTTCAGAACGGTGGTGGTTCCTCGGTTTTTGGGCGGGGTTGGTGTAGTGGTGGTGGGGTGCTGTCGTGGCTTTGTCCGGTGGGGGTGGTGATGGTGAGGGTGCCGTCGGGTGTGAGGTGGTAGGTCCAGCCGGGTTCGTCTTTCAACCGATGATCACGGCGGCAGAGGTCGATGAGGTCGGCGGCGTCGGTATGCCCGCCGTGCTCCCAGGGCACGGAGTGGTCGAGGTCGCAGGCTTGGGCGGGGCGGTGACAGCCCGGTCTTCGGCACTCACGGTCGCGCACCCGGACGAACTCGCCCTGGCCCGCGGTGGGCCGATACCGGTCCCGGCCGAGGTCGAGCACTTGCCCGGACAACGGGTCGGTGATGATCCGCCGTAGGACGGTGTCCGCCCCGGTCGCGATCTCGCGGGCCAGTGACGCGGGGAGGTGCCCGTGTCCGGCCAGTTCCGCTGGATCGTCGTTCACTCCGAGGTAGGTGAACAGGTCCATGTAGAGGAACACCTCGGCGCGTTCGGTCTTGCCGCCTTGGCCGCCGAGTAGGAGGTCGAGGGCGATGTCGGCGCGGAGTTGGTCGAGGGTGCGGGTCTCGTCGCCGGTTTTGAGTGCTCGTGCTTCGCGGTCGATCCGGGTGTAGGCGGCGGTGACTTTTTCGGCGGGGCCGTCTTCGACTTCGATCGACGCGACGCCTGTCTCGCCGTGGCGGACCGTCAGCCGGCGGCCTTCGCGATGCCGCTCGGTACGGGTAGCGGCGCCTTCGCGGTCGACTGTGAGTGCCGCGTGGCTCGCCGCTTTCCGGATCTGTCCGGAGTTTTTGTCCGGTAGCCGGTCCTCCAGGAGGGCGTCGGCGGCGAGGGCGTTGTCGTCGGATAGCCACGCGGTGGCGGCGGCGACTTTCATCGCGCCGAAACCATCCACTTTTCCTTGGTCCATCAACCCTAGTGTGCGGGGCAGGCGGGTGGTCAACGCCTCAGCCGCGGCGACCATCGCACCCGCGTGATTGTCCACAAGAGACAACGCGAACGCGACCTCCTGGGTGACACTGCGGGCGCCGTCGCGATGCCGCGAAAGCTGCGCCAGTGCCCGGAACCGGACCGCTTCCAATCGTGCGATCCCCGCTGACGCGGCTTGGGCGACAGCGACGGAATCGGTGTCGTCCAGGGAATCGACAGCAGCATTGACCGACTCCAGCAGGCCGGGGTCGGTGAGTTTCTCGAGGAGTGCCACAGGTGTGGCTTTACGTGTGTCCACCTGATCAACATACGACCGACCACCGACAGTTTCCGATCATGCAGCCACCGTAAGGCGTTGCCGATTTTCGGCAATGAAGGCTCAGCGAACCGACCAGATCAGGGCCCGACACCGACCACAGCACCCATGGCCACCCGGAATCATTCGGCCACCGTGAAGCGTCGCCGAATCCCGACAACAAAGCCCCACCGAACCACCAGGCCATCCGAGCACAGCAACCCGTTGCCGAATTCCGGCAATGCGTTCCCGGCAGCCGAAACCCCGACCGCCGAGAACGCCACAATGCCCCTACATCACGTCCCGCACGACCATCCGTTCCGAAGCCCGCTCGATCGCCGCTTCCACGGCACCGACCCGGTCCGCCAGCAGGTCCATCGCGCCGACCGACGCCGCTTGGGTGTTGTCCAGCAAACCGACAAGAAGCGTTGGCGGAAAACGAAATTCCCGGATCAACCCGCCGACGGTTTCCGACCACAGCAACCCGTTGCCGGTTTCCGGCAACAGAACTTTCTCGGCAGCCGAAGCCCGGCTGCCGAGAAAGCGGATCATCGCCGAATTCCGGAAACAGCGCCGCTCGCTCAGTAAGTGTCGAGAGCGACCGCGATGTCACCGATCGGCAGCGGGAAGTCGCCGACCTTGGTCGCCGCTCCGGTGAGCAGGTTGACGGTGTAGAACGTCGACGGTGACGACGCGGCGGCCGGGTTGAGTACGGCGAACGCGCTCACCGAGGTCGTCTTGCCGTTGGTCAGCTCGCTGTAAATGTCGAAGCCCGCGATCGGGCCGGCGTCGACGCCGAGCGCCCCGGTGGGGCTGAGGAGCCCGTTGTTGGCCGGTGCCTGGATGAGCACCTGGTCGGTGGCCGTGCCGATGTCGAACAACGTGGTGGCGGTGTCGGGTTTCAGGTCGTTGTTCGTGTAGGCGGCGGCTGTGACGCCGGAGGTTCTCCCCGAGATGGGCGGTGTGGTCAGGGCGGTGTCTTCGACCGTGACGTGGCCCGTGAGGTTGTGCCGCAGGTTCTGGCCGTTGTCGCTGATCACCCGGAGCCGGTCGGCGGCCGGGTTGAAGTCGACGCCGAAGTCCTTGCCGTACAGTGGAATGCTCAGTTGCGAGACCTTCGTGAGAACGACGTCGGGTGTCTTCGGCGGGGTCGAGATCGTGTAGATGCAGCCCTTGTTCCCCACCCCGTAGAGCAAGCCGTCCTGTACCCGGAAGTCGATCCCGATCAGGTAGGTCTCGCCGCAGGTGAGTCCCTGCACGAGCCGGACCCAGCCGAGCACCTGGGGTGTGGCGGTGTCGAAGTAGGCCATCAGTTTGCCGTCCGACGAAATCGCGAACACCGGCAGCCCGGCCGCCTGTGCCGAACTCGCGCCCGCGGTGCCGGCGACGAGCGACGCCGCGACGGTCACCGTGGTGGCCGCCGCGATCAGAGCCTTCTTGAGTCGTGCCCTCATCCGTACTCCCCTCAACCGAAACAGTGCGCCCCAAGCTATTCGGCGGCACTGGACGGCCATTGGACGTCGATTGGACCCGGCGTCCGGCGGATTGCGGGTGCCGGGAACCGGGGGAACAGTAGGGGGACAACGGATTCAGGGGGAGCGATGACGCTCAAGAAGATGCTCGCCGGTTCGGTGGTCCTGTGCGCCGGGCTCACGTTCGTCGCCACCGGCGAGGCGGGCGCGGCCAGGCAATGCGCCTCCGGTGTCAAGGTCATCAAGCCGGTCGTGCTCGAGGATCCCGGGAGGTGGACCTACACGTTCGACCTTTCCTGGTGCGCGGACGGCGGGACGATCGTCTGGGCCGAGCCGTCGGTGGCGGCGCGGGTGCAGAGTCCGGCCTGCCGCTGGGTCGGCCGGATCGAGGAATCGCTGGGCAAGACACCGGGCAGCCCGGCCTGGAAGGCGTTCGACATGAGCGAGTTCTCCTGCCAGGACGGCAAGGGCAAGGAAAACGGTGTCAACCCGTGGGTCGTCGTCACCTTTGACCCGTCGGGCGGATACGACAGCCAAAGCGCCATCGCCGCGGCGTGATTCAGGCGCGGAGGATCGCTTCGACGGCGGCGGACGCCCGTCGTCGAAGCGCGCGGTAGCCGGCCCGCTCGGCGAGGGTGAGCGCCTGGCGGGCCTGGCCGAGGTCACCGGTGGCGACGGCGAGCCCGATGAGCGCGTCGACCTCGGGGTACCGGTCGCCGGTTTCCCGCAGCCGGGCCAACGCCTGCCGATAGTGGCGGACGGCGTCCCGCCGGTGCCCGACGCGGTGATGCACGCTCGCGAGCGCGACGAGCGCTTCGCCTTCGCCTCGCGGTTCGCCGGTCTCGTGCGCCAGCCGCAGTCCGTCGCGCGCGTGGGCGAGCGCGTCGGCCGGACGGCCGAGATCGCAGTACGCCGACGCGAGCCTGCCGAGCGTTTCCGCCTCCCCGGCGCGGTTCCCGGCCTCGCGGTGCAGCGCGAGGGCCTCGGAGAGCAGCCCGGCCGCCTCGCCCGCGTTGCCGCGAGCGTGCTGCACCTGCCCGAGATTGCTCAGGTTGATCGCTTCCCCGTAGCGCGAACCGATCCGGCGATACCGGCGCAAGGCCTGGGCGTAGTGCCCGGCCGCCCTGGGCAGGTCGCCCATCTCCCAGTGGACGAGTCCCAGATTGCCCAGCGCGACGGCTTCCCCGGCGGGCCTGCCCGCCCGCCTGCTCAGCTCCAGTCCCCGGGAGAACCGCACCGCGGCGGCCGGAAGCCGTCCGGCCTGCCAGTACGCACAACCGAGGTTGCCCAGCACCGCGGCCTGCGCCTCCATCCAGCCCGCCCGCCTGGCGAGCACGAGCGCGCCGGCGTAATGCCGGACGGCCTCCCGGTATCGCCCCTGTCGGAAGCTCAGGTCGGCCAGGCTGAACCGGGCGGACGCGCGGGCGCGGGGATCGCCGTCCTGTTCGGCGGCGGACGACGCGGCCGCGGCGGCCGCCCGCCATTCCACCTGGCGCAACGACATCCAGAAATAGCCGCGCAGGGCGTCGGCCAGCAGCCAGGCCACCGGGAGCGGCCCGATCCGCGCGGCGTCCTCGGCGACGGCGACGAGGTTGCCCAGCTCGGTCTCCAGCCATTCCGACGCGTTCTCCTTCGCGGCGGCGGGGATCGGGCCGTCGGGCACGGACAGCGGAAGGCGGAACATGTGCGGGTACACCAGCTTCGCCGCGTTGTCGACGGCACGCAGGTACCACTCGTGCAACCGGGCGCGGGCGGAGCCGATCTCGGCCGGGGACTCCCGCGACTCCAGGCGATCGGCGGCATAACGCCGGAGCAGGTCGTGGAAATGGTAGCGATCCGGCGCGTGCTGCTCGACCAGATGCGCGGCCGCGATCGCGTCCAGCATCGGGCCCGCCCGTTCCGCACCGGCGAGGACCTCCACCGCCTCGACGCCGATGTCGTTGCCCGGCACCAGGCTCAGCAGCCGGAACAACCTGCTGGTCTCCGCGGGCAAGGCCCGGTAGGAGAGGTCGAAGGCGGTCCGGACGGCGATCTGCTCGTCACCCGGCACCGTGAGCGCGGCGAGCAGATTGCCTTTGCGCAACTCGACGGCGTAATCCTCGATGCCGTTCCCCGGAGTGTCGGCGAGGTTGGCCGCGGCGATCCGCAGGGCCAGCGGCAGATACGCGCACGACTCGGCCACTTCGGCCGCGGCCGCGCGTTCGGCCCGGATCCAGTCGGCGCCGAGCACCCGCGAGAGCAGTTCCAGCGCCTCGGCGGGATCGAGCATGCCGAGGGTGAGCCGCCGGGCGCCGTGGAGGGCGACCAGACCGGCCATCCGGTCGCGGGCGGTCACCAGCACCAGGCAGCCGGGACCGGCGGGCAGCAGCGGCCGGACCTGGTCCACGCGATCGACGTTGTCCAGCAGTACCAAGGCTTTCCGGTCGGTCATCAGCGTCCGGTACAGCGCGGACGCGGTCTCCGTGTCCGCGGGCAGACGTTCGGCGGGGATCTCCAGCGCGGCCAGGAACCGGGTGAGCACTTCGAGCGCCGTCGCGGGCGGACCGGGCGAGTGGCCGCGCAGGTTCGCGTAGAACTGCCCGTCGGGGAACCGGTCCTTCACGCGATGCGCCCAGTGCACGGCGAGCGCGGTCTTCCCGGCGCCCGCGGTGCCGGTGATGGCCGCGAGCGCCACCGCGCCGCCGAAACCGCCCGCTCTCGGCACCAGCTCGTCCAAAATGGACAGTTCGGTCGCCCGGCCGGTGAACCCGGGTGGTTCGGCGGGCAGTTGCCGGGGGGCGCGGGCGGTAGGGCGCGGGCTTTCGGCCGGAAGCGGTTCCCCGTCGTCGAGCAGGGCAGCGTGCGCCGCGACGAGTTCGGGTCCCGGTTCGACACCCAGCTCCTCGACGAGCCGCTCGCGAACCTCCTGGTAGAGACCGAAAGCCGTCGCCCGCTGGCCGGCGCCGTGGTACGCGCGGATCAACCGGGCCTGGGCCGGTTCGTCCAGCGGCTGGTCCGCGGCGGCTTCGACCAGTTCGGTCAGCACCTCGTCGGCGGCACCGATGGCGAGCATGGCGTCGCCGTACCTGGCGAGCAGCGCGCGGCGTTCCGCGACCAGGGCCATGACCTTCGGATGTGGTGCGAGCAAAGGGACATCGGCCAGCGGTTTGCCCCGCCACCAGCGCAGGGCCTCGCCGAACAGGGCCGCGGCACGGCCCGTCTCGCCGTCGCGCTGGGCGTCGTTCGCCTCGGCGACGAGCCCGCGGACGTGCGGCAGATCGATCTCGACGGCGTCCCGGCGCAGCGCGTACCCGCCGCCGACATGCGGCAGGATCTCGCTCCCGGACCGGGAAGGACGGCCGGGTTCCAGCAACCGCCGCAGATGTTTCACGTGCGTCTGGAGGACGTTCACCGCACTGCGCGGCGGCCGTTCGCCCCAGAGCGCGTCCACGAGGTCCTGCTTGGACATCGCTTCGCCGCCGGCGAGCACGAGCAACCCCAGGACGGCGCGGCGGCCTGGCGGGCCGAGGTCGACTTCCGCCCCGTCGAGCCACACGCGCAGCGAACCCAGCACCTGGATCCGCACTGCCGTCGGCGCCATCGGCAGGAACGTAGCGAGCCCTCCCGCGCCGCACAAGGACGAACCGCGGAAAGGGCCCCGCTGCGCCCGGCTTTGGGGCCGCTCAGGCTAACGCGGTTCGGCGGGCAGGAGGTCGTGACCGTTCCAGGTGAACCGCGCCGTGGTGACCGCGTCGTCGCCGTCGCCGCCGGTGATGAGCTGGTGGATCCCGACACCGCCGAGTTCGGCGTAGGTGCACCACTCGTGGTCCGACGTCAGCATCAGATCGAGGTCGAGCGCGGACAGCAGGCCGAACACCTGCCCCCGGTTGGTGGTGTCGACGCCGACGAACACCTCGTCGAGCAGGATCACCCTCGGCGCCTCGGGCGCTGCCTGGTAGTGCGCGGCGACGGCGGCGAACAGCGGCAGGTGCAGCGCGATCGCCTTCTCCCCACCGGAAAGCGCGCCGTGCAGCTTCTTGGTCAGCAGCTGCCAGCCCGTTCCGTTGGCGCGGTCCACCTTGACCACGAACCGGTGCCAGGACGTGTAGTCGAAGACCTGCGCGAGCTGCTGTTCCCAGCTGGTCGCCGTGTCGTCCGCCTTCGCCTGTTCGACGCGCTCGCGGAAGAACTTGTGCAGTGACACGCGATCTTCGGCGGTCAGCTGGTCCGGATCCTTCAGCAGCAGGTCCCGTGCGGTCTTGGTGCCCGGCGGCAGATCGGGGGAGACCTGCCAGACCAGCCGGACGGCGACCCTCGACGCGGTCCGCACCCGTTCCAGTCGCGCGTTCATGCCGTCGACGAGGTCGTTGGCCTGCCGGATGCGGGCCGCGAGATGGCGCCGGGTGTCACCGGTCAGCGTCTTGTCGAACAGGTCGCTCTCGCGGCCGGTGATCTCGTGCCTGCTCTGTTCCGCTTCCGCGTAAAGGATCTTCAGCAGTTCGGCCGCGCCGACCCGCAGCCCGTCGACGACGGCGGTGAAGATCTGGACGTCCTCGTCGGTCTCCAGATCGAGTTCCGCCCGCGTGCTGAGCGTGTTCCGGCAGGTGTGCACGGCCTCGGAAAGCCGGTGCAGCGCCTCGCCGAGATTGCTCGGCGCGTGCGGCACGGACGGCCACGCCGCGGCCACCAGCCGGGCCGTGTCGAGTGCCGCCCGCACCCCTTCGGACGCGGACAGGGTGGCCTGGAACTTCGGCAGGTCCTCGATCCCGCCGTCCGCGGGGAAGACCCCGGTGGCGAGCTTCCGGAACCGGAGCGCGGCGGCGTCCTGCTTCTTGGCGGCGTCCTCGCGGGCCCTCGCGTCGGTCGTGCGCCGGACGCCGAGCGCGCCCAAGGACACGGCCAGATCCTTGGCGTCGGCGTTCGCGGCGCGGAGTTCGTCGGCGAGTCCGCGCAGTTTCGTGCGCAGGCCGTCGATTTCGGCGAGCACCTCGCGCTGGCCGGTGCCGACGGATCCCTCGATCGCTTCGAGCATCGCGGTGAGCTTGGTGCGTTCGGCCTCCGCCTCGACAGCCTCGTCCTCACGCCGGGCGGCGTTCGCCTCCGAACGGGCCGCCTGGTCGGCGAACGTTTCGGCCCGCTGGGTCGCCGCGAGCAGGTTCCCGTGCTCGTACAGCCAGTTCTCGCCCTGGTCGGAGTAGGTGCGCAGGGCCGTGGCGAGCGCTGTCAGTGGTGCGCGTTCGGTCGGCAGCCCGCCGTCGGAAGCCTGGCCGGTCAGCTCGTGCAGCGCGGTCTTGGCCTCGATCTCCAGCGCGGAAACGGTCGTTTCCCGGTGCCGGACGGCGGAGTCGGCGGCGGTCAGGTCGGCCTCGGCCGTGGTCGCTTCCCCGGTCGCGGCAAGGAGGTCTTCGTGACCGGGGCGGGCGGCGCGTTCGATCTTGATCAGCTCGCGCCTGCCCCGCAGCGCGGCCAGTTCGCCTTCCAGCTCGGCGATGATCTTCTCGCGGCCGGAAATCTCGTCCCGCAGCCCGGCGATCCGGCGTTCCCTGGCGCGCAGGCGGGCGGAAGAACCGATGTAGGCCGGGGCTTCCTTCGTCCAGCTGCCCGACAGGCTGCCCATCCGCCAGCTGCCGTCCGCGCCGATCGCGGCGGGACCCGCGGGCAGCGTGTCGTCGAAGGCGATCACTTCCAGCACCCGCCGGATCTTCGCCGGGGCGACCCCGGCGTCGGGTTCCGGTACGAAGACGTCGGCGAGCGAACGGGCAGCCACCGGCAGTGTCCCGGTTTCCGCGAGCACGTCGTGGCCGTCGACGACACCGTGGGAGTTCACCCAGGCGTCCAGCAGCCCGGCGCCTTCGAGCGCGGCTTCGATCCCGGCGTGCGTGTCCGCCGGGACGGAGCCGGCGAAATCGACCAGCCGCCACAGCGGGGCGCCGCTCATCTCGGTCCGGTCCGCCGTCCGGGTGCGCGGCGACTCGGGGGTGAGGACGTCCTCCGATTCGAGCACGCCCGCCTCGACGAGCAGTTCGTCGTGCTCGGTACGCGCGGTCGCCAGCGCGGCACCGGTCGCCGCCTCCTGCCGGACGATGTCCTCCAGCACGGTCTCGGCGACCGTGCTGATCCTGCCCAGCAGCGCGACTTCCGCTTCGGCCTCCCGCACGAGCGCTTCGACGTCGGGGAAGCGCAGCTCACGGCAGCCGATCGCCCATTCGGCGAGCCGGGTGCGCAGATCGCTCAGCGCGAGTTCGCGGGTCGCCGTCGTGAGGTCCAGTTTCTCCTGCGCGGCCGAGAAATCCGACCTCGCCCGGTCCAGCTCCGCTTCGGCCTGGTGACGGCGGCCGACGGCGCGTTCGTGTTTGTCCATCGCCCGGCCGACGGTCTCGACCTGGTCGCGTTTGCCGCGGACGGCGGCCTGCAACAGCGGACGGAGCCGGACCGGTTCGCCCTGCTTGCCGGAGTCGTCCAGCCCGGCGACGAGTTCGTCGTGCACCCCGGCCAGGTTCGCGCGGGTCGCGGCGGCACGGACCTCGGCCTCCTGCGAGCGGACGAGGTCGGCCTGCCGCTTCGCGACCTGTCGTGCCCCTCGCGCTCGCTCCTCGTCGGCGTCCGCCTCGGCACGGAGCCGGTCGGCGTCCGCGCGGAGCGTTCCCGCCTGGTCCCGCGCGGAAAACGCGCGCTGCCGCAGCTTGTCGAGCTCCTGGCCCTTTTGGTACGACTCGGAATCGGTCAGCCCGGAGACGCGGGCTTCGGTCTCTTCGACGTCCTTTTCGAGCTTCGCCGCCCGCTCCTCGGCCGCCGCCTTGCTCGCGGCGACCTCGTCGTACTCCTCGGCCGAACGGCGGGCGGCCGCGGCGAGCCCGTCGAGTTCGGCGGTCGCGGCGATGAGGTTCGCGGCGCCCGCGCGCAGGACACGCTGCGCGTAGGTCTTCTGCCGCGCGGCGAGCGCGCGGGTCGCGTCGACCTCGGTCTCCAGCGAGCCCAGCTTTTCGCGCTGCGCGTCGAGCCGCTCGAAACCCTCGGCGAGGTCCGCGATCTCCTGCTGTCCCAACGGCGGGAGCGCGCGGGAAAGCAGGTTGGACAGCAGGCTCGGGTCGAGCCGCTGCGAGAGTTTGGGCATCCGCAGCTGGAGGAGCGCGGTGATCAGCGCGTCGTACCGCTGCTCGCTCAAGGTGGGGAACAGCTTCGCGCGGATCTCGGTGCGGTACTCGGCCGCGCCGGGGTGCACGGTCCCGTGGTCGCCGAGGGCCTCCTCCAGCGCGTTCTTGGTGAGCGGCTGGCCCGCCTCGTTGACCAGCGGCAGCCCGTCGCCGACGCGCCGGCCGGTGGTGAAGAAGTCGGCGTGCACCGTGCTGGTGTGGGTGCTCGCCTGCAGCCGCGCGCCGCAGGTGAACCACTGGTCCTCGCCCATGCGGAATTCGAGCCACACGTACCCGACGCGGGTGGCGCCGGAAGCGCCCTCGCCCATCAGGTTCCAGTGCATGCTGCGCTCGCTGGTGCCGAAGGTCGACAGCCGGTTGGCGCGCAGGCTCGCGTCGAACAGGAACGGCAGCAGCAGCTCCAGCGCCTTGGACTTCCCGCTCCCGTTGGGGCCGCGCAGCAGCAGGCGCCCGTCGTGGAACTCGAAGATCTCGTCGTAGTAGCGCCAGATGTTGAGGATGCCCGCGCGGGACGGGATCCACCTCGTCACGGTCACGTCGCCTCCTCGTTCCGTCCGGTGTACCTCGCGGCGGCCGGGAGTGGCCGGACGAGTTCGGCTTCGGTACGGACGAGCCCGAAGCCGGTCAGCACCGCGAGCGCGTCCACGGTCAGCCGCCGCACGCCGTCCTTGCCCCGGTAGGTCTTGGCCCAGCGCGGGAACCGTTTCAGCAGCTTGGCGGTGGCGTTGCGCAGGTAGTCGGTCGTCCGCGGCTCGTCCAGCGCGTCGAGCAGCAGGAGCGCGGCGACCTTGGCGTTGCTGCCGTCGTCCGGGAACCGTTCGTCGGTGGCCAGCCCGTCGACGTCGACGAGCAGCACGCCCTCCGCGCGCTCTTCGAGGACGAATCCGCCCTGTTCCGCGGCGCGGCGCAGCAGTTGGCGCCCGGTCGGGGACCCGAGATACGCGCGCTCCTCCCCGGTCAGTTCGGCGAAGTACAGCACCGGATCGTCGACGAGACGGCGGAAGACGGCGTGGCGGAGCCACAGGTTCCGCTGGACGTCGGAAGCGTTGGGCGTGTCCTCGTGGCGTCCCGACGAGAGCCCGTAGCGCTGCTCGTAGGACACCGCGTCCAGCAGTTCCTCGAACCGCAGCGCGACGTCGTCGGCGGGCACCGCCAGCTGCGACGGCCCGACCGGGGCGGCGAGCAGCCGCAGCAGCAGGGTCGCGTCGACCCGGAACAGCACCTTCGCCGTCGTTTCGTCCACAAAGGACTCGGCGTCGCCGTCGGCCGTTTCGAGGACGCCGAAGGAATCCAGCTGCTTCAGGACGTCCACGAACGCGAGACGTTCGGCCCGGGAGGCGACGTCGAAGGTGGTGACGAGGTCGTCGGCGGCACTCGCCCGGCCGACGCGGTCGGCGAGCAGGCCGATCGTGGTCACCGGCACCGTGAGCAGTTCGGCCGCCACCACGCACAGCAGGACGTAGCGGCGCCGGTCGAAAGCCGCGCGCCCGGACCGCAGCCGTCGCGCCGGGCGGGTCGGGTCGGCGGAGGCGCGGACCTTGACCAGCCGGGCGTACCCGAGCCGGGGTTCGACGGTGAGCGTCCAGCCGCAGTAGTAGTCGAACCACTGCCGGATGGGCTCGCGACGGCGCCGGATGAGGTCGAAGGTCTCGGGGGAGCCGCGTTCGCCGATCAGCGGCTTGGCCAGCAGCGCCCGGATCCCGCGCGCGACCTCCTCGCGTTCCGCGATGACCAGTTGGTTCGTCAGGCTCACGCACTGCCTCCGGCCGTGCTGATCTCGATTTCGTAGTCGGGGCCGCGGAAGACGCCGCTCGTGGTGGTCAGGCGGGCCACGGCGCCGTTGCGCGCCTGCCGCAGGATGATCTCGATCTGGCCGTCGGACGTCGTGCACCGCCGGGCGCCGGTCGCGTCGGGGCCGCTGCCGAGTGCCTGGCCCAGCAGGTCCAGCAGCCGCTCGAAAACGGTGTGGTCCAGCTTCTCGAACGCGGAAAGCCGCACGACCCCGCCGGTGTCGAGCATGTTCCACGCCGCCTCGAGCTCGGCGCGTTCGGCGATCGCCTGCTGGACCCTTGCCGCCCGGATCGCGGTGACGTCGCGGACCCGCCCGGTCTTGGTGAACCGCTCAGTGCGGCCCGCCGACCGGAGCAGCTCCGACACCTCGACCGGTGGCGCGTCGAGCCACGACGCCGTCGTGCTGACCACTTCCGGGTCCGCGTGGGCCAGATGCGCGTGCCGCGCGGAACTGAGCCCGAACATCGTGGACCACAGGCGGTGCAGGTCCTCCTGCGCGGGGACGACGGTGAACCACCGCGCCAGCTCGCGGAAATCGGCGACCGCGCTGCTCGCGCGCCGTCGCGACTCGGTGATGCGGTCCAGGACCTGCAGGAGGGTGATGATCGCCCGCCGCGCGACCTGGTGGAGGTCCTCGACCCGCGGTGAGGACCCGTTTTCGGGCAGGAACCACGCGCGGAGCCCGTCCCAGCGAGCCTGACGGAGCTCCAGCCAGCGCGGATCCGGGTTCTGCAGGGACGCGCCGTTGAGCGCCCGCCGGTGCATCCGCTCGACGCCGTGGTCGTCGATCTCCTTGATGCGGGTGGCGATGGTGTGGGTGTGGTGTTCGAGGTCGTTCAGGAACTCCTGCAGGTACGCGACCGTGGCCGCCTTGACCTCGTGGAACGTCGCGAGATCGGCCTCGGCGCGCAGGAGGCGCTGGAGCTCGCCGTTGAACCGCTTCGTGGTGTCGCGGAACGTCTCAAGATGGCCCTCGACCTCGGCGAGCGTGCTGAACACGCGCCTGTCGGTGCCGTCTTCCAGCTGCCTGACGAGCTCACCGAGCCGATCGCCCAGCGCTTCGAGCGTGGCCGTCTGCAGCGCGCCCGTCGCGTTGAGCACTTCGTTCGCGCGGAGGAGCCCCGCGTACGCCGCTTCGCCCTGTCGGGTGAGCGCGTACTGAAGATTGCGCCGCTCGTACTCGGACGCCGTCCGGTAGTCGCCGGCGTGGTTCTGGACGGTGTCGAGCTGACCCTGGGTCCGGAGCTGATCCAGTGCTTTGACCAGGTCGTCGTCGTCCAGCGTCTCGAGCCAGCCGACCTCCCGCAGCCTGGTGCGGAGATCGTCGATGCCGAGGGCCGTCTCGAGCCGCTCGTTCGCCTCTCCGAAGGCATGCAGGATCGCCAGGGGGAGCCCGGACCTGCTGCCGTCGGTGAAACGGAACATTTCGGGCGGTACACGGATCGGATCCATGTGTCCTCCGGCGGATGGTGCGTGGGGCTACACGTTAGGGGGTCACCCAGGCGAGTCCGAACGGCCCATCTTTTTCACGCTGAGTACTCACATTGTGCAAAGCCACTTGCAGGCTTCACGCAGGGTGAGACGCACGGAGGACGTAAGCGTTCCGTCACACTTGGACGGGGATGACAGGGAGGGTGCGGCACGTTGTACTGGGTGTCAACGACCAGAGGAGATCAACAGTGACGGAAAAGGCTGTTCTCGCGGGCGGCTGCTTCTGGGGTATGCAGGATCTGTTCCGCCGGCACCCCGGAGTCGTCTCCACCAGGGTCGGCTACACCGGCGGCGACGTGCCGAACGCGACCTACCGCAACCACGGCTCGCACGCCGAAGGCATCGAGATCGTCTTCGACCCGGCGCAGCTCTCGTATCGTCAGGTCCTGGAGTTCTTCTTCCAGATCCACGACCCGACGACGCGCGACCGTCAGGGCAACGACCTCGGCGCCAGCTACCGATCGGCGATCTACTACACCGACGACACGCAGAAGCAGGTCGCCGAGGCGACGATCGCGGACGTCGACGCCTCCGGCAAGTGGCCGGGCAAGGTCGTCACCGAGGTGACCCAGGCCGGCGACTTCTGGGAAGCCGAGCCCGAACACCAGGACTACCTGGAGCGCATCCCGAACGGCTACACCTGCCACTACGTGCGGCCGGAATGGCAGCTGGGCGAGCGCTGATCGTCGCGCTGCACGTGTCCGGCGTGCACGCCTACGAGGGCCGTCCTTCCGACGGCCCTCGTCCCGATCCAGAGCCGGTCTCGCGCGACCACGTCGTGGTGCGCGCGGGACTGGGACTGGTCGGTGACCGGTACTTCAACCATCCCGCGCATCGTGCGGCCGCGGTGACGCTCTTCTCTTCGTCCGTCCCCGGGGACCCGCTTCCGGCCCGGCGGAACGTGGTGCTGTCGGGCTTCGACGTGGACGCCTTGCCGCGGGGGTCCGTGGTCACGCTGGACTCCGGTGACGGACCCGTGCGGTTCGAGATCCACCGGCCCGCGAACCCCTGCGCCTGGATGGACGTCGTCTATCCACCCGGCACCTTCCGTGCGCTCCGGGGCCTTGGTAGGAAACGCTGCGTGCCGCTGGACGACGGCGTGCTGCGGCTCGGCCCGGTGGAGACCCACGTGACCGCGGCCCCTCTCTAGTCACAGCCATTCGGCGTCGGTGGCGATGCGGATCGCGTGGACCCGGTTGCGGGCGTTGAGTTTGGTGACGATCGCGGCGAGATAGTTCCGGACCGTGCCGGGGGACAGGAAGAGTTCGGCCGCGATGTCGGCGACGGTGCGGCCGCGCGCGGTCACCCGCAGGATCTCGATCTCGCGGACGGTCAGCGGGCAGTCGTCGGTTTCCCAGGCGGCCAGCGCCAGTTCGCTGTCGATCACCCGCCGCCCGACCGCGACCGACCGCACCGCGTTGGCCAGTTTGTCCGACGGCGCGTCCTTGAGCAGGAAGCCGTTGACCTTCGCGTCCAGCGCCCGCCGGACCGTGCCGGGACGGCCGAGACTGGTGAGGATCAGCGTATGGCAGCCGGGCAGGCTTTCGTGGATCTCGACGGCCGCCGTCAAGCCGTCCTTGCCCGGCAGGTCGATGTCGATGACCGCGACATCGGGTTGGACCGATTTCGCGGTCGGCAGGATCTGGTCACCCGAAGCGACTTCGGCGACCACTTCTATATCGGGTTCCAAGTTCAGCAGGGCCACGAGAGCCCCGCGGACCATATGCATATCTTCAGCGAGCAGCACTTTGATCACCACGAAGCACCTCGCACCCCAGTTCAGTGGCTTCGTGGTCAGTCTACGTTATTTTGATCACCCGGTGACGGGATCGAGGGAATGCGCTTTCCTTCGTGAGTTTTGCCTAGGCCGGTCGTGTTCTGTCCGCACCCGGATGCCGTGGCGCCTCACAACGCGTCCAGCTCACGCGGCCAGCCGAAGGCCCGCCGGGTGAACCCGAGCAGTTCGAACTCCGAACGGGCCCAGTCGATCCGGATCCGGACCGCCAGTTCGGGTGCCACGGTCAGCAGGAATCGGTCGCGACCGCCGCCGACCTTGAATACGCCGTAGGTCAAGAACGCGGATCCGTCGCAGATGGCGAACAACGCCGTGAAAACCGTCGCGCGTTCGCTTTCCGGAATCGAATCCAGCCACTCCAGCCCCCCGGCCAGCGCCAGTCGCACCGCCATCGAGCCTCCTCACCGACGAACCTGCCTTCAGCATGGCGATCCGCGGTGGCGTGGGGCGTCTCGAATCCTGCTCGGTGACGCGTGAAGGCCCCCTTCCCTCGGTTCGATCGAGGGAAGGGGGCCTTCACGTGGTCGCTCAGTCGGCCTGTTGGTAGCGCCTGAGGTACTCGCCGGTCAGCGAGTTCTCCGCTGCCAGGAGCTTCTCGGGCGTGCCGGTGAAGACGATCTCACCGCCGTTCTTGCCGCCGCCCGGACCGAGGTCGATGACCCAGTCCGCCTGCTCGATCACCGCGAGGTTGTGCTCGATGACCACGACCGTGTTACCCGCGTCGACCATGCCGTTGAGCAGGCCGAGCAGCATGTCGATGTCGGTCATGTGCAGGCCGGTGGTCGGCTCGTCGAGGATGTAGACGTTCCCGCCGCCGGAAAGCCTGTCCGCCAGCTTGATCCGCTGGCGTTCACCGCCGGAGAGCGTGCTCAGCGCCTGCCCGAGCCCGAGGTAGCCGAGCCCGGTCTCGATCAGCGCGTTCACCTTCGCCAGCACCGGTGCCTCGGTGAAGTACTCCGCGGCCTGCTCCGCCGACAGTTCCAGCACGTCGGCGATCGACTTGCCCCGCAGTTTGTGCGCGAGCACCTCGTCCTTGAAACGGCGCCCGTCGCAGCTTTCGCAATGCGTCGTGATCGGGTCCATATAGGACACTTCGGTGATCAGCACGCCGCGGCCCTGGCACTCCTCGCAGGCGCCCTGGGAGTTGAAGCTGAACAACGCGGCGTTCGCGCCGCTCGCCTTCGCGAAGAGCTTGCGCACCGGGTCCATCAGGCCGAGGTACGTCGCCGGCGTCGAGCGGGAGGACGCCGCGATCGGCGTCTGGTCCACGAAGATCGCGTCCGGATGCGCCTCGCGGAAGACGCCGGAGATCAGCGAGCTCTTGCCCGAGCCCGCGACGCCGGTGACCGCGGTGAGCACCCCGGTCGGGATGTCGACCGTGACGTTCTTCAGGTTGTGCAGCGAGGCCCGCCGGATCGGCAGCTTTCCCTTGGCGCTCCGCGGATCCGCCTTGACGACGCCCGAGCGGGCCAGCCCGGCCCCGGTGAGGGTCTTGCCGGCGCGCAGCTGCTTGTACGTCCCCTCGAACACGACCTCGCCGCCGTGCACGCCCGCGCGCGGCCCGATCTCGACCACGTGGTCGGCGATCTCGATGACGTCCGGGTCGTGTTCGACCACCAGAATGGTGTTCCCCTTGTCCCGCAACGCCCGCAGCAGGTCGTTGAGCCGACCGACGTCGCGGGGGTGCAGGCCGACGCTGGGCTCGTCGAAGACGTAGGTCAGCCCGGTCAGATCGCTGCCCAGGTGCTTGACCAGCTTGAGCCGCTGACCCTCACCGCCGGACAGCGACGTCGTCGCACGGTCCAGCGAAAGATAGCCGAGGCCGATCGCCTCGATGCGTTCGAGCGCTGCCAGCACGCCTTGCGCCATCGCGGAGGTCTGCTTGTCCTTGATGGACCGGATGAGCTCGATCAGATCGGTGATCTGCAGCTCGCACCACTGCGCGATGTTCTTGCCCGCCAGCTTGGTCGCCAGCGCCGCCGTGCTCAGCCGCCCGCCGCGGCAGGCCGGGCAGGTGCCCTCGGAGATGAACTTCTCCGCCTGGGCGCGGGTCTTCTCGCTCATCGAGCCGGTGTCGCGTTTGAGGTGGCGCCGGGTGAAGTTCGCGACCAGGCCCTCGAACGTCAGCGTTTGCGTCTTGCCGTTCTTGAAGGTGAGCTGGACCTTGCCCTCGTTGCCGTGCAGGAGGGTGTCCATCTCCTTCGCGGTGTACTTGTTGAGCTTCTTGGCCGGGTTGATGGCGTCATGGTTGGCGTAGAACTGCCAGCCGGGGCTGCCGACCGGGTAACCCGGCACCAGGATCGCGCCCTCGTCGAGCGACTTCGTCATGTCGAGCATCAGCTCGGGATCCGGGCGCACCGCCCGCCCGATGCCTTCGCAGTCGGGGCACATCCCGTTGGGGTCGTTGAACGAGTACAACGACGGATTGCCCGCGCTGGGCTTTCCCTGACGCGAGAACAGCACCCGCAGCAGCGGGTGGATGTCGGCGACCGTGCCGACCGTCGAGCGGGCGTTCCCGCCGAGCGGGCGCTGGTCGACGATGACCGGGGTGGACAGGTTCTCGATGCTGTCCACGTGCGGGCGTTCGTGTTTGGGCAGTTGGTTGCGGATGAACCAGGGGAACGTGGCGTTCAGCTGACGCTGCGCCTCGACGGCGATCGTGTCGAACACGACGGAGGACTTCCCGGAGCCCGACACCCCGACGAAAACCGTGATCTGGTTCTTCGGGAGTTCGAGTGAGACGTCCTTCAGGTTGTTCTCGTGAGCGCCGGTGACGCGGATTCCCTCACCCGCCGGTTTTTGCCTGGTCTTGCGGGCTGCGGCAGTCACAGAAGGTTCCTTTCTTCGCCGATGCGCGAGAATGGTCGCGCCTGCTCGCCATTATCGCAGCGCCGATGGTTCTCCGGTAGCCCGTTCGCGCTATGTCGGGTTATGTGATCGTCACGACGGAGAAATGAAAATTTCACGGCTCCTGATTCAGGAGGCGCGGGTGTAGACGGTGCCGACGACGCCGGTTTTCAGCGATTTCGCACTCGTCAGCGTCAGCGGGATCTCCTTGCCGACGTCTTCGAACAGCCGCATTCCCTCGCCCGCCACCAACGGCATGACGTTGAGCGCGAGCTCGTCCAGCAGGTCCTCGGCCAGCAGCCAGCGAACCAGCTTCGGGGATCCGGGCACCCGGATCGCCTTGCCGGATTCCTCCTTCAGCCGGGTGATCGCGCCCGCGATGTCGCCGGTGATCAGGCTCGTGTCCGGCCAGGTCAAGGTCGCTTCGTCGAGGGTCGAAGAAACGACGTATTTGTGCGTGCCGTTGAGGAACGCCGCCATCGGGTTGCTGTCGCCCTGCGGCTTCCACAACTGTTCGAAGGCGAGGTAGGTGTCCTTGCCCATCAGAACGGCGTCCGAGGCGTCGAGGCTCTCGTTGATGCCCTCGGTCATCTCGTCGGACCAGTAGAGATCCATCCAGCGGTCGGGCCGTTCCACCACACCGTCGAGTGTGACGAACAGTCCTGCGGCGATCTCGCGCATGACGAATTCCTTTCGTTGACCGGAAGCCTGGGTTCAGGCCGCTCGGCGATCCTCCCACCACGGTGCGCGACGGTCCAAAGGATCGAGCACACCGGAAGAAGTCCAGCGGACCGGCAGCGCCGATAATGTCCGCATCGTCGGAGAGACCGTCCAGGTCAGCGAAGATTCGGGCACGGCGAGGGAAAGCAGCGGCGCACGACGGGAAAGCGCGCGCAGCGCCGATTGGATCTCGACCCTGGCGAGGTGGGCGCCGATGCAGTGGTGCGTGCCGTGCCCGAAGGACAGGTGCCGGGGTTGCCGGTCCACGTCGAACCGGTCGGGCTCGGTGAAGACGTCCTCGTCGCGGTTGACCACCGACAGCAGCGCCGTCACCAGGTCGCCCGGTTCGATCCGGGTGTCCGCGAGGGTGACCTCCTCCGTCGCGACCCGGGTCATGCTGAAGTTCACCGCGGGGCTGTACCGCAACGCCTCCTCGACGGCGGCCTCCACCAGTTCCGGATTCGAGTCCAGCGAGCCCAGTAGACCCGGCCGGGAGATCAGGCACAGCACCGAGTTGGCGATCTGCGCGGCCGCCAGCGCGTGCCCGTCGAAGAAGAGTGACGACGCCAGTCCGGTCAGCTCGCTTTCCTCGAGCACCCCCGAGCGGTGTGCTTCGACGAGTTCCGCCATCAGCCCGGACGGCGGGTCCTCGGTGTCGGCGAGCATCGCCGTCACCTCGTCGTGCAGCAGCAGTTCGCCTTGGTAGACGGCGGATCGCGACGAGCCGGGCTCGCCGAGCCGCCCGTTCGCGCGTTTGCGGACGGCCTCACGGCGAGACGGCGGCACACCCAGCAGTTCGGCCTGCGACGTGAAGGTCAGCGGGGCGCAGAAATCGGCGATCAGATCCGCGGTGGGACCGTCGTCGATCAGCTTGTCGAGCAGGTCCGAGGCGGAGGTTTCGACGTACTCGCGCAACTGCTCCGCGCGGCGAGCGGAGAACGCGCCGCCGATCAGCTTCCGGATCCGCGTGTGCCGCGGCGGGTCGAGCTCGGTCACCGACATCCGGGTGGCCGGGCCGCGCGGATGGGCCGTCTCGGCCAGTACCGCCCGGCTGAATCGCTTGTCGCGCAGGAAATCGCGGGCTTCGGAATAGCCGCTCACCAGCCATTCGCGCTGTCCGTCGCGGTGGCGGGAACCGATGGGGCACCCGTCGGGGACGCCGTCCCCGACGAGCAGCCGCCGGTGCCGCCCTTCGGCGAAATCAGCGCCTCCGCTGCCTCCCGTGACGTCGGCCATGGGGATCATCCTCCGTTCATTGATTCCGGGCGGGTATGCGCAACGCGAGCAGGCAGACCGCGACCGAGGCCACGGACAGTGCCGCGATGGCGAACCGCAGGTCGGTGTGGCCGGCGATCTGGCCGACCACGGCCGGACCGAGCAGCAGGCCGACGCTGGCCAGCGACGCGGCCGAGCCGATCACCGCGCCGCGGTCCTCCGGGGTCGTCCCGCGTCCGATCAGGCCGTAGACCGTGGGCGTCGACACCGAGATCGCGCCGCCGACCACGGCGGTGCCGAGCAGGCCGTGCACCGGCGCGTCGGCCATCGAAAGCAGCAGCACGCCCACCCCGGAGAGCGCGCCGGAGGCGAGCAGCACCCAGCGGTCCGACGCGCGGCCCGCCATCCAGTGCCCGCCGAGCCTGCCCAGCGCCATCCCCGCGGCGAAGATGCCGGGCGCGGCCGCGGAGATCCCGACCGGCGCCCGGGTGACGTCGGCCAGGAACACCGCGCTCCATTGCTGGACCCCGCTTTCCACGACCATGGCCAGCCCGGCCAGCAGGCACAGGAGCAGGATCGCCGGGGCGAGCTTCAGCCGCCGTCCCGGTTCCTTGCCCTGCCGCACCAGGCGTCCCGGTACGGACTTCCTCGCCGCGAAGGCGCCGATGACGACCAGCGTCGAAAGCGTCAGCGCGATCACTTCGGCGGGTACGCCCGCCGTCCGGGCCGCCCCGGTGCCGAGGCTGCACGTCAACAGGCCGACGCTGAACAACGCGTGCGCGCGGTTCATCACGCGGGGCCCGTCGCCCGCTTCGGCGGACGCGGCCAGCGCGACCACGACGACATTGCAGGCGCCGGATCCGAATCCGAACAATCCCAATGTCAGGAACAACGCCGGAACAGATCCGGCGAGTGCGGGCATCGGCGCGATGAGCGCGAATCCGGCGAAGGTCGCGACCGCGACCGGGCGGCCGAATCGGTCGAGCAGCCTGCCGATGGCGAACATCGCGGGCATCGCCGCGAGCGCACCGATCAGCAATGCGGCACCCAGTTGCGCTTCACCCGCGCCGGTGGCGTGCCGGACGTCCGGCAGCATCGAAAGATAAGGCCCCCACAAGGCGCCGTACGCGGTGAATCCGGCGAAGACCGTGCTGGTCCGCGGGGCGGCGGTGATGACGGCGACCATGACCGTGACGATCCTTCCCGGTTTGGGTAATGCGTTTCCCGAAGTGGTTGACTTTCGCAGGTTAGCAGCGGAATTCGGTAAGGGACCACGGTTATTGACCGCATTTATGGAGAAGATCGACCGCGCGAGATTCGGGTACTCTCGGCGCCGGTACGACGATCGGCAAACTGGGATATTCATCCCGAAAATGAAGAATTCATACTCAAAAGATTAATCATTCACTGCTCCTGTGCGGCGCTCGGTCGCATGATGTAACCGCACGAGAACGTCTCGGTGAGGAACAGGAAGGTAGTGCGTCATGTTGCAGAACGTCGAACCCGCGACCGCGTCGAGGGCCGGCCCGGGACAGCGGGGGAACGAGACGGAATTCGCGATCCACGCCGAAGGGCTGGTGAAACGGTTCGGCGAGACGACCGCGCTCGACGGGGTCGACCTGGCTGTTCGCACGGGCACGGTGCTCGGTGTCCTCGGCCCGAACGGGGCCGGGAAGACCACCACGGTCCGGATCCTGTCCACACTGGTGACGCCGGACGAGGGCCACGCCACCGTCGCCGGATACGACATCCAGAAGGACGCCCACCAGGTACGGCAGCTGATCGGCCTGACCGGGCAGTACGCCTCGGTCGACGAAAGCCTGACCGGGGTGGAGAACCTGCTGCTGATCGGGCGGCTGCTCGGCTTTTCGCGGCGGGCGGCCAAGGCCCGCGCGCACGAGCTCTTGGAGCGGTTCTCCCTCACCGAGGCGGGCGACCGGGCGGCCAAGGGCTACTCGGGCGGTATGCGCCGTCGGCTCGACCTGGCCGCCAGCCTGGTCGGGGACGCGCGGCTGCTGTTCCTGGACGAGCCCACCACCGGGCTCGACCCGCGCAGCAGGCTCGAGCTGTGGGAGGTCGTGCGCGGCCTGGTCGCTGACGGCGTCACGGTGCTGCTGACCACGCAGTACCTGGAAGAGGCCGACGCCCTCGCCGACGAGATCGTGGTCGTCGACCACGGCAAGGTGATCGCCAAGGGCACTCCTGACGAGCTCAAGGCCAGCACCGGCGCCCAGCGCCTGACGGTGCGCGGCACCCAGGCCGCCGACCTCGAGAAGGTCGTGCGGCTGGTCGGCGAGATCGCCGGCGTGACCCCGGACGTCTCGGGCCAGGTCGTCAGCGTCCCGGTCACCGACCCGGCGGCGTTGCCCGGCGCGGTCCGGCGGCTGGAGGAGGCGGGCATCGTCATCGGCGAACTGTCCCTGCGCAGTTCCAGCCTGGACGAGGTGTTCCTGAGCCTGACCGGGCGCCCCGCCGAGGAGACGGCCGAAGAGCCCGAGGAGGAGATCCGATGACCACCGCCACCACGGCGCTGCCGCGGCAGCTCTCGTCCCGGGTCGGGTTCTTCCAGGGCATCTCGCAGATGTTCACCCTCGCCTGGCGCAGCACGGTTTCGGTCAAGCACGAACCGAAGCAGCTCGCCGACATCAGTTTCCAGCCGATCATCTTCACGCTGCTGTTCACGTTCGTCTTCGGTGGCGCGATCTCCGGCGACCGGCACGCGTACCTGCAGTTCATGATCCCCGGCATGCTGGTGATGAGCATGCTGTTCGCGACCATCAACGTCGGCATCGGCCTCAACACCGACCTTTCCCAGGGCGTGTTCGACCGGTTCCGTTCGCTGCCGATCGCGCGCTGGGCGCCGCTGGCGGGCCGGATCGTCGGCGACCAGTTCAAGCAGGTCTGGTCCGTGCTGCTCGTGGTCGGAGTCGGGCTGCTGCTCGGCTTCAGGCCGGAAAAGGGCTTCCTCGGCGTGCTGGCGGCCGGGCTGCTCCTGCTGGTGTTCGCGATCGCGTTCTCCTGGGTGCCCACGCTGGTGGGCGTCGCCGCCGACCAGGCGGAGAAGGTCCAGGTGTTCGCGTTCGCGGTGATCCTGCCGCTGAACTTCGTCAGCGGGGTTTTCGCGCCGGTCGAGTCGATGCCGTCCTGGCTGCAGGCGTTCGCTGAGGTCAGCCCGGTGGCGATCCTGCTCAAGGCGTGCCGCGGGCTGATGAACGGTGGCGCCGGAGTCACCTCGGCGGTGATCTGGTCGCTCGTCTGGGCTGCCGTGATCGCGATCGTTTTCGGGGCACTTTCGGTACGTGCCCTGAAGAAGCGGATCTGAGTATTCGTCGCTCGACTGCCGAAGCCGTGGCGCGTGTGCGCCACGGCTTCGGTGTTTCGGGGGCCTGACCAGGGAGCGCTGATGGACGAACTGGACTACAACACCTGCAATGCCACCTTCCGGAGCCTGACCGATCAGCAGCGGCTGATGGCCGAGGAGACGTCGAGACAGATCGGCGCGGGCGCCGATCTCGAGCTGACGTCCTACGGCTGCGGGTTCGGCATGTTCGAACTGGAGCTGATCGCGCGGGTACCGCGGAGAACGGTGTGGTTCCAGGGCGTCGACACCAACGGCGAGGCGGTGGCACGCCTGCGCGCGGAGCTGGCCGGGCTGCCGAAGGTGCGGGGCCACCGCGTGTTCACGGCGAGCATGGCCGACGTCGCCGACAGCCGGATCACGGCGACCGAGTACGGCCTGTTCGTCCAGTCGCTGTGCTACCTTGGCGCCGACGACGGCATGGCGGCGCTGAAGGAGGCCCGCAACCGGCACCGGCGGCTCTTCGTCGCGGTGACCCCGCTGAACCGGCTGAACGGTCCCTTCGCGGATTCCCTCGCGCGGCAGGGCGTGGTGCGTCCGCTGTTCGCGCAGACACTCGCGGAGGAGCTGACGCGGTTCGGCGTCGAGTTCCGGTCCGTCACGGTGGGCGCGGAGATCGTGGTGCCGGTTTCCGAGCCGTCACACCGGCTTCTCGAGTTCCTGACCTTCGCCCGGCATCAGCCGTGGTGTGGCGGGACGAGTCGCGCGGAGCTGCTGGACGCCGTGAGCGAGCTCGGCACGTTCGCCGCGGGGGAGATCCGCATTCCGCACCCCGTCGAGGTCTTCACCATCGGATAGACAGCTGTCCGTGAAGGCCTCCTTCCCTACCTTGAGCGTAGGGAAGGAGGCCTTCACGGACAGCGGACAGCGCGGAACCCGGGCCCTGCGGCCCGGGTTCCGGTGGGGAGAGGTCAGGCGGCCGTGCCCGGCTTGGGCAGCTGCTGCTTGGCCGGGGTGTTCTGATAGGACGCCAGGTGCCAGGCGCCGTCCCGCTTGACGACCGTCCACGAGGCACGGATCGACTGGGAGTCCGCGACCTCGGTCTCGCCGGGGCCGAGCACGCCGCCCTGGGTGATCAGGACACCGGAGTCCGGGGTGAAGAAGCGGATCTCCAGCGGACGCCCGGTGACCTGGGTGCCCTTGTAGTTGCCCGCGAAGGATTCCACGAGGAACGACCGGATCTCCTCGCGGCCCTTCTTGTAGACGCCGGGCAGGATCATCGTGCCGTCGTCGGTGAAGACGCCGGCGAACGCGTCGGCGTCGTGGTAGGCCCACGCGGCGATCACCTTCTGGGTCAGCGCCGCGATCGCCGCCTGGTCGGCGGCGGTGCCGGTGCCGGTTTCGGTCGTGGTCATCGGGGAATCCTCCTAGATGTAGAGGGTGTTGGGCTCGAGCCCGCAGAGCACGCGGCCGTACAGCTCGGTGTTGGTGTTCGGGTGCATCAGCGCGTGGAGGTTGACCGCGGCGACGTCGCGGGCGATGCGCTGGATCGGGATGCCCTGGTAGATCGACGAGCCACCGGAAGCCGAGGCGAGGATGTCGATCCCCTCCTTGGCGAGGCGGACCACGGCGCCGAGGTCGGCCCGCGCGATCGCGCGTTCCTCGAGTTTCCACGGGGTGCCGTCCGCCGTCTTCGTGTCGACCAAAGTGGACAGACGGTGGGCGTGGAACTCGGCCTCGTCGATCTTCAGCGCCGACTCGGCCACCTGGTGGTGCGTGATCGGGGCTTCGCGCTGCGAATCGTAGGCGGTGTAAGTGATCTTGCGGTCCGGCAGGCGCTTGAGGAAGGTGTCCTGCGCGCCCTTCGCCATCCCCACCAGCGTTCCCACCGAGGACGCCGAGGCGACCGGAAGCAACGGCGCCCGGTAGATCGACGCCGAAGCGGTGCCCTGGCCTTCCAGCACCGCCGGCAGCGGGAGCACCCGCTCCGCCGGGATGAAGACGTCCTGGGCCACCGTCGAAACGCTGCCGGTGCCGCGCAGGCCCGAGGTGTCCCAGTCGTCCACGATCAGCAGATCCGAGATCGGCACCAGCGCCATGATCGGGTACGGCTCGCCCTCCGGCGGCACGAGGATCGCGATGATCTCCTGCCACTGCGCGTGCAGCGCCCCGCTGATGAAGCCCCACTTGCCGTTCACCACGACCCCGCCGTCGACCGGTGCGGCCATCGCGGACGGGCTCAACGTGCCGCAGACGCGGACGTCCGGGGTGGAGAACACCTCGTCCTGCACCGCCTCCGGGAACTGGCAGGCCATCCAGGTCGGGATCCAGTACACCGAGGCCACCCAGGAGGTGGAGCCGTCGGCGCGGCCGATCTCGGTGGCGACGTCGACCAGGGTGCGGGTGTCGGCTTCGTAACCGCCGTACCGCTTGGGGCGGCGCAGCTTGAAGACACCGGCGTCGGCCAGCGCTTCGATGGACTCCTCGTGCACCCGCCGGTTCTGCTCGGACCAGTTCGAGTGCTTCTTCAGTGCGGGAGCCAGTTCGGCCACGCGGCGGACCAGCTCCTCCCGCGTCGGAACATCGGTGCTCGACACCTTGACCTCCTAGATTGTCGACGGTCCCAGCTTCGCAGTGGGCGGACGATGCGGCGTCTTCCTGCTTGCCGGTGGATCAGGCCGCCGCACGTTCGGAGGTGCGGCCGGGGAAATCCACCACGTTCCGGCCGTCGCGCCGGGCGAACCAGGTCGCCATCGGCGCCGCCATCGCGGTCGAGACCAGCGCCATGATCACCAGCATGGTGAACAGCGTCGGGGAGAGCACGCCGAGGTCGAGACCGATGTTGAGGACCACCAGTTCGGTCAGGCCACGGCAGTTCATCAGCGTGCCCACCTGCAGCGAGCGGTTCCAGCTCTCGCCCACCGCGCGTGCGGCCAGCGCCGAGCCGCCGAGCTTGCCCGCCACGGCCACGAGCAGGATCAGGCCGCACCAGAGCCACGCGCCGCCACCGGAAAGCAGGCCGATGTCGGTGCGCAGCCCGCTGTAGGCGAAGAACAACGGCAGCATCAACGCCGTCGTCAGCCCGCCGGCCTTGTCGTGCAACCAGGTCGCGACCGGGTTGTCCCGCGGGAAGACCACGCCGAACACGAACGCGCCGAACATCGCGTGCACCCCGATCCATTCGGTCGTCATCGCGCAGAGCAGCACGCCGACCACCGCGAGCGGCGCGGCCTTCTGCAGGCTCGCCGCCGGAGTCCGGGTGACCACCTTGCGCAGCAGCGGCCGCACGACCAGCCCGAGCAGCGCGACGAACGCCGCCGTCAGCACGACCGTCAGCACGACACCGACGAGCGAGGACGCCGTGGTCAGCGCGATCACCAGCGCCAGCAGGCTCCACGCGGTCACGTCGTCGACCACCGCGCAGGTGAGCGCCACGACGCCGACCTCGCTGCGGAAGAGCCCGATCTCGTGCAGGATCCGCACCAGCACCGGCAGCGCCGTGATGCTCATCGACACCCCGAAGAAGAGCGCGAACGGCAGGAATCCGACGCCGCCGGGCGCGAACCGGGTGTAGGCGAAGATGGCGAGCCCGACGCCGAGCAGGAACGGCAGCGCGATGCTGACATGGCTGACGACCACCGCGAGCCGCCCGCGTCCGCGCAACAGCTCGGTGTTCAGCTCGAGCCCGGCGAGGAACACGAAGAAGATCACGCCGAGCTGCGCCACGACGTTCAGCTGCGGCACCGTCGCCTTCGGGATCAACGTGGCCGCGCCCGAAGGCCAGAGCGCGCCGAGCACCGACGGGCCGAGCAGGATGCCCGCGGTGATCTCGCCGATCACCGCGGGCTGCCCGATCCGCTGGGCCAGCCAGCCCACCACCTTGCACGCGCCGACCACCACGGTGATCGCCAGCAGCAGCTGTGCCAGCGAAGGCCCGGCCGCCGCCTTGGTGCCGGAGACGCTGCCGCCGTCGTCGCCCTGTGACAGCAGGATGATCGCGACCACGACCGGGACGACGACCAGTCCTATGTAGACCCACAGGGTTCGGAAACCGGTGCGGGGTTTGATCTCCACCAGTGCCGCTCCTCGGTCAGGGTTCGACGACGTTCGCGATCAGGTCGTCGAGACTGATGTTCAGCAGCGGGTGCTTGCCCGACAGGCCGGAGATCAGCGTGACGAAGTCGGTGCTCGGCGCGTTGAGCTGCTCCGGGTCGACGATTTCCTGCGCCAGGTCGTAGTAGTACTCCTTGTACTTCGTCCGGTCGTAGAACCGCTCGACGAAGGTCCGGATCTCGTCGAAGAACGCGCGGTAGTTGCCGGCGTACCGGTCGAGCGCCTTCTCCTCGATGGCCGGGTGTTCCAGGACCTGGTGGACCACTTTGGACAGTGAGCTGCCCGCCAGCGTGGCCAGCGCGACACCGGTGGAGAACAGCGGGTCGACGAACGCGGCCGCGTCGCCGACGAGCACCCAGCCGTCGCCGTAGAAGGTTTCGTTGGTGTAGGACCAGTCCCGTGCCGTCCGGTACCCCGCGTGCTGACGGGCGTTGGCCAGCAGCCCCTTGAGCCGGGTGGTCTTGTCCCGTTCGGTCAGGAAGATCTGTTCCAGCGACTGGTCGTCCGCGTTGGCGACGTCCGACTTGGTCACGTAGCCGACGCTCATCGTGCCCTTGTCGATCGGGATGCCCCAGAACCAGCCCTCGTCGGTGCCCTCGATGAGGATGTTGGTCCATTCGTCGCCGGGCAGCCGCTCGCAGTTGTCGTAGTAGGTCCAGACGGCGACGTTGCGGAGCTCGTTGTGCCAGGTGATGTCGCTGAACTTCCGGCCGATCACCCGGGACTGGCCGGACGCGTCGACGACCAGCGAGGCGGTGGCCTCGTACTCGCCCGCCGAGCCGCGCAGGGTGAACCGGACACCGGTGACCCGGCCGGTGTCGGACTGGAGCACGTCCTTGACCGTCGTCTCCTCCACGACGTACGCGCCGAGTTCACGGGCACGGTCGAGGATCAGCGAGTCCAGGTCGGCGCGGCGGGTGTGGTAGGCGTAGGTGCCTTCCGCGGCCTTCATGAACGAGAAGTTCCAGGGCACGTCCCGGTTTCCCCACACCAGGCTGCCGCCGTACTTGCGCTCGAAGCCGCGGGCCTCCATGCGCTCGAGCAGGCCGAGCTCCTTGAGCGGGCGCATGCCGACCGGGATCAGGGATTCGCCGATGTGGTAGCGGGGGAAGCGTTCGCGTTCGAGGACCAGGACCGTATGCCCCTCCTGGGCGAGGAGCCCGGCACAGGTCGCGCCTGCCGGGCCGCCACCGATGACGATGACGTCGAACCGCTCGGGCATACCGTGGAGCGTGGCTGACATGAGGAACCTTTCCCTAGGCCGGTGGAGGTGCGGAGGCGCTCACGCGCGCCGGATGCCGATCTGCGGCTCGTAGCTCAGGTACAACCCGTTGATCGCCTTTTCGGGCTTCTCCGGTGCCTGCTTGTGCTCGTGGACGCGGTTGAGGTTGTCGAGCGGGTTGTGCTTGCCGCTCTCGTCGCCGAGCAGGTGACCCTGGATCCGGCGGTAGACCTCTTCGGTGTCCTCGAGGTCGGCGATGCCGGTGACGAACCGGTCGAAGGCGGCCTGCACGTCCATCCCGCCCCAGTCCTTTTCGGACAGTTGCTGCGCGCGGAAGAAGTGGTGCTCCTTGCCGCGGTAGCTCTCGTAGAAGGTGGACACCAGCACCAGCAGCCGTTCGTAGGCGCGGCGATAGACGACCTCGTAGAAGTCCCAGGCCTCGGTCTCGCTGATCTCCCCGCGGATGACGCTGCTGATCGCGGCGGTGCCGATCAGCGCGCTGTAGGTGCCCAGGTGCACACCGGTCGACAGCAGGGGGTCGAGGAAGCAGGCGGCGTCGCCCGCGAGCAGGTAGCCGGGGCCCTGGAACTGCTCGGCCGCGTACGAATAGTCCTGTTCGACCTTGACCTCGGTGACCTGCTCGGCCTCGATCAGCAGCTGCTGTATCGCCGGGCAGTCGCCGATCGCCTTGTGGTAGACCGGATCCACGCCGCCGAGTTCGTTGCGCGCGGCGTTGAAGGAGTCCTTCCCGGTGACCAGGCCGACGCTCATCGTGCCGTCGGGAAGCGGGATGCCCCAGAACCAGCCGTCGCCGACGGAGGCGACGGTGATCGCGCCACGCGGCCCGCGGTCCAGCTCCTTCGCGTCCTTCCAGTACGACCAGGCGGCGACATTGCGGAAGACGTTGTGGAACTTGCGGTTCTTCAGGTACTTGGTGGCCATCACGCCGCCGCGGCCGGAGGCGTCGACGAGGTAGTCGAACTCGATCCGGCCGGAGTTGGCCGGGTTCTTCGCCTCGGCCCAGTGCGCCGCGACCGGACGGTCGCCGTCGAAGTCGAGCTTCTTCACCGCGATGCCCTCGGTGACGTCGACGCCGACCTCGCGCGCGTGGTCGAGCAGGATCTTGTCGAAATCGGCGCGGATGACCTGCCACGCGCTGGTGCTGCCGTCACGGCCGTGCTGCCGGAAGCGCACCTCCCACTCCTCGGGTCCCCAGAAGTAGTAGGCGCCACCCTTGGGCTGGAAGCCGGCCGACGCGATCTTGTCCCAGACGCCGAGGCGCTCGAGAATCGGGCGGCACGAGGGCAGCAGCGATTCGCCGATGTGGTAGCGCGGGAAGTGTTCCCGCTCGAGAAGAGTGACTTCGAAGCCCTCCTTGGCCAGAAGCCCGGCAGCGGTGGAACCCGCCGGGCCACCGCCGATCACGAGGATCTGGGTCGTTGTGCGCATGACACCTCTCCAACTACGCCGACGGCCGGAATTACTTGACCGACGCTAACAACGGGGAATTGAGATCCACTCGAGAACCGACCGGCCCTGTTCTGCCGAACCCGTTGCCTCACAACGCATTCGGCGAGACGGTGGTGTGGGGTGCGCGGGAAACCGCAGTCGAAGAGACGCTCCAGGGAACCGGGCGGACGACGATTCTTCACGTGTCGGACTCCGACGGCCCGGCCGACTACCTATTGGAGGCATCCCGCGATGGGCGAATACCTTGGCGAACGCGCCGTCGTGCTCGGCGGCGGCATGGCCGGCCTGCTGACCGCTCGCGTACTTTCGGAGCGCTACCGCGCCGTCGTGATCGTCGAGCGTGACACGATCGTCGACGTCACCGGTACCCGTCGCGGCGTACCGCAGGCGCACCACGCGCACGCGCTGCTCGCACGCGGCCAGCAGATCCTCGAAGACCTTTTTCCCGGCCTGCAGGCGGAACTGACCGCCGACGGGATCCCCAGCGGCGACCTCTCCGGCAGCCTGCGCTGGTACTTCAACGGGAAACGCCTGCAGCAGAAGAACTCCGGCCTGCTCAGCGTTTCCGCGACCCGCCCGGAGCTCGAAGAGCACGTCCGGGCCAGGGTTCTCTCGCTGCCGAACGTCGAGGTCCGCGAGCGCACGGTGATCCAATCGCTGGTCGCGACCGGGGACCAGACCCGGATCACCGGCGTCCTGGTGGCAGGCGACGACGCCGAACCCGAAACGATCCACGCGGACCTGATCGTCGACGCCACCGGCCGCGGCAGCCGTTCGTCGGTGTGGCTGGAAGAGCTCGGCTACGAGCGCCCGGCCGAAGAGAAGATCAAGATCGACCTCGCCTACACCTCGCGGATCTTCGAGCTGGACACCGACCCGTTCGGTGACGACCTCGCGATCAACCCGGTCGCCTCGCCCGCCAATCCGCGTGGCGCCTTCTTCGTGAACCTGCCGGGGAACGTCGCCCTGCTGTCGCAGACCGGCCTGCTCGGCGACCACCCGCCGCGTGACGCCCAGGGTTTCCTCGAGTTCGCCAAGACACTGGACGCGCCCGAGATCCACCAGGCGGTGCGCACCGCGAAGCCGATCAGCGAGATCACCAGCTTCAAGGTGCCCGCCAGTGTCCGCCGCCGGTTCGACAAGCTGCGCCGCTTCCCCGAAGGCATGCTGGTGATCGGGGACGGCGTCTGCGCGTTCAACCCGGTTTACGGCCAGGGCATGACGGTCGCGGCGATGGAGGCCGACCAGCTCGGCAAGCACCTCGACGAGGGCGGGGTGCGCCCGCTGCGGTTCTTCAAGGAGATCAGCCCGATCATCGACGTGCCGTGGGACATCTCGGCCGGCGGCGACCTCGCCTTCCCCGGTGTCGAGGGTCCGCGTCCGTTGAAGGTCAAGATGGGCAACGCCTACATGGCGAAGCTGCATTCCGCGGCGACCGTCGACGGCCGGTTCACCGAAGCGTTCTTCCGGGCCGCCGGCCTGGTCGACCCGCCGACCGCGTTGATGCGGCCCAGCCTGGTGGTCGGCGTGCTGCGCACCGCGCGGCGCGTCAAGACGGCCGCCCCCGCTGTCCCCACCGCCACGATCGGTCAGGCCCCGCCCGCCTCCGACGACCTCGCGGCCTGAGCGTCAAGGAGCCATGGTCATGAACGAACCCGTCGGCAAACGCGCGGTGGTGATCGGCGGCAGTGTCGCCGGCACCCTGGCGGCGAGAGTGCTTTCCGAGTTCTACCGTGAGGTCGTGGTCGTCGATCGCGACGAGGTGCTCGGCGTGGACAAGCCGCGGCGCGGCACTCCGCACACCTGGCACGCGCACGGACTGCACGCGCGCGGCTATTTCATCCTTGAAGAGCTCTTCCCCGGCCTGCTGGACGACTTGCGGGACTCCGGCATCCCGGTCGGCGACCTCGCGCGGATGAAGTGGTTCTTCAACGGGACGCAGGTCATGCCCGCCGACAGCGGGCTGCCGTCGATCACGGCGTTGCGCCCGGTACTGGAGCACCACCTGCGGCTGCGCACCGCGGCGCTGCCGAACGTCACCTACCGCGAACGCACCGACGTCCACGGCCTGCTCGCCACGCGTGAGGGCAAGCGGATCATCGGGGTCCGCGTGCAGGCACGGGACGGCGCGTCGGAAGAAGAGCGCCTCGGCGCGGACCTGGTCGTCGACGCCTCCGGACGTGGCTCGCGGACGCCGGCTTGGCTGGAGGAACTGGGTTTCGAACGGCCCGCCGAGGAGCGCGTGAAGATCGGGCTGGCCTACACCACCCGGATGTTCCGCAAACGGCCGGAGATGTTCGGCGGCTGGCAGTCGATCAACCCGGTCGCCTCGCCCGCGCATCCGAGGGGCGCGTTCTTCGGGCAGGTCAACGAAACCGAGTGCATCCTTTCGCTGACCGGGATCCTCGGCGACCATCCGCCGACCGACGCGCGCGGCTATCTCGAGTACGTGAAGTCCTTGCCCGTCCCGGAGATCTACGAAGCGGTGAAGGACGCCCAGCCGCTGATCGAGCCGGTGACGTTCAAGTTCCCGGCGAGCCTGCGACGGCGGTACGAACGGCTCAAGCGGTTCCCGGAGCGGCTGTTCGTGCTCGGCGACGCGTTCTGCAGCTTCAACCCGGTGTACGGCCAGGGCATGACGGTCGCGTCGATGGAGGCGATCGCGCTGCGCGAGCACCTCGCCCGGCGGTCCGAGCCGGACTCGCGGAAGTTCCTGCGCGAGATCGGCAAGGTCATCAACGACCCGTGGGCGATCTCGACCAGCGGTGACCTCGACTTCCCGGGTGCGGAAGGAAAACGGACGCTCCAGGTCAAGATGGGCAACGCCTACATGGCGAAGGTCCAGTACGCGGCGACGGTCGATCCCGAGATCACGGCGGCGTTCATGCGGGTGGCCGGGCTGGTCGATCCGCCGACCGCGCTGATGAAGCCGGGCATCATGCGCAAGGTGCTGCGGGCCAACCGGCGGCGTCCCGCCACCGGGGCGACCGTGACGGAGATTCCCCGTCCGGGCAGCGAGTCGCGCGCGGCGTGAGCGGTCTCGTGGACGGTCGTGAGTGGCGATTCGGGCCGGAATCCGCATCGCCACTCACGACTTCGGCCGTGAAGACATTCGGCCGCCACGAATTCCTTTTTTTCTCCTCCGCAACAAGCGAGATGCGTTTCACGGTCCCCTCGGCTGATTATTGAGGTGTCGAGTAACCATTCCCTCGCGGTGGGAGCGAATTTCATGCGTAAGTCCAAAAAGGTGATGACGGCGCTGGCCGCGGCCGCGGCGGTGGTACTGGTGGGGGGAGCGGGGGCGGGGGCCTCGGCGAACACGGGGTGGAGACAGTCCGACGCGGCGCTCGCGCGCTCGCTGCCGGGTAAATTCGAGAGCTCTCACGCCGACGTCAACGGCGTCCGGCTGCACTACGTCGCCGGTGGTTCCGGCAGCCCGGTGGTGCTGCTGCCCGGCTGGCCGCAGACGTGGTGGACGTTCCACAAGGTGATGCCGGCGCTGGCCGCGCACCATCGCGTGATCGCCGTCGACCTGCGGGGGATGGGCGGATCGTCGAAGCCTGAGTCGGGCTACGACAAGGAGACGCTGGCGGCCGACGTCCACGCGCTGGTCGCCAAACTCGGGTACGCCAAGGCGGACGTGGTCGGCCACGACATCGGCGCGATGGTCGCGCACAGCTACGGGATCAAGTACCCGCAGTCGGTCGGGAAGCTGGCGCTGATGGACGTGGTCGCGCCCGACAAGAGCCTCTATCAGCTGCCGCTGCTGCCTTCGGGCCCCGGCCAGTTCTCGCCGTGGTGGTGGACGTTCAACCAGCTGCAGGGCCTGCCCGAGCAACTCGTCTCCGGCCGCTCGCGGTACCTCGTGGACGCGATGATCAACCAGCTTTCGGTGGTACCGGGGGCGGTGAGCGACTTCGACCGGAGTGTCTACGCGCGCGCCTACGAGTCGCGTGAGGCCGTCCGTGCCGGGAACGGCTGGTACCGGACGCTCAACCAGGACATCGCGGCCGGGTCGGCGTACGGGAAGCTGACCATGCCGGTGCTGGGCCTCGCCGGCGAGTTCAACCACCAGTACTTCCTCCAGGTGATGCCGTCGAAGGCGGCCGACCCTCAGGTCGTCAAGATCGCCGGGGCCGGGCATTACCTTTCCGAGGAACAGCCTGCCCAGGTCATCGACGCGCTCAAGAAGTTCCTGGGCTGAATTCGCCCGCCATTACCGCCCTTCGCGGCAGTATTGGAGGCGTCCGGGCCGAGCCGCCGATGGGATTCTGCGAAAAGGAAAAGTCCTGAAATTCCCAGCCTATCGGGAAAAGGTGGCAAAAATGAAGGTTGGTGTTACCGGTGGCACCGGGTTCATCGGGCAGTACGTCTGCGAGGAGCTCGCCGCGCGAGGGCATACGCCGGTCGTGTTCGACCATCGTGGCGAGGGGGACGGCGGCCCGTGGGAGGTCATGCTGGGCGACATCCGTGACGCGACGGCGCTGACCGAGCTCGCGGCGCATTGCGACGGGATCATCCATCTGGCGGCCGTACTGGGCACCCAGGAGACGATCACCAATCCGCGGCCCGCGGTGGAGACCAACGTCATGGGCGGCCTGAACTTCCTCGAGGCCGTCGCCCAGTACGACCTGCCCGGCGTCTACATCTGCGTCGGCAACCACTGGATGAACAACAGTTACTCGATCTCGAAGACCACGGTCGAACGGTTCGTCCGCATGTTCAACGCGGACCGCGGGACGCGGGTGAACTGCGTCCGCGCGGTGAACGCCTACGGTCCGCGCCAGAAGGCCGCGCCGCCGTTCGCCGCGGGCAAGGTCCGCAAGATCACCCCGGCGCTGGTCTGCCGGGCGCTGTCCGGCATCCCCGTGGAGCTCTACGGCGGTGGACGGCAGGTCTCGGACATGGTGTGGGTCGGCGACGTGGCCCGCACGCTGGTGTCCTCTTTGGAGGCCGCCGCCGAGGGACGGGTACTGGAGCAGACGGTGGAGATCGGGCCCGCCGAATCGGTCACCATCCGCGAGGTGGCGGAGCTGGTGATCGACATCTGCGAGCAGCGCGGCTACCCGCGGGTGGGCATCACCGACCTGCCGATGCGGCCGGGTGAGACACCGAACACCCCGGTCACGGCCGACGTTTCGACGCTGCTGTCGGTCGGCATCGAGCCGGAGTCCCTCGTCACGCTGGAGGAGGGCATGACGAAGACGGTGGACTGGTACCTCGAGCACCGCGGCACCGCCTGGGACGTCCCTCCGGCCGGGCTTCGCGCGGCTTAGGTCCGACGGGGAAGGGCCGTTCACGACAGGTTTCTGTGGTGAACGGCCCTTCTTCGCGTTCGGGGTCCGGTCTGCCGCGTGACCGGACTTGACCCAAGTACGTGAAGGCCCCCTTCCCTACCCTCAAGGTAGGCAAGGGGGCCTTCACGTACTTCCAGCAGCTAAGGCTTGTGCGCCTTCAGGATCAGCGAGACGCCGCGCCGCGAACGGGTCGGGAGGTAGCGCTCGGCCGTGACGATCGCGGTCAGGGCGCGGTTGACCAGCCAGGGCGTGTGCTCGTTGAGTTCGTTGCCGCGAGCCGAACGCCGCCGTAGCGCCACGACCGGCCGGAGCAGCACGTTCCAGCTCCACAGTTCGTCGACGACGAAGCCGGCGTCTTCGATGACCTTCCGCAGCGAGGCCCGGTCGTAGCGGCGCACGTGGCTGACCGCGACGTCGTGCGCCGACCACAGGTCCATTCCGGACGGGACGCTGATCAGCGCGGAACCGCCGGGCCGCAGCACCCGGAACAGTTCCGCGGCGGCCTGGTCGTCTTCCTGGATGTGCTCGAGGATCTCGAACGCCACCACCAGATCGAACGACGAAGACGGCAGCGGGAGGTCACGGGCGTCGGCGTGGATCGCGTCGAGACCGCGCGAGCGCGCGATCTCGACGGCGTTCTCGTCGTAGTCCGTGGCGACGACGTCCCAGCCTCGCTCGCGCAGCACCCGCGTGTTGCCACCGCCCGCCGCGCCGATGTCGAGCGCGCGGCCGGGCGGGCCGAGTCGCTTCAGCTCGTCGGCGAGCAGGTGCCGCTTCTCCCGGAACCACCAGTGGCGGTCCTCCATCTCGGTGATCCGGGTGATGTCCGCCGTCTTCACTGGGATTCCTTCCGGTGCTGGGCGAAGACCCAGCGGTCGAGGGCCACGAACCGCAGCAGCGTCATCAGCCCGTAGGCGACGATGAGCACGAGCAGTTCGACGACCGGCCCGGAGCCCGGGGCGATCAGGTGGAGCCCGGTCACGGCCAGTGTGGTCAGCAGATACGTGGTGGCGAACAGGATCGCGGCCCGGGTGTGCAAGCCGAGCCGGTGCCCGCCGCCGCGGTTGAACGTCCAGCGCCGGTTCGCCTCGGTGTTGGCCACCCCGACGAGCACCAGCGCGACCAGGTTCGCCCCCGCCGGGGTCAGCGGGACACGCAAGGGGAGGTACAAGAGCGTGTAGAGCACTGTCGAGATGGCGCCGATCACCGCGAACCCGAGGAACTTCGCCAGTGTCGCGGCCCGGGGCTGGGCCAGCACGGCGTCCGGATGGGTGGCGCGCAACTGCGGGATCTCCGGCACGTCCACACGCCCTTTCCCGGCGGCGATCGCCCGGCCCACGCGGACCAGGCCCTTGAGGTTCCCCATCGCGGTCTGGGTGACCTTGACCCGCGAATCGACGTCCTCCACCCAGTCCAGCGGCACCTCGTGCACCCGCAGGCCGTTGTGCTCGGCCAGCATCAGCATCTCGGTGTCGAAGAACCAGTGGTCGTCCTCGACCGCGTCCAGCAGCCCGGCCACGGCTTCGCGCCGGGCCGCCTTGAAGCCCGCGGACGTGTCGGTGCTGCGCAGCCCGAACACATGCCGGGTGATCGCGTTGTAGGTGCGGGAGACGATCTCGCGTTTGAGGCTGCGGCGGATCCGCGAGCCGTTCCCGAGCCGGGTCCCGATGGTGATCTCGCAGTGCCCGCTGACCAGCGGCGCGATCAGGGGGAGCAGGCCCTCCAGACCGGTCGAGAGGTCGACGTCCATGTAGGCGACGATGTCGGCGGTGCTGGACCCCCACGTCGCCTTGATCGCCGCGCCCCGGCCGCGGACCGGCACCCGCCGCGCGGAGATGCGCGGGTTCCGCTCGGCCAGCTCGGTGGCGATCTCCCAGGTCCGGTCGGTGCTGCCGTTGTCGGCGATGGTGATCGACCAGGGGAACGGGAAGTCGTCGCCGAGGTACGCGCTCAGCGTGGTGATGCAGCCGAGCAGGGCGCGTTCCTCGTTGAGCACCGGGATGACGATCTCGACGCTCGCCGTCGTGCGGCTGCCCGGTGCGAGGCGGGGTGCCGCGGTGAGTTCAGCCGTCATGGGGCCATCACGCTCCCGGCTTGCAGTCGAACAGGGCGGAGGTGAAGCCCATCCACGGGTTCGCGGTGTAGGCGGGCGGCGGGACCCGGGTGCAGTTGCGCACCACCCAGTCCTTGCGGGCCAGCGCGGTCGGGCTGTCGTAGGCGAACCCGCCGAACAGGACGTACCTCAACTGTCCACTTCGGACATTGTCGGCGAGACCGTCCGCGGTCGGCATCGGCATGGTGCCGACGAAACCGCCCATCGGCATCACGGACAGACCGGCCCGGATGTAGGGCGAGGCACCGGTACCGCCGAAGGTCGCCAGATCGAAGCGCTCACCGCGCTTGTTGGCCTTGAGGAAGCCGAGGAGTTTCTGGTCGGCGTCGGACGGCATCATCTGGAACATGATCGGCGGCGGCAACGGCATCCCCTGCGCACCGGCCGCACCGGGCTTCGGGCCACCGGCCATGAGCTTGGTCAGGTCGATGCCGGTGGAGAGCGCGTTCGGGTTCGGCCCCGCGAGCGGGTTGAAGTTCTGGAACATCGCCGTCCGCGGATCCGTCGGCGGGTGGAAGGCGGGCGCCGCCCAGGCGACCGGCCCGGCCAGCAGCGCGACCCCGGCGACGGCGCCGGTCACCACGGCGAACTTCCCGGTGCGGCGCACGAGGAACAGCACCACGGCGAGGACGGCGGCGACGGCGACCACCGGCCGCAGCCAGGGCACGTAGTCACTGGAACGGCTCAGCAGCACGAAAGCCCAGGCGCCGGTGACGAGCAGGCCGGCCGGTACCACCCACACGTGCCGGCGGGACGTCCAGGCGAGATGCAGGCCCACGCCGCCGATCGCGGCGATGGCCGGTGCCAGGATGCTCGTGTAGTACGGGTGGATGCTCTGCGAGAAGCTGAGCGCGCCGGCGTAGAGGACGAGCCAGCCGCCCCACAACAGCCAGCCCGCACGCGTCTTGTCGGTGCGCGGCGCGCGGCCCGCGGCGACCAGGCCGAAGACGAGCAGCAGCAGCGCCAGCGGCAACAGCCACGAGATCTGGCCGCCGATCAGGTCGTTGAACAGGCGGAACACCCCGGTCTCGCCACCCTGGTCGACCGGCGTGACCTTGCCGTCGGGCAGCACCGGAAGTTCGGCCGAGTTCCCGCTCTTCGGGGCGTCGGTGCGGTCGAAGAGGTTGTAGGACCAGACCATCTGCCACACCGAGTTCGAGGTGCTGCCGTCCATGTACGGACGGGAGCCCGCGGGGGTCAGCGCGACGATGAGCATCCAGACCGAGGACACCGCGGCGGTGACCGCGCCGGCGCCCAGCAGGTGCAGCACCCGGCGCCCCGGCGAGGTCGGCGCGGCGACGAGGTAGACGATCCCGAGTACCGGCAGGACGGCCAGTGCCATGGCGAGCTTGATGTGGAAGCCGACGCCGACGAGCGCGGCGGTCAGCAGCAGCCAGCGCGGCGACGCGTTTTCCAGCGCTCGCCAGAAGGCGTAGGTCGCGACGAGCAGCGTCAGGATCAGCGTCGAGTCGGGCAGGTTGACCCGGGTGCCCGCGATCGTGATCGGTGTCGCGGCGAGCAGGACCGCGGCCAGTGCCGCGGGCGCGTGCCCGGCCCAGCGGCGGACCAGCACGAACAGGACGAACACCGAGAAGGCGCCAGCGATGACACCGGGCAACAACAGCGCCCAGGTCTCATAACCGAAGATGCGCACCGAAAGCGCTTGCAGCCAGAGCGACCCTGGCGCCTTGTCGACACTCATGAATCCGGCGGGATCGTAGGCGCCGTAAAGGAAGTTGTGCCAGTTCGCGGACATGCTGCGGACCGCGGCGGCGTAGGCGTAGTGTGCGGCGTTCCCGCCGATACCCCACCCGTAGGCGACGCCGGCGACGAGCGAGCTCAGGACGGCGATGCGCTTGGCGGCCAGTGCGGACAGCCCCGTTTTGGTCTTCTTCTTCGGCGTCCGCACGGGCGGGGCAGAGCCTCGCGGCGCGGTGCTCGTGACCGGGGTGCCTAGGTCTTGGGACACGTTCTACTCCCTTCCCAGGAATAGGAGGTGACGCGGCTCGCGGACGTGAGATACGCACCGCGAATTCGTGATCGTCTACGAAAAGTGTCGCACCGCGGTTTCGAGCGCGTCTTATCCCAGCCTGCTGGTTTGGTGGCGGTCGAGCTAAAGCGTCCTTTAAGGACACTCGTCAGCGAAGCCGGACGGGAAGGGCTTCGAGGCCGTGCATCACCATGCTGACGCGCCAGCGGAGACTTTCCGCGGGGACGGCCTCGCGCAGGTCCGGGAACCGGGTGAGCAGGGCGGCGATCGCGATCCCGCCTTCGAGCCGGGCCATCGGCGCGCCGAGACAGTGGTGGATGCCGTGCCCGAAGGCGAGCTGGGGGTTGTCCCCGCGGTCGAGTTCCAGCGCGTCCGCGCCGGGGAAGCGGGCGGGGTCGCGGTTGGCGGCCAGCAGCGACACGATCACCAGCGAGCCCGCCGGGATCGTCACGCCGCCGAGTTCCACTTCCTGGTTGGAGTAGCGCATCGCCGCGTGCACCGGACTCTCGTAGCGCAGGAACTCCTCCACCGCGGCGGGCATTCCCTCCGGATTCGCGCGTAACGCGGCGAGCTGCGCCGGGTTCTCGAGCAACGCGAGAGTGGCGTTGCCGATGAGGTGGACGGTGGTCTCGTGCCCGGCGATGAGCAGGAGGAAGACCATCGAGGTCAGCTCGTGCTCGGTCAGCCGGTCGTCGCCGTCGTGCACCGTGACGAGTGCGGAAAGCAGGTCCGTGCCGGGGTTCGCGCGTTTCTCCGCGAGGAGTTTCCTGACATAGCGCAACATTTCGGCGGCGGCCGCGTCGAGCTCGTCGACGGGGAGCGCGCTGGCGGTGAGGATCTCGGTCCAGCCGTGGAAGGCGCCCGCCTCGTCCTCGGGCACGCCCAGCATCTCGGTGAGGATGCGGATCGGCAGTGGCAGGGCGAGCGCCTTGATCAGGTCGACCTCGTCGAAATCGGCGACGGCGTCGAGGAGTTCGGCCGTGATGGCCTCGATCCTGGGGCGCAACTGGGCGATCCGGCGCACAGTGAAGGCGGCGGACACCAGCCTTCTGAGCCGGGTGTGGTCCGGCGGGTCGAGGTTCAGCATGTGCGTGTTCATGCCGAGCCGGACGTCCTCGGACAAGCCGCGCCGGTCGCCGACGACACCGGTGCGCCCGCTCAGCCCAGGATGCGCGAGTGCCTGGCGGACCTCGGCGTAGCCGCTCACCAGCCAGCCGCTCGTACCCGAGGAGAGGGTGATCCTTCGGACAGGGCCGCTTTCGCGCAGCGCGGCGTAGGCGGCGTGCCTTTCTGGCGCGCCACCGAACAGGAATTCGGAGCTGGAAGAGGTCACTGAATCAGGTTCCCGCGCGCGCCCTCGAACCCTCTTCTCCTGACTGGCTTTCCACCCGTGAATTACGCATGAAGCGCGCGAGTTTATTGCACGTTTTTTCTTGCGGCCTACTCGAAAACTGCTCGAAGAAAGAGTTGACGATCTAGGTCCGTGATCGTAACGTTGTTACCAGGACGCCGGGGGGCAACGGAACCCGCGCCTGGTAAGTCGGAAAATCCCCAGCAATGAATCGGAGTGATTACTGTGTCCGCAAAGCTTGTCGCCAAGTTCGCCGGTTCCGCCATCGCCGCTCTCGGCCTGCTGGCTGTCGTCGCACCGGGCGCTTCCGCCGCGGCGGCCGTCACGGTCACGCCGTCCTCGGGGCTCTCGAACGGTACGGTGGTCCAGGTGACCGGAACCGGACTGACGCCGGGAGCCACTTATCGTGTGGGCGAGTGTGCCCAGGACGCGACGGGGCAGTTCCCTTGCAGCCCTTCGCAGCTTTCGCTGGTCGCTGACGCGTCCGGGAAGATCTCGAGCCCGGTCACCGTGCAGAAGAACTTCACCGGCGTCCTGCCCGACGGCAGCAGCTACGGCGCGGTGGACTGCAAGGTCATCACCTGCGTCGTCGGCCTCGGTGACGCCGCCGGCAACGGCGGCGGCGTGATCATCAGCTTCAGCTGACGCTCACGGTCGGAATGAACGGCGATGGAGGAATTGGGACGTCGCGTGTCCCAATTCCTCCACCGTCGAGTAAGAGGATAAGGGTACGAAGGCCTCAACGCACGTTGGTCGTGAGTGGCGTTTCGGTTTCTAACCCGAAACGCCACCGATGCCGCGCGACCGTGTCGCGAAAGCCACTTTCGGGACATCAGGTGTCCCGAAAGTGGCTTTCGCGACACCTATTGAGGGAGGGCAAATGTGGCACCGAAACTCACGTGATCCGACCCGGACCTCGTGTGTTTGAAGGCGTGACTCGCGTGATCAGACACCGCACACGTGAGTTCCGCCTTCAAGCACGTGAGTCACGCTCCTGATCACGTGAGTCACGCCTCCGGCATCGCCGCGAACCGCGGTTCCCGGTCCGCGTCACCTCTCACGACCAACCCGGCCAAGCTGATTCAGAAGGTTTCCGCGAGCAGGCCGCGTTTGCGCAGCAGCGGCATCACGCCTTCGCCGAACGTATAGGCCTCTTCGAGATGCGGCTGAGCGGAAAGGATCAGATGATCGAGACCGAGGGCATGGTATTCCTCGATCCGCTCGGCCACTTCTTCGTGACTGCCCACCAGCGCCGTGCCGACACCGGGACGGACCAGGCCATAGCCCGCCCAGACGTTCGGGTGGATCTCCAGGGAGTCGGTATTGCCGGAGTGCAACGCCGCCATCCGCCGCTGGCCCTCGGATTCGGTGGCGGCGAACCGTTCCTGTGCCTGCCGGATCCGGGCCGGGTCCATCCCGGCGAGCAGCTGGTCGGCCACCTTCCACGCCTCGGCCGAGGTGTCGCGGCTGATCACGTGGAATCGCGTGCCGAAGCGCAGCGAACGTCCCAGTGACTCCGCGCGTGCCTGCGACCGCTCGAGATGCGAGGCCATCGCGGCGGGCGTTTCGCCCCACATCAGCAGCACGTCCGCCTGCGCGGCCGCGACTTCCAGCGCCGCCGACGACGAACCGCCGAGGAACAGGGTCGGGCGCACCGGATGCGGCCGGGCGATCAGCCCGGCCTTCAAGGTGTAGTGCGTGCCGGTGAAGTCGAACCGCGAACCCGGCCAAGCCTGGCGGAAGACGTCCATGAACTCGCCGGTGCGCGCGTACCGCTGGTCGTGGTCGAGCCAGTCGCCGTAGCGGCGCTGCTCGTCCGGGTCTCCGCCGGTCACGATGTTCAGCAGCAGCCTCGAATCGGAGACGCGCTGGAACGTCGCCGCGGTCTGCGCGGCCAGCAGCGGCGAGACGAATCCCGGCCGCATCGCGATCATGAACTTGACCGACCGCGTCGCGCCCACCAGTGCCGAAGCCACGACCCACGGGTCCTCGCAGAACAACCCGAACGGCGTGAGCATCCCGGTGAACCCGAAGCGGTCCGCGGCGAGCGCGACCTGGGTCAGGTACTCGAGGTCCGGCTCGCGCCGGGCGCCGGGCGCCGCGACCCCGTCGGCGGTCTTGGCGATCTCCCGCCCGTCGCCGTGCGACGGCAGGAACCAGTGCAGTTGCAGGCTCATGAGTGCTCTCCGAACAGTGAGTGCGCGATCGCTTCCAACGGTCCCGGGGCGAGTTCCGCCTCCAGCCACAAAGCGCGCCGGAACCAGCGGTGCAGCGGGAATTCCCAGGTGACGCCCATACCTCCGCAGACCTGGATCGCCGTCTCGCAGACGGAGATCGCCGCGCGGCTCGCGGCGTGCGCGGCGCACGAGACCGCTTCCACGGCGGCGGGCCCGCCGTCCTGCGGCACGACCGCGGCGCGATAGGCCAGTGAACGCGCGAGCTCGACCTCGGCGTAACCGTCGGCGAGCTGCTGGCTCACCGCCTGGAACGAACCGATGGGACGGTCGAACTGGGTCCGCGTCTTCGCGTGCCCGACGGCGATCTCCAGCGCCCGGTCCGCGACGCCGATGGCCTCGCCCGCGAGCAAGGTCGTGGTCCGGCCGCGGATCGCGGCGAGCAGTGGCGCGGCGGACGGCGGCCCGGCCAGCAGCCGTCCTTCGGCCCCGGCCAGTGCGAGGTCCGACGTCGCCCGAAGCGGGTCGACGCCGACACGGGGGGACACGGAGACGGCATCCGGATCGACGCCGAACAGCGCCACCCCGGCCGGGGTGCGGGCCGCGACCACGATCTCCGTGGCGACCTCGGCGTGCAGGACCGCTTGCACCGCGCCGTCCAGCCGCCAAACACCGTCACGGCGTGCCGCGCGACAGGTGGTGGAGCCGTCGGCCAGCGTCGCCGGTCCGGGCAGGTCGACGCCCGCGGCCAGGTACACCGGCAGCGCCGGCCCCGCGGTGGCGAACCACGGCACCGGGTGCAGCGCGCGTCCGCCCTCTTCGGCCAGCAGAACGAACTCCGCCAGGTCGAGATCCGGGTCGAGCCAGCCCTGCCGGACCAGCTCGGGCCAGGCGGCGAGGTCCTGCCCGCCTTCGTCGGCCAGTGCCGCTATCCGTTCGAGGTCGTACGTGTCCTCGAGGTAGGTGCGGGCGGCGGCCTTGAGCCCGGCTTGGTCCTCGGTCAGCGCGAAGTCCATCGATACCCCCCGTGTTTGTTGGTGAACCCGCGTCCGCGATCGACGTCGGCAGGGCGCGACCTGGTAAAACTCGTTCCTATGGGCGATCGGGGCACCCTGCCACCGCGATAGCGGGGCCTCCGGCCGGGCGGGTTCACGCGTTTCGTCGCTTCCAGACACATCTTCAGCTCCGCCTACTGGTCCTAACGTGATTTCGGCAGGCCGAGGACCCGCTCCGCGACGATGCCGCGCAGGATCTCCGACGTCCCGCCCTCGATGCTGTTGGCCCGGCTGCGCAACCGCTGGTGTTGCCAGTAGCCGTCCCAGAAGGCGTCGGTCCCGTCGGCCGCCGCACCCGCGCCGAGCAGCCGCAGCGCGAGCGCGCTCACCCGCTGGTTCGCCTGCGACCAGCGCAGTTTCAGGATCGAACTCTCCGGTCCCGGTTCGCCGGTCCGTTCCATCGCGGCCAGCGCGCGGTATCCGGTGAAACGCAGGCCCTGCAGGTCGACGTACAGCTCGGCGATCTCGGCGCGGACCCGCAGGTCGGTGTCGCCGCCGCACGCCTTGGCGGTCTTGACCAGCCTGTCGAGCTGGACGGCCAGCCGCGCGGTGAGCGTGATGCCGAAAGTGCCGCGCTCGTGCGCGAGGGTGGTCAGCGCGACCCGCCAGCCCTGCCCCGGTTCGCCGAGCACGCAGTCGTCGGGGATCTCGACGCCGGTCAGCAGGATCTGGTTGAAGTCGGTGTCGCCGGACAGCTGACGCAGCGGCCGCACCTCGACACCGGGCGCGCGCATGTCGAGCAGGAAACAGGTCAGCCCGCGGTGTTTGGCCGCGTCCGGGTCGGTACGGGCGAGCAGCAGGCAGTGGTCGGCCAAATGGGCGTAGGAGGACCAGACCTTTTCGCCGTCGATGACGTAGCCACCGTCGATGCGGCGCGCCCGGGTGCGCACCGAGGCGAGGTCCGATCCGGCGTCCGGCTCGGAGAAGCCCTGGCAGAAGATCGTTTCCCCGGAAAGGATCCTGGGGAGATGAGTGGCCTTCTGCCCGTCCGTTCCATAGTGGACGATCGCGGGGCCGACCATGCCCAGCCCGATCACCCCGGCGTGGTCCGGTGCCTCGGCCAGCGCGCTCTCTTCCGCGTAGATCGCTTGGTACGCGGGGGAAAGCCCCCGGCCGCCGTGGTCGGCGGGCCAGGTCAGGCCGGCGTATCCGGCCGCGTGCAGCGCCTTGCTCCAGGCACGCAACTCGTCGGCGGACCACGCGCGAGGCGCGCTCGGCGTGGTTTCGGGTAACTGCTCGGCGAGCCAGGCCTTGAGGCCCGCCCGGAATGCCGCTTGATCTTCGCTGTCGTCCAGCCGCATAGAGGCACCATAACCAGCCTCGGTGATCGTGAGGGGGTGCGCGAACCATTCCCGCAACTACGGAGAAACCCCAGCTGGGTCCGCAATCCGAGAGACGTTCGCCTGCCGGGGCCGCACCACGATGGGGGAGCCGGGCACCGCGTCCGGTGGAGAGGCAGGTACCCGCCCGTGGCCGCGCTGAACGACCGCACCCCGGTCATCGTCTCCGCCGTCCGCACCCCGCTCGGCAAGCGCGGCGGGGTGCTCGCCGAACTGAAGGCCGTCGAACTGATGCGGCATGTCCAGCTGGAGGTCATCGCCCGCGCCGGCATCGAGCCCGGCGACGTCGACCAGATCATCGGCGGCTGCGTGACCCAGTCCGGCGAGCAGAGCCTCAACGTCACCCGCAACGCCTGGCTCAACTCCGGTCACGACCCCGGCGTCGGTTGCTCCACAGTGGACGTTTCTTGTGGCTCGGCACAGCAGGCGAACCACCTGATCTCCGCGTTGATCGCCGCGGACGCCATCGACACCGGGATCGCCTGCGGCGTCGAGTCGATGAGCCGGGTGCCGATCGGGACGAACCTCTACCAGGGCCCCGGGCACTACAAGACGCGCGACTACCCGTGGGACGACCCGCCCAAGGCGCAGTTCGGCGGCGCGGAGCGGATCGCCGAGCGCGAAGGCATCGGGCGCGCGGACGCCGACGACTACGGCCTGCTCTCCCAGCAGCGCGCGGCCCGGGCGTGGGAAGAGGGCCGGTTCGACCGTGAAGTCTCCCCGGTCGGCGCGGTCACTCGCGACGAAGGCATCCGTGACACCACTTTGGAAGGTCTTGCCGCGCTGCGGCCCAACATCGAAGGCGCGGTGCACACCGCGGGGTCGACGTCGCAGATCTCCGACGGCGCCGCCGCCATCCTCTGGATGTCGTACGGCAAGGCACGCGCGCTGGGCCTGACCCCGCGGGCACGGCTGGTCGGCCAGGTCGTCACCGGCGCCGATCCGTACTACCTGCTCGACGGGCCCGTGGTCGCCACCGAGCGGGTGTTGCGCCGGACCGGCCGCCGACTGTCCGATGTGGACATCTGCGAGGTGAACGAGGCCTTCGCCGGGGTGGTGCTCAACTGGGCCAAGGCGCACGGCGCGGACATCGACCGCGTGAACGTCAACGGCGGCGCCATCGCGCTCGGTCATCCGCTGGGCGCGACCGGGACCAGGCTGCTGGTGACGGCACTGCACGAACTCGAGCGCACCGGCACGTCGACCGCGCTGATCACCATGTGCTGCGGCGGTTCGCTCGGCACCGCTTCCCTGCTGGAAAGGCTTTGACCATGCGCGAAGAGGAGTTCTTCCGCCGTGCGCGGACCGGCTCGGACGGTCCGCTGGAGGGTGTGCGCGTCCTGGACGTGACCAAGGTCTGGTCCGGTCCGCTCGCCACCTGCGTCATGGCGGACCTGGGGGCCGACGTGGTCCGGATCGAGCTCGCCGACGGCCACGACGGCGAGGTGCCGCCGAACATCCCCGGCACCGGGCTGTCCTGGTTCCGGGAAACCGTGCACCGCAACAAACGCAGTGCCGGGCTGGACCTGCGTGCCGACCTCGATCGCGCGCGGTTCCTGGAGCTGGTGGCCCACGCGGACATCGTGGTCGAGAACTACAAGCCCGGCACCCTGGACGGCTGGGGCGCCGGGTACGAGGCATGCCGGGCGGCGCGCGAGGACATCGTTTTCGTTTCGGTGTCCGGCTTCGGGCAGTACGGACCGAAATCGCATCTGCCCGCCTACGATCCCGCGATCCAGGCCGCGGCGGGCTGGATGTCGCTCAACGGTCTCCCGGAGGGGCCGCCGGTCCGCGCTCCGACGTTCCTCGCCGACGAGCTCGCGGGCCTGCACGCGGCGATCGGCGCGCTCGCCGCGCTGGCGCACCGGAACCGGACCGGCGAAGGGCAGCACGTCGACGTGGCCATGGTGGACTGCCTGCTCGCCAGCAGCAGCGGCCTGCCGACCCTCGCCGCGACCGGCGCCCCGCCGCCGAGGCTGGGCAACGAGACCGATTTCGTCGTTCCGGCGAACGTCTACGAATGCGCCGACGGCCATTTGTATCTCGCGGTCGCGATCAACCGGCACTGGCGCGTGCTCACCGAAATCATCGGCAGACCGGAACTCGGCCGCGCGGAGGGATTCCGCACGAACGTCGAAAGACTGGCCAATCGAGAACCGATCAACGCGATGATCTCGGGCTGGTGCGCGGGACGCCCGCTCGCCGATGCTCTCGAGGAGCTCAACGGCAACGGGCTCGTCGCCGCGCCGGTGCGCACGCTCACCGAAGCCGTCGCCGACGAGCACGTCCAGGCCCGGGCGATGTTGCAGGAAACGGTGCTGAGCAACGGAACCACGGCGCCGATCGTCGGGCCGGCGGTGAAGTTCTCCCGTACTCCGACGAAGGTTCGTCACGGTGCTCCCCTGCCGGGCGCGGACACCGTCGAAGTGTTCGCGGAACTCGCGGCAAACGATGAGAAGAATAGTTTGCGCCGCGCTTCTTAAAATAGAAACAAATTGTGCTGGAAACCGAGGAGGCGGCGTGGCAGAGCACCACCGGGCCCTGGTCACCGGGGCTTCACGAGGGATCGGCCGGGCCGTCGCGCTGCGGCTGGCCCAGGAGGGCTACGCCGTCGCGGGTTGTTTCTCGAAACCGAGCGCGGCGTCGGCGGAAATCGAAGAGGACATCGCGGCGATCGGCGTACCCGGCTATTTCGCGGAATGCGACGTCGCCGATTCCGAGGCCGTCGAGCAATTCGTCAAGGACGCCGAGGAGAAGCTCGGCCCGATCGACCTGCTGATCAACAACGCGGGGATCACCAAGGACAGCCCGCTGGTCCTCGCCAGCGCCGAGGACTGGAACGCGGTGCTCGCCACGAACCTCACCGGTACGTGGAACTTCTGCCGCGCCATGGCCTTCCGGTTCATGAAGAACCGCGGCGGCGTCGTGGTCAACATGTCCTCGGTCGCCGGCGTCTACGGCCACGCGGGCCAGACCGCCTATTCCGCCAGCAAGGCTGGCATCATCGGCTTCAGCAAGTCGCTGGCCAAGGAGGTCGCCGGGCACGGTGTCCGGGTCAACGTCGTCGCGCCCGGGTTCATCGAGACCGACATGACCGGTTCCCTCGGCGAGAAGCAGCGCGCCAAGGCGCTCACGCAGATCCCGGCCAAACGGTTCGGCACCGGCGAGGACGTCGCCGAACTGGTCGCGTTCCTGGTCTCCGACCGTGCCTCCTACATCACCGGACAGGTGCTGCAGATCGACGGGGGGATCACGCTGTGACCCCGATTCCTGCCTTCGCCGCGCCGCTGCGGGCGGTCGACACGCTGGACGTCCGTGCCTCGGGGGACGACCTCGAGCTCGTCGCCCAGATCACCGTGGACGGCAAGGAACCCAATCTGCGCGGGCATTTCCCCGGTCAGGCGGTGTACCCCGGCGTTTTCGTCATCGAGACGCTGGAGCAGGCGATGCGCGAGGCCGCGGGTGCGCGGTTGAGCACCGTCCGGTCGGTCCGTTTCCTCGCGCCGCTGCTCGACGGCGACCGGATGGTGCTGACCGCCACCGCGAAGCGCACCCCGGACGGCTGGGACGTGACCGGCAAGGCCACCCTCGGTGAGACGACGACGGCCAAGATCCGCGCCTCCTTCGAGGAGGTCGCGGGATGACCGAGCACCACGACATCCGCGCTCAGCTCCCACAGCGGTACCCGCTGCTGCTGGTGGACCGTGTGCTGGAACTGGTCCCGGGCGAGTCGATCGTCACGATCAAGGCGGTCACCGGTACGGAGCCCTGCTACGAGGGGATTCCGGACGGCGCCCCGGCGGACCGGTACGACTACCCGAAGTCGCTGATGATCGAGTCGTTCGGGCAGAGTGCCGCGCTCCTCTGGCTCGACGGGCGTGAGCCGGTCGAGGACGACGACTCGACGTTGATGTTCATCGGTGCCCGTGACTACCGCTTCACGGGCGCCGCCCGTCCTGGTGACGTGCTGCGCCACGAGGTCCGCCTGGAGTCGGTGTTGGCCGACACGGCCTTCGCCACCGGGCAGACCTGGGTCGGCGATCGCCTGATCGCCACCGTCACCACCCTGACCGCGACGCGACGCCCCGTGCGGCCCGCGGCGTGAGAACCGGACAACGAAATCGGAGGATCGTCATGACGCAGACCGACACCCAGCTCGAGGAACTTCGCGAGCTGGTCGCCGAGGTGCTCGAACTCGAGCCCGAGGAGCTGGAGGACAACGGGGACTTCATCGACGACTACGAGGCCGATTCCCTGCGTGCCATCGAAATCCTCGCCCGTATCGACAAGCAGTACAAGGTCGAGATCCCGCAGGCGGAACTGCCCGAGCTGCGCACGCTCAAGGCGGTCAACGACGCCCTGATCCGGCACTCCGTCAAGAAGGGATGAACCGTGGCCCGCGTTGTCGTGACCGGGGTCGGCCCGGTGTCGAGCATCGGGATCGGGATAGCCGCGTTCGCCGAGGCGCTGCGCACCGGCCGATCCGGGATCTCGCCCATCACCAGCTTCGACCCGGCCGGGTTCCCGCACCGGAACGCGGGCGAGGTCCAGACCTTCGATCCGGGCGCCCATCTCCGCCGGGTGGACCCGGCGCGGTGGGGGCGGTCCAGCCAGTTCGCGGCCAGCGCCGCGCAGCTGGCGGTCGCCGACGCCCGGCTCGACCTCACTTCGGTGGAGCCGGGGCGTGCGCACGCGATCATGGGCACCACCAGCGGTGAGTCCGCGGTCGCGGAGGCGCTCACCGCGCAGATCATCGCCGACGGTTTCGCCGCGCAGGACCCGGCGCTGCTGACCCAGCTGCCCGCCAACCGGCTGGCGAACGCGGTCAGCGAGGAGCTCGGGTTGGCCGGCGAGTCGCTGACCATCGCGACCGCCTGCTCGGCGAGCAACTACGCGATCGGCTACGCCTACGACCTGCTCGCGGGCGGCGAGGCCGACGTCGTCTTCGCCGGCGGCGCCGATTCGGTGTGCCGCTGGGCACACGCCGGTTTCTACCGGCTCGGCGCGCTGGCGAAGGACGCCTGTACTCCGTTCGACAAGGGCCGCGCGGGAATCCTCACCGGCGAGGGTGGCGCCGTGCTGGCCTTGGAAACCCTCGACCACGCCCGGAAAAGGGGCGCCACGATCTACGCGGAACTGCTCGGGTACGGCGTCAACTGCGACGCCATCCACCCGGTCACGCCGGACGCGCCGACGGTCGCGGAATGCATGCGCATCGCGCATCGCAACTCCGGGATCTCACCGTCCGATGTGGACTACATCTCCGCGCACGGCACCGGCACGCAGGTGAACGACCTGGTCGAGAGCAAGGCGGTCATCGAGGTCTTCGGTGAGCGCCCGCCGCCGATCAGCTCGATCAAATCGATGCTCGGTCACACCATGGGCGCGGCCTGCGGGTTCGGGGCGATCGCCTCGACCATCGCGATCGACCGGGGTTTCCTGCCGCCCACGGTCAACTGGACCACCGCCGATCCGGAGCTGGGCGGTGTCGACCCGGTGCCGAACGCGGCCCGTCCGGCGAACGTCCGGGTGGTCCAGAACGACGGTTTCGCCTTCGGTGGCAACAACGCCATCGTGATGTTGGGAGCGCCAGAATGAGCGGTGTGGTGGTGACCGGCTGGAGCGCGCTGACCTCCGCGGGCGTCGGCGTGGACGCGCTGGCGAAGAAGCTCGCACTGGCCGAGGCGGGCCAGGTCGAGAAGGGCCACGAGATCGGCGACCTCTACGAAGAGCCGCTGCCCGTGACGAGCGGGCACTTCCTCAACAGCTTCAGTCCCCGGGAACACCTGGGACGCAAGGGGACCAGCACCTACGACCGGGCCACCGGGCTGGCCGTGGTGTGCTGCCAGGAGGCGCTGCGCGAAGCCGGGGTGTCCCTCGACGACGAGGTCCGGCCGCGGATCGGCGTGGTGCTCGGGACTTCGCTGGGCAGCTTCAAGTCCACCAGCGACTACACCCGTGAGACCCTGGTGCAGGACAAGCCGTATCTGGTCAACCCGATGCTGTTCCCGAACACGGTGATGAACTGTGCCGCGGGCCAGGTCGCCATCCGGTTCGGCCTCCGCGGGGCGAACACCACGATCGCGGGCGGCACCCTCGGTTTCCTCAACGTGCTGCGGTACGCGGGCAACGCCATCGAGCGCGGTCACGTCGACGTCGTCGTCGCGGGCGCGGTGGAGGAGTTCACCCCGCACCGCGCGTGGGCGACTCACCTGACCGGGGCGACCGACGTCGTCGCCCCCGGCGAGGCGGCCGGGATGTTCGTGCTGGCCAAGGAGAACACGCCGGAGTGGGCGGGTACGCGGCAGCGTGCCGGTGTCCTAGCGGTCGCCACGGCCTATGGGCCCGGCGGCGGTGAAGCGGCCGAAACCGCGCTCGCCGGATGTGTGCGCCGAGTGCTGGCGAAGGCGGGTGCCGACGCGTCCGAAGTGTCCACTGTGTACACCGGCGAGGTCGACGACGACGATCGCCGCGAGTACGGCCCGATCGTCCGCGCGCTCGGCCACGGCCCGGAACGGGTCATGGTCAAGCGGCTGTTCGGCGAATGCGACGCGGCCTCCGGCGCGGTGGCGCTGGGTGTCCTGCTGGCCGAAGAGCGCGATGCCGGGCCCGGCGGGCTGAGCCTGCTCACCGCTCGGGGCGCGGACGGTGCCGTCGGCGCCGCCATCGTGAGGAGGTACGCCGATGGCGGTCCTGATCGCGGGTAGCGCGGTGCGCACCTGCCTCGGTTCGGGCGCGGAGACGTTCGACGGCCTGCTCCGCGGCGCTTGTGGCGTCTCACCGCTCCGGTACGGCGAACCCGGGCAGCTGAACGTCGCCTACGGCTACCACGCAGACCTCGACGACGAGCTGTTCCGCGCGGGACGGCTCCTGGCCGAATGCCTCAAGGAAGCCGTCGCGCAGTCCGGTGTGGACACCGCGACGACGCGGGTCGCCGTGCTGATCGGCACGGGGCTGCGTGAGCTGTCCGCGGTGGAACGGCTCGCGCTCACCGGCGAGACCGTTTCGGCCGGACGGCTGGACTTCGCCGACGTCGTGGCCGAAACCCTGCCCGGCGTCACGGACGTGACCACGGTCGTCAACGCGTGCAGCGCGGGCGGCCACGTTCTCGCGCTCGCACAGGACCTTCTGGAACTGGGCGAATGCGACGCCGTCGTGGTCGCCGCCGCCGACGCGATGACGCGGTCGATGCTCGCCATGATCGGCCGTGTCGCCGAGGAACCGACAGAGCGCGTGCGGCCGTTCGACCGCGAGCGCACCGGCGTGCTCCTCGGTGAGGGCGCGGCGGCACTCGTCGTCGTTCCCGAGACCTGGGAAGGCCCGGCGCTCGGCAAGGTCGCCGCGACCGGTCTTTCCTGCGACGCCTACCACGCCACGGCACCGGACATCGAGGGCATCGCCCGCGCGATGTCCGACGCCTACACGCGTGCGGGCCGCGTCCCGTCCGATGTGGACGTCGTGGTGGCGCACGCGACCGGCACCGCGCTCAACGACCCGGTCGAATGCGACGCGTTGCGCAAGGTCGTCCTCGGTGGCGGCGGGAACCCGCTCGTCACCGCGGTCAAGGGCTCGACGGGTCACACGTCCGGCAGCGCCGCACTGGTCAACGTGGACGTCGCGCTGCGGATCTTCGCTTCCGGCGAAGTGCCCGCCGTCGCCGGCCTGACCGACCCTCTCGACGAAGGCACCGGATTGCGGCTCGTCATCGGTGACGCCGTCACCGCGCGGCCGGATCTGGTGCAGGTCAACGCGTTCGGCTTCGGCGGGGTCAACGCCGTCACCCTGCTGGAGCGGGCATGACCGCGCGCGAGCCCGGGGTACGGGCGAGGGAGACCCGCTTGCTGCTCACCGGCTGGAGCCTGCACCTGCCAGGGGTCGCGGGGTTCGACGGCGCGCCGCCGGAGAAGGCCGCCACCGTCCTGGGGCGAAAAGGTCTGCTGTACAAGGAACCTTCGACCCGTCTCGCGTTGTGCGCGGTGCATCGCGCACTCGGTTTCGAGCCGGGGCAACGGGCCACCGGGCCGATCGAAACCGGTACCGCGGTGGTCGCGTGCAGCAATCTCGGCAACGTCGAGACGGTCGCGAAGGTCGCGCGTGCGGTCGAGGCGGAAGGCGGTCGCGCGGTGAGCGTGCTCGACGCGCCCAACGTGTCGCCGAACGTCGTGGCCAGCACGGTCGCGCTGTGGTTCGGTTTCGGCGGTCCCAACCTGATGCTGTGTTCCGGCAGTACCGCCGGGCTCGCCGGCCTGCGGATGGCGAGTCTGCTGCTGCGTTCCGGCCGGGCCACCCGGGTGGTGCTCGTCGGGGCCGAGCCGGAGGACGAGATCGCCTCGATCCTGCACGACGGACCACTGCGCGCGGGGAGCGCGTGCGTGATCCTCGAGCCCTGGCGCGAGAACTCCGGACACGCCGTCGTCGACGTCGAGCCATGGGAGGCCGCGCCGCTGCCCCGGCGCACGGTCGGGCCCGGCGGTTTCGACGTCAAGGAACAGTGGGGCGACTTCTACGGCGCGCACGGGGTCGTGGAGCTCGCGCTCGCCGCCCACCTCGCCGTCGCGGAAGGCGAAGGCCGCGTGGGCATCGGCCCGCGACGGCCCGACGACGGACCGGCGGTTTCGGTCGCCGTCACTGATCACAGCGATGAGATGGGGTCCCGGTGAACGGTTCAGCGGTGAAGGCGCACACGATCTCGCCCGGCAGGCCCGGCGCGCCGCTGGTGCTGTTCGTCCACGGGATGGAAGGCCATTGGAAGAGCTGGACGCCGCTGGCGGCCCATCTCGACCAGGGGTACCGGGTGGTCTCGCTGGAGCTGCCGTGGAAGGCGGGCAACGACTTCCGCTGGCGCAATCGCTCCTTCGGGCACTGGCTCGGTGACGGCCTCGACCTGCTCGGCACCACCCCGGACGTCCTCGTGGCGCACTCGTTCGGCGCCAACGCCGCGCTGGAGCTGATGTGCGCGCTCGATCCGCGTGTCGGTTCGTCGGTGGCGTTGTTCTGCCCGTTCTACCGGCTGCCCCGGTACGAGGTGACCTGGCGGATGTTCGAGCGCTCGCGCGAGACGTTCACCGCGCACGTCGGCGAGGGTGTCCGCGCCCGGCTCGGCAAACGAGCGGCCACGTTGGACCCCGAGGTCATCGACGGCATGGTCAAGATCGCGCTGAACCGCGCCGGGCCGCTCGGTTTCGCATCGGTGTTCGACCGTTACGCCGCGAGCGCCGACCTCCAGCTCGGCAACGTCGAGATCCCGACGAAGGTGCTCGTCGGCGGCCAAGACCCGACGCTGCCCGCCGAGTCCGCCGTCGCGCTCGCCGCGGGCATGCCGGGCGCGACGCTGCACACGCACGAACGCGGCGACCACTTCTTCCACGTCCGCTACGCCCGGTACGCCGCGGCCGAGGTGACCGGCCTCGTCGAGGACGTCCGGACCATCCCGAAGGTAGGTGAACTCCGATGACCGCAGTCCTGCGGCCAAGCCGGACCGTCACGCACGGCCGCCCCGCGTTCGAGGGCGCCAACATCCGCACCTGGATCGGTTTCAAGCACTTCATGTACCTGGTCGAGCAGGGTGTCCTGCAGTGGCTGCGCGACCAGGGCACGAGTGCGCGCGACCTCTTCCTCGAGCACGGCCTCGGCGCGGAGATCGTGGACTGCTCGGTGCAGTTGCCCGCGGTGCTGGAACTCGACGACGAGGTCGAAGTCGAGGTCACCCCCGGCCGCGGCGACAAGCTGAACGTCCTGCTCTCGGTGGTCCGCGACGGCGCGAAGGTCACCGTGCTGCGCGGCAAGGTCACCGTCGCGCTGGTCCGCGAGCGGGCGGCGGACACCACGGCGGCCGCCCCCGAAGCGCTGGCGCACCTGGAAGTCCCGGCGCTGACGTCGACTACGGCGCGGATCGCGATCCCCGCCGGGGAGACCGCCGAGTCGGTGCTGACCGCGGAACCGGGCGCGTTCCTGTGGTCCTGGCGGGCGCCGTACTTCTACTGCCACTACTCCGACCGCGTCCAGCACTCCGGTTTCGTCCGGACGCTGGAGGAGGTCGTCGACCGCTACCTCGCCGACCGCGGCATCTCAGTCGGCCGCATGCTGTCCGAACGCGCGTGGATCCCGGTCGTCTCCCGCGCCCGCGTCCGGCTGCTCGAGGACGCGCGGATGGAGGAGACGGTGCACACCGTGTTCACCGTGACCGACATCCTGCGCGGGGTCATGTTCGACGGCCGCATGGACTGCTACGTGCAGCGTGGCTCGGAACTGGTCCCGGTGGCCACCGCCCAGATCCTGCACGGCTACGCCATCGCGGCCGGTCCGGGCGCGGGCGGGATGGCCCAGCTGGACGACGGTGTCGTGCACGCGCTGCTCGGGGACCGGGCGTGAGCCGGCCCGCCAAGCTGTACTTCTCGCTCCGCAGCCCGTACAGCTGGCTCGCGATCAACCGCCTGCGCGACGAGGTGCCCGGCGCGCTCGAACAGCTGGTGTGCCTTCCGTACTGGGATCCGGACACGGTGACCGGGGCCGGCCTCGACGAGCGCGGCGGCGAGTTCCACTACGTGCAGATGAGCCGCGCGAAGCATCTGTACATGCTGATGGACACCAAGCGCATCGCCGAGGGACAGGGCCGCAAGATGGCCTGGCCGATCGACATCGAGCCGTGGTGGGAACTGCCGCATCTGGCCTGGCTGCGCGCACGCCGCGAGGGTGTCGAGTGGCCGTTCTACGACGCGCTCAACGAGGCGCGCTGGGGTCGCGGCGACAACATCTGCGAGCCCGACGTCGTCCGCGCCGCGGCGGAGCGGGCCGGTTTCGACCCGGAGCTGGCCGTCGGCGCTGTCGACGACCCGGAGATCCGCGCCGAAGGGGTCGACTGTCTCTACCAGGCGTATCTCGACGACATCTTCGGCATCCCCTACTTCAAATGGGGCCGTCACCGCTTCTGGGGATTCGACCGGCTGGACGCGTTCCTGGAGGTCTGGCGGCCCGCGGTGCGAGAGGAGCGTGCGGCATGAGCGAGGACCAGGATGCCACGGTCATCGAGCTGCCCCAGTCCGAGTGGTACGGCGTGCCCGCCGAACTGCTGGACGAGGGCGCCGTCTACGACTGGGACAGCCCGGGCGGCTGCGGATGAGGACCGTCGGAGAGGAACGGCTCTACCGCAAGCAACGCCTGGCGGCGACCATGCGGCTGTTCGCGGTGCGGGGTTTCGACGAGGGCGCGGGCGGCCACGTGACCGCCCGGGATCCCGGCGACTCGGAGAAGTTCTGGATCAACCCGTTCGGTGTCCACTTCGGACACGTCCGGGTCAGCGATCTCCTGCTGGTCGACAGCCGGGGCGAAGTCGTCGAAGGCGACGGGAGGATCAACCCGGCCGGGTTCGTCATCCACTCGCACGTCCACGCGGCGCGGCCCGACGTCGTCGCGGTCGCCCACGCGCATTCGACCTACGGGCGCGCGTGGGCGGCGCTGGGCCGCAAACTCGACCCGATCACGCAGGACGCCTGCGCGTTCTACGAGGACCACGAGGTCTTCGACGAGTTCGGCGGCGTGGTGCTGGATTCCGACGAGGGCAAGCGGATCGCGGTCCGCCTCGGCACGGGCAAGGCGGTGATCCTGCGCAACCACGGGCTGCTCACGGTCGGCGGCACCGTGCAGGAGGCGGCCTGGTGGTTCACCACCATGGACAGCTCGTGTCACGTGCAACTGCTCGCGGAGGCGGCCGGGACACCGGTGCCGATCGAGCCCGGGGTCGCGCGGCACACCGCGTCGACCATCGGCACACCGGGGATGGGGCGGCTCAACTTCCGCCCGCTGTACGCCGATCTCGTGCGCGTGCAGCCGGATCTGCTGGACTGAGGGGTAAAGGTCATGCCGACGCTACTGAACGACCACATCGCGGCCGACGGGGCCGGGATCGCGATCGTCGACGAGGCCGGAGCTGTCGGCTGGCGGCTGCTGGGGGAGCGGGTGAACCGCTGGATCACCCTGCTGCGCGACCGGGGGCTCGGCGAGGGCGACCGGCTGGCCTGTGTGCTCGGCAACCGCCGGGAGACCTACGAGGTACTCCTGGCGTGCCTGCACTCCGGGATCACCGTGGTACCGGTCAACTGGCACCTCACCGATCCGGAGATCGCCTACATCGTCTCGGATTCCGGGAGCAAGGCGCTGGTCGTCGAGCCCTCGTACGCCGAGACCGCCGGTCGCGCGGTGGCCCAGTCCACCGGCGGGTGCACGACGCTGTTCGTCACCGGCTCCTCGGACGAGCACGGATTCGAAGCGGTGGAACCGTTGCTGGCCGGGGTGTCCGCGGCCGAGCCCGAGGGACAGACCTGCGGCGCCACGATGTTGTACACGTCGGGGACCACCGGCGTGCCCAAGGGCGTGGTGAACGGCCTCTTCGTCGTCGGCGCGCCGTTCTCCCGGGTGTCGAAACTGACCAGGTACGCGCATGTCGTCCTGGACGTCCCTTCGCGTGAGCGGTGCCTGCTCGACGGCCCTTGGTACCACTCGTCGCAGCTGTTCTTCTCGCTGCTCGGGCTGTTGCTCGGCTCGACGCTGGTGATCCGCCGGTCGTTCGATCCGGAGTCCACTTTGGACATCATCGACCGCGAGCGGATCACCGCCGCACATCTCGTGCCGACCCAGTTCATCCGCCTGCTGCGGCTTCCGCCGGAGGTCCGCGCGCGGTTCTCGGGGGCGAGCCTCGGCCGCGTGTGGCACGGCGGCGGGCCGTGCTCGCCGGAGGTCAAGCGCCGGATGATCGACTGGTGGGGCCCCGTCCTGACGGAGTACTACGGTGCCACCGAGGGCGGAGCGGTCACGCTCACCGACTCGCGCGACTGGCTGGAGCACCCCGGTAGCGTCGGCAAGGCCGTGCCTCCCAACGAGATCGTGATCCTCGGCGAGGACGGCACGCCGCAACCGGTGGGCGAGTCCGGGCGCGTGTTCATCCGGCGGGTCAAAGGCCAGAGCTTTTCGTATCACAACGCCCCGGAGAAGACGCGGTCCGCGCATCTGGAGCCGGGCACCTTCACCTTCGGCGATGTCGGCCGGCTCGACGAGGACGGGTTCCTCTATCTGACGGGGCGTGCGCAGGACATGATCGTCTCCGGCGGGGTCAACGTGTACCCGGCCGAGATCGAGGCCGTGCTGCTCAACCATCCGGTGGTCCGCGACGTCGCGGTGATCGGCGTCCCCGACGACGAGTTCGGCGAGCGGGTGGCCGCCGTCGTCGAGGTCGCCGAAGACGCCCCCGCCGACCTGTTCGCGCTGCTGGACCCGTTCTGCCGCAAGTCTTTGGCGGGCTTCAAGACACCGAGGTCGTACCACGTCATCCCCCGGCTCCCCCGGGAGGCGACCGGCAAGCTCCGCAAGGACGTGCTGCGCAAGAGTTTCTCCGCGATCGGGATCGAACGGCCCGACATCGCGCATCCGGTGACGTTCGCCGCCGGGGTACCGCACGCGGAGTTCGCCCGCCGCCGCGAGACCGAACCGGTGGCCTGGACCCCGGAACCGTTGCTGACCCGGCATTCCAGCGCGGGCCGCACCGTCCTGCGCGGCTCCGGCTACTGGGCGGTGACCCGCTACGACGACGTCTACTCGGTGTCGCGGCGGCCGGAGGAGTTCTCGTCGGCGGCCAAGGGCGCCTTCCTGCCCGACCCGCGGACGCCGGGCGACCTCAAGCAGACCCGGCAGCTGCTGGTCAGCATGGACGGCCCGGAGCACGTCCGGATCCGCCGCCTGGTCGCGACCGTGTTCACGCCCAAGTCGGTCCGCGGGCTCAGCGAGAGCATCGCCGGGCACGCCCGGCGGCTGGTGGAGAAGGTCACCGCGGCGGGGGAGTTCGACGCCGTCGCCGACTTCGCCGCCGAGCTGCCGCTCCTGGTCCTGTGCGATCTGCTCGGGTTCCCGCCGGAGGACCGGCACCTGCTCTACCGCTGGAGCAACGCGCTGGTCGGCTTCGACGACCCGGAGTTCGGCGGCGGCGACGTCGACGCCTACCGGCAGACCTTCGCCGAAGCGTTCGCCTACGCGATGAAGCTCGGCATGTCCCGTCGCGAGAACCCGACCGACGACCTGATCAGCAGGCTGGTCAACGCCGAGGTCGACGGGAAACACCTGAGCGACCGGGAGTTCTGCAGCTTCTGGCTGCTGCTGGTGGTCGCCGGCAACGAAACCACCCGCCACCTGATCTCCGGTTCGATGGAGGCGCTGGTGGCCAACCCGGCCGAACGCGACCGGCTGGTGTCCGGTGAGGTGACGATCGCCACCGCGGTCGACGAGCTGATCCGCTGGGTCACCCCGATCATGCAGTTCCGCCGCACGGCACTGCGGGACACGGAGATCGCCGGACAGCCCATCGCCGAGGGCGACAAGGTCGTCGTCTACTACACCTCCGCCAACCGTGACCCCGCCGTGTTCACCGACCCGGACCGGCTCGACCTCGGCCGCGACCCCAACCCGCACCTGTCCTTCGGTATCGGCCCGCATTTCTGCCTCGGCGCACACCTGGCCCGGCTGGAGATGTCGACGCTGCTGACCGAGCTGCTGCCGCATCTGTCCCGGCTGCGCCTGACCGGACCGGTGACCCGGCTCGAGTCGAACTTCGTCTCCGGCGCCAAGACCATGCCCGCGCGCTTCGGATGATCACACGAGAAAGGGAGGCCGTCGTGCCCTCGAAACCTGTCCAGCCGAGCCATGCGGGAACGGTCCCCTGGCCCGCAGACCTCGTCGCGCGGTACGTCGCCGAAGGCCACTGGAAGGGCCAGGCACTCGCCTCGCGATTCGTCGACGCCGCGGCCGCGACCCCGGACGACGAAGCCCTGACCGACGGTGACTTCCGGCTGACCTACGCCGAGCTGCTGTCCCGTGTGGACGGTGCGGCCCAGCGGTTGCGCGCCCTGGGACTCCGGCCGGACGACCGGCTGCTCTTCCAGCTGCCCAACGGCTGGGAGTTCGTCGTGCTGACGCTGGCGTGCTTCCGGCTCGGCGTGATCCCGGTGATGGCGCTGATCCAGCACCGCAGGCACGAGCTGTCCTATCTGGCCGAACTGTCCGAGGCGCGCGCGATCGCCGTGCCGGACCGCGTGAAGGACTTCGACCACCAGGAACTGGCGGCCGGGATCGCCGCCGGGGCCGAGACCATCGAGCACGTCATCGTCGCCGGGGACGTCCGTGACGGCCACGTCGACCTGCGCGCGCTGTGCTTCCCGGCTCCGGACCCCGCGGCGGCGCGCGCCGAACTGGACGCGTCGGCACCCGACCCGCGCTCGGTCGCGCTGCTGATCCTTTCCGGCGGTACCACGGGTTTGCCGAAGCTCATCGCGCGCACCCACGACGACTACGCCTGCTACGTCGACGGATCCGCCGACGCTTTCGGCTTCGACGCTTCGTCGGTGTATCTCGCGGTGCTGCCGTTCGGGCACAACTACCCGCTCAGCGCGATCCTCGGCGTACTGTGGGCAGGCGGCCGGGTGGTCGTCTCGCCGTCGCCGTCCGCTCGTGACTCGCTGGGCGCGATCGAAGCCGAACGGGCCACGGTGACGTCGGTGGTACCGGCGATCGTGGTGCGCTGGCTCGAGTACCGCGAGGCCGACCAGCATCACGACCTGTCCTCGTTCGAGGTGCTGACCCTGGGCGCCGCGCGGCTGCAGGACCAGCTGGTGCGCCAGATCAGCTCGGTGTTCGGCTGCACGCTGCAACAGGGCTACGGCATGGCGGAGGGGCTGACCAACCTCACCCGGCTGGACGACCCGTTCGACGTCACCTGCGACACCCAGGGCCGCCCGATCAACCCGGCCGACGAACTGCGGGTGGTCGACCCTGACGGGAATCCCGTCCCATCGGACGAGCAGGGCGAGCTGATCACGCGCGGCCCGTACACGATCCGCGGGTACTACCGCGCGCCCGAGCACAACGAGCGCGCCTTCACCCCGGACGGGTGGTACCGCACCGGTGACGTCGTGCGGCTGCGCCCGGACGGTTACGTCGTCGTCGAAGGACGCACCAAGGACGTGATCAACCGCGGTGGCGAGAAGATCGCGGCCGAGGAGGTCGAATCCTTCGCCTACCAACTGGATTCGGTGGAGATGGCGGCTTCGGTCGCGATGCCGGATCCGGTACTCGGTGAGCGCGGCTGTCTCTACGTCGTGCCGACGCCCGGCGCTTCGGTCGAACTGCGGGACGTCATCGACGTCATGGAGACGGCCGGGGTCGCCCGGTTCAAACTGCCGGAGCGGCTGGTGATCGTCGACGCGATGCCGCGCACCCCGATCGGGAAGATCGACAAGAAGATCCTGCGGGCGGACATCGCGCGACGGCTGGAGGAAGAAGCCGCCTGAGGCGCGCGACAGCCACGGTAAGTACATGAAGGCCCCCTTCCTTGCGCTGGACGCAAGGAAGGGGGCCTTCATGTACTTACAAAGCCGAAAAAGGGTCGCAGAATGGGATAAGACGGGGGCCATACGGCGGTGCGAAGCTAGCAGGGCAGACGGATATCGGTCTGGGTTCCGCCGCGTGGCGTGGAAAGGCTCGAGCGCGGTTCACCCCATAGCTTTTGGGAGAAAGGACGCACACATGAGCGTTACCACAACGCGGAAAGGCGGGCCGCCCGCAGCCGCGGCAAAGCCCGCCAAACAACGCTATCTCGCCGTCGATGGCCTGCGCGGGGTCTGCGCGCTGGCACTGCTCTTCACGCACGTCGCGATGATCGCGGGGGTGCTGGGCACCAAGGAACTCGGCGGCACGATCGCTTCGACCAGCGCGGTCGGCGGATTCTTCACCGGCGGCTTGCAGATCTTCGCGGGCGTCTTCTTCGTGCTGACGGGGATGTTCGTCTACCAGGGCTTCGCGAAGTCGATCATCAACGGCACCCCGCGCAAACGCGAAGGCACGGTGATCCGGCGTGTGCTGCGCCTGCTCCCCGCGTACTACGTGATGTACCTCGTGGTGCTGGTCGCGCTGAACCTCCAGCAGGTCGAAAACCTGTGGGACGTCCTCCGTCCGATGCTGCTGCTGCACATCTACGACTGGGACGGCTGGAGCAACGGCATGGAGATCACCTGGACGGTGCCGGACATGGCGCAGTTCTATCTCCTGCTGCCGCTGCTGGCCTGGGCCACCTTCAAGTTCGCCTCCCGTGGCAAGACCGCGCGGGCGCGGGCGTACCGGATGATGCTCCCGGTGCCGCTCCTGTTCGCGGCCGGTATCGCCTGGCTGCTGTACTCGCAGATGAACGGCCTCGGCACCCGCGCGCTGTTCTGGTACCCGATGGGCCTGATGCCGGAGGTCGCGATCGGCATGGTCATCGCGATCTGGCTGGAGCTGCAGAAGGCGTCGCCGAACGAGGCGCCCAAACTGCTCACCTTCGCCGGCCGTCACCGTGTCCTGTTCCTGGGTATCGCGCTGACCTGCCTGCTCATCAACTGCGCCCGCCCCGGCAGTGAAATCGGTATGGACGACTACTACAGTCTCACCGCGCTCGGGATCTTCTACGGACTCCTGGCCATTCTTTCGGCGACGCTGTTGCTGTCGATGGTCGCGCCCGGACCGGAGTCGCGCCTCATCCGCGCGGTGTTCACCAACCGGGTGATCCTGTTCATCGGCAAGATCTCCTACGGGATCTACCTGTGGCAGTTCGCGGTGATGCATTTCTACCTGCAGAAGCCGGACGCCTATTTCAACGGGGAGCCGATGCCGTTGATGATGATCCGGGCGGGTACCGGGTTCTGGGAGCTGCAACTGGTCGCCCTGGTCGGCACGATCATCGTTTCGACGATCTCGTACTACCTGATCGAACGGCCGCTGATGAACTGGGGTGAGCGGGTCATCAAGCGACGCGCCGCCCGGAAGGCGGCCACCCTGCCGCGACCGCGTGAGGAATCGGTCCCGGTGTAGTCCGTCGCCATCGGACCCTCCGGCCTGGCGTCCGCGACCCGCGGACGCCAGGCCGTTTCCGTAGCAGTACCCGGAGGTACGCCGTGTCCTTTTCCTCTCCCCTGAACGGTTTCCGCGTCCTGAGCGCCGGATCCGGCCCAGCCGTCGGGACAGCCCTCGACAGGCTGCGGATGCTGGACGCCGACGTCGGTACCGCGCGCCCCGGCGTGCTGAGCCTGAGCGGGCCGGGTGCTTCGGTCGAGGCCGGTCTGCTCGGCCCGTTCCCGGAAAACCTCCTGCAGGCCGACTTCGGGATCATGGCACTGCACGGCCGGTCCGAAGCACAACCGCGACCGCTGGGCGTCGACTACGTTTCGGTGCTCACGGGGATGGCCGCCGTCCAGGGCGTTCTGGCCGCGACTTTGGCCCAGCTGCGCGGAAACCCCGTGTCGCGGATCGAGATGAGCGCGGACCGCGTCGCGATGATGGCGGTCGCGCAGTACATCGCCGCCGCCACCGCGGACGAAGATCCCGAGGGACCCGAGGGCGTCCCATCGACGGCGCGACCGCCGTTCGTTTCCGCCGACGGGGTCGCCTTCGAGATCGAAGCCTTCAGCAGCGATGCCTGGCAAGGGTTCTGGGCTTCTCTGGGAGCACCGGAACGCGCGGTCGGACAGGGCTGGCGGCCGTTCCTTCTTCGCTACGAACGGGCGTCGGTGTCGCTTCCGCGCGAGCTGCACGAAGCGGCCGAGGCTTCCTCGTTCGAAGAGATCCGCGCGATCGCCGCGTCGACCGGGATGCACATCTGTCCGGTTAGGACAGTGGAGGACCGGCGGGCCGATCCCGACGCGGGCTCGCCTCCGTGGTCGTTCCGTGCAGGCCGGGCGGCGCCGCCCGGATCCGGCGCCGATACCGGACCGCCGCTCGCCGGGATCCACATCGTCGAGTCGACCCGGCGCGTGCAGGGTCCGATGGCCACCCGGCTGCTGTCGCTGCTCGGCGCGACCGTCACCAGGATCGAGCCGCCAGGCGGTGATCCCCTGCGGGGCATGCCGCCGATGGCTGGTGACTGCTCGGCGAAGTTCCGGGTGCTCAACGACGGCAAGCGGATCGCCGAGATCGACTTCAAACAGCCGTCCGGACGGGCCGAGGTGCTGGACCTGGTCCGTGACGCCGATGTCTTCCTGCACAACTGGGCGCCGGGCAAGGACGTCGAGCTCGGCCTGGACGCGGCCACGATGCACGCGGTGAACCCCGGGCTCGTGTACGCGACCGCGTCCGGCTGGGGCGACGCGCTGGGGGAGAACCCGCCCGCGGGAACGGACTACATGGTCCAGGCGTATTCCGGGCTGGCGGACGCACTGGCCCCGGCAGGCGCGCCGCCGCGGCCGACGTTGATGATCATGGTGGACATCGCGGGCGGATTCGTTTCGGCGGAAGGGATCCTGGCCGCGCTGGTGGCACGTCAGCGCTTCGGCCGGGGCGGCGAGGTCGCGACGTCCTTGCTCGGCGCAGCCGACGCACTGCTGCGCGAGCCATCGCCCGCCGCCGTCGACGGTGTTTTCGCGGCGGCCGACGGCCTGCTCGCGATCGTGACCGAGGACGTCGTGGCACTGTGCTCGGTCCTGGAGATTCCCGTTCCGTCACCAGAAGAACTGCCGGACGCGATCACCAAGGCACTGAGCGCGCGGCCGGTGGCGGAATGGGAACGAAGGCTGGGCCCGGTCGCGATGCCCGTCCGGCGCGATCTGCGCACGCTCGTCTCGCGCCGTCCCACGCGGTTCGAGCAGAACGGCTGCGCGATCGCTACTTCACCATGGACTTTTTCGTAGTCCGTGGCAGCGCAGGAGATGTTCACCCCGTGAGAGTGCTGCGATCATGGGACGCGACAGATGGTCCGGTCGGCGGAGGAGCTTCGTGATGGGTGGGAACACGCTGGGCGTGCTGGGCTCCGACGTCAAGGTGGGATTGTCCGACGGCACGAAGATCGCCTATGCCAACCTGGACTACGCGGCGAGCGCGCCGTGCCTGCGCGAGGTGGCCGATGTGGTGGGGGAACTGCTCCCGTACTACGCGAGCGTGCACCGGGGCGCGGGTGCGCTTTCCCAGCTGTGCACGGAAAAGTACGAACGCGCCCGCGAATCGGTCACCACGTTCCTCGGCTGTCGCCCGGACGACGAGGTGGTGTTCACCCGCAACACCACCGACGCCCTGAACCTGCTCGCGCATGTCGTGCCGCCGGGTACCGTGGCCGTCACGTTCGAAGGCGAACACCACGCGAACCTCTTGCCCTGGAACGAAGTCATCCGGCTCCCGGCGCCGTCATCACCCGAGGGGGCGGTTTCGGCAGTCGCGGAGGTACTCACCGGGCTGGGCTCCGGGCGTCCGATACTGCTAGCCGTCACCGGCGCGTCCAATGTGACCGGTGAGGTCTGGCCGCTGGCCGAACTCGCCGCCACCGCCCACCACTTCGGCGCCCGCATCGCGGTGGACGCCGCCCAACTCGCGCCACACCGGCGGATCGACATCACCGCCCTCGGCCTCGACTACGTGGCTTTCTCCGGCCACAAGCTGTACGCCCCGTTCGGAACCGGCGTGCTCGCGGGCAGGACCGACTGGCTGGACAGCGCGCGGCCGTACCTCGCGGGTGGCGGAGCCACCGCGCACGTTGGGGACGCACCCGGTCAGGTCGACTGGGCGACCGGTGCCGCGCGACACGAAGCTGGCTCCCCGAACGTCATCGGCGCGGTGGCCCTTGCCGCCGCGTGCGACACCCTCGCGGCGGCGGACCTGGACAAAGTCCAGTCCGAAGAGGACACCCTGATGACCCGGTTGCACGACGCCTTAGCGGAAATCCCCGCGGTCCGGGTGCTGGGTGCGGGCGGCCGCTGGCCGGACAGGCTGGGCATCGTCTCCTTCACCGTCGACGGTGTCGAGACGCGCACGGTGTCCACGAGACTTGCCGCGGAGTTCGGCATCGGCGTCCGCGACGGCCTGTTCTGCGCCCACCCGTTCACCCGACGGCTGCTGGAACAGGCGGGCACGACCGCGCCGACCGCGGTGCGCGCGAGTATCGGGATCGGCACGACCACGGACCACGTCGACCGCTTGATCACCGGAATCCGGACCATCGCCGGATCCTGAACGCGTGGTGCCGCAGGAATCGTGCGAGAGCTGGATCTGGAACGGGTGGCGGCGCTTTCCAGCGCCCTGACCGGCTCAGAGTTCGCGAAGACGGCGTATGGGCGGGGGCGTGGATTCCTGCGCGGCATCGCTGACCACCGCCGCGTCCGCGTACCGGGCTCAAGATGGCGTGGGCGAGCAGGGATTCGACGGCGCGGGTGGCCGCTGATGGTCACCTGGGTCGATGTCAGCCAATGGAAAGCCGACGGGATAGGGCAGATCGGTGATCACCTGGCCGCGCAGAACCGGCAGGTGCTCGGCCTGCAGGACGAGCTCGACGGTGCCAAGCCGGCCGGGTGGGCAGGGGAAGCGGCGGAGGCGGCGGCCGGGAACCTTCGCGCCCGATGCCAGGAACTCGAGGACCTCGCCGCGCGGTTGTCCGCGGCCGTGAAGATCATCGATGACACGGAGCGGGCTGTGCGCGATTTGGTGCGCAGTCTCGAAACGACGGAGGATTTCGCGGCCAAGAACGGCTTCCGGATAGACAATGGCAAGGTCGTCGAGACGGAGAACTCCACAGGGTTTCTCTCCAGCGTGCTCTTGCAAGTCGAAGTGGAAGCCATCTTGGCCCCTGCCGGCGAGATCGGAGACGCCGGTGCGACGACGCTGCCTGCGGCTGCCGCCGCAGGCGAAGACCGCATCGCCGACGGACAGCGGCACCGCGATCTCCTGGCAAATACCAGGTCAAAACGGACGGCACGACAGTGTGGCCGAGCGGCCTGACCGGCTGGATCGCAGAACAGGCGGGTTTCAAGAAGGAGAAGGTCACCGAAGCCGAGGCGAAGTTGCTCGACGATCTGCAGATGCGCAAGGGATTACTCGGACTCAAAGAGCTCGCCGACATCCGACAGGAAGCCTTGCATATCGCCGAAGGCAAGTTCGAGGGCAAGGGCGGGACCGACGGGCACGCCGACGCTTTCCGCCATGCTTACTGGAACGCGATGATGACGCAGCGGTACGGAGAGGAATGGGCCCGCGACTTCGCGACCGCGCACGAGCGGAACCCGACCAGGCACCATGTCCCGGTGGCCATGGACCTGCACAACAACGAAGTCGGTCGCTCGATCGCCAAAGCCAACCCGGACGCCAGCCCCGAACAGTTGGCGAACCTGGTCGAACAAGCGGTCAAGGACGGCAAAATGGTGGTCATCGATAAAAACGACACACTGGTATCGTCCAGCGAATCGACTCCTGGCGAGACCCGCGAAACCAAGAACAAGCCTTGGCCCACGGACAATCCAGGGCGCGATGACGACCACGACCCCGGTCAACCCTCGGCGACTCCGGACCAATACTGACCATGCGCTTGATAGTGACTCTGCTCGCCCTTCTCGCTCTCGTGGCGGGCTGCGGCACGAGCGCCCCAGGAGTGACAGTGGAATTCGACGACAGCCTGGAGAAATCGATCGGCGACCTCGCCAGGTCTGGCGGCTCGCGGCCCCTCAAGGAACTGGCGCCCGGTGATTGGACGTCAGTGCAGGTCTTCACCGGCCCCGCCTCCGGTGCGCGAATCGAACGCGAATTCGGCAGGCCCGTCACGGTCGAGGGCGACGGCACGCACAGCGGCGACTACGTCCAGGACGGCAATCTGCTGGTTTTCGACCGCGACGGTGCCACCACGCGGATGGTCAGCCTCGGTACTCTCGCCGCCCTGGGCGACGGGAAGTACCGCGCGGACGTCGTGCTGAAGGCGCAGGGCGGGGCCATCACGATGACCGACCCCGACGGCCGCCCCGCGGGTCGTTGATCGAGCCAGGTCAGATCGGCTATCGGGTCATCTCCTCCAGGAATTCCTGGGTTTCGGGGTCTTCCGAGAAGATGGCTGTCCCGCGCATCCCGCGAGTGAGTAAGACCTTGTACGTGTTCTTGATCAGGGCGCCGAAGTGCAGTTCGTCGGCCTTCCTGACTTCCGAGTCCTTGGAGTGCTCGCGCACCGCGTGCCACATTCCGTCGCGGCGTACGAGATCCTTGCCGAAGATCACGCCCGACCAGTCGTACTCGAATCCCTGGGCGGTGTAGATGCAGCCCACCTGGTCGAAGCCGCGCTCGTCCGTGGCCCAGTAGCTGGATTCCGGAACGCCGGGTACTGCCTTCTTGCCGTCGCCCTTCGCGTTCCAAGGGCGTTTCCAGGTGCCGACCTGGACGTCGTCCACCAGGCGTGCGCCGTCCGGAGTGTCGACCGGGTCGCTCCACGGCCAGCAGAAGCCGGCTGACAGACGCGCCACTCCGCCGTGCTCCGACCGTTGCCGCAGTATCCAGGACTCGAGCGCCTCGGGAGAGGCCGCGGCACTCAGAGTGACGCCCTCGTCGAGCGGGCCCGCGAGCTTGCTCCACGGAATCGGTCGCTCGCTGGTGCCGAGGCCGAGAAGCCGCGCTACCCAAGTGTCATACGAGACTGAGCCACCGCAACGCAGCTGGTCGTGAAGGCGGACGATCTCGACCCGGCAGCCGAGCGACTCAGCCGCGGTGGCGATCTCCTTGAGTGAGCCCATCTCGCCAGGGCGCACCACTTGGTGTTCGTCGAGCAGGAAGACTGGAACGGTCGCGACGTTGATGAGTTCGTTGACCTGCCGGTCCGCGCGGTCGCGTTTCTCCTTCTTCGTATACCTGTCAGTGCCCTTTTCTCGGATGCGGTGGGCTTCGTCGCAGATCAGGACGTCCAGTTCGCGCGGCTCGCAACCGACGTAGGTGTTGAAATACTTGAACAAGCCCTGAACCCGCTTGCTGCCACGGCCCGCGTACTTGCGCATGGTCATGGTGAACGATCGCGAGCCGGTCGCGTGGTGGACTCCGAGTCCCCGGCGGGCCAGTTCGCCGAGCAGGCTCAGCGCGATCACGCTTTTGCCCGAACCCGGGCCGCCTTCGACGATCACGACCGTGCGAGTCTGCGCGGCCCGGGAACGCTCCACCGCGCGGAGGACGAGTTCGTACGCGACCTTCTGTTCGTCCAAAAGAACGAACTGTTCGCGATCCTTGATCTCGGCCGCGGCCAGATCGAGCAACGGCTTGGTAGGGCGATGCGCGAACCCGCTCAATTCATCGCCCGCTGCGACATTCGACTGCCGGGCGGCGTCGGCATCGAGCACGGCGTTGAGGTGCTCTCCCAGCGCCGCCTTGTCGTCCATGGTGAACAGTCGGCTGGTAGGGCGGGGATTGTCCTGGAGAAGGCCGGACACGTCCGTGCGCCGTGCGTTGTGCAGGTACGCCACCGCGTGGACGGCCTGAGGCCGCTCGACCAGCGCGGGGGTGTGGTCCACGAAGTACTCCCGGTATCCGTGCACCTGCTCGGCGGGATGGAGGTGTCTCCCCCCGAGTCCGGGAATGTTGATCACCTCGGACAGATAGGACTCGGCCTTGGACCACTGCTTGAGTTCGAGGAAGACGAAGGAACTGTCCCCGGAACGAGGGTGAACGCCGCAGAGCACGACATCGATGCGCTGCTTGCTGTGCGGTAGCTGATGTTCGAAGAGCACCTCGACGTCGCCGAGACCGGCGTCCACGAGATCCGTCAACACGATAGGCAGGCTCTTCTGCCAGGAAGCCACCTCGCTGGTCCCGACTCTGCCGCCGAGCACGAACCCGGCTTGTTCCTGCAATCGGTTGTGCAGCCGTCCCGCGCGGGCTTCGATCAAGAGATCGGCCGCGCCGCCGCGTGCAAGAGCCACTCGTCCCTCCCCGGGGCGCAGGGGCGCCCGAGTGCTCCCCAGCAGTCGATCATAACCCGCTAGAGTGATTCTTGCCTTCACGCAATAGTGCGAGAGGCCCAAACGACGGGAACGGCCCTGGGGAGGGTGGCTTGCCGGTCATCAAGACCGCGCATGACCTGCGCGGAGAACTTCGGCACGAGCGCATTTTCATGGATCTCGCCAAGCATGTGGGCATCCCCTACAAAGCGTCCGAACGAGGCGGTGAGCTCGGCTCCTGGAGGAACAGCCTCCCGGTGCTCGCCGATACCTTGTGTGCTGCGGGCCTCGGGCACGTGCAGGTGTTGGTCGAGTACCGGCTTCCGTACAGCCCGAAGAGGGTGGATGCCATTCTCTGCGGAGTCCATCCGGAGACCGGGAAGCCCTCCTATGTACTCGTCGAGCTGAAGCAGTGGAAGAAGGCGGAGTCGCTGGGCACCGACCTGGTGTGGACTTCCCATGGCAAAAAACAACCTGACCTCCATCCCGCGGAACAGGTCAGGCGGTACTGCCGTCAGCTACTCGACTTCGTCCCCGCGTTCGCGCGGATCCCCGGTCAAATCAAGGGGATCGCGTACATGCACGACGCCGTTCGCGGTGTCGACTGGACTTTGGACCAGTTCGAGTACGACGACTTCGGTCAGCTCTACACGTCGGACCTGCAGGGGGATCTGGTCGCGGATCTGTGGTCGCTGCTCGACAAGGATCCGGCCACGGCGGGAGCGGCGGTGGCCGCCGCTCATGAATTGATTTCCGCTTCCCCGGCCCCCGCGCGGAATCTGCTGAAGACCGCCTCGGACGCGTTGGCCGCCAGAGACGAATTCGTGCTACTGGACGAACAACAGGTTGCCTACAAGACAGTGCTCGACGCCGTGGCCGAAGCGGACTCTGATGGGACGAAGCGGAAGAAGGTCGTCGTCGTCAACGGTGGCCCGGGTTCCGGGAAGAGCGCCATCGCGGTGACACTCCTCGCCGCTCTCGCGAGGCAGAAGCGAAAAGCGCTGCACGCGACCGGCTCGAAGGCGTTCACCGAGACCTTGCGGGAGAAGGTGACCGGTGACGACGATCGATACGGCAAGATCTTCAAGTACTTCAACGAGTTCGGCTCCGCGCCGGAGGACGCGCTGGATGTCCTGATCTGCGACGAAGCGCACCGTGTCCGTGGCATGCCCGCCCGGTTGCACGGGAAGGTGCGCAGCCAGATCGACCAGCTCATCGATGTCGCCAAGGTGCCGCTCTTCCTGCTCGACGAACACCAGGTCGTGCGTCCCGGCGAGATCGGAACGAAGGCGGACATCCTCGCCATCGCCGACATCAAGGACTGCGATGTCATCGAGATCGACCTGGATGGCCAGTACCGGTGCGGAGGCTCGGCGAGCTTCGACGAATGGGTCGTGCGCTTGCTGGGGCTCGGTTCCGAACCGCCGGTGTCCTGGTCGGAACTGGTCGACGGAAGTGAAGACGAGTACGTGGTCGACTCGGTCGGATCCCCGCACGAACTGGAGAACTGGCTTCTCCGGCAGGCGAAGACCTTTTCCGGCACCGCGAGAATGGCGGCCGGCTTCTGCTGGGACTGGAGTGATCCGGTCAAAGTCGAGGGCCGGCTGCGACTCGTCGACGATGTGGAGATCGGTGGTTGGCGTCGACCCTGGAACACGAAGCAGGGGTTCGAAGTCCCAGGATTTCCTTCGGCTTCCTTGTGGGCATCCGAGCCGGAGGGCTTCGGGCAAGTCGGCTGCATCTACACGGCGCAGGGTTTCGAGTACGACTGGGCGGGCACGATCTTCGGTGACGACCTTGTGATCCGGGATGGCAAGTGGGTCGCCCGCAGCGGTTTCTCCTACGACCGCACAGTAAAAGGCGCTGAAGCCCCGGAGTTCGATCGCTTGGTCCGGAACACCTACAAGGTGCTCTTGACGCGCGGTATGCAGGGAGTCTGCGTCTACTCCAACGACGTCGAGACGAACGACTTCCTGCGGAAGTATGCGAGGTAGCCATCGTGACGCGAGCCCAAGGCGGCTGAGCCGCGTTTCGGTGATGGCTGTCCTGCGGCTTCCGCTCACCGACACGTGGCGAGTGGCTCGTGCTGCCGCAGGTCAGGCATTTGTCCGCCGGGTCGACCGGCGTGTGACTCGGGCCGGTTTCGATCATGCACTGTGCCCCCGGCAGGATTCGAACCTGCGACACCCGCTTTAGGAGAGCGGTGCTCTATCCCCTGAGCTACGAGGGCATGTACTGCCGGGCACAGCCTACCGGGTGACCAGCCCCGGCAGGGCACGAGGGCACCTCACGTCGCGAGAGCGTGCGGCCGCTCCGGTGAACACCGCGAAACCCCCGAACGGCGGTAGCGCTCAAACGAGCGCCTGGCACACGCCCGAACAGCGGGCCCAAGCCCGCCAGTGGCCGCCTAGTGACACTCGACCTGCGGATCCGTCCCGGAGGACGCACACTCAACCCAGGCAAACAGGGTCTGAATCGAAAGCTAGATCGACACAGATGACCCGCACGGGTCACTCGTACGTGTCTGGTTTCGAAACCCTGAACAACAGTAGGTAATCTTCGTTAACGGGACGCGAGACGCCGCTCCCCCGGCTGCCGGAGGGCTTCGTTGATCAAGCTCATGTTCGCCGACGACGAGGAACTGGTCCGTTCGGGCCTGCGTGCCATGATGTCCGGCGCTGCCGACATCGAGATCGTGGGCGAGGCGAGCGACGGGAGATCAGCGGTCGAGGTCGCCCGGCGGTACCACCCTGACGTCGCCCTGCTCGACATCAAGATGAGGGCGCCTGACGACGGTATTCGCGCGCTCAGGGCCATCCTCGCGCTGCCGGATCCACCGACGGTGGCCATGTTGACCACGTTCGACATCGACGACTATGTCAGTCTCGCGCTCAGGCTCGGGGCCAACGGCTTCCTGCTCAAGGACATCGACCCGGCGGCGCTGCTCAGGGCCGTCCGGGACCTCGCCAGGGGTGGCGCGGTGCTGGACCCCGGGGTCGCGGCGCGCATGGTGCAGTCGCACCGGGACGAGCAGCGGGCCGCGCAGCCGGCGCGCAAGCTGCTCGCGTCGCTGTCCGAGCGGGAGCGTGAGGTCGTCGGGCTGATCGGCCAGGGGTTGTCCAACGCGGAGATCGGCGGACGCCTCCACCTGTCCGAGGCGACGGTCAAGGGCTACGTCTCGGCCGTCCTGTCCAAGATCGGCGCGGCGAACCGGGTGCAGGCCGCGCTGCTGGCCTACCGCGGTGGCCTGCTCGACCAGTAATGATCCTCACCGCGCTCGAGTTCCTCGGCTTGATCGCGTTCGCCGCTTCGGGGGCGCTCGCGGCGGTGCGGTCCAGGTTGGACGTTTTCGGAGTGGTCGTCGTCGGGCTCACCACGGCGCTCGGCGGCGGGATCATCCGTGACGTCCTCCTCGGGATCACGCCACCCACGACCCTGCGGACCTGGCCTTATCTCGCGGTCTGCGGGGCGACGGCATTGGTCGTGTTCGTGTTCCATCCGCAGATCGCGAAGCTGCGGCGCGGCGTGCTGCTCGCCGACGCGCTCGGGCTCGGGGTGTTCGCGACGGCGGGTACCACCATCGCGTTGAACGCGGGCGCCACTCCCTACGCGGCGTGCCTGATCGGGATGACGACGGGTATCGGCGGCGGTGCGGTGCGTGATCTTCTGCTCCGGGAAATCCCGCTCGTGCTGCGGAAGGAGATCTACGCGGTCGCGGCGCTCGCAGGGGCCGTGCTCGTCGTGATCGGTCACTCTCTGCGACTGCCGCCGGGGCCGGTGACGGTCGTAGCAGCTGCCGCCGTCGTGGGGGTTCGGATGCTCGCTTTGTGGCGCAGATGGAACGCACCTGTTGCAAAAGGGCCCGAGACCGGCTGAAACGTCTTGTGGACTGCTCGATTTCCTTTGTTTGTTCTGTGTGTGTTCTTAGGCGAGTCTCAGCACGCTGCGTAAGACTGTGGCCATGCGCATCCTCGTAGTGGACGACGACAGGGCCGTCCGTGAATCACTCAGGCGATCCCTTGAGTTCAACGGGTACCAGGTGGAACTGGCCGGGGACGGCGCGCAGGCCCTGGAAGCGATCATCGCCAACAGACCCGACGCGATGGTCCTCGACGTGATGATGCCGCGGCTCGACGGCCTGGAGGTCGCCCGACGCCTGCGAAGCACCGGTGACGACCTGCCGATTCTCGTGCTCACGGCACGGGACACCGTGTCCGATCGAGTGTCCGGTCTCGACGCCGGCGCCGACGACTACCTCCCGAAGCCCTTCGCGCTCGAAGAGCTTCTCGCTCGCCTTCGCGCGCTTCTGCGCCGGGCGATCCCGGACCCGCAGGCCGGGCAGAACGCCGAGATCCTGGCGTTCGCGGACCTCACTTTGGACCCGGGGACGCGCGAGGTGCGCCGGGCGGGACGGGAGATCAGTCTCACGAGGACCGAATTCGCGCTTCTCGAACTGTTCCTCTCCTACCCGAAGCACGTCCTGACCCGTAGCCGGATCCTGGAGGAAGTATGGGGATACGACTTCCCGACGTCGGGCAACGCGCTGGAGGTCTACGTCGGCTATTTGCGCCGAAAGACCGAGGCTGGGAGCGAACCGAGGCTGATCCACACGGTGCGGGGAGTGGGCTACGTGCTGAGGGAAACCCCGCCGTGACCGAGCCGGTCCGGGGCGTCGGCGAGTCCGAAAAGGATCCGCGCGGCGACCGCTGGAGCACGCGGCGCTTCTCGCTCCGCGGCCGGGTGACGCTGCTCGCCGCCGTTTCGGTGGCGGGCGCGGTGGCGTTGGTGTCGCTCGGCGCGTATCTCGTCGTGAAGGAGAACCTCTACCAGCAGGTGGACGACAACCTGCGTGCCCGCGCGCAGGCCGCGGTCGACTCGCCGCAGGTGCAGACCGAGTTGCAGCAGGTGCCCGGCGCCTTCCTCGCCAGTGCGGACCTGCAGATCGGCCAGCTGACGGTCGGGGAGAAGATCCGGCTGACCTATCCGCAGTCCGGAAGCCGCCCGCCGTACGGCGAGGACGAGATCGCGGTCGCCACCGGCGACAAGGCGTTCTCGCTGCGCACCGACCCGAAGACCGACAGCCGGGTCGTCGCCCTCCCGCAGGGGCCGGGGCAGGCGATGGTGCTCGCGCAGTCGCTCGGCCCGACCAAGCGCACCCTGAACGAGCTTTCGGTGGTCCTGTTCCTGATCGGCGGCGCCGGAATCCTGGTCGCCGCGGCCGCGGGAACGGCCGTCGCGAGAGCGGGTCTGCGGCCGGTCGACAGACTGACCTCGGCGGCGGAACGTGTCGCCACCACCGGTGACCTGCGGCCGATCCCGGTCAGCGGCGACGACGAACTCGCCCGCCTCACGCAGAGTTTCAACACGATGCTCGGCACGGTCGCCGAATCGCAGGAACGGCAACGGCAGCTCGTCGCGGACGCCGGCCACGAACTCCGGACGCCGCTGACGTCGCTCCGCACGAACCTCGAACTGCTCCTGTCCGCGAGCAGACCGGGCGCGCGCACGCTGTCCGACGAGGACCGCAGCGACATCGAGGCCGACATCCGCGGCCAGCTCGACGAGCTGACCCAGCTGATCGGCGACCTCGTCGAACTCGCGCGCCAGGACGAGCCGCGGATCGAGCACGAGCGGGTCGAGATGGTCGACGTCGTCGAGCGCGCGCTCGACAGGGCACGCCGCCGCGCGGGCGAGATCGAGTTCGACGTCTCGCTCCAGCCGTGGGTGCTGACCGGCGACACCAGCGCGCTGGAACGCGCGGTGCTGAACCTCCTGGACAACGCGGTGAAGTTCTCGCCCGAGGGCTCGACGGTCGGGGTCCGGCTGTACCCGGTCGGCGACGGCACCGCGGTGCTCGAAGTCGAGGACGCAGGGCCGGGGATCGCCGACGAGGACCTTCCGAAGGTCTTCGACCGGTTCTACCGCTCTTCCGAAGCGCGGACGCTGCCCGGTTCGGGGCTCGGCCTCGCCATCGTCCAGCACGCGGCGCAGCGGCACGGCGGCGGCGTCTACGCGGGACGCGCTCCCGCGGGCGGCGCGCTGATGACCCTGCGGCTCCCGGGAGCCCCTGCTTGATGAGTGATTACGACAAGGGCCTCGAACTGCTCCGGCTTCTCGGCGGCGTCGAGGATCCCGCCGTGCTGAACCTGTTCGACGCGGTCCAGGCGGCGGACTACGGCAGAGAAGCGGTCGCCTTCGTCTACGGCGGGGTCTACCAGCGGCCGGGGCTTTCGCTGGCACAGCGGCAATGGGTGACGGTCGCCGCGCTGGAGACCTTGGGCTACGCGCAGGCGCAGCTCGAGTTCCACAGGACCGCCGTGGCGAAGGTCGGCGGCGACCTGGAGCAGGACGACGACACGACCCGGCGGCTCAAGTCGATCGCGGAGCACACCGCGAACGGCGGAGTGGCGCCGGAACTGGCCGAAGTCCTCCGGGAAGCGCGCGACGCGGGGGAGTTCGGGGCCGCCGTCGAGGCGATCCTGCATCTCGCCGTCTACGTGGGTTTCCCCGCCGCGCTCAACGCGCTCGGCGTCGCCCGTACTCTGACGGGTGATGAGCACCGAGAACGCGCCTGAGATGCCGCCCCGCCGTCTGCTGTGGACACTGCTGGTGGCCGCGGTGCTGCTGGCGGCCGACCAGCTGACCAAATGGTGGGCCGTCGACGCCCTCACCGGCCGCGCGCCGATCCCGGTGATCGGCGACTTCATCCGCTTCCGGCTGCTCTACAACCCGGGCGCGGCGTTCTCGCTGGGCTCCGGCTCCACCTGGATCTTCGCGATCCTGGCAGCGGTCGCGGTGGTCGCGCTGCTGTGGATCTCGCGCAAGGTCCGTTCGGCGGGCTGGGCTATCTCGCTCGGGCTGCTGCTCGGCGGCGCGACGACGCACCTGGGCGACAGGCTGTTCCGCGAGCCCGGATTCGCACGCGGTCACGTCGTCGACTTCATCGACTACAACGGCTGGTTCGTCGGGAACGTCGCCGACATCGCGTTGTTCTTCGGCGCGGTCTCCCTTTTCGTGCTCAGTTTCCGCGGCGTCCCGATCGAGGGCGTCAAAGAGACTGAGGCGGAGTAACGAGACAGAACTCGTTTCCCTCGGGGTCGGCGAGAACGACGACACCGTCTTCGGGGCTCGCGAGCACCTTCGCGCCCAGGGCGACGAGCCGTTCGACGTCGTCGTCCGCCAGGTCCAGGTGCATCCGGTTCTTGACGACCTTGGATTCCGGGACCAGGTTGAAGAACAGCCGCGGTCCCGCCGTGGTTTCGACGAGTACCGAAGGATCGTCTTCGGGTCCGGAGAACCCCAGCGCACGAAGGCGCTCGAGCTCGTCTTCGTCATAGGGCGCGACCTCGTAGCCGTCGAGCGCGGCAGCCCAGAAACGGGCGAGCGAAGCCGGATGGTGGCAGTCGATGACGACGTCGCGAAGCCTGGCCATGGACACATGCTGGCAGGTGGATCCGCTCGTCGCGCCATGTTTGATCGTGTAGGATTTTGTGTAGTTAATCCAGGGGAGGCTTCGTGCTCGCGCGGCAACGACAGGCGGTGATCCTCGAGGAGGCGCGCCGGACCGGGGCGGTCCGGGTCAGCGACCTCGTCGCGAGGCTCGGCGTTTCCGACATGACGGTGCGCCGCGACCTCGACGTGCTCGCCGGGCGAGGCCTGGTCGAGAAGGTCTACGGCGGCGCCACCTCCATCGTCGGCAAAAGCACCGACGAGCCCGGTTTCGAGGCCAAGTCCGTGCGTCAGCGCGCACAGAAGGAGGCCATCGCCGCCGTCGCGGCCGGGCTGGTCCGGCCGGGCACCGCGATCGGCATCTCCGCGGGCACCACCACCTGGACGCTGGCGAGGGCCCTCGACGAGGTCCCCGGCCTGACGATCGTCACGAACTCCATCCAGGTCGCCGACGTGCTGCGCGGCGCGAACCAGCCGGATCGCACGGTGGTCCTCACCGGGGGCGTCCGCACCCCGTCGGACGCGCTGGTCGGGCCGGTCGCCGTGCAGAGCCTGCGTTCGCTGCACCTGGACGTCGTCTTCCTCGGCGTGCACGGGATGGCCGACGGCCCCGGTTTCACCACGCCGAACCTCACCGAATCCGAAACCGATCGCGCGCTGGTCGAAGCGGGCCGCAAGCTGGTCGTGCTGGCCGATCACACCAAGTGGGGCATCGTCGGCATCTCCACCATCGCCGGGCTCGAAGAGGCCGACGTCGTCGTCTCGGACGACGGCCTGACCGACAACGCAAGGGAAACGCTCACCGAGCAGGCGGGTGAGCTGATGATCGCCGAAACGGCGGAGACGGCTGAGGCTGAAGAAGCGTGAAGCGCACGGTAAGGCACCTGGCCGACGGCCGGGAGATCATCTATTTCGACTCGCCGGGCGCGCCCGAACGTACCGCCGAGGACACCCGTGACCTCCCTCAGGTCGCGGCGGCGTCGGAGATCCGGCGCGATCCGCTGACCGGGGAATGGGTGGCGATGGCCGCGCACCGGCAGACGCGGACGTACAAGCCGCCCGCCGACCTGTGCCCGCTGTGCCCCACCAAACCCGGGAAGCCCAGCGAGATCCCGGAGCCGGACTACGACGTCGCGGTCTTCGAGAACCGCTTCCCTTCCTTCGCACGCAATGTCCTCGGCGATGCGTCCACAGTGGACGGCGCGGGGCTGGTGCCGGTCGCGCCGGGTGTCGGCCGGTGTGAGGTCGTCTGCTTCACCAGCGACCACGATGGCTCCTTCGCCGGGCTGACGGCGAAGCAGGTCCGCGCGGTCGTCGACGCCTGGGCCGACCGCACCGCCGAACTGTCCGCGATGGACGGTGTCGAGCAGGTCTTCCCGTTCGAGAACCGCGGTGAAGAGATCGGCGTGACGCTGCATCATCCGCACGGCCAGATCTACGGCTACCCGTTTGTCACGCCGAAGACCGAGCGGATGCTGGAGGTCGCGCGCGCCTACGAGGCCGAGCACGGTCGTCCGGTGATGGGCGACGTCCTGGCCGCCGAGCGCGATTCCGGGGCGAGGGTCGTCGTCGCGGGCGAGCACTGGACGGCGTTCGTGCCGCCCGCCGCGCGCTGGCCGGTGCAGGTCCAGATCGTGCCGCATCGTCAGGTGCCCGACATCCCCGCGCTGTCGGACGCCGAGCGTGACGAGTTCGCCGACGTCTACCTCAAGGTCCTTCGCCGGTGCGACGGGCTCTACGACCGGCCACTGCCCTACATCGCGGCCTGGAACCAGGCGCCGGCCAAACGCGATCGCGAGCTCGGCTGGCTGTATTTGGAGGTGTTCTCGGTCCTGCGGTCCAAGGACAAGCTGAAGTATCTGGCCGGGTCGGAGTCCGGGATGGCGGTGTGGATCAACGACGCCACGCCCGAGCAGATCGCCGAAAGGCTGCGAGCCACCCGCTGACGGGGCCATACTCATGTGCGATGCACAGCTTTGGCTCAGGAACTTCTCAGGACCATCCCGCAAGGTAGAGACATGACCGAGAACGACCCCAGCGGCCAGAACGCCGAGCAGGCGCGGCCGGCCGGCGCTCAGCCGGACGCGGAGCAGAGCGCGAGCTGGGCCGCACAGCCTGCCCAGCAGCAGCCTGACGCGACCGGCCTCGGCGGCCACGCCGCTCCGCACACCGGAGCGCAGCAGGCCTACACCCCGGAACAGCAGTACAACCCGTGGTCGCCTCAGGCACAGGCGCAGCCTCAGCAGACACCCTCCCAGCAGATACCGTCCCAGCACGCGCAGTCTCACCAAGCCCAGTCCCACCAGACCCAGGGGCACCAGATCCCGGGGCAGCAGGCGCCGTACGGGCAGCAGCCTGGCCCGTCGGTCTACGCGGTCCCGCAGCAGCGCCAGGGCTCGAAGTCCACGTCGGGCAAGCTGCTCGCCGGTGTCGCGGCGATCGCGCTGGTGGTCGGCGGTGTCGCGGGCGGCACGGTCGGCTTCCTGACCGCGGATTCCTCCGGTGGCTCCTCCGTGAACGCGCTCGACGCGCCGAAGCCCGCCCAGCAGACGGGCAACCTGCCCGCCGGTTCGGTCGAGTCGGTGGCGCAGAAACTGTCGCCGAGCGTGGTCGAACTGCAGGTCTCCGGCCGGTCGGGAGCGGGCGAGGGCTCCGGCTTCGTGCTCAGCACCGACGGCTACGTGCTGACCAACAACCACGTCGTCGAGGTCGCCGCCGGTGGCGGGCAGATCCAGGCGGTGTTCCAGGACGGCAAGAAGGGCACGGCGACCGTCGTCGGCCGCGACCCCACGACGGACATCGCCGTGGTGAAGGTCAGCGGCGTCAGCGGCCTGACCCCGGTGGAGCTCGGCCGGTCCGACGACCTGCGGGTCGGGCAGCCGGTGGTCGCCATCGGTTCGCCGTTCGAACTGGCGGGCACGGTCACCTCGGGCATCGTCAGCGCCCTGAACCGGCCGGTGAGCGCCGGCGGCAACGGTGACCAGACCACCGTGATGTCGGCGGTGCAGACCGACGCGGCGATCAACCCCGGCAACTCCGGCGGCCCGCTCGCGAACATGGCGGGCCAGGTCATCGGCATCAACTCGGCGATCTACAGCCCGAAGTCCAGCCAGGGCCAGGGCGGCGAGAGCGGCGGCAACGTCGGCATCGGCTTCGCGATCCCGATCGACCAGGCACGTCGCACGGCCGACGACATCATCAACACCGGCCAGGCGACGCAGACCTTCATCGGCGCGCGAGTGCAGACGGCGCCGACGGGCGGAGCGCAGCTCGGTGAGATCTCGCCGGGCAGCCCCGCGGAGAAGGCGGGCCTCAAATCCGGCGACGTCGTGACGAAGCTGGACGACCGGTCGATCCCCAACGCGGACGCGCTCGTCGCCGAGATCCGCACCCGGGCGCCGAACGACAAGGTCAAGTTCACCCTCGGCGGTGACAAGGTGGTCGAGGTGACCCTAGGCGGCCAGCCCGTCACCCCGAACTAGACGCTCGGCCGCAGTGCGCGGCCGAGACCAAACCCCGGCTCGAACCCCCAGCGGGCCGGACCCAGAGGCCACGCGCGACCGGCTGCCAATCCCGGTCGCGCGTGGCCCTTTTTCGGGGGTAAGCAAAGGGTGTCGTGTTCGCGAGCGGGTCGCGCTCGCGCTGAAGGCTCCCGTCGCCTGGATGCTTTCGCGACACCCCGGAAAGGCTGGTGCGGCCCTCACGGTGGCCGAGGATCAGCGGCTTTCAGTCGTGAGTGGCGTTTCGGGCTGGAACCCGAATCGCCACTCACGACCAACCCGACCCACACGGCCTGAACCTTCAACCCGGCCAGGAACGGCTTCACCCAGGACAACGGTGTTGCGAAAGCCACGTTCCCAACCTTCACCGTTGCGAACGTGGCTCTCGCAACACCCGCCCCGCGACCCAAATCGAAACGGCCCGAGCACGCCACGTTTGCCCTTCCCCCTCTACCGCGTTTTCCGGAACAGCGCGGCCACGAGGACACCGAGCCACACGACGGCGAGGGTGAGCAACAGGCCGGTGAGGGTGTCGGCATCGTGCAGCCCCGGGTTCCGGGCGCCGCCGAAAGGCCGCCACAGCAACGGAACCGCGAGCAGCGTCAGCACCCCCGTGAGGACCGCGCCCGTCTTGACCGGGGTCTTCCAGCGTTCCGGGAGGAACCTGCTCAGCGCGAGTCCGACGGCACCGACCAGCGGTGCGACCAGCAGGTCGTGCACCAGCGGTCCGCCGGCGAGCCAGCCGAGCGTCCCGAAGACGTCCGGGCGCAGCGGGAACGCGTATTCGGCGAACAGCACCGCGCCCCAGGCGAGCGCGCCGAGGCCGGGCAGGAACAGCAGCAGCCGCAACGTTTTCACAGCGTCTCCAACCGGGTGACCCATTTCGTCTGCAGGACACCGGGCCGGTTCGGGGCGATGATCCGGCACGGGAAGCCGTGGTCGGCGTCGAGGATCTCGCCGTTGAGTTCGAGCGCCAGCAGGGTGAGCCCGTCCCCGGTGTGCTCGCCGGGCAGTTCGCTGATCCCGTAGATCCCGCCCTTCTCCAGCGAGAACACGCGAACCGGCGTGCCCGGCGCGCTTCCGGCGTCCCGCAACAACTCCGGCAGTGAGACGCCGCTCCAGTGCGCGGATTCGCTCCAGCCCTCGACACACGCGATCGGGAGTTCGGCGGAAGTCCGGGGAAGTGCGCGGAGTTCGGCGAGCGAATAGGCTTTCGTGCCTTTCGGGGTGATCACCGAAAGGCGCCAATCCGGGTCGTTCGCCGCTTCCAGGACACCGGCCGCCGCGGCCGTCCGGTTGACCGGCAGGCCTTGCGGCCCCTTGCCGCTTCGCCACGACAGTCCGGAAACGTTACGCAGCAACGGAACCGTCGCGCCCGCCGTCGCGACGACGGCGACTCCCGCGGCCAGCCAGGTCGTGCGGAGAAAGGCGCGCCGCGAGGGTTCCGGTCGCTGGGTGAGCGAGCGGCGGACTATCGGCAGTTTCACCGCGACGTGCACCAGGATCGAGCCGATCGCCACCCACGCGACCGCGTAGTGCAGCTGCGGGAAGTAGAAGTTCCACGGATAGTTCTGCGCGATGTTGAACAGGCCGGTGACGAGTTCGAAGAAGGCGGCCGCAGACAGGACCAGGATCGACAGCCGTTCGAGTGCGTGCGGCAGGGAGCGGATCACCGGCCGTTCGAACAGTTTCGGGTAGACGCTCCAGAGTTTGGCCAGCAGCAGGGGAATCGACGCGATCCCGGAGACGACATGCGTGCCCTGCGTGACCCGGTACAGCCACACCGGGCGGCTCGGCCAGCCGAACCACGACGGCGGATGCTGGATGAGATGGCTGATCAGGCCGGTGACGAAGCACAGGGTGAACGTGACGGCGAGGGCGAGCCCGATCCGGGACGTCACCCGTTGCGAGGGCGAGTTCATGCTTTCTCCAGGCAGGCGAACCAGCGGTGGCCGCGGCGGGTGGCCCAGGCGACCCGGAACGCGCTCCGGGCGGCGAGTCCGGCGATCGCTTCGACGCCGACCCACGCCCAGGTGAACCAGTTCCCGCCGTCGGGCCCCAGTCGGACCTGGTCCTGACGGACGCCGCAGCCGGGCGGGTCGAGCTCGACGAGCACCGTCCCGCCGTCCGCGATCAGTTCCGCCATGCGGGTCAGCAAGCGCAGGGGATCGCCGCCGATGCCGATGTTCCCGTCGGCGAGCAGGACATGCCGCCAGCGTCCCTCGCCGGGGACGGGCTCGAAGACGTCCCTGTGCAGAGCCGCGGCGCCCCGGGCGTGGGTGAGGCGGACGGCGGTGGCCGAGATGTCGACGCCGAGCGAGGCGACACCGCGTTCGGACAACGCGGCCGTGAGCCTGCCGGGGCCGCAACCGACGTCGAGGGTCGGGCCGGCACAAGCGTCGAGGAGGACGTCGTCGCCGTCGCAGGGAATGGCCGTCCAGCGGTCCACCGGCAGGTCGACACGCTCGCCGGTCGCCAGTTCCAGCCAGCAGCGGTGGCCGAGCAGGCCGCGGTCGAAGGCGGTCATCGGACTTCAGCGACCGCTCGGGCGAACCTGCCGCCAGGGATCTCCGCCGCGACGAGACGCGCGTCGGCGATGGTGTCCACATCGGACAGTGTGGGCAGGATGCCCGGGCTCAGGCCGATGCCCGCCAGCGCGCGCAAGGTTTGGAGTCCGGTGTCTTCGCGGGACATCGGGACACCCGCGAGAGCCTTGGCGTGCAGGGGATCCTGGAGTCCCAGTGCCCACCAACCGCCGTCCTGCGCGAGCCCGAGGACGGAATCCTCGGTTTCCAGGGGTTGCACGGCCTCGGCCAGGAGCGCGGGGGTGACCTGCGGGGTGTCCATCCCGATTTGCAGCACCGGTTCCCCAGGACGGCGGACATCGGCGTGGGCGTTGACGAGACGGATGTCGAAACCGTCGCCGCGCTGGGGGATCACCTCCGTTTTCCGGAGTGCGGTGGCGATTTCCGTGCCGCGAGTGGCCTTCCCGAGATCGCCGGTCATGGCGACGACCACGCGCGCTCCCGGGGTCAGCAGCGCGGCGTCGAGGGTGTCGAGCAGCGAGGCGGCCGCGATCTCGGCGGCCTGTTCCGGCGTCGCGGGCGGGCAGAGGCGCGTCTTCGCGAAACCAGGCACGGGCGTTTTGGCGACGATCAGCAGGCAGAAGGTCATCGGCTCAGCACCCGCCCGAAATCCCTCGCGGCGCGGAGGGTTCCGCGCAGCGAGCCGGAGACCTTCGACTTCGTGCCCTTGGCGCGTTCGCCGTAGGAGACGTCGAACTCGGCGACCCGCCACCCCGCGCGCTGGGCCTTGATGAGCAGTTCGAGCGGGTAGCCGAAGGCGCGATCGGTGACGCCGAGATCCAGCAGCGCCCGCCGCCGGACGGCTCGCAGCGGGGCGATGTCGCGAACCGGCAATCCCTTGCGCCGTAAGAGGGACGAGACCAGCGCGTTGCCCGCTCTCGCGTGCCATGGCCAGACGCCGGGACCGCTCGGCACCCGCCGCCCGACGGCCAGCTCGGCGCCGGCGAGGCCGTCGACCAGCATCGGCAGTTCGGCGAGGTCCAGGGAACCGTCGGCGTCGGCGAAACAGACGATGTCCGCCGTGGCCGCCTCCAGCCCGGTGTGGACCGCGGCGCCGTAGCCGCGCCGGGGTTCGTGGACGACCTTCGCCCCGAGCCCGGCCGCGATCCCGGCGGAACCGTCGCTCGATCCGTTGTCGACCACGATCGCCCGGTAGCGTGCGGGCAGGGCCGCCAGTACCCCCGGGAGGGCACCGGCCTCGTCGAGACAGGGAAGTACGACGTCAACCTGGTCATCGTTCACGCATCGCACGTTAGGTCCGTAATGGACGGACGAGAACCCTTGTGATGCTTACCGAATCCTGACATCCGCGAAGTTCTTACCGAGTTCTGACGGACCTTGTTCCAAGGCTGCCACGGAGCGGGAACGCGGTTATGGTGCCGGTGATGTCCACTGTCACCGCCCCTGTCCGCACGGGTCGCCGCGCCGACCTGATCGCCGTCGCGCTGGCCATGCTCGGCGTCGCCGCGGCGATCGCCGTCGGCCTCTACTACAACCGCCCGGGTTCCGGCGTGGTGATCTACGCCTTCGCGCCGCCGCTGTTCGGGCTGTGGCTGCCTCACGTCGGCCCAGGCTCGGTCGCCGCCGTCGTGCTCGCGATCCTCGTCGTCACCAAAGGTCCCTCGCTCGCCGCACGGCTGCGCTGGCGGCCGTTGCTCGCGCTCGGTTACGTGGCCGCGCTGGCGTGGACGTTCTCGCTGGCGATGATCGACGGCTGGACCCGCGGCTTCACCGGCAGGCTCACCACGGAACACGAGTACCTGCACGAGGTCCCGGGGATCACCGACATCCCGAAGATGCTGAGTGAGTTCTCCTCGCGCATCCTGGACTACCAGCCGGACTCGTGGACGACGCACGTCTCCGGGCATCCGCCGGGCGCGACCCTGGTCTTCGTCTGGCTCGACAGGCTCGGCCTGCACGGCGGCGCCTGGGCTTCGACGCTCGTCGTGCTGGTCGGCTGCCTGGCCGTGGTCGCGGTGCCGGTGACGCTCTCCGCGCTGGGCAGGCAGGACGCCGCGAGGACGGTCCTGCCGTTCGCCGTCCTGACCCCGGGCGCGATCTGGATCGGGGTCTCCGCGGACGGACTGTTCGCCGGGGTGACGGCGACCGGGATCGCGCTGCTGGCGCTCGCCACGCGGCGGCGGATCCTCGCGCTCCCCGGCGGTCTGCTGCTCGGGTTCGGGCTCTTTCTCTCGTACGGCCTCGTGCTGCTGGGGGTGATCGTCCTGGCCGTCGTCGTGCTGACGCGCCAGTGGCGGATCCTGCTCCTCGCCCTGGCCGGGGTAGCCGCGGTCGTGGTGGCGTTCGCGCTGACCGGGTTCTGGTGGCTCGACGGCTATCACCTGGTGGTCGAGCGCTACTACCAGGGGATCGCGACCCTGCGCCCGTACTCCTATTGGGTGTGGGCGGATCTCGCGGCGGTGCTGATCGCGCTCGGCCCGGCCGTGATCGCCGGGACGCGGCGCGCCGGGGCGGCGTTCCTCGGCGAGCCGAAACGGTCGTTCCGCGACCCGGTCGTCCTGATCGTGCTGGCCGCGGCGCTGACGATCGCGTTCGCCGATCTGTCCGGCCTGTCGAAGGCGGAGGTCGAACGCATCTGGTTACCGTTCGAGGTGTGGCTGCTGCCCGCGGTGGCGCTGCTGCCGTCGCCCGGACGGCGGTGGTGGCTCGCCGCGTCGGCGGCCACGGCGCTGGTGGTGAACCATCTGGTGCTGACGAGCTGGTGAGGTGGGCTTCATGACAGAGCAGGGCCGGGTGCTCGTGGTCGACGACGACGAGACCGTCCGGGACGTCGTCCGGCGGTATCTGGAGGTCGCGGGCTTCGATGTCGACGTCGCCGGGGACGGCACCGAGGGGCTGCGGCTGTTCTCCGAGACCGGCCCGGACCTCGTGGTGCTCGACGTCATGATGCCCGGGCTCAACGGGCTCGAGGTGTGCCGGCGGCTGCGGCAGGTGAGCCAGGTGCCGGTGGTGATGCTGACCGCGCTCGGCGAGGAGGAGAACCGGATCGCCGGACTCCAGCTCGGCGCCGACGACTACGTCACGAAACCCTTCAGCCCCAAGGAACTCGCGTTGCGGGTGGCGTCGGTCCTGCGGCGGGCCCGGATGCCGCGGCCGGAACCGGCGGCCCGTCAGGTCACCGACGGGGACCTTTCGCTGCAGATGACCGCGCGGCAGGCGACCCTCGGGGGCACCGAACTTCCGTTGACCAGCCGGGAATTCGACCTCCTCGCGTTCTTCCTCGCCCATCCCGGCGTGGCGTTCTCGCGTGCCGATCTGCTGGAGAAGGTCTGGGGCTGGGACTTCGGCGACCAGTCCACCGTGACCGTCCACGTGAGACGGTTGCGGGAGAAGATCGAGCGGAATCCGGCGAAACCCGTCCGCGTCGCCACCGTCTGGGGCGTCGGCTACCGGTACGACCCGGTGCGGCCGTGATCGGCTCCGGCGAGTCGTTCGGCGAGATGCTGGCGCACGCCTGGCACATCCTGCCGTTCGCGCTGATGTTCGCGGTGCCGGTGGTGCTGCTCGGCGGGCTGGCGCTGTACCTGCTCAGGCGCGGTTCCCTGGCCAGCACGATGACGATCCTCGTGCTGATCCCGGTGCTCGCGACGCTGATCGCGGTGCTCGGGATCAGCGGGTTCATGTTCACCCCCGCGCTGACCACGATGACGCTCGTCTGCCTGCTGGTCGCGCTGGTGACGGTGCCCGCGGCACTCGTGCTCGGCCGCGCGATCGCGCGCCGCAGCGTGTGGGAGCGGGAGGCGCGGGAACGGGAGCGCGCGGCCGAGGCGTCGCGGCGTGAACTGGTCGCGTGGATCAGCCACGACCTGCGAAGCCCGCTGGCCGGGATCCAGGCGATGGCCGAGGCCGTCGCGGACGGCGTCGTCGCCGAACCGATCGAGGTCACCGGGTACGCGCGGCGGATCAGCGGCGAGACCACGCGGCTGTCCGGCATGGTCGGGGATCTGTTCGAGCTGTCCCGGATCACCGCGGGCGCCCTGCGACTGACCATGGCCTCCGTGCCGCTACGGGATGTCGTGAGCGACGCCGTCGCCGCGCAAGCGCCGCTCGCCGAGCAGAAACGCGTGCGGATGGTCGAGAACGCCGACGTCTGGCCGGTCGTCTCCGGCAGCGATCCGGAACTGGCGCGGATCGTGCGCAACCTGGTGTCCAACGCCGTGCGGCACACCCCGCCGGACGGGACGGTCGCGGTCCAGATCGGTATCGAAGGCGGCGAGGCGCTGCTGGCGGTCTCCGACGGTTGCGGCGGGATCCCCGACGACGAGATCGGCCGGGTCTTCGACGTCGCGTTCCGCGGGACGACGGCGCGGACCCCCGAACGCGGCGGATTGGCGAGCGGCGGCGGACTCGGGCTGGCGATCGCGAAGGGGCTCGTCGAGGCGCATCGCGGCCGGATCGGCGTCCGCAATCACGGTCCGGGATGCCGGTTCGAGGTCCGGCTGCCGTTGGCCATGCCCTAGAACCGCAGGAAACCCATGTCCGGGAAGTGGGCAGGCGCGATGATCGCGCCGGTCTCTTCCGCCTCGGCGAGGAACCGCTGCCGGGTGCGGAGCGCGAGGTCCGGGTCGACGTCGCCGAGGAAGCTCACGCGCGTGTCCGCCAGCTGCGCGGGCGTGTGCAGGACGTCGCCGAGCAGCAGCAGGCGCTCGTCGTCCGCGGTGATGTCGAGGACGTAGTGGCCCGGCGTGTGGCCGGGGGCGTGCCGCGCCACGATCCCGGGCGCGATCTCGACGTCGTCGCCGCTGATCGCCTCGGTCAGGCCCGCGGCGCGGGCGGTCTCCATGCCGGCGCGACTCCATTCGCCGGTCCCGGTGGGCTCGATCAGAGCTTCCCAGTCGAGCTGCCCGAAGACGACCCGAGCGCCGGGAAAGGTCAGGTCGCCTTCGGGGGCGATCCAGCCGATGTGGTCGTTGTGCAGGTGGGTGAGGAAGACGGTGTCGATCTCGTCGATCGGGCAGCCCGCCTTGTCCAGCGCGGCGGCGAGGTCGCCACCGGTGCCCATCGGCGGGGTGGGGTCGCCCTTGGCGGGCGTCATTCCCTTGGGGAAGGCGAACTCGCGCGGGCCGAGGCCGGTGTCGACGAGGATCGTGCGGCCGCCGCCGCGGATCAGGTACGCGCCGGTCGGGACGTGCACGGTGCCGTCCTCGTCGAAGACGTCCGGGTGGGCGTCCGGGTCGAGACCGGGGAAGAACGCGAGCGGCAGCCGGAGCAGGCCGTCCCCGAGCGCTTCGATCTCGATGTCTCCGACGGTGATGCCCACCAAAACCCCCAAAAAAAGCCGATTCCGTTGCCGGGAACGACAACCGGCCGGGGGTGCGGTCTGTTCCCGGTTTCAGAGACCGACCGGTTCCCGCAGCTCAGCGGTGGCGAACCCGGCGATGCCCTCGGCGAAACCGGTTCGCGCGGTGAAGCCGAGCAGCCGCCGGGCGCGGGCCGGATCGGCGACGACGTGCCGGACGTCGGCGGGCCTCGCGCCACCGGCGATCTTCGGAGCCGGTCCCTCGCAGGCCTTCGCGAGCTCTTCGGCGAGTTCGCCGACGGAGTGCGGCTGCCCGGAACAGATGTTCAGCGGCGTCAGGTCGCCTTCGGGGCCGTCGGTTTCCAGCGCGAGGACGTTCGCCCTCGCGACGTCGTGGACGTGCACGAAGTCTCGCTGCTGCTTGCCGTCTTCCAGCACTGTCGGTGCCTCGCCACGCAGGAGCGAGGACCGGAACAGCGACGCGACACCGGCGTACGGGGTGTTCTGCGGCATCCGGGGCCCGTAGACGTTGTGGTAGCGCATGGCCCAGACCGTTCCGCCGGTCTGCCGGGCCCACGCCGCCGCCAGATGTTCCTGCGCGAGCTTGGTGGCCGCGTAGGTGCTTCGCGGCCGCAACGGCGCGTCCTCGGGAACCAGCCGCCAGTCGAGTTCGGCGCCGCAATCCGCGCACGCGGGCTCGAAGCAGCCGGCGTCCACATCGGACTGTTTCCGCGGCGACGGTGGGACGATCCCGTGGATGGGGCATTCGTAGCGGCCTTCGCCGTAGACGACCATCGACGAGGCGAGCACCAGTTTCCGGACCTTGGCGCGGTGCATCGCGGCGAGCAGTACGGCCGTCCCGTAGTCGTTGTTCAGCGCGTACGACGGCGCGTCGGACGGATCGACGCCGTGCCCGACGACGGCCGCCTGATGGCAGACCGTGTCGACGCCGTCCAGCAGCTCGGCGACCAGCTCCGTGTCGGTGACGTCGCCGCGCAGGAACCGGTGCCGTCCGGTGTACCCGGGCGGCCGCGACGAACCGTGGGCGGTGCGCAGGAGGTTGTCGAGGACGACGACCTCGTGGCCCTGATCGGACAGCAGATCGGCGATATGGGAGCCGATGAACCCGGCCCCGCCGGTTACGAGTGTTCGCACCTTCCCGACGCTAAGGGGGATCTACGGCGACGGCCCCGGATCCGCGGCTCACGTCAGGGAATCGTCACAACTCATGGCCTGCGACACCGCGGGAGCGAAGATCAGCCGAAACCGGATACGGTGTGCCTATGGAACGGAGCGCACAACGGCTGGGCCGCGCACTGGTGGTCATCGTGGACGACCGTGTCGCCCACGGCGAACACGAGGACAACACGGGACCGCTGGTCACGGAGTTGCTCGAAGAGGCGGGGTTCATCGTCGACGGCGTCGTGGTGGTCGAGGCCGAGACGGCCGCGATCCGCAACGCGCTCAACACCGCCGTGATCGGTGGCGCCGATCTGGTGATCACCGTCGGCGGCACCGGGGTCTCCCCGCGCGATCGCACGCCCGACGCGACGGCCGGTGTGCTCGACCGTCCGATCCCGGGCATCGGCGAGGCACTGCGCGCGTCCGGTCTGGCCGCGGGCGCGGTGGACGCGGGTATCTCCCGCGGGCTCGTCGGGGTCTCCGGCAGCACGCTGGTGGTCAACCTCGCAGGCTCGCGCGCGGCCGTCCGCGACGGCATGGCGACGCTCTCGTCGCTGGTGCCGTACGTGATCGACGAGCTTTCCGGACTCGAAGAGGCCTGACCTTTGGCGGACGACGAAGACAAGCGCCCTGCCGCGGCCGCCCAACGCCGGGTCGACGAGATCTTCGGCGACGTCCTGCCGGACACGACTTCCGACGAGCGAGAGCCGGGGCAGCGCGCCCCGGACTCCGACTCGTGGTACCTGGAGAACCGGCCGCCTCATCACGACCGGTGATCCGGGTCAGCCCTGGCGGTTCTGCTGCGCGCGCAGCAGGTCGCGGATCTCGGTGAGCAGCTCGACGTCGGTCGGCTCCGCCGGGCCAGCCTCTTCGCCGCGCTTACGCCGCTCCTGGACGTGCTTGACCGGCAGCACGATCACGAAGTAGACGACGGCGGCGACCAGCACGAAGTTGATCGCCGCGTTGATCACGCCACCGAAGTCGAGGAACGTGGCGTCGTTCGCGCTGAGGATGTTGAACCCCAGCCCCTTGGCGGCGTCCGAACCGCCGATGGTGTTGATCAGCGGTTTGATCAGGCCGGTCGTGAAGGCCGTGACGATCGATGTGAACGCGGCGCCGATGACCACCGCGACCGCGAGATCGACGACGTTCCCGCGCATCAGGAAGTCCTTGAAACCCTTGAGCAAGTCGCACTCCTCTTCACCTGGGACGGTTCGCCGACCGTCCCTTTTTCCGTACCGGGGGGACGCAGGCGCCCGCCGCCACCGGTGGCAGGCGCGAGCTAGCGGAGGGTAACCGTTATGGACCGTTCCAGCGAAGTGGCGGCGACCCGTGTCGCGATCGCGGAGGGCAGGGAGAGCAGCACCAAAGGTCCCTTGCTCCCGGCGCCGGGAGCTCTCGGCTCACCGGTTCCCTGCGCGCCGACAGCCGCCACGATGGCCATGCTGGCCAGCACAGACGCCTCTCGTCCGGCCTCGGCGGCCGCGACGACATCGACCCGTTGACCCGGCCTGAGCAACTCGGCGACACCGGCGTCGCCGAGCCTCACCGGGACAGTTGAATTCTCTGGATCACCCGTTCCGGGGATGGCTGTGTCCACCAGCCGGACGTCGGTCAGCGGCTCACCGGCCCGCGCCGCCCCGACGAGCATCCGCCCCTCGGCCGACGCGGGACTGGCGGTGGCGCCCTGTGGACGGATGTCGTCCGGAAGGTCGACGAGCTTGAGGTCCCCGGCGCGTAGCAGGGTCCCGGCGGGGAGGTCACGGGCGGAGACCACGGTCGCGGTGCCGGGCGTGCCCCGGGCGGAGTCGGGCAGGAAGAGGACGACCAGGCCGCTGAGCAGCAGGGACAGGGCCAGCCAGCGGCGGAGCAGGCGCGCCGGCCTGCCCTGAAGTCTTCGCAGGACGGGCAGATCGTGGAGCACGGGATTCCCCCTCGTCGATCGGTGATGATCTCGACGCTAGGGGCCGGTGCGGTACCCGGGAAGAACGAAAACCCCCGGCTGTGGATAACCGGGGGCCTGTGGACAACTCGGGACGTCAGGAAGCGGCGGCGGCCGTTTTCGTCGTACCCGTGGAGGAGGATGCCGAGCTCTTCGTCTCCGACTTGGACTCGGTCTTCGACTCGGTCTTGCTCTCCGACTTGGACTCGGTCTTGGCCGAGGTCGAGGTCGTGTTGGCCTTCGAGTCGCGCGAATCGTTGCGGTAGAACCCGCTGCCCTTGAAGACCACGCCGACCGAGCTGAAGACCTTGCGAAGCGGCCCTGAGCACTGCGGGCACACGGTCAAGCTCGCGTCGGAGAACGACTGCACGGCCTCGAAAGCGTGGTCGCATTCCTTGCAGGCGTATTGGTAGGTGGGCACTGCTGCTCCTTCGTGCATTGGCACTCAGCCGACATGAGTGCTAACACAACACGGTACCGGCGCATTCCGGCGCTGGTCAAACAAGGTTTCCCAAGGTCACATGATGCCCTGGTCACGCCACTTGTGCCGTGCTGGATCTGGATCGGCTTTGCCTGGTTGATCGTCACCTGACCGGGTCAATAAATCTAGGCCCCCTGGATCTTGCTCATCTAGGGGGCCTAGATTATTCTGCGTGGTGAAGGCGATGAAGTATCGAGACGTGCGGCGGGCGCTTCTCGATGAAGACTGTGGTCACAAATCGACTCGGGGAAGTCTGAGAAGTGGGCTTGTCCGTGCGGTCGGCACCAAGCGATCGTGCCCAATCACAAGAACGTCTCCCCCGGAGTCGTGGACGACGTCATGAAGAAGCTCGCGTGTCTACCGAAGGGGTGGCTGCAATGACCGACACTTACGTCGTCTTGGCCAAGCGCTGGAAGCGCGGGTGGGAACTTCATGTCGACGGCGTCGGCGTCACGCAGGCGAGCACCTTGTCCAAGGCGGAGGCTGTCGCCCGCGAGTACATCGCGTTCGCTCTCGACATCGAAGACGAAAACTCCTTCGATGTGGATGTCGTGCCTCAGCTCGACGCCAAGCTCGCGGAGCAGGTCAGGTCCGCTCGCGCCGATGTGCGGGACGCGGAGCGCAGGCAACGCGAGGCCGCGGCGAAACAGCGTGAGGTGGCAAAGAAACTCGGAACATCCGGTCTGTCGGGGCGGGAGATCGCCGCGGTGCTGGGTTTGACCCCTCAGCGGGTGAGTCAGCTGATCGGAGGCAAAGGGAAGGGCGCGACCGCGGGCGGTTGAGTCCTGAGTGAAGGAGACCACCATGCCGGAGCGAACCGAAGATCCGTTCGGCGGCAGGAACCCGACCAGTCACGAGCGTATGACGGGCCGGCCCTGGGACGCCTCCTACCACGAGGGCCCCGCCCCCTGGGACTTCGGCGGACCCCAGCCCGCCGTCGTCCGGGCGGCGCCACGGTTCACCGGCAAGGTGCTCGACGCGGGCTGCGGGTCCGGCGAGAACGCGCTTCACCTCGCGTCACGGGGGCTTCCCGTGCTGGGCGTCGACGTCGCCGAGACCGCGTTGAGCAGAGCACGCCGGAAGGCGGTCGAGCGTGGGCTCGAGGCCGAGTTCACGACGGCGGACGCGCTTCACCTGGAGCGACTCGGACAGCGGTTCGACACGGTGCTCGATTGCGGGCTTTTCCACGCCTTCGACGCCGATGAGCGCCTGGCCTACGTCAAGAGCCTCGAAGCGGTCACCAAGGGGACGCTGTACATCCTGTGTTTCAGCGAGGGCGAGAACGCCGGACCTCATCCCGTAAAACGTGAGGCGCTGACAAAGCCCTTCGGTGAAGGATGGCGCGTGAAGACCATCGAGAAGGAGCGCGTCCGGACCGGGTTCCACGACGAGAACGGCGCTCCTGCCTGGTTCGCGACGATCGAAAGAGAGCCGTCGGATGAGTGAGCTGCGAGATCTCCTGGCCGACGTCGCTGCCCGCGTGGCCGACTACCGCGAAAGTGTGGCCGACGCTCCGGTCTTCCCGGACGACACGTCGGGCGTCCGGGGAAAGCTCGGCGAGCTGCCCGAAAAGCCCACCCCGCCCGCCGACGTGATCCGGCGGCTCGCCGACGCCGTCGAGCCCGCGCTGGTGGCGACCACCGGGCCGAGGTACTTCGGATTCGTCACCGGCGGCGCGCTCGAAGCCGCGACGGCCGCCGACATGCTGACGGCCGGTTGGGACCAGGGTGCTTTCAACCAGGTCACCTCGCCTGCCGCCGCGATCGTCGAGGAGGTGGCGGGCGAGTGGCTCAAGGACGTCCTCGGCCTGCCGTCCGGCGCCTCCTTCGGATTCGTGACCGGTGGCCAGGGCGCCAACACGGTCTGCCTGGCCGCCGCCCGTCATCACGTGCTGGCGCGGGCAGGATGGGACGTCGAGCGTCGCGGACTGCACGGGGCGCCGCCGCTCACGGTGGTGGCCGGCGAGGAACGCCACGCGACGATCGACCGCTCCCTGCGGCTACTCGGCCTGGGGACCGACTCCGTCAGGCCGGTACGCACGAACGGCCAAGGCGCCATCGACGTCGCCGACCTCGAGCGCACCCTCGACGGTCCCGCAATCGTTTGCCTTCAGGCCGGGAACGTGAACACCGGTGCCTTCGACGACTTCGCCGCAGCGACGGAAATCGCCCACGAGCGGGGCGCGTGGGTCCATGTCGACGGCGCGTTCGGGCTCTGGGCGGCCGCCACTCCCTCACTCGAGCACCTGACCGCCGGGGTGAAAGCGGCCGACTCCTGGGCGGTCGACGGGCACAAGTGGCTCAACGTCCCTTACGACAGCGGTTATGCCTTCTGCGCCCATCCCGAGTCCCACGTCGCCGCGATGTCGCTCACGGCCGCTTACCTGACCGGCCAGGGAAACGGCGGAGTGAGAGCGCCGGGCGACTTCGTGCCGGAGTCCTCCCGCCGGGCGCGCGGGTTCGCGACGTGGGCGGCACTCAGCGAGCTGGGCCGCTCGGGGGTCGCCGAACTGGTCGAGCGTTGCTGCGCGCTGGCACGCAGGTTCGCCGGGCAACTCGCGAAGAGCGAAGGCGTCACCATCGTCAACGACGTCGTGCTGAACCAGGTCCTCGTCAGCTTCGGCGAAGACACGGACAAGGTGATCGAGGCCGTCCAGCGCTCCGGCGAGTGCTGGATGGGCGCGACCACCTGGCGCGGCCGACGGCTGATGCGCATCTCCGTGTCCAATTGGACTACCACCGAAGCCGACGTCGATCGCGGTGTCGCCGCGATTCAGGCGGCCCTGGGCAGAGTCGCGGGAAACACGACAAGGAAGAACTGAAAAGTATGGCTGACAAGACACCGCAGGACATCGACGTGACTTTCACGGCCGAGGTCGTTCCCGACTCGAACAGCGGCTGGCCGTGTGTGAACATGCCGGACTCCGCGGAGTTCTTCGGCACCGGCAAAGCCGTCAAGGTCAGCGGCACCGTCGACGGCCACGACTACGAGGTGAGCATGCTGCCGATCGGCGGCGGCGTCCACATGATGCCGCTGCGCAAACCCTTCCGGAAGGTGATCCGGAAGGAGATCGGAGACCAGGTCACCGTGCATCTCACCAAGCGGATTTCCTAGCTCTCGCGACAGAAGGACCGCTCACTCGTCACGGTGACCCGACCGATCAGGAATCGAGAAGCGCCGGATACCGGCCTCACCTAGCGTGATCGCCATGGACATCAGCATTCACGGAAGCTTCCTCCCGCAGACCGACCCCGAAGCCGCACTGGCGTTCTACCGCGATCTCCTGGGCTTCGAGGTGCGCAACGACGTCGGCTACGACGGGATGCGCTGGCTCACCGTCGGCCCGCCGGGACAGCCCGTGTCGATCGTGCTGCACCCGCCGGCCGTCGACCCCGGTATCACCGACGACGAGCGCCGGGTCATCAGCGAGATGATGGCCAAGGGCACCTACGCGGGCATCCTGTTCTCCTCGGACGACCTCGACGGCCTCTTCAAGCAGCTTGCGGAGGCGGGCGCCGAGGTCATCCAGGAGCCGACCGACCAGCCGTACGGCCTGCGCGACGGCGCCGTCCGCGACCCGTCCGGGAACCTGATCCGTATCCAGCAGCGCGTCTGACGTCACCGGGTGCGGGCGCGGACATGGATCTGCTCACCTTGTTTGCCGAAGAGGCTGAGCACCTCCACCCGCCCGCGGCCGGTGGCGCCGAACCAATGCGGCGTCCGGCAGTCGAACTCGGCCGCCTCGCCGGGGCCGAGCACGACGTCCTGGTCGCCGAGCACCAGCCGAAGCCTGCCGCGCAGCACGTAGAGCCACTCTCGGCCAGGGTGCGTCCGCGTCCGGGGTTCGTCGTCGCCGGGCGGGATCGTCATCTTGTAGGCGCGGGGCCCGTCCTCGTGCCGGGTGAGCGGGATGAGAACCCGGCCGTCCTCGGGCGGTTCGAGCACCCTCGGTGAGGGCACGATCTCGTCGACGCGCAGGCCCAGCGCGGCGATGACCGGCAGGAGCAGTTCGAGGCTCGGCTTGCGCTGCCCTGATTCGAGCCGGGACAGGGTGCTGGTGGAGATGCCGGTGGCGCGGCTGAGCTCCACCAGCGTCGTCCCCTTCTTCGAGCGTGCGCGCCGCAGCCGGGGTGCGATCAGCTCGATCGCCGCGGCGACGGCGGGTTGGTTCTCCATGCCGCCAGCACAGCAGCTCGTCCCGATTCCGGCAAAGTTCTTTGCCGAAACAGCCAGACGCTGCCGATGCTGGCGCCATGACCGAAACCCAGCGACTCCCTACCGGCGTCTACCTGCTCGCTTTCAGCCTGTTCGCCATGGGGAGCGCCGAATTCCTGATGGCAGGCGTCCTGCCCTCGGCCGCCGCCGACCTCGGCGTCTCCCTGTCGTCCGCGGGAGCGCTCATCACCGCGTTCGCCCTCGGCGTCGTCCTTGGCGGCCCGCCCTTCGCCGTGCTCAGCCTGAAGTGGCCACGGCGAACGGCGCTGATGACCACGCAACTCGTCTTCGCCGCGTCGATCGCGTCAGGCTTGCTCGCCGACGACTACCTCGTCCTGCTGATCACCCGGTTCGTCGCCGGTCTCGCCTACGCGGGCTTCTTCGCGGTCGCCGCCGTGACCGCGATCAGCCTGGTGACCCCCGACCGCAACGCGCGCGCTTCGGGCGTCGTCGTCGCCGGGCTCAGCGTCGCCATGGTGGCCGGGGGACCGGCGGGCACCCTGCTCAGCAACCTCACCGACTGGACCGGCGGCTTCTGGGGCGTCGTGGCGCTTACGGCTTTGGGTGTGGTCGCCTGCGCCGTGGGCCTGCCTGCCACCGCGTCCGCGGCCCCGAACCTTTCGGGCGAAGTGCGCGCGATGCGCTCTTGGCGGCTGTGGGGCGTCTACGCCGTCACGATCCTGAGCACCGCTTCGTACATGGTTTCCTTCAACTACCTGGCGGCGATGCTGGAGGACGTCCTTCCCGCGGTCTGGATCCCCGCCGTCCTGGCACTGTTCGGCATCGGCGCCTTCGCGGGATTGTCGGTCGGCGGCCGGATCTCCGACAAACGGCCGCACCACGCGCTTCTCGGCGGTGTCCTCGGCATCGCGGTCTTCTCGGTGCTGCTCGCCGTATTCACCACTTCGGTCTGGGTTGTCGTGCCCGTGGTTTTCCTGCTCGGGGTCGCAGCCTTCGTACTCAACCCGGCGCTCTACGGGCGGGTGTTCGCCATCGCCGGTTCCGCCCCGACCCTCGCCGGCGCCACCACGGTCTCGGCCTTCCAACTGGGCATCAGCCTCACCCCGGGCTTCGCCGCCGGGGCACTGAACCTGGGCGCCTCGCTGACCGCCATCCCGTGGATCGGCGCGGCCCTGGCGCTGGTCACGGTGCCCCTTGTGCTCGTTTGCTAGCATGCGAGCATGGCTCAGGTCGAGAAACGGCAATTCAACGTCTATCTGCCGCCCGACCTCATCAAGCGGGTGAAGCACGCGTCCGTCGACGCCGACGAGTCGCTCTCGTCGTTCGTCGAACGGGTGCTGGAGGACTACCTGCGGACCAGTGAGGAACGCGAACGATGAAGGTCATGCCGATCCGCTACAGCTCGGACGTCGCGGCGATGACGCGGTTCTACGAAGCGCTCGGCCTGCGGACCGGCTCAGTGTCACGGCCCGGTGGCTGGGTCGAGATGCCCGCCGAGGGCGGGATGCTGGCCATCCACGAATCGACGGGTGAGGACGCGGGCCGCTGCGAACTGGCCTTCGAGGTCGCGGAACCGCTGGAGGACGTCGCGGAACGCCTGCGGGCGGCCGGATTCGAGCCGGGTCCGTCGATGGACGAAGGTTTCGGGTACTCGATGCGCGTCCAGGATCCCGACGGCGTCTGGGTGCAGCTCAACCTGTACGAGCGAGATCTCTACACGTGACAGGGCTCCGGCTGGCGGTCGGCATCGTCGCGCTCGAGTTCGCGGCGGCGGTGACCGGTTTCGTCGCCTCCACGCTGCTGCCCGTCGTCGCGGCCGATCTCGACGCCAGGGACAGCCTCGGACTCCTGATCGCCGGCTCGACGCTGGGCCTGTTCGTCGCGCTTCCCCTGGCAAGCCGGGTCCTTCACCGGCTGGGTCCCCGCGGCACCCTCGCAACCGGGATGATCGCCTACCTCGGCGGGCTCCTCCTGGCCGCAACGTCGCGGACGGCGTGGATGTTCGCTCTGGGCCAGTTCTCCGCCGGGCTCGCCAGCGGCCTCCTCGCGGTTTTCGGTATCAGCTCGGCGATCCGGCATCTCGACGACCGGCTGCGGATCCGCGTGGTCGCGGCGTCCTCGGCGATGTGGATCGTTCCCGCCCTGGTCGGCCCGGCCGCGACGCTGGGCTTGGAACATCTCGTGGGCTGGCGCTGGACCTTGCTGCTGCCGGTGCCGTTCGTCCTTTTCGGACGGTTGCTGGTCGTGCGCGCCGCCCGAGGCTCCGGGGATTCCACCGAGGTGCCACGCCCGCTGCTGCGGACCCTGACAGTGCCGCTCGGCGCGGCGTGTGTCGTGTTCAGCAAGGGGTTCTGGCCGATCGCGCTCGCCGGGGCGGCGATCACCGTCGTCGGGATGATCGCGATCCTGCCGGCCGGAACCGCACGCCTACGCCCAGGAACCCCCGCCGCGCTCGGCGCGATGGTGCTGTTCGCGATCGGCTACTTCGGCGCGGACAGCCTGATCACCGTGCTCCTGACGAGCGTGGTGCAAGTGAGCCTCGGCCAGGCCGCGATCGTCCTGAGCGCAGCACCCCTGGGTTGGGCGGTGACCAGCCTCGTCGCGACCCGATTCACCTCGGCGCATTTTCCCGTCGTGGGCTTGAGTCTGACCGCCCTCGGCACCGCTTGCGTCGCTTTCGGCGGTTCGTTCCCCGTGGTCCTCGCCGCTTGGACCGTCGCCGGAATCGGCGTCGGGCTGGCCTATCCGGGCCTGTACATCAGAGCCACGACCGCGGGCTCCAGCGGTTTCTCCGCCGCGGAACTCGCCACCGCCGTCATCACGGCGGAATGCGTCGGGCAGCTACTGGGCCGGGCCGTCGGCGGCGCCCTGAGTTCCACGGGCACCGGCCTGCTCGCCTCGTACGTGCTGTTCGCCGTTGCCTTGGCCGCTGCCGCGATCGCTACGCTTTGCTCCTTGGCCCGCGAGGCGTAACTACTTGTTGGCTTGAGGCGACTTAGCCGCTAGACGCTTCAGGGGGTGCTCGATGCTGCGACCAGGACTCGCGGGCCTTTGTGGCAGTTTCGCGAGAACTCCTGGGCGGATTACGGAAGGACGGCTACCGAAAGTCATACGGCAATCCACACGCCGTAGCTTCGGAACGGTGTTCAAGGGGGGACTACCTGCTCAGGCGCGGCGATCGACAGACGGAAGTCGGCATTGTCCATGCTCACGCCGCGACACGCTGTGTGTTCACTGTGGACAGTGGAGGCTCACTGCGATAACGTCCCCGCGTGCTGCGAACCGGGCTTTCCTCCCCGTGGCACGTCGAGAATCTGATCGTATGCCTCCCGGTATTCGCTACTTACGTGAATGCCAGATCAATGCAGGAGAGAGTCTAATGGGTGGTTCCGAAGGCGACAACTAGTTCCCTGGAGCTGGAGTGGCTTACGGCCGACCCGAGTCACTCCAGCTCCAACTGCATTCCGACTTCGGCATAGGACGTGAGGTCTCGCACCTTGAGGATGTAATTCTTTCTTCCATCCCGGTCGGTCTCTTCCTCGATGCCGCACTCTGCGGTCTCTTCTTCGTCGAACCCCAGCGGCCAATATACCGCGCTGAAGCCCTTCGGGAGGATGACGCGGTAGCATACCTTCTGGATCTGGATCAGCTTGGTGGTGCTGAACACGAAGTTGTCAACTGTCGAATCGCACATCAGCGGCTTACACTTCGCCGGCCAGAGTCGCTCCATTTCGAGTCGTATCTCTTGGCCTTGTCGGACAGGCGAGTGCAAGTGCACGAGAACCCGCATCTTCCTGTCGGACGGCCAGGACCGGGTGACGTTCCAATGCGGACCGGCTGAACCGTTGACCTTGAGGCTTCGCGCTCGAATCTTAACTTTATTCCGGTACCGCTCTGGCTGGTTCCATTCGCATCCTGCCTTGAAGCGCAGGAAGTGAATATCCTCGCGCAGTACGGTGGCCTTGATGGTTATCAATTCTCGTACGTCACCGTTGCGTTTGAGGTGTACGTCCTGGCTCCAGTCGCTGACCAGGATGAGTGGCTCTGGGCGATGGTCTGTGATGAAGTCACAGTACTTGGTCAGCAGATCGCGGTGTATGTCGTACTCTCGTTGCAACCGCCGCCGGTCGGCCAGCATGAGCAAGATTCCCGTTACGATCAAAAGTCCGACCGCGGTGAAGCCTCCGGCGCGAACCACCTGACTGCCGAATACAGTTCCGAGTAAGCCGGCAAACGCCATTATGCCCACCAAGCCCGCGATGACGGCCGATGCTCCACGCTGCGCGATGTACGAATCGAGCCAGATAACGAAGCTCCTGAGCATTCGTCTCGCCTCCCTCCTGGTACCAGAACCAACGGGCGGCGGCCGGCGTGCAGCCTGGCCAGTCACATCGATCATCAGGGTAAGGCCAGGTCAGAGCCGGGCAGCTAGTGCAACCGGGTGAAGTTCTCACCTGATTCCCCGGTTTCTCGTAACGCTTCGCACCGCGTTCAGCGCGTTATCTTTCCGTGCCAGCCGAATGAAAGCAGTTCATTTATACTGGAAAATTCCTGTTTCAGCTCAAGCAACGGATAGGTCACGGAAGTGAAACTTCCTGCCCTGTGGCGTTTCAGCTGCGCCGCCTCATTCTTCGATGCTGGGGCGGATGGTCATCTCGGCCTCTCGTCGGCTTGGGCGGCAGGGAGCCGACGCTCGCGCTTGAAGGGGTGACGCCGAAACGGCACTAGGGTCGCAGTTCCGGAGAACCACGACCCTAGTGCCGGTATGACCTGTGTTGTGGAGCTGAGGGGAATCGAACCCCTGACCTTCTCGATGCGAACGAGACGCGCTACCAACTGCGCTACAGCCCCTGGTAAAACTTGCCCCTCATTCAGGGCTCCATGAGCTTATCAGTGGCTCACGGAGCCCCGAACGCGGGGGTCACTCTCCGGCGGCCCGGCGGAAAGGCCTGGTCCCGGGCTCGTCGAGCTCGTGGAAGGCCGGGTCCTCGTCGTCGAGGTCGACGACGACGGCCTGGCGCCGGAGGCGGGACATCGGGGACGGCTTGCGCTCCACGACGTCCCGGCGTTCGGCGGCGACGACTTCGACGTCCTCGTGGGAGTCGTGGGACTCGTCGTCGGCCGCCGTCCGGCGTGGGGCGCGGGTGTTGTTGAAGCGGGCGAGGCGACGCTGCCGGATCTCGTTCTCGATGCGGACCTGGCGGCGCAGGTACGCGAGGTAGCCGATGAGAACAGCGTCGACGACACCGTTGGCCCACCAGACCGTCGGGGTCAGGAAGCCGGCGACGACCGCCGTGGTCACCACGAGTACCAGGAGCGCGATGACGATCCGCTGCCGGAACGCGTACTTGGCGCGGGCGGCGATGTCCGCCGCCTCGGGGTCGAAACCGCCTCGGCCCGGCCGGTAGCCGGCGCCTTGGCGTTCCCTTTCGGTGCGGGGCCCGCGCGAGGGCTGGGGAAGCGGTTCGGCTTCCAGCTCCTCTTCTTCGAGGTCGGCGTCGAGTTCCGCCTCGAGCTCGGCCAGGTCGTCTTCTACCGACGGTTCCGTGTTCTCCGCCATGGCGAACTCCTCCGGTCCCTCTTGGCGTGTGCTCCCGCTCCGCACGACTCGCGCCGCCAAGGCCGAGTCCGTCGTCCGCGCGACCTGTTGGCGCTTGCGAGCGACCATGGGCACGAGAACGACGAGCCATGCCGCTGCGAGCGCGACGATGATCACCGAACTGGGCATCTCCCGTCACCTCCCCCCGATCCACTGCTGTAGTCACGCTAGCCACAACAGTCACACACGCCGCGCAGACTCGCCGGTTTCGATCACGGAAAATGCATCACCAAATTAGGTGAATCTCACAGTTTGTGGTAACGCGGTCACTGGAACGACTCGGTGATGGGGTCAAACGCGCTCTGCGAGGCCCTTCGCGACGAGCCGGGATACCAGTCCGTCACCGGTCTCTTCCTTGGTGACGGCGTAGCAAAAGTGGTCGCGCCAGCCGCCCGCGACATCGAGATAGCGCTCGAAAAGTCCCTCTTGCCGGTACCCGACTTTGTTGAGAACCCGCAGGCTGGGGGTGTTTTCGGGGCGAACGGTCGCTTCGAGTCGGTGCAGTCCGCCGAAGTCGAAGACGTGGTCGGTGACGAGGGCGACGGCGCCGGTCGCGACGCCGCCTCGGACGATGTCCGATGACACCCAGTAACCGATCCAGGCGGACCGGAGCGAAGCGCGGATGACGTTACCCACAGTGATCTGTCCGGCGAAGCGTCCATCCACCGTGATGGTGAACGGGAGGCACTGTCCGCGCCGGGCGAGGCCCCGCAGGGCCATCCACTGCGACGGCCACGACCAGAACGCGTTGCGGTCCGGCCACGGTCCGACGCCGGTCGGTTCCCACATTTCCAGGTGCTCGCGGTCCCTCAGTCGGACGCGGCTCCACTCGCCGGCGTCCCGCAGCCTGACCGGCCGGACGGAGAGTACGCCGGCGGGCACCCGGAGCGGCCCCAGTTTGGCGGGCCAGCCCGGATGCCTGCTCTCGATCGGATACGCGACGCCGGAAATCGGTGCGCCCATTACGCCCGCTGGGCCAGGAAGGTCACCTTGACCTGCTCGCCCGCGGCGACCTCGGTGAGGTCTTCGTCGATGTTGATCAGGCAGTTCGCCTCGGCCAGCGACGCGAGCAGGTGCGCGCCGGAGGTGCCGAGCGGCTGCACCAGGTACTCGCCGTTTCCCTCGTCGCGCAGCAGTTGCCCGCGCAGGAAGCCTTTGCGTCCCTTGGTCGAGGTGATCGGGGAGAGCAGCCGCGCGCCGACGATCCGGCGGTGCGGGTTGCGGGTGCCGCGCGCGGCGCGGATGAGCGGGCGGACCAGGACCTCGAACACGACCAGCGCGCTCATCGGGTTGCCGGGGATCAGGAACGTCGGCACCGAATCGGGGCCGAGCCTGCCGAAGCCCTGCACCGAACCGGGGTGCATGCCGACGCGGGTCATGTCGATGTGGCCGAGGTCGGACAGTGCCGCGTGCACCTCGTCGCCCGCGCTTCCGCCGGCGCCGCCCGCGACGACGACGATCTCCGACATCAGCAGTCGGCCTTCGACGATCTCGCGCAGCCGTTTCGGGTCGCCGGGGACGATGCCGACGCGGCTCACCTCGGCGCCCGCGTCCCGCGCGGCCGCGGACAGCGCGTAGGAGTTGACGTCGTAGACCTGCCCGACCGACGGGGTGCGGTCGATGTCGACCAGCTCGTCGCCGACGGACACGATCGAAACCCGCGGCCGCGGGTAGACCAGGACCTTCGCCCTGCCGACTGCGGCGAGCAGGCCGACCTGGGCCGAGCCGATGGTGTCGCCCTTGCGGACGGCGACGTCGCCGATCTGCACGTCCTCGCCGGTCCGTCGCACGTAGCCCGCGGACGGGACCGACTTGTGCACGGTGACCTTGGCCTGGTGGCCGTCGGTGTACGCGGTCGGGACGACGGCGTCGGCGAGCGTGGGCAATGGCGCGCCGGTGTCGACGCGGACGGCCTGGCCCGGTTGCAGCCGTCGCGGCTGACGTGAACCGGCGGCGATCTCGCCGACCACCGGCAGTTGCACCGGTTCCTGGCCCGCTGTGCGGACGTCGACGCTTCGTACCGCGTAGCCGTCGATGGCGGCCTGGTCGAAACCGGGCAGCGCGTGTTCGGCGACGACCTCTTCGGCGCACAGGAGGCCTTGGGCCTCGGAGATGGCGACCCGGACCGGGCGCGGGCGGACCGCGGCGTCCAGGGTCAGCGCGATCTGATCCTCGACGGAACGGAACTGTCCCGCGTCTTCGGTCTCTGCCGCTTCTGCGATGGGCTCCGTCATGACTGGGGGATCTCGATCCGTTCGTTCGACCAGGCACGCGATGAAGGCCCGTCGGTGAACTGAAGTTCACCACCGTTACCAGGAGTGATGCGGTCCGAAGCCGTGGAAATCGCCCGATCGGGCAAGCTCCTCGTGGTCCGTGCCGCCGGGGTGGTCGCTGCGCCTGTCATAGGCGTGAAGCCTAACCTGGCCACGTGGTCAAGCCCGGCAATGAACACCTGAGCAAAGCGGAGTGGCGTTCCCGGATAACCGCCGAACGGCGTTCACTGGTGTCGGAAAAGCGGGCCAGGGAGGCGGCGGCGCTGGCCGTCGCGGCCGCTCGGATCCCGGGTGAGGTCGTCTGCGCGTATGTCCCGTTCGGCACCGAACCGGGCTCCCCGCAGCTCCTTGATCAACTTCTCGACCAGGGCAAACGTGTGCTGCTGCCGATCGTCCCCGCGGAGCCGGGGCCGCTGGAGTGGGCCGCCTACGAAGGTCCTCGGAGTCTCGGACCCGGCCGGCTGCGCGGGCTGCTCGAACCGACCGGTCGCCGGCTCGATCCCGACACGCTGGGGACGGCCGATCTGGTGCTGATCCCCGCGCTCGCCGTCGACGACGAAGGCGTCCGGCTCGGCAGGGGCGCCGGGTATTACGACCGGTCGCTCTCCTTCGCCGCGCCGGGTGCCGCGCTGGTCGCCGTCGTCCGGGACGCCGAACTCGTGCGCGCCCTGCCCGCGGAACCGCACGACGTCCGGATGACCGGAGTGCTGACCCCGGACCAGGGGGCTGTCCCGCGGCCGGTAATGCCCGGACAGTCGGAGTGCTGACCCCGGACCAAAGTGCTGCTCCGCGGCCGGTAATACACTGACGCCCCGACGCAGTGGTTCAGAAAGGGCACAATGAGCTCTGACGCGCACCTGTCCGATCGTTTCGCCGGAACGCTGTCGAAAATGCGCTCCGCGGGGGCCCACGCCATGGAACTGGCGGCCCTGCGAAGGCGTCTCGAGCAGCTGTCCGAACCCGGTGCTGGTGAATTGCCGGGAAACGAACTCGAACCTCTGGATGACATCTCCCGGCTCGTGGATCTCCCCGAGCCGGACGCCGAGGAAGCGCGCCGGGTCCTGGACCGCACGGCCGTTCTCAAGCTCAACGGCGGGCTCGGCACGAGCATGGGGCTCACCGGCCCGAAATCACTGCTGGAGATCAAACCGGGGAAGACGTTCCTCGACGTCATCGCGATGCAGGTGCTCTCGACCCGCGAAAAGTACAACGCGCGCCTTCCGCTGATCCTGATGAATTCTGCGGGCACCCGTGAGCCTTCGCTGGAGTTGTTGAAGAGGTATCCCGAGCTCGCGGACGAGGTCATCCCGGCCGACTTCCTGCAGGGGCGCGAACCGAAGATCACGGCCGACGGGCAGCCCGCCGAGTGGCCGGCGAACCCCGAACTCGAGTGGTGCCCGCCGGGGCACGGCGACATCTTCATCGCGCTCGCCGTGAGCGGGATGCTCGACCTGCTGCTGGCGCAGGGCATCCGCTGGTGTTTCGTGTCCAACGCCGACAACCTCGGCGCGCTCCCGGACTCCAGGATCGCCGCCTGGCTCGCGGAGGAGAACATCCCGTTCGCGATGGAGACCGTGCTCGGCACCGCGGCCGACCGCAAGGGCGGGCATCTCGCGCGGCGCGCGGGCCGGATCGTCCTGCGTGAATCCGCGCAGGTGCCCGACGGTGACGACTCGTTCGGCGACGTCGCCAAGTGGCGTTTCTTCAACACCAACAACATCTGGTTCGACCTCGAACGGCTGAAGACCCTGCAGGACGCCGACCCGGCCGCCCCGCTGCTGCCGCTGATCGTGAACCGGAAGACCGTCGATCCGGCCGATTCGGCCAGCACGCCGGTGATCCAGCTCGAAACCGCGATGGGCGCGGCGATCGGCTCGGTCGAGGGCGCGCGGGCGATCGAGATCCCGCGGACCCGGTTCGCGCCGGTCAAGACCACGGACGACCTGCTCGTCGTCCGCTCCGACGCGTACGTGCTCGACGACGGCGGGGAGATGATCCCGGAGTTCACCACCACCCCGCCGGTCGTCTCGCTGAGCAAGGAGTTCTACAAGCTCCTGCCGGACTTCGACGCGCGGATCCCTTCCGCTCCTTCGCTCAAGGAGTGCACGAGCCTCGAAGTGGACGGTGACGTCACCTTCGGGAAGAACGTCGTCATCCGGGGCGACGTGAAGATCGCCGGGCCGAAAACCGTTCCGGACGGCGAAACCCTCTAGTCCCGCTGGGCGATGAACACGTACTCGCGTCCTGGACGGTCGGGGGCGTCCCGCACGTCCAGGACGCGAAAACCGTGTTCCGCCAGCAGGGATTCCAGGTCTTCGCGTTCGCGGAACCACAGTTTCGAGTCCGAGGTGACGATCTCCCCGTCGGGGAACCGGTAGCTGTACCGGAACGAGACGAACGGGAGGTCCACCTCGGTGACCTCGCGCCATTGCTCGACCTCGCCGACGCCCGGGACGTCGATGGTCTCGTGCGCGGTGTCGGCGGCCCAGTCCTCCCACACCCGGCGATCGGGGCGCCGGATCTCGAACACCAGGTGACCACCAGGCGTGAGCGCGGTGTGGACGCCTTCGAGGGTCCGGCTCCATTCGTCGTCGGTCAGGAAGACCTGGGCCACGTTCCCGGTCATCACCGCCAGATCGGCGCCGGCCTCGCCCGCGGCCTTCGCGTCACCGTGGATCCAGGTGATCTTCCCTTCCGGTTTCTTGGCCTTCGCGACCTCCAGCGACGCCTCGGCGGGATCAACCCCCACGACCTCGATCCCGCGTTCGGCGAGGAGCACGGCCAGGCAGCCGGTACCGCAGCCGACGTCGAGCACTCTCTTCGCCCCGAGTTCGCCGATGAGGGCGAGGTAATGGTCCAGATCGTCGCGAGAGCCGTCGAAGGCGTCGTAGATCGGTGCGAGCCGGGCGTGGGCGAAGAGCGCGTCAGGCATGCGGTGACGATAGTTCCGGGACCCGTTCGGGGGCGACGGATTTACGGCCGGTCCGCCAAGCCCGTTCTCCCAGCAGTGCGAGGAAGGCGGGCAGCAGCACCCCGCGGACCAGCGTGGCGTCGATCAGCACGGCGACCGCCATCCCGACGCCCATCATCTTGTACTCGATCGCGCTCAGCGTGATGAAGACGCTGAACACGCCGACCATGATCACCGCCGCGCCGCTGACCACTCCCGCGCTGGTGCCGGTACCGCGGACGATCGCGGAGACGGCGCCGCCCGCCCGGTGTTCACGGATCCGGCTGAGGATGAAGATGTGGTAGTCCATGCTCAGGCCGAGCAGCAGGACGAACATGAACATCGGCAGCCAGCCGACCACCCCGCCGTACGGGGTGAATCCCAGCAGGGAAGCGAAATGGCCGTCCTGGAAGATGCAGGTGAGCACGCCGTAGGCCGCGCCGATCGACAGCAGGTTGAGCACGATCGACACGATCGCCACCGCCACGGACCGGAAAGCCAGCAACAGCAACACGAACGCCGCCAGCAGCACGAAACCGAGGACCAGGGGCATCCGGTCGATGACCCGGTCGGCGAAGTCGCGGGCGTTCGCCGTACGGCCGGACACGGCGTACTCGACGCCGTCCACCTTGCCGATGGTTTCGGGCAGCACCTCGGTGCGCAGTTTCGCCAGTGCCGAATCGGCTCGCGGGTCGCGGCCCGCGCCGGACAGCGGAACCCGGACGACCACCGCTTCGTCGACGTTCGCGACCGCGATGGGTTTGTTCAGGACGCCCTCGGTTTCCCCGATTCGCCGTTCGAGGTCGGTGATCGCCGACCGCAGTGCCGGGCTGTCGACCGGGCCGCCGTTCTCGGCGGTCAGCACCACCGTGGCGGGGTACACCACGCCGGGGAACGCTTCCTGGGTGCGGACGGCGGCGTCGATCGTCGCCATCGACCGGGGCAGGCTCTCCGCCGGTGTCGGATCCTGCAGGCGCATGCCGAGCGCGGGCAGCGTGAGCAGGACCATCAGCGCCGTCGCGAGCCCGCCCCACAGCCAAGGCCGCCGGGTGACCGCGCGGGCCGTCGCGGACCAGAACCGCGAGTTCTCCGCGGCGGTGCGCCGCTTGCCCAGCCAGGGAATCCGGCCGCGATCGACCTTGTCGCCCAGCAGGGAGAGCAAGGCGGGCAGCACGGTGACCGCGCCGAGCACGGCCAAGCCGACCACGAACGCCGAGCTGATCGCGAGGCCGGTGAAGTTGTCGAGGCTGGTGAACACCAGCCCGCTCACGCACAGGACGACCGTGACCCCGGAGACGACCACGACGTGCCCGGACGTCCTGGCCGAGATTCGGATCGCGTCGTCAACGGAGTGGCCTCGTGCGCGTTCTTCTCGTTGCCGCCTGAGGAAGAACAGCGAGTAGTCGACGCCGACCGCCATCCCGATGAGCAGGGTGATCACCGTCGTCGCGCTGTTGATCGGGGTGAAGTCGTCGACGACGGAGAGGAACCCGAACGTCGCCGCGACGCTCGTGCCCGCCAGCAGCAGTGGAACCGACGCCGCGACGAGCGCCCCGAAGACGATCAGCAGGATCACCAGCGTCATCGGCAGGGATAGGAATTCCGAGCGTTTGACGTCCTCCCGGATGCCCTTGTCGACCACGGTCGACAAGCTGAGATCCCCGGACAGGCCCAGCCGGACCGACGGATGCCGGGCGGCGACCACGTCGATCCGCGCGGCCGCCGTCTCGAAGTTCGGGCGAAGGTCGTTCTCCCCGCCGGCGATCGAGAAACCGACGAGACCGGCCGCACCGTCGGCCGAGATCCGCTCGGCGCCGTCGGCGGCCAGCGGCGAGCGGACCTCGGTGACGGCGCCGGATCGGGTGAGCGTGGCGACCAGGTCGTCGGTCGCCCGCCGGAGTTCGTCGTTCGCGGCGAACGGTGGAGAGCCGGGATCCTTCGCCTGGACGAGGACGTTCTCGCGTAAAGGGTCGAAGGTGTTCTGGGCGTTCAAGGCGGTTTGCGCGCGGCCGGATTCGCCGGGATCGGTGCTCCGGCGGCTTTCGCCGTCCAGGAGCAGGCCCGAAAGCAGGGCGATGAGGACGAGGGCGACCCAGCCGACGAGGGTGAGCGCGCGGTGCCGCACGGACCAGGCGGCGATCTTTTCGGGCAGCATGAACTACAGTCCTTTGCGTGAAGGAGTGAGATGCCTCGGGCGAGGTTTTTGCTTCTTCTTTCCTGGGCCGTCGAGTTGCCGCTCGGCGGCCCAGGGTCTTCACCGGCCGATCAGCCGACCTCCTTGAGGATCCGCTCGACCGAGCCCACGCTCTTCTGGAGATCCGCGAGGCGCCCGTCGAGTTCGGTGAGTTTGCGTTCGGTCTCTTCCTGCGCCTGGACGGCTTTCTCGGCGAGCCTGCGGTATTCCTGCTCGCGCGCGAGCGCGCCCCTGGCCCGGACGGTCGCGCCGAACTGCCAGACGACCACCGTGATCACCACGGTGAGGAACACGAAGATGCCGATCACCCCGGCGACCTCCTGCCATTGATGCCACTTCACGGTCGTTCCCCCTCATCGCCCGGTGCCGGTGTGCTCAGCGTCGGCGCCGCGGCGGCGATGGTGTCCGGGCTCAGCTCGACCAGGAACGGTGTCACCTCGTAGAACTTCATCGCTTTCCCGTCCTCCGAAAGCTCCAGGGTGGCCGACACGAGCCCGGCCGCCTCCAGTTTGCGCAGGTGGAGCTGCAGGAGTGCCCGGCTGATGCCGAGCTCCCGCGCCAGTTGGCTCACGTACGCGCGCTCCGCGCGGAGCGCCGCGACGATCCGCAACCGGTGCGGATTCGACAGTGCCCCCAGCAGCCGCAGCAGCTCGTCGCCGGAGGGTCCGGTGGCGGTCATGCCGAGCTCCTGCACATGCCAAAGAAATCTAGCAGGTGCTGGTTCGATCTACCAGGTGTTCCATCCAGACGTTCGGCTCCACGTAGACGCCGACGTCCTGTGCCGAGGAGGCGAGCACCGGTGCGATACCGCCCGGCACGGCCGTGAGACCGTCGCGGAGTTCGACACCGGTCCACGCCTTCCACTGCGCGAAGGTGCCCGTGACCGTCATCGCGAACGGTGCCACTTTCACGAATCGGGCGCCGAGCCGTTCGTGCGTGCGCAGCCACGGATCTTCGGGCAGCCCGTCCCGGCGACGGCGAGCCACATAGTCCTCAAAGGACAGTTCGGGTTCATTCTCCTTCCCCGCCGGGCGAACCGGCACCACGAGGTTGCGCATCCCGGTTTCCGAGGCACGTGTTTTCAGTGCTTTCAAAGCTTTTGTGGCCAGGCCGCCACCACGGCGGCCTGGCTCGACCATCACTTCGAGGGCGATCAGAGTGTTCGTCTCACGGGCGCTCATCAGGTCTTCCGCGGCCCAGATCAGGGCGGCGTCCCAGCCGTGGTCCGGCAGTTCCGGACGGTCGGCCGTCGGGAAACCGACCGGGACGGCGGCTGTTCTCGCCACCGGGACGCCGTCTTCCAGCAGCACGAGGAAGTATTCCGGCCAGCGCGCGGCCAAGTGGGACGATTTCGCCAGCAGGCCCGTCAGGTCGTGCTGGAGGAACTCGCCTCCGACGCCGCCGAGGCCGAGCGCGGGCTCGCGCAGCTCAGGCCGGGTGGCCAGGTCTTCGATCACGATCATGTCCTCAGTAGACCCGAGGACACGCGTTTCTCACGAGGTGGTTTTCGGTACCGGCTAGCGCACGGGCAGCGCGCGGCGCCGTCCGGTGATCCCGGTGGTGTTGAGGTTGGCGCGCTCTCCGGCGGAATGACCGTCGAGGTAGCCGCTGCCGGACAGCCGCCTCGGCGGTGCCGAGCGCAGATCGCCGTACTGCTCGTCGTATGCCTGCTTGACCATCGCCGTCCGGTCCTGGATCACCAGTTCGGCGGAGCGGTGGCCGGCGGCGGTGGTGTGGGTGCGGGCCGCGGTGTCTTCACTGTTGCGGAGTCGTTCGTAGACCGCGCCGGAGAACCCGTGCAGCCAAGTCCGCCGGTACGCGGCCAGTGATTCGCCCATGAACACCCGGTTCTCCGGGCGGACCCTGGTCAGTTGCGTGGTCGCCTGCAACAGCAGGCTCGTGTACAGCAGTTCGGTCCGTTCCAGATCGGAGCGGAAGCCGAACACGGTCACCGCGGTGACCGACTGGCCGAGCCGGTGCAGCAGGGCCCGGCAGCGCAGGGGATGCGCGATGTTCGTGAGCAGCCCCGCCTTGTCGCGGCTGTACGGATTGTCGAGCGGGATCATGATCTGGGTGATCTCGTCGGCGGTCGCCCCGGAGGCGGCCAGCAGTGCTTGATCGATGCCGTACCGGGCGATCAGTTCGGCGGCCTTGGTGTTGTACGACTCTGCTTCGGCCTCGGTGACCGCCGGGTCCTCCGCCTTCGCGAGAAGTTTCCGGACGCGTGCGAGCAGCGTGTCATGGTCGGGCATGGCCCCCCTTCCTGATTGGGTTGGAGCGGATCAACCTAGGAGAGAGGTCCGACAATATTCGGGCAAGATCTCCGGATCCCGGCAAGGGGGTGCTATGTCGGTCGAGGTGTCGGTGGTCGGTTCGGGTCCGAACGGGCTCGCGGCGGCGGTCCTGCTGGTCAGGGCGGGCCTGTCGGTCGAGGTTCACGAGGCGGCGGACGAGATCGGCGGAGGGACGCGCACGGCTCCGCTGTTCGACGACGACGTCCTGCACGACATCTGCGCCACCGGGCATCCGATGGCCGCGGCGTCCCCGTTCTTCCGCTGGTTCGGCCTCGCCGAGCACGGTGTCGACCTCCTGCGGCCGGAGATCGCGTACGCACACCCGATCGACGGTAACCGGGCCGGACTCGCCTATGAAGATCTCGACCGGACCTGTGACGTCCTTGGTACGGACGGACTCCGGTGGCGCCGCTTGCTGGGACCGCTGGCCGGGAACAGCCGCGAACTGACCGATCTCCTGCTCGGCGACCTTCGCCATCCGCCCCGTGATCCCCGGATCGCCGCCCTGCTCCCGGCTCGGATCGCGACGCTCGCGGCCGGACTGGAGCGTCGCTTGTTCACCGGTCAGGAGGCGCCCGCGCTGCTTTCCGGCGTCTCCGCGCATGTGATGGGCCGTCAGCCTTCGCTCGCCGCGGCGGGGGCGACTCTGCTGCTCAGCCACCTCGCGCACTCGACGGGCTGGCCGATCGCCCGAGGCGGAAGCCAGACCATCACCGAGGCCCTCGCCGCCGACGTCCGCGCGCACGGCGGGCGGATCCACACCGGCAGCCGGATCACCGATCTGCGGCAACTGGCGAAGTCGCGGACGGTGATCCTCGACATCGCCCCGCGCGGATTCCTCGACATCGCCCGCGATCTGATGCCGCCGCGATACCGGAAGGCGCTGGAGTCCTACCGCTACGGACCCGGCGCGGCGAAGGTCGATTTCCTGGTGTCCGAACCGATTCCGTGGGCGGTGCCGGAGGTCGGCAAGGCGGGCACCGTCCACCTCGGAGGCACGCGCGACGCGGTGTACGCGGCCGAGAACGCCATCGCGCGCGGAGGAGATCCGGAAGACCGCTTCGTGCTCGTGTCGGATCCGATGGCGATCGATCCGTCGCGCGGGCTGCCGGGCAAGCGGCCGGTGTGGGCGTATTGCCATGTGCCGCACGGGGATCCGCGAGACGTCACCGAGATCGTCCGACGGCGGATCGAACGGTTCGCGCCCGGGTTCTCCGACACGATCCTGGCGAGCCGGTGCGTCACCGCACCGGAACTCGAGGCGTACAACGCGAACTACCCCGGCGGTGACGTCGCCGCCGGGGCGGTGAACCTGCGGCAGGTGCTCGGACGGCCGGTCGTGCGGTGGAATCCGCACAAGACCCCGCTCGGCGGCGTCTTCCTGTGCTCGGCCGCGACCGCGCCAGGGCCGGGCGTGCACGGAATGGGCGGCTGGCACGCCGCGAAATCCTTACTGGGCAAGGACTTCGAGCGCGTAATTCATGATCCGCGAGGCCGGACGAGGCCGGTTTCGTAGGCGACCACCACGGCTTGGGCACGGCTCGAAATCCCGAGTTTGGTCATGAGCCGGTTCAGATGCGTCTTCACCGTGGCCTCGCTGACCAGCAGACTCCGGCCGATGTCGGCGTTCGGCATGCCGGTGCCGACGAAACGCAGCACCTCGAGTTCGCGTTCGGTCAGCCCGGCCAGCGCGGGCGGGGCGGACGGTTGTTCCGGCGGGCCTTGGGTGAAGGCTTCGACCAGCCGCCGGGTGATGGTCGGGCCGAACAACATGTCGCCGCGCGCGACCGCGTGGATCCCGGCGATCAGCGTCTCCGGCGGACTGTCCTTGAGAAGAAAGCCCGCCGCGCCCGCGCGCAACGCGGTGTAGACGTACTCGTCGAGGTCGAAGACCGTCAGCATGAGCACGCTCGGCTTGTCCGGCCCGGCATGCGCGAGGATCCGCTCGGTCGCCTTGACACCGTCGAGTTCGGGCAGCCGGATGTCCATCAGGATCACGTCCGGACGCAGTTCACGCGCCTTCTCGACGGCCTCGAGCCCGTCTCGCGCTTCGCCCGCGACGTGCACGTCGGGAACCGCGCCGAGCAGGGCGACGAAGCCCGCCCGGACGAGATCCTGGTCGTCGACCACCAGCACACTGGTCACCGGGCTCGCTCCTGCGGAAGATAGGGAAGGGTCAGTTCGATCGCGAAACCGCCTGATCCGGCCGGTCCCATTTCTATCGAACCACCGTACATTCTCGCTCGTTCACGCATTCCGATGAGGCCTTGCCCCGCCGGATTGGGCGGTGGTGTCTCCTCGGAAGCGGAATTACCGACGCGGAGTACGAGCGCTTCCTCGCCGTATTCGAGGACGAGTTCCGCACACGCCTTCTCCGCGTGTTTCAGTACATTCGTAAGCGCTTCTTGAGCGATACGGTAGGTGCACAGTTGCTGTCCCGGCGGAAGTCGTCGTGGTTCGCCGATCGTGCGCGTCTCCACCGTGAGGCCGGCTTCACGAACCCGGGTGACCAGCGCGGGAAGGTCGGCGAGGCCGGGCTGAGGGCGGTATTCGTGGGGCTCGCGCCGCGGCGGGCGCAGCACTCCGAGCAGGCGCCGCAGTTCGTCGAGCGCTTCCGTCGTGGTCCCGGCGATGGTGTCCAGCGCGGTGCGCGCGGTGTCGGGGGAGGACTCGAAGACGTAGCGTGCCAGGTTCGCCTGCACCGAGATCACCGAAATGTGGTGGGACACGACGTCGTGCAGCTCGTGCGCGATGCGGATGCGTTCCTCGACCACGGCCTGTTCCGCTTCGAGCCGGATCTCCCGTTCCGCGCGGACGGCGCGCTCGACCATCCGGTCCGCGCGGACGTAGCCGAGCCGTCCGACGATGATCGTGCCCACGCACTGCGCGATCAGGCGGGTCGTGTCGACCACGAAGGACGGCACTTCGCCGAGGATGAGCCCCAGCTCGAAAAGGACGACCCACACGATGGTCGGCGCCACCGCCTTCGCGGGCGGATAGCGCGCCCACACCGTGTACGCCGCGATGAAGGCCGCGGGTTCGCCCAAAGTGGCCCGGTAGCCCAGCGCGGTGTAGACGGTCATGACCGAAACCGAGGCGAGCAGGACCGCGATCGGATGACGGCGCCGCACGACCAGCGGGAGTGCGATGAGGACCGCGAGGGCGACGACCCCGGGTTCGACCGGGTCGCCGAACGAGCCGCCGCGAGGTGCCGCGCCCAGCGCGAGGAGGGTGGCCGAGGCCGCCGTGATCAGGCAGTCGAGAAGCAGCGGCCGTGCGCGGAGGAGCTGAAAGGGCTGAGCGAGGGACGGCACTTACGAAAACTACCGCCGCAGCGTTAACGCGCCCAATTCCTGCAACCATCGCGGTATTCGCCCGCCGATATACCGCCAAGGTTTACCCCGGCCTCCGACTCGCGGGGATTCCGCTCGGTGATCTGTCCGGTTACCGTCGGAACAGGATGGACATTTCCATTCCCCCGACTCGGCGAAGAGGATGATCTGCCCCGGGTAAGAGGGCCTTCGGGAGGGGATATCCGGAACGGGCCGCCTCTTCGCCGAGCTTCAGCCAAGGTAGGCGTCAAGGGTGACGGCCAGCGCCCTTTCCGGCGACGGCGCGAAGCTGGCGCCCGCCAGCCCGCCCCAGAGCCACAACTGGGCGAGGCCGTGCAAGGACGCCCACAGCGAGGACGCGAGCAGTCGCGGATCGGTCGTGGGATGCCAGTCGCCGTTCTGCACCTCGGCGACCAGCGCGGCGAAGAAGTCGAAAACCGCGCTGCTCACCCGCGTGAGTTCGGGATCGTCCGGATCGATGAGGTCGCGTCGGAACATCAGCTCGAACATCGCCGGATGCGCCAGCGCGAAGTCGAGATATCCGTGGCAGGCCGCGATGAGCCGCTCGCGCGGGGTCCCGGCGGGCAGGCCGTCGCCGCGGTCGAGCAGTTCGGTGTAGCCGCGGGTGGCGACCGCCGACAGCAGGGCTGCGCGGCCGGAGAAATGCCGTAAGGGCGCGCCGTGCGAGACGCCGGCGGCCTTGGCGATCCCGCGCAGCGTCACCGCGCCGACGCCCTCTTCGGCCAGCAGGTTCGCCGCGGTGTCGATCAGGCGGGTTCGGGCGCCCACGACCGGGTCTCCTCGAGGACGGGCAGGAGTTCCGGGCGCTTCGGCAGGAAGCCGTCGCCCGGCTGGCGGCCGCTGAGCCGGTTGCGGAAACGGCTGACCGCGACCGGGAGGACCTCCCGCGTCAACCAGTTCAGATCCGCGCGGAGGCCGGGGCGTCCCGCCGAACCGGGGAGCGGTTCGAGCCAGGCCGGGTCGTGAGTGACGCCGAGTTTGCCGAGCACGTGCCCGGCGAGGCGGCGGTGGCCCTGCTCGGACAGATGCAGCCGATCCGGGCCGAAGTAGCGGGAATCGTGCGCGGCGTGGTCCGGCCAGAGGTCGACGAGCGTCGCGCCGTAGCTGACGGACGCTTCCCGGACGGCGTCGTTCAGCGCGGTGAGGCGCGGGCGCATCCGGTGGCCCATCGGCATGCGGTGCGAGATGTCGCTGAGGGTGAAGGTCACGACGTTCGGCGCGATCTCGGTGCAGGCGCGGATGGCCGTGTCGACGCGGCGCGCGACCGTGCGCGCGTCCCAGCCGCGGCTCATCACGTCGTTGCCGCCGCCGAACAACGCGATCAGGTCCGGCTGGAGCCTGCTCGCCGACTCGGTCTGCTCGGCGTGGATCTGGTCGAGCCTGCGCCCGCGGACCGCGAGGTTCGCGTAGCGGAAACCGGGCTCGTCCTCGGCGAGGCGTGCCGCGACGAAGTCCGCCCAGCCCCGGTAGAAGCCACCCGACGGATGCGGATCGGCCAGCCCTTCGGCGCAGCTGTCGCCGAGCGCGACGAAACGTTGGTAGCCCATCCAGATCTCCGTAACCGCGAGTTCACCTTGTAGACACTGTCTATCAAACTTATGTAGACGCTGTCTACTCAGCGGCCGAGGCGAGCCCGATGGGTGAAGGCGACCGCGCGACGCGGGTCTTCGTCCGGGAGTGCGCGGCAGAGCGCGTCGACGACTTCCAGGTCGTCGGCACCGCAGGAGGTCTCCCAGTATGTCCAGAGCGCCGTCGCGTCCCCGCTGTCGAGCACCACCCGCCGGACCGACGCGGTGACGGACTCTCGCTCTTCGCGGACGGCGGGCGCCTCCGACTCGGCCAGCAGCGGCCCATGGAAGGCCGTGGCTGCACCGGCGACGTCACCCCGCCTGAGCGCCGCGCGGACCCGCAGGAAGTCGGCGTCCACCTCGGCCGAAAGCCGATACGGGCGCGTCTGCACGATGTCCGATCCGAGTTGGGTCCGCAGCCGGTGGATCTCCGCGCGCACGGTCACCGGGTTGCCGCTCTCGCCATAGAGCAGCAGTGCCAGCCGTTCCGCCGAGAGTCCGTCGGGATGGAGAGCGAGCAAGGTGAGGATTTCCGCGTGCCGCAAGGTGAACGGCACCTCGCGACCGTCCACTGTGGTCGATGGCGGGCCGTCGGTGAGAAACTCCAGCGCGAGCCTGGGGCGCCTCGACGGCGACCGGTGGCGCAGTCGCAGCAAATAGCCCTCGCTCAACGGCTCCACCGTGCCGAGTCGCCCGTCGGGCAGGGTGACCGCGCCGCCTCCAGGTCGGATGTCCACAGTAGAGGGAAGGTCGCCGCACGACTCCGCGGCCAGCACGCGTCCCTTCGCCGACAGCAGGGCTCCTGGCGCGCCGCGTAGCGCTTCCAGGTGAGTCATGTTCGCGACCCGCAGCCGCTCGTCCCGCATCGCGAGCCGCGCTCGCAGCTGGCCTTCGGCGAGTTGTGCGGCCGCCGTGACCAGCGCGAGCATCGCGGGATGCACCGTCCGCAGCGGGCCGCTGACGTCGATCGACCCGAGCAGCGCGCCCGTCTCCGGATCGCGCACGGGCGCCGCCGCGCAGGTCCAGCCGTGATAGGTCCGCACCAGATGCTCGGCCGAGTAGATCTGCACCGGTTCCCCGGTGGCGAGCGTGGTGCCCATCGCGTTCGTCCCGATGACGTCCTCGCTCCAGCGCGTGCCCTCGGCGAGCATCACGCCGTCCGCGCGCCGCAGGACCGCCGCAGCGCCCTCGCGCCACAGGATGTGCCCGGCCGCGTCGGTCACGATCATCATGTGCTCGGCGTCGTCGGCGATGCTCACGAGCGTCTGCCGCAGGATGGGCAGCACCGGCGCCAGCGGATGCTCGTCCCGCAGCCCGGTCAGCTCGCCGGAGTCGTAGACGAGCGGGGCGACGCCGGTGTCCGGGTCGACCCGCGCGGCGAGCGAGCGATTCCACGACGCCGACACGATCGACCTGGGGGAACGCGGTCCCGGAACACCGGAGAGGACTGCGTCGTGGACGTCTTTCAGTAGCCGCGCGTACGCCTGGGGGTCACGCGGCGACGCTTCACCTCCGGGCAGCTCCGCCACGTCTCCGAGGATAGGTGACCGGGCTCACTTCGTTGCAACGCTCGTGCAACCCCACCCGGCCTACGTTCGCCGCCATCCGCCACCCCTAGCGATGAGGCAGGAAAGATGGCCAAGTACGCGGCACCGAACACCGAAGGCAGCGTCGTCAGCTACGAGTCCCGCTACGACCACTACATCGGAGGCGAGTACGTAGCGCCCGCGAGCGGCCAGTACTTCGAGAACCCGACCCCGGTGACCGGGCAGGTGTTCACCGAGATCGCCCGCGGCACCGCCGTCGACGTCGACCGCGCGCTCGACGCGGCCGAAGGCGCGGCCGCGGCCTGGGGCCGGACGTCGGTGGACGAGCGGTCGAACGTCCTGCTCCGGATCGCCGACCGGATGGAACAGAACCTCGAGGCGATCGCCGTCGCCGAATCGTGGGAGAACGGCAAGCCGGTCCGCGAGACGCTCGCCGCCGACATCCCCCTCGCGATCGACCACTTCCGCTACTTCGCCGGCGCGCTGCGAGCCCAGGAGGGCGGTATCTCGCAGATCGACGACAACACCGTGGCGTACCACTTCCACGAACCGCTCGGCGTCGTCGGCCAGATCATCCCGTGGAACTTCCCGCTGCTGATGGCGGTCTGGAAGCTCGCGCCCGCGCTCGCCGCAGGCAACGCGATCGTGCTCAAACCCGCCGAGCAGACCCCGGCGTCGATCCACCTGCTGATGTCGCTCATCGGCGACCTGATCCCGCCGGGTGTGCTGAACATCGTCAACGGCTTCGGCGTCGAGGCGGGCAAACCGCTCGCGTCGAGCAACCGCGTGCGGAAGGTCGCGTTCACCGGCGAGACCACCACCGGACGGCTGATCCTGCAGTACGCCAGCGAGAACATCATCCCGGTCACCGTCGAACTCGGCGGCAAGAGCCCGAACATCTTCTTCGACGACGTCGCCGCGGCCAACGACGCCTTCTACGACAAGGCGCAGGAGGGTTTCGCGCTCTTCGCGCTGAACCAGGGCGAAGTCTGCACCTGCCCGTCGCGCGCGCTGATCCAGTCCGGCATCTACGACCGGTTCCTCGGCGACGCCGTCGAGCGGGTCAAGAAGATCAAGCAGGGACACCCGCTCGACACCGAAACGCAGATCGGCGCGCAGGCCTCCAACGACCAGCTGGAGAAGATCCTTTCCTACATCGACATCGGGGTGAAGGAAGGCGCGAAGATCCTCACCGGCGGCGAGCGCAGCGACCTCGGCGGCGAACTGTCCGGCGGCTACTACGTGCAGCCGACGGTGTTCGAGGGCGACAACAAGATGCGGATCTTCCAGGAGGAGATCTTCGGCCCGGTCGTCTCGGTGGCGAGGTTCGACGACTACGCCGACGCGCTGAAGATCGCCAACGACACGCTGTACGGCCTCGGCGCCGGTGTCTGGTCCCGCGACGGCAACACCGCCTACCGCGCGGGCCGCGACATCCAGGCGGGCCGGGTGTGGGTCAACAACTACCACGCGTACCCGGCGCACGCGGCCTTCGGCGGCTACAAGGCGTCCGGCATCGGGCGCGAGAACCACAAGATGATGCTGGATCACTACCAGCAGACGAAGAACATGCTCGTGTCCTATTCGGACAGTGCGCTCGGGTTCTTCTGATGACCGGGCGGGTCGCGTTGACACCGGCCGCCGCGGAGCTGCTGCGGCGGCTGGTGTCGCTCCACGGGCCGGTGATGTTCCACCAGTCCGGCGGATGCTGCGACGGAAGCGCGCCCATGTGTTACCCGGCGGGCGAATTCCGCACCGGGGTGTCCGACGTCCGCCTCGGCGACCTGGTCGTCGAGGGGATCGAGGACGTCCCGGTGTGGATGTCGGGACCACAGTTCGAGTACTGGAAGCACACGCATCTGACCATCGACGTCGTGCCCGGCAGGGGGAGCGGGTTCTCGCTGGAAGCGCCCGAAGGCGTGCGTTTCCTGACCCGCTCGAGGTTGCTTGAGTAAACGAACGATCGTGCTATCTTCGGGGTTGTGAGCACACTCGAAGTGAACGAGGTCTTCGTCGGGCGGCCGTCCGTACTCGGGGTGAAGCGCGACATCCCGGTGTACAGCGCCATCGCGAAGTCGCGTGTCGACGCGTCGTCACTGAAGCTGGACGAGATCAACTTGGCCGGTGACGACCAGGCGGATCGCACGGTCCACGGCGGGGTCGACAAAGCCGTTTACGTCTATCCGGCGACGCACTACGCGGCCTGGTCGGAGCAGGGCTTCGCGGTGGTGGCCGGCGACTTCGGGGAGAACGCGTCGGTGGTGGGCGCCGACGAGCACGACGTCCGCGTCGGTGACGTCTGGGCCTGGGGAGACGCGCTGGTCCAGGTCTCGCAGCCGCGGACGCCGTGTTTCAAGCTCGCGATGAAGACCGGGCGCAAGGACGTCATCCCGGCGATGATCGATTCCGGCCGGAGCGGCTGGTACCTGCGGGTGCTGCGGACGGGTGAGGTCCCGACCTCGGGCCGGATGACGCTCGAAGAACGAGATCCGGCGAGTCCGACGATCGCCGAGGTGTACGTCGCTTCGTTCACCAACGTCGCCCAGCTGGACGACGATCGCCGCGTCGCGTACTGGGCGCTGCTGGACCGGGTGCTGGCGGCGCCGTCGCTCTCCCGGCAGTACCGTGACGGCCTGGAATCGGCGAAACGGCGGCGGGAGGAACGGGATGCCGGTTGACGGCCGGGTTGCCCGCGGCGACGCGACGAGGCGGATCGTGCTGCGGCGCGCCGTCGACATCGCCTCCGTCGAAGGGCTCGACGGCCTGTCCCTCGGCAGACTCGCGACCGAGCTGGAACTGAGCAAATCCGGGGTCTTCGCGTTGTTCGGTTCCAAGGAGGAACTGCAGCTCGCGGCGGTCGAGACGGCGAGCGCGATCTTCGCCGAGAACGTCATCCGGCCGACACTGGAGGTCGAGCAGGGGATCGCCAGGCTGCGCGCGCTGTGCGCGAACTGGCTGGACTACTCGGAACGCCGGGTGTTCCCGGGCGGCTGCTTCTTCTTCAACGCCGGCGCCGAATTCGACGCGCGGACCGGCCGGGTCCACGACGCGGTGGCGAACGCGAGCCGGGGATTCGCCGAGTTCATCCGGGCGACCGCCGTCGAGGCGAGGAAGACGGGGCACCTTCGCGAGTCCGTCGACGTGGCGCGGCTGGCCTTCGAACTGCACGCCCTCGGCCGGGCCGCGAACGCGGACTCGGTGATGTTCGGCGGCACCGAGCCCTACACGCTGGCCCGCGCCGCCATCACCGCCCGTCTCGACGCCGCAGCGGTGACATGAAAGGCCCGTTACTTGCAAATTTCGCAAGTAACGGGCCTTTCCTGTCACGTGAGCGGGGCTACTTCCAGTCGACCTGAGTGGACCGGTAGAAGTCGATGCCCTGCTGAACCCACCGCGGGCTCTGCTTCGCCAGCCGGAGCCGGTAGGCGTCCCACGTCCGGGAATCCTTCGGCGACCAGCCGATCTCGGCGTAACCCGGCAACCTCGGGAACGCCATGAACTCGATGTGCTCACTGGTCACGAGCGTTTCCGACCACAGCGGCGCCTCGACACCGATGACGTTCTTCTCCGTCACGCCCTGCAGGTACGTCGCCGGATCCCAGTCGTAACCGGTCTTGACCTCGATCAGCCCGGCCCAGGCCAGCCCGAGCGGCGTCTGCGGGTGGTACTTCATGTCCATGTAGGCCTTGTTGGCGGGCGACATCAGGATCTTGTTGCCCCGGGCCGCCGCCGCGGCGACGTTCGCGTCGGTGCCGGTCGTGCCCCAGAACTGCGGGACGGCCGAAAGCGGCGGGGTCGTCTTCGCGATGTCGTGCCAGCCGGTGATCGTCTTGCCGTACTTCGCGACGATCGGCTGCACCTTCTTGGCGAAGGTCTGGTAATCCTCCGGAGTGGTCGCGTGCGCCTCGTCGCCCCCGATGTTGAGGTACTTGCCGGGGGTGATCGCGGCCAGTTCGCGGAGGACGTCGTCGACGAACTTGTAGGTGATGTCGCTCTTGATGCACAGCGAGCTGTAGCCGACCTCGATGTCCGTGCGCGGCGGCACCGCGACGCCGTCGCAGTTCAGTTCGGCGTAGGAGTGCTGGGCCGCGTTGGTGTGCCCGGGCATGTCGATCTCGGGAACGATCGTGATGTGCCGCGAAGCCGCGTAGCGCACCAGGTCCTTGTACTGCTCTTGGGTGTAGTAGCCGCCAGGAGCGCCGCCGACGGCGGTCTGCCCGCCCACGGTCGCCAGCTTCGGCCAGCTCTTGATCTCGATCCGCCAGCCCTGGTCGTCGCTCAGGTGCAGGTGGAGCGTGTTGATCTTGTACTGCGCGATCTGGTCGATGTACAGCTTGACCTGCTCCGGCTTGAAGAAATGCCGGGCGACGTCGAGCATCGCGCTGCGGTAGCCGAAGCGCGGGTAGTCGAGCACGGTGCCGCCCGAAACCACCCACGAACGCTTCTGGACGGTCTTCGCTTCGATCGCCGACGGGAGCAGTTGTCGCAGCGTCTGCACGCCGGAGAACAGGCCCTTGTCGGTGTTCGCCTTCAGGGTCACGCCCGAGGAAGACACCTTGAGCTGGTACCCCTCGGTGCCGACCCGGCCGCTCGCGTGGCCGGTTTCGAGCGAGATGGCGGGGCCGCCGCCGCGGTGGCCGGTGACGACGGGCAGCCGGTAGCCGGTGGCGGGCCGGAGCAGCCCGGCCAGGTACTCGGCGACCTGCTTGCCGTCGCGATCGGCGCGGATGACGGTCCCGGGGCCGAGCCGGAAGTTCGCACGGGGATCCGGTTTCGCGTCGACCGGCGCGGGGACGACGTCGGTGACGGTCCGTTCGGCCTTCGCGTGCTGTGCCGCGCTCGCCGTCGCGGGCAGGCCGAAGGTCACGAGACCCAGGACGGCCACACCGAGCACGGTTGTGGACAGGCGTTTACTCATGGAGCACCTCCGGTCGGGGAACTGGAGACTCTCTTCCTTTAGAGGTATAGACCAATAGGGCAAACGGGACAACACCCGATCGGACTAGGACGGCGTACCGATCACCGGTCATTCGCCGCGCAGAACCGCTTTCAAGGCATCGAGAACGCTCGCGTCCTCGATCGTCGAGGGCACCTGCTCGTCGCGGCCGTCGGCTATTCCGCGCATGGTCTTGCGCAGGATCTTCCCGGATCGCGTCTTCGGCAGCGCGTCCACAATGGACACGTCACGGAACGCGGCCACCGGGCCGATGTCACGCCGGACCAGCGCGACCAATTCGGCCTTGAGCGTTTCGGCGTCGGTGTCGACGCCGGACTTCAGCACCACGAATCCGCGCGGAAGCTGCCCCTTGAGCTGGTCGCGGACGCCGATCACCGCGCATTCGGCGACGGCGGGATGGGAGGCCAGCACGGCCTCCATCGAACCGGTCGAAAGCCGGTGGCCCGCGACGTTGATGACGTCGTCGGTGCGGCCCATGACGAACAGATAGCCGTCTTCGTCGACGTATCCGGAGTCACCCGTCAGGTAGTGGCCTTCGTACCGCGAAAGATACGCCTCGCGATACCGCTCGTCGTCCTGCCACAGCGTGGGCAGCGATCCCGGCGGAAGCGGAAGCTTGATGGCGATCGCGCCTTCCTGCCCGGCCGGAAGCGGATCGCCCGACTGGTCCAGGATCCGTACGTCCCAGCCCGGCACCGGTTTCGTCGCGGAACCGGGTTTGACCGGCATCGGTTCCAGCCCGCGCGGATTCGCCGCGATCGGCCAGCCGGTCTCGGTCTGCCACCAGTGGTCGATCACCGGCACGCCGAGTTTCTCGTGTGCCCAGTGATACGTCTCCGGATCGAGCCGTTCACCCGCCATGAACAGGGTCTCGAACCCGCCGAGCTGGTATTTCTTCGTTTCGTTCGCGTCCGGGTCGACCTTCTTGATCGCCCGCAACGCCGTCGGCGCGGTGAACAGCGCCTTCACCCCGTGGTCGGCGATGACCCGCCAGAACGCTCCCGCGTCCGGGGTATTGACCGGTTTGCCCTCGAACATGAGCGTCGTGGCCCCGATGAGGAGCGGGGCGTAAACGATGTAGGAATGGCCGACGACCCAGCCGACGTCGGAAGCCGTCCACCACACGTCACCGGGGTGGATGTCGTAGATCGCGCCCATCGACCAGGCCAGCGCGACCGCGTGCCCGCCGGTGTCGCGCACGACTCCCTTCGGCTTCCCCGTGGTGCCGGAGGTGTACAGGATGTACAGCGGATCGGTCGCCGCGACCGGCACCGGATCGGCGGGGGAGGCCTTCGCAACCAGTTCGGCCCAGTCGGCGTCGCGCTCGCCCAGTTCGGCGCGGGCACGCTCGCGCTGCAGCACCACGACCTTGTCCGGCTGATGGGCGGTGCCCGCGAGCGCCTCGTCGATGATCGGTTTGTACTCGACGACCCGTGCCGGTTCGATCCCGCACGACGCGGCCACGATCACCTTCGGTTTGGCGTCCTCGATCCGCGCCGCCAGTTCCTTGGGCGCGAACCCGCCGAACACCACCGAATGCACCGCGCCGAGCCGGGCGCACGCGAGCATCGCGACCGCGGCCTCGGGGACCATCGGCATGTAGACGATGACGCGGTCGCCCTTCCCGACGCCGAGCGAGGCGAGCGCGCCGGCGAACCGGGCGACGTTGTCCAGCAGCTCCGCGTAGGTGAACCGGCGTACCGAATCGGTGACCGGGGAATCCCAGATCAGCGCGGTCTGCCCGCCGCGGCCGTCCCGGACGTGCCTGTCGAGCGCGTTGAACGCCGTGTTCAGCTCCCCGTCCGGGAACCAGCGGTAGAAGGGCGCCTTCGACACGTCGAGGGCTCGCGTCGGCGGACGGGTCCAGTCGATCGCCTGTGCGGCTTCGAGCCAAAAACCCTCCGGGTCTTCGAGGCTCCGCTGGTACGACTCGGCGTACATCGAAAGCTCCTTCGCACTCGGGTACCGGACCCATCATGTCCCGGCCGTCACGCGATCGCCCGGTCATCTGGAGACACGGGATATAACCCGGCAACCCCTCGGCCCGGTAGAGCGTCCTAAGCTGAACTAGGGAAAAACCGCCGGAAACGGCCGAATCAGCGAGGGGAGCAGGGCCATGGGGCTAGCGAGCGCGCTGCTTTCGTTCGCGCACAGCCTGTTCGGGCCAGGGATCTGGCCAGGGGACTGGGTGTGGGCGACGAGCACCGCGGGAGCGCTGGTCGCGCTACTGCCCGCACTGGGAGCGATGATCGTCGCGATCATCCGCAAAGGCACCGGCAACCGCTACGACGTGGTGACCCTGTCCGTCTTCGGCGGGATCGGCGTCGTCGCGGTCTTCCTGCTGCCCTGGGTGCTGGCCACCGGCCTTTCGCAGGTCTACCAGGAGGCCGCCTCGACGAAGTCGGGCGGTGAATCCGGGTTCAGCTCCAGCGACCTGGCGACGTTCACCTCCGACCAGAGCCCGCTGATCGGCAAGCAGAGCGTGTACCTCGGCGGCGGCCAGAACGTCTACGAGGTGCTGTTCTACCCGAACGGCATGCAGCTCTCGTACATCGTCTACCTGATCCTGCTGGTCGGGTTGCCCGCGCTGTCGCTGCTGTTCGTCATGCTGCAGGCGCGCACAGCGTTCCGCCGCGGACCGAAGTGGCCTTCGCGCTTCTTCTGGATCCCGTTCGTGCTGATGGTGCTGGCGAGCGTCGGCATGGGCGCGAACACCGCCGTGCACTTCTGGCTCGGTTTCCTGCCGCTCAGTGTGCTGGGCCTGATCCCGGTCGCGCTGGTCGGCCCGCCGCCGTGGTCGGTGATCAACCGGCCGGACCCGCAGCCCCGGCAGAAGATCGAGCCGTACCGCCCGGAGCCGCCCGCCCCGAAGCCGCAGCAGCAGTTGCCGCCCCCGCCGCCGCCCAAGCAGTACCCGGCGACGGCGCTCGCGCAGGCGCCCGAACCGCCCGCCCTGGCCGCTGTGCCTGGTCCGGTCCCGGCCCCTCCTGGGTCCCGCAACTCCGGCGGCGGCCGCTACAAGCGCGTCCGACGGCTCGGCCACGGTGGCTTCGGCACCGTGTGGGAAGCGGTCGACACCCAGCTCAACCGCACGGTCGCGCTGAAGATCGCGCACGCGCCGGACCGTGACACCGAGGAGCGGATGCAGCGCGAAGCCAGGGCTCTGGCCGTCGTGAACCATCCCAACTGCGTCCGCGTGTACGACCTCGTCGAGGAGCCGGACGGGCTCGCGCTGGTCATGGAGTACCTCGAAGGCAAGTCGCTTGCCGAGATCGTCGACTCGCAGGGTCCGCTCGACGACATCGCCGCCGGGCGCCTCTGGTCGACCATGGCGGGCGCGCTCGCCGCGGCGCACGAGAAGGGTGTGCTGCACCGCGACCTCAAGCCGTCGAACATCATCCTCGACCGCAACGGGCTCGCCCATCTCATCGACTTCGGCATCGCCCGCAGTCAGGGCGACTCGAAGATGACCGCGACCGGGATGATGATCGGCACGCCGGATTTCGTCGCTCCCGAGCAGGCGATGGGCTCCCCGGCGAGCCCGGCTTCGGACGCCTGGCAGCTCGCCGCGACGGTCAGCTACGCGCTGTCGGGCCAGCCTCCCCGCGGTACCCGGGAGACCCCGATGGCCGCGCTGATGGCCGCCGCCCGCGCCGAACCGGTCTCGAAGCTGCCGAACCGCAGCGCCCACGCCCGGATCCTCATCGCGTCGCTCGACCAGGAGCCCCGCCGCCGCCCGACGCTCACCGCCGTGCGCCGCGACGTCGAAGGCTGGCTGGCCCGCGCCGGCAAGTCGCCGGACGGCCCGGTGACCCAGATCGTGCAGCGCCGCCCTCCGCAGCATCCGCCGCAACCCCAGCCCCACCAGCAACCGCAGGCCCAACGCCACCCGCGCTGACCTGCGAAAAGAGAGCAAGGGACCTTTGCTGGCGTTCGTTAGTGTGCTAACGAACGCCAGCAAAGGTCCCTTGCTCTTTCAGTCGATGATGACCCAGGTCCCGTCGCGCCACGCCATGGTGAACGTCTTGGGGTCACTGTCCATGATCGTCGCCTTCGGCGCGATCGCCGTGGGCGGGACGGTCACCTGGTCAGGCCCCTTGCTCCGCACCTTCGCGGGATCGACCCGGGCGGCTTTCAGGTTCTTCAGATCCTCGGGCGTGAACATCTCGAACAGCATCGGGGTGAGGCTGCGGCACTCCTTGATCCCGCCGTCGTAGGCGGGCGCCGAAATCCGGCAGACGGTTTCCAGGTTCTTGGCGCCCAGCGCGTGGTGGAACTCCTCCATCACGCTCGCGGCGCCGACCGGCGTGTGCGCCACCGGGCCACCGGTGGCGGGTTTGGTGACCGGCGAAGCGGTCGCCGAAGCCGCTGAAGGCCGTGAAGCGGTCGTAGCGGGAGCGCTCGAACTGCTGCTCGTCGGCGCGGTCGAGGTGCCCGGAACCGCCGAAGGCTGCGGAGACGCGCTCCCGGCCGTCTGTTCCTCGCACCCCACGAGCAGGAACAGGGCCGCGGCCGCGAAGGTCGTGGCGAGCGGTCGGATCGTCATGGTGCCCCCTGTCGAAGTGCTGCTGACCGGGGAAGAGTAACAACTAGGCCCTGAGTGTCACAGGCAAAGGAAGAAATCCGACCTTGACGGGCGACATGCCCGCTGAAAACATCTGCATGTATCTACATTTGATGTACGTACATGCAAATGGGGGAATGATGGCCACGTCCGCACGCACCGGTCTGGTGCCCTTGGTGGCGTTCGCGGTGTTCACCGCGACGCTCGACGTCTATGCCGGCAACCAGGTCCAGACTTTGAGTCCCCTCAGCGTCGCGGCGATTTCGCTCAGTCTCGCGGCGGCCTTCTTCTTCGGCGCCGACGTCGTGAGAAGAGGGCTGACGGCGGCCCTGAGCCCGTTCCGTGAGCAGCGCGCCGACGTCCTCGCCATCAACGTCACCACCGCGGTCACCTGGCTGAGCATGCTGTACGCGCTCAAATTCCTCGAGCCCGCCATCGTCAACGTGATCAGCCTGGCGATCGGCCCGGCGCTGACGGTGCTGCTCGGAACTTTCCTGCGCCGCGGCAGCGCGGTCCTGCGTGCGGAGATCGCCACGGCGATCGGTATCTGCGGCCTGCTCGTCGTGCTGGTCTGGGCCTCCCTCGCCGGGCACAGCGGTGTCGGTGAGCGTCCCGGCGCCGAGATCGTCCTCGGCATCGTTCTCACCCTCGTTTGCGGGCTCGCGTCGACCGGCAACGTGATGTTTTCGAAGCGGCTCAGCGACGCTGGGAACAGCCCGCGTTCGGTGCTCGCCACCCGCTTCTGGCTGATCATCGCGATCGGCTGGGCTTTCACCGCCTTCGACGAAACGCCCCGGCTCGGGGAAGCGTTCGTGCCGTCGGCCGTGCTCGCGGTGATCGGCGTGGCCCTGCCGATGTACCTGTTCCAGGTCGGCGTACGGCATGCCGAACCGATCACCGCGGCACTGATCACGACCTTGTCGCCGGTGTTCGCGCTGCTCTTGCAGCTGCCGGATCCCCGCCTGAGGCCGTCGGCGGTGTCGCTCGTGTGCATCGTCGCGATCACCGCACTGGTCGCGGCAGGCGTCTTCGCCCGCGCCCGGTTCACACGCCGCCGGTCACCGGATCAGGCCGAGGTCACTTCCAGGACGGAAGCCACAACTCGGCGTTCCAATGCTCATTGGTGATCGCGTTGCCGTTGAGGATCGGCCACAGCCAGGCGAAGTTGGCCACGACGAGACCCACGTAGAGGGCGACGACGAGCATGCCCGTGCCCCGCCGCTCGAACCCGCGTTTCACGCCGCCGAGGATCTGGCCGAGGATCAAGGTCAACCCGAGTGCCAGGAACGGCGCCAGCGGCGTCGCGTAGAAGAAGTACATCTGGCGGTCGAGGTTGGTGAACCAGGGCAGGAACCCGGCGAAGTAGCCGACGAGCACGGCGGCGTAGCGCCAGTCCGCTCGGAAGAACGACCGCCACAGGCTCCAGCCGAGCATCGGCAGGGCCAGCCACCACATGGCCGGCGTCCCGATCAGCATCGTCGCCCGGATACAGGTCGACTCGCCGCAACCGGTCGCGTCGGTGCCGCCCGCGTACGCGTAGAGCATCGGCCGCAGCCCCATCGGCCAGGTCCACGGCTTCGACTCCCACGGATGCGGTTTGTCCTTGGGGGTCACCAGGTTCGCGTGGAAGTCGAGGACGTTCATCGAGTAGTCGCCGAGCGACCGCAGCGCGGGTGGCATCCAGGCCCAGAAGCCCGGATCGAGGTCCTTGATCGCCACGTAGTTGCGGTCGGTCGCGGTCTCGCTCGCGAACCAGGCCCAGTAGCAGGCGAGGTACACCAGGATCGGGATGACGACGATCGCCCACAGCGCGGGCAGCACGTCGCGGCGCAGCGTCCCGACCCAAGGCCGCTGCACCCCGGCGGCGCGGCGCGCGGCCACGTCGAAGAACACGGTGAGCAGGCCGAACGCGGCGATGTAGTAGAGCGCCGACCACTTGACGCCGAAGGTCAGCCCGATCATCAGGCCGCCGGCGAACCGCCACCACCGGAAACCGAGCTTCGGGCCGAACCGGGACTCTTCGATCCAGCCCTCGCGGACGGCCACGGCCAGCCGCCGCCGCACCTGGTCGCGGTCGCACAGCACACAAGCGAACGCGGCGAGAACGAACACCGCGATGAAGATGTCGAGCATGCCCATCCGCGACTGCAGGTGCAGCACGCCGTCGCTGATCACCAGGATCCCGGCGACAGCGCCGAGCAGTGTCGAGCGGGTGAGCCGCCGGGCGACGCGGATGGTGAGGAACACGATCAGCGTGCCCGCCAGCGCCGGCATGATCCGCCAGCCCCAGGCGTTGTAGCCGAACAGCCACTCGCCGATCGCGATGAGGTGCTTCGCCAACGGCGGGTGCACGATCAGCTCGTAGCCGTAGTTGTCTTCGTAACCGCCGTTGCGCAGCATCTGCCACGCCTGCGGGACGTAGTGCTTCTCGTCGAAGACAGGGGTGCCCTTGTCCGTGGGTGTTCCCAGATTCTGGATCCGGACGATGCCACCGATGAGTGTCAGCACCAGCGTGACGATCCAGCCGCGCAGGCGGTCTGTCGGCATGCCGCGGCCGAGGAGGGTGGCCTCGCGGTCGCTCGGTGGCCGGAGCGCGTCGACCGGATCCGGCCGCACGCTCTCGTCGTCACGGGTCAGCAGTGCGGTCACGGGGCATGATCCTACGGGCGGAAGAGTGAACTCGGTGTCCGGATCTGCGAACCGGTTAACCTTCGGGAATGACCGAAGGACGCCTCGTGCTGGCAGCCACCCCGCTCGGAGACGTCCGTGACGCTTCGCCGCGCCTGTCCGAAGCCCTCGCGACGGCCGACGTGATCGCCGCCGAAGACACCCGGCGCCTGCGCTCTCTCACCGCAGCGCTCAACGTTTCGCCGGTCGGACGGGTGGTCAGCTTCTACGAAGACGTCGAGACCGCCCGCCTGCCGAAACTGCTCGAATCGCTCCAGTCGGGCGAGACGGTAGTGCTGGTGACCGACGCCGGGATGCCCAGCGTTTCGGACCCCGGATTCCGCCTGGTGGCGGCGTGCGTCGAGGCGGACGTGCCGGTGACCTGCCTCCCAGGTCCGTCCGCGGTGACCACGGCGCTCGCGTTGTCCGGACTGCCTTGCGACCGTTTCTGTTTCGACGGGTTCGCCCCGCGCAAACCCGGTGAACGCGCGAAATGGCTCGGCTCGCTGAAGGACGAGCCCCGCACGGTCGTGTTCTTCGAGTCTCCGCATCGCCTCGCGAGCACGCTCGCCGACGCCGCCGACGTCCTGGGCCCCGACCGTCGCGCCGCCGTCTGCCGTGAACTGACCAAAACGTATGAAGAGGTTAAACGCGGCAATCTGCCGGACTTGGCCGCGTGGGCGGCCGACGGCGTCAAAGGCGAGATCACCGTCGTTCTGGCGGGTGCGCCTCCGCGTTCGGTGAGCGTCGCGGACCTGGTTTCGGAAGTTTCTTCGCGGGTCGAGGCGGGCGAACGCCTCAAATCCGCCGCCGCCGAAGTCGCCGAGGCCACGGGAGTCTCCAAGAAGGAGCTCTACGACGCCGTCCTCGCGTCCCGTAAGTAAGGACTAGGACAGTAGGGCTCTCGCGGCCGCGTACGCCTTCGCGGCGTCGGGCTCGGCGCCGGTGATGACGTCCGTGTAGATGAAGGACTCGCCGATCCGGACCAGCAGATAGGCCAGGTCCTCGACCGGCAGTGGCGGGGTGAGCCGTCCGGCCGCGACCTCCTCGTCCAGGAACTCGCACATCTTCGCGATCGCCCGGCTCTGGACCACGCTGGCCTTCGTCGTCAGAATCCGCAGCGCCCGTTCCGGTTCGGCGCGCAAGAACTCCCTGAACGGTTTCGAGTCGTTCACGGTCCGGACGAAGGTGCCGACGAGCTCCGCGATCCCCTCTGAGCCGCGTCCGAGCTTGCCGGAAGCCCGCGCTTCGAAAACCTCCACGGTCATCGACCACAGGATCTCGCCGAGCAGCTGATCCCGGCCGCCTACCCAGCGATGCAACGTGGCCCGGCTGATCCCCAGCTCGCCCGCGAGTTCGCCCATGTCCACCCGGCGCCCGTCGAGGAACCAGGCGCGCGCGATCGTGAACGCGCGCAGGGCGTCCGGGCGCGGCGAGGTCAGCTGGCGTTCGAGTGCGGTTTCGATGAGTGAAACATATCACGCTATGTCTCATGGATGAGACATATGCAAGAATGTCTCATCTCGATGAGGAGGAAGCGGATGCGCGCAGTACAGGTGACCGAATTCGGCGGACCCGAGGTGCTCAACCTCGTCGACCTGCCCGATCCCGTTCCCGGCCCGGGTCAGCTGCTCGTCGACGTCGATCGCATCGGCGTCAATTACGCCGATACGCATCAAGCCGAGAACTCCTACCTCGCGCCGAGCAAGCTCCCGCTCGTGCCCGGCGGCGAGGTCGTCGGCCGCACCGCGGAGGGCAAGCGTGTCGTCGCGCTGCTCAACGGCGGTGGCGGCTACGCCGAGCGCGCGGTGGCCGACGAGGTCACCGCATTCGGCGTGCCCGACGGCATCGACGACTTGACCGCGCTCTCCTTCATCGTCCAAGGCACCACCGCCTCGCTCCTGTTGCGCAAGAGCGCCCATCTCGAGCCCGGCGAATCCGTCGTCGTGCACGCGGCGGCGGGCGGGGTCGGCTCCATCGCCGTCCAGCTCGCGAAGGCCTGGGGCGCGAGCCGCGTCATCGCGACCGCCAGCAGTGACGAGAAGCGTGGACTCGCCCTCGAACTCGGCGCCGACGTCGCCATCGATTCGCGCGCCGAGAACATGACCGACGCGCTCCGCGAGGCGAACGGCGGCAAGCGTGTCGACATCGTTCTCGACATGACCGGCGGCACCGTCACGGACCAGAGCATCGCCGCCCTCGCGCCGTTCGGCCGGCTCGCGTTCTACGGGATGGCCAGCCGCGAGCAGCCGAAGCCGATCGAAGCCCGCAACCTTCTCGGGCACAGCACCACCGTGTCCGGGATGTGGCTGCCGCACGCCTTCAAACTTCCCGGAAACGTCTTCGGTCGCACGCTCGACGAGCTCTTCTCGCTGGCACTGGACGGCCGGATTCGCGCCGTCGCCGGCGGCGAGTACGCGCTTTCCGACGCCCGCGCCGCCCACGAGGCCCTGCGTTCGCGCGGCACCGCGGGCAAGCTCCTCCTGGACCCCACGAAGTAGCTCAGCCGAGCAGGCGTTCGAGCGGAGCGGATTTGTGCAGGCATTCCTGCCATTCCGCTTCGCTGTCGGAGTCGGCGGTGATCCCGCCGCCGACTCCCAGCGCGATCGTGCCGTCGTGGATTTCGAAGGTCCTGATCGCGACGTTCAGTTCCAGCCCCGCGATCGGCGAAGCGAGGCCGACAGCGCCCGTGTAGACACCGCGCGCCGCGGGCTCCAGCTCGGCGATCAGGTCCAGCGCGCGGATCTTCGGCGCGCCCGTCACCGAACCCGGCGGGAAGGTGGCCGCGAGCAGGGCCGCGTCGTCGACCCCGTCGGCGAGTTGTCCCTCCACTGTGGACTCAAGATGCCAGACCCCGGGCGCGGGCCGGACCTTGAGCAGTTCGGGGACGCGCACGCTGCCGGTGGCGCACACCCGGCCGAGGTCGTTGCGGACGAGATCGGTGATCATCACGTTCTCGGCGACGTCCTTGGTGGATTCCCGCAGTCGCTGAGCGAGATGCTCGTCGTCGGCGTTCCGCCGCGGCATGGTGCCCTTGATCGGCGTCGACCGGACATGCCGTCCTTGTCTGGCAAGGAAAAGCTCAGGGGAGAACGACACGACCGCGCCCCAGTCGCCGGCGAGGAACGCCGCCCTGCGGGCCCCCAGGCGGCGCGTGCCTTCGGCGAACAACGCGATCGGATCCCCGTCGAATCCTCCGCTGAAGCGAGCGCAGATGTTCGCCTGGAACAGCTCACCGGCTTCGATCGCGTGCACGCAGGCCTTCACCGCGTCGTAGTGCTCCGACGGAAGCGGCCGGGACAGCGGGCCGGAACTCCAGGACGTCGCTTCGGGAAGGTCGGCGAGCAAGGATTCCACCGCGGAAACCTCACCGACCGGGTCCGGGGCATCCTCGGGAACCAGCGCTTCGAACCACCACGAACCGTCCGTGTCCAGCCGCAGCACCCGGTCGACCCAGCCCCAGACGGCCGGGGGCAGGCCGCCGGAACGGCCGGAGGGATCGGTCAGGTCGTACCCCAGGTAGCCGAACCAGCCGCCGCCGATCGCGCCGGGCACCACGTCACGAACGGAAGGCATCCGGGCGGGAATCGCGAAAGCCTCGGCCACGTCCTGGACGGGAACGAGGGGAGCGCTCAGCGCGATGACCGCGCGCGAAGAAAACCAGTCTCCGCAAAGCGCGGCCGGGGGCGCGAGACCGAGGGCCGCGGCGCGTACCCCGAGAGCCGCCAGCGCCCGCTCGGGCGCGACGTCCGTCCGCAGCCTCCGGCACATCAACCGCACGCGACATTGTCTCCGCCCGGGTGGCCGGAAACGCAACCCGCCTCGGCCGGAAAGTGAGATCCGCGACCACGCGGGCCGGCCTCGGTGACGTCACGCATACCCGCAGTCACGGAGGCATTACAAAAGCAGGTCCGAGAGCGCGAAGGGATAGACCACGGCGTCCTGGGCGATCGGCCCGTTCACGCCGGGCAGCCCGGTGCCGAAACCGTGCTGGTGCAATCCCAGCCGCGAGTGGAACCAGCCCGGCCTTCCCGGGATCTCGTTGTGCCTGACCAGCCACAACACCACTTCGCTGTCCGCCCACTTGTCCGGATGCAGGCGGTTCGTCCAGCAGTCGAGCCCCGCGTACACCAGAACGCGTTCGACGCGCGCCGCGTGCCTGACGTGTTTGATCCACGCCTTGATGAACCGGTCGTCGACACTGGGCGCCTCCACTTCGAGCGCCGGCGCGAGCGAACCGGGCGCGAAGGCACCGAGCGCGCTCGCCGTCCGTACGAAATGGTCGGCCTGGTCGTGGACCGCGCCGGGACGCGCGTAATGCCGTGCGCCGGTGTGGATCCCGGCGTGCTGCGCGCCCGCCAGATTGCGTTCCGCGGCGACGTCCCGCCAGTTGGTGTTCTCGCTGACGGTGACCGAAGCGAACCGGATGTCGGCGCCACGTACCGCTGCCCAGTCCGTCACCGTCTCCCGGTGGGACAGGGTGACTCCGTGCTCACCTTCCGGATCGATCAAAGTCACCTGTCCTCGAATTTTTGCCCCAGTACGCCGGAAAGGTCACCTTACGTCCGCGGAGCGGCCGCAAGGTGACCTTTCGGTACAGCGTGTCTCAGGCGTTTTCGCGTTGGAACGTCCGCGAGCCCCACCAAATGGCCAGAACGGCCATGACCAGCACCACCACGCTCCCGGTGAACAGCGCGTCCATCGAGAAGTCACCGCGGAAACTGTTCCGCTCGACATCCACCACATGCCGGAACGGATTGAAGCGGGAAATCGTGTACAGCCAATCCGGCGCCGAGCCCGCGGTGATCGGGATCAGGATTCCGGACAGCAGCAGCAACGGCATGAGAACCGCGTTGAGCAAAGCCGGGAAGGAGTCTTCGCTCTTGAGGGTCAGCGCCAGCGCGTACGAACACGACGCCAACGTGATCGACAGAAGGAAAACGATCACCAGGCTGAGCACGACGCCGCCGAACGGTGCGTTCAAATCGAAGACCAGGTACGCCAACGCGATGATGATCAACGCCTGGACGACCGTCTGCAGCGCGTTGGCGAGCACCTTGCCCAGCAACAACGCCACCCGGCTCACCGGCGTGACCCGCATCCGTTCGACCACGCCAGAGCGGTATTCCGCGAGGAGCCCGAACCCGACGAAGGAACTGCCGAACAGCGCGAGCTGCGCGATGATCGCCGGGGTGAAGATCATCCAGCCGTCCACATCGGACAGGCCTTGCACGTTGAGCGCCTTCACCAGAAGCGGCCCGAAGAAGAACAGATAGAGGAGCGGCTGCATGATGCCGATCACCAGCCAGGTCGGGTTGCGCAACGCCGTGAGCATGTCCCGGCGGAAGATCAACCAGGTGTCATGCAACATGCGTGGCCTCCTTTTCCGGAGCGTCCCCGACCGGCGCGCTCTCTTCGGCGTCGCGCAGGCTTCGGCCCGTCAGGGTCAGGAAGACGTCGTCGAGCGTCGGCCGGTGCACCTGCATGGACGTCATCGCGATGCCACGCGCGTCCAAGGCCCGCAGCAGTTCGGGCATCGCGGTGTCCCCGCGCGGTACCCGGAAACGCACCGTGCCGTCGGTGACGGTCATTTCGTGTGCCCCTTCGAGGCGGCCGGCGACCTCCGCGGTCTCCGCCGCCGACTCCGGTGTGACCCCGATGACGACACCGTCACCGGAAACCCTCGCCTTCAGCGAATCCGGCGTGCCCTCGGCGACGATCTTCCCGTCGTCGATGACGATCAGCCGGTCGGAGAGCGCGTCGGCCTCGTCGAGGTAATGCGTGGTCAAGAAGACCGTGACGCCCTGTTCGTCGCGCAGCCTGCGGATGTGCTCCCACAGGTTCGCGCGGCTCTGCGGGTCGAGTCCCGTCGACGGCTCGTCGAGGAAGACGAGACCAGGCGAGTGGATCAACCCGAGTGCGATGTCGAGACGGCGGCGCTGCCCGCCCGACAAGGTCGCGGTCTGCCTCTGGTCGAGTCCGGCGAGGTCCAGCTGGTCGGCGAGGGTGGCCCCGCGCGCGAGCGCGTCCGCCTTGCTCATCCGGTACAGCCGCCCCTGGAACTCGATCTCCTCGACGACCTTGCTCGCCGGTGCCGTGCCGCCGCCCTGCGCGACGTAGCCGATTCGCCGGCGCACCCCCAGTGGGTCGGCGAGCAGGTCACAGCCGCCGACCGTGGCCTCGCCGGCGGTGGGCTTGAGAAGCGTCGTCAGCATGCGCAGGGTGGTGGTCTTCCCCGCGCCGTTCGGCCCGAGGAAGCCGACAAGTTCCCCGGCCGACACGTCGAGATCGACGCCCTTGACCGCGTGGACCTCGCCCCCATTGCGGCCCTTGCGGCGGAAACGCCGCTCAAGGCCGCGTGCCTTGATCATGTCTACCCCTTTCCGGTGTTCAGCTAGTCAAATTTGACTAGCTGAAGGACGCACTGTGCCCTAGAAGTCGTCCCGTGGTCAAATTTGATTACCTGGGCGGCGCGCCGAACACGGCTTCGTCGCCTTCGCCCGCCATCACGTACTCGCCCGCTTCAAGGCGGCCGATCAGGTCTCGCATCCAGGTCACGTTCGCTTCCGCGTGCACGCTCCACAGGCGGTACAGCTCGCTGACGTGCGGCGGCTTCCCCAGATCGATGGCGTGCTCACGGGCGTAGTGGGTCGACTGAGCGTGCGCTTCCATGTTCGCCAGCTGCTGTTTCAACAGGGCCAGCACCTGAGCGCGGGGCAAGGTCGGCATGAACGTGACCGCCGCCGACAGCGAGTACCCGGTCGCGTCGTCGCTCGACAACGCCCTGCCGAGCTGTACGAGGAATTCGGTCTCCCCGTCTTCGGTCAGCTTGTACGCGACACGGTCGGGCCCGCTGCCCGCTTCGATGTCGTCGACCTGTTCCAGGAGGCCTTCGGAGGTCATCTTCTTCAGCGCGTGATAGATCGACCCCGGCTGGACATTGCCCCATTTGTCGGCCGCCCACGAGAGAAGTTCGCGCCGGACCTGGTAGCCGTGTGCCTTCCCGTACATGCGCACGACACCCAGCACCAGCAGACGCGTGGCGGACACCGAGGCCTCCGATCCTCTCCCGGACAACAATGCCTTAGACGACGTCCGTAGGCTAAACAAGCATGAGCACCCCAGTGTTGACTGCGGTGGCCTGGCCCTACGCCAACGGCCCCCGCCACATCGGCCACGTGTCCGGATTCGGCGTCCCGTCCGACGTCTTCTCCCGCTACCAGCGAATGGCCGGCAACCGGGTGCTCATGGTGTCCGGCACCGACGAACACGGCACCCCGATCACCGTCCAGGCGGACAACGAAGGCCTGACCTCCCAGCAGACGGCGGACAAGTACACCCGTCAGATCGGCCAGGACCTGCAGGGACTCGGTCTCACCTACGACCTATTCACCCGCACCACCACGGGCAACCACGCCGACGTCACGCAGCAGATCTTCCTCGCGCTGCACCGCAACGGCTACGTCGTTCCCAAGACCACGCGGGGCGCGATCAGCCCTTCGACCGGCCGCACCCTGCCCGACCGCTACATCGAGGGCACCTGCCCGATCTGTGGCTACGACGGCGCGCGCGGTGACCAGTGCGACAACTGCGGCAACCAGCTCGACCCCGCGGAGCTGATCAACCCGAAGTCCCGGATCAACGGTGAAACGCCGAAGTTCGTCGAGACCGAGCACTACTTCCTCGACCTGTCCGCGTTCGTCGAGACCTTGGGCAAATGGCTGTCCAGCAAGACCGACTGGCGCCCGAACGTCCTCAACTTCACCAAGAACCTGATCGACGACATGCGCCCGCGGCCGATCACCCGCGATCTCGACTGGGGTGTGAAGATCCCGCTCGACGGCTGGCGTGACCAGCCTATGAAGCGTTTCTACGTCTGGTTCGACGCTGTCATCGGCTACTTCTCCGCGAGCGTCGAATGGGCGCGCCGTTCCGGCAACCCGGACGCCTGGCAGGAGTGGTGGAGCAACCCGGACGCCCGCTCCTATTACTTCATGGGCAAGGACAACATCACCTTCCACGCCCAGATCTGGCCCGCCCTGCTGTTCGGCCACAACGGCGAGGGCGATCGCGGTGGCGTCCCCGGCAAGTACGGCAAGCTGCACCTGCCCGACGAGATCGTTTCCAGCGAGTTCCTCACGATGAGCGGCTCGAAGTTCTCGACCTCGCGCGGCACGGTCATCTACGTCCACGACTTCCTGCGTGAGTTCGGCCCGGACACCCTGCGGTACTTCATCTCCGTCGCGGGCCCCGAGACCCAGGACACCGACTTCACCTGGGACGAGTTCGTCCGCCGGACCAACTTCGAACTGGCCAACGAGTGGGGCAACCTCGTCAACCGGTCCATTTCCATGGCCCACAAGAACGTCGGCGCCATTCCGCGTCCGGACGCCCCCACGGCCGCCGACGAGGAGCTCAAGGAGCTCTCCCGCAAGGCGTTCGACACCGCGGGCGCCCACCTCCAGCGGTCCCGGTTCAAGGCGGCGGCGAGTGAGGCCATGCGTGTCGTCACCGCCGCGAACCGGTACCTGTCGGACCAGGAGCCGTGGAAGCTCAAGGACGACCCCGCCCGCCGGGACAGTGTTCTGCACACCGCTTTGCAGGTCGTCTCGGACGCCAACACGCTGCTGACCCCGTTCCTGCCCCACTCGGCCCAGAAGGTGCACGAGGCACTCGGCGGCTCCGGTGTGTGGGCTGCGCAGCCGGAACTCCAGGAAGTCGAGGACCTCGACATCCCCGGCCGGATCAACCCCATCATCACCGGGGACTACAAGACCGAGCAGGCACGCTGGAAGTCCGTGCCGATCGAGGTCGGCAAGCCGCTGGAGAAGCCGACCCCGTTGTTCGCCAAGCTGGACCCGGAACTAGGCGAAACCGGTCCCGAATGGGCACCGATCTCGAAGTGATCAGCTGATGGGTGCGGAGAAGAAGGAACTGCCGCCGATCCCGGACCGGTTGCCGGTTTCGGTGGTGGACGCGCATACCCACCTCGACGCGTGCGGCGCGGTCACCGCGGCTGACGTGACGGCCATGGTCGATCGCGCCGAACGCGCCGGCGTTTCGCGGGTGATCACCGTCGCGGACGATCTCGCGGCCGCCCGATGGGCCGCGCAAGCGTCCACTTGGGACTCCCGGGTCTGGGCCGCCGTCGCGATTCATCCCACGCGCACCAAGGAATTCGGCGAGGCCGAGAAATCCGAAGTGGAGAGTCTCGCGAAGCAGTCCAGAGTGGTCGCGGTCGGCGAGACCGGCCTCGACTACTACTGGGACTACTCGCCCCACGACGCACAGCAGGACGCCTTCCGGTGGCACATCGATCTCGCCAAGCGGATCGGCAAGCCCTTGATGATCCACGATCGGGACGCGCACGAAGACGTCCTCCGGATCCTCGAGGAAGAGGGGGCGCCCGAGCAGGTCGTCTTCCACTGTTTCTCGGGGGACGAGCACATCGCACGCCGGTGCATCGACGCGGGTTATGTCCTTTCTTTTGCGGGAACGGTCAGTTTCCGCAACGCGCGCGGGTTGCACGAGGCGGCACGCATCGTTCCGTCGGGCCAGTACCTCGTCGAGACGGACGCGCCGTTCCTGACCCCTCATCCGTTCCGTGGGCGACCGAACGAGCCCTACTGCGCCGCCTACACCGTCCGCCACCTCGCCACGTTCAGGGGTGAGGCGGTGCACGAGGTGGCCGAATCGGTGCGAGTGACCGCTGAGCTGGTCTTCCGTTTGCCGACAGTCACCCCCAGTTGAACGGATTGCGACATTAGTGATCATCAATGGTCCACTCTGATGAGTGACCAACGTCACGACACTCCGGGGGGTGTTTGCGCAACCCGGCGAGGTTCGTTACTGTCCCGTGATCGTGCCGGTCGGTACCCGCTCATGCGGTTTCCGGCTGTTACGCCCACAGTCACGTCAGTGCACGTCGGGGAAGCGGAACCAGGAGCGGTACGGCCTGGAACCGTGACGATGGCGCTGACTGCGGGTGTCGGACTTCTAGAGGTGTGCCGAAGTGCGCATCGAGACGAAGGACGTTGTGGAGCGGTTGTCGAGCTCCTTCACGTCTTGGGAAAGGGAACGACCCAGTGACTGGTAGCAGTAGGCAGGATGGCTCGCGCCTCGGCGCAGAGACGAACACCTTCGCTTCCGCCGGTTCGGTTGCCGTGCTCGACCGCGACACTCACTACGGCGAGCTGGACTACTCCGACGATCCGCGCATCACGCACCAGGACGTCCTGGCCGCGCTCGGCCCCGACGCCGAAACCCTGATGGCCGAGATCGACGTCGACGTCGACGAGCTGATCCGCCTCATCAGCGCCGAGACCACCATGCTCCCGCCGATCGTCATTCCGGACGAGATGGCCGAGGACCGCACCGCGAGCGCGGCGATGAAGGCCGCGACCAAGGACGAGGTCATCTCGAGCGCGACCCGCGTCTGGAAGAAGCGTTTCCTCAAGGGAACCGTCATGGCGGTGCTGCTCACCCTCGGCGGTGGCGGCGCGGCCGCGATGGCGATGAACAAGAGCGTCACGCTCGACATCGACGGCAAGCAGCAGACCGTGCACAGCTTCGGCGACACTGTCGGCGAAGTCCTCGAAGACGCCGGTCTTTCGGTCGGCGCGCACGACTCCCTCTCGCCCTCGCCCCAGGCCGAGGTCGGCGACGGCGGCGTCATCAAGCTGGAGCGCGGCCGCAAGCTGAACCTGGTCGTCGACGGCGCGCCGCAGCAGGAGTCCTGGGTCCGCGCGACCAACCTCGGCGAAGCGCTGAACCAGCTTGGTCGCGCAGACCTCGCCAAGGCCGGCACCTGGACTTCGCTCCCGCAGAACGGTGAACTCCCGCTCGAGGGCGCCACCGTCGAGGTCAAGACCCTCAAGAACGTCACCGTCTACGACGGCGCGAACGAACCGCGCAAGGTTCAGACCAACTCGGTCACCACCAAGGAATTCCTCGGTGAACTGCGGATGACCCTCGGCCCGGACGACGAGGCCGTCGGCGGCCTCGACGTCAAGCTGGTCGACGGTGCCGAGGTCCACGTCAGCCGGACCGGCGTCACCATGGTCAAGCAGAACGAGGAAATCGCGCCGCCCGAGCAGAAGGTCGACGACCCGGAGCTCGAAAAGGGCAAGACCAAGGTCGAAGACCCGGGCACCCCGGGCCAGAAGACCGTGACCTACAAGGTCACCAAGCGCAACGGCAAAGAGGTCGGCCGCGAGAAGGTCTCGGAAGAGGTCATCACCGAGGCCAAGCCCAAGATCGTCAAGGTCGGAACGAAGAAGCCCGCGGACCCGGTCATCGGCGACGCCGGCGCTTGGGACCGCATCGCGCAGTGCGAGTCGACCGGTAACTGGGCCGCCAACACCGGCAACAGTTATTACGGTGGCCTGCAGTTCAACAAGAGCACCTGGGACGCCTACGGCGGCTCGCAGTACGCCGCGTACCCGCATCAGGCCAGCAAGGCCCAGCAGATCGCCGTCGCCGAGAAGGTCCGCGACGACCGCGGTGGCTACAGCGCTTGGCCGCACTGCGGCAAGAAGGCCTGACAGCCAGAATTTTCTCCTTCCTGAGGGTCATCGTGTGGGTTCCGCCCGCAAGGTGGCCCTCAGGCCGCTTTGGGCTCCGATACGGATGAAGGACGCGCGCCGGGTCTCGGTCTCGACAGCCGTGCCCACCAGCGCGGAGGCCTTATGTGGGCCAGATCCCGTACTCGTTCAGGTTTCTCGACAGGCTCCGCGTGCGGAGGCTGCTCGGCGGCCTGCTCCGAGCTTCGCCGAGGCAAGGGGATCTCCGGTCCGTCTACCGCGAGATCCACAATCTCCGCGAAAGCATCACCACGTCTCTCTGCCGGAGTGCGGTCGTCGGGTTCTCCGTTCGGAGCCGGATGTGCCAGTGGCACCAGAAGCGCGTTCAAGCGGGCACCGGTCTCGGGATCGAGGTTGCCGCGCAGGTCCCACCGACCGGTGCGTTTCTGACGCAACCAGAATTCGCTTCGGGGAGTTTTCGAGCCGGGGTCCTTGGTGTCACCCCCGTCCGGATCGAGACGCGCGAGCAGGTCTGTCCCGGCGATCGTGACGTCGCGCGGTCTCGCGACGCCGGCAAGATCGACCAGGACCTTCTCGGCGTCGAGCCGGGCGTCTGCGGGGACGTGCTCGGGCAGCCTCCGCATCACCTTGACGATTCGATCGATGCTGCCATCGGCCAGTACGCCGGTGGCGGCCGCGGCTCCGGTCAAAGGCGCGACGGGCGGAGTGGAAGTCCCGTCGCGCGAGCGTCTCGAGTTGAGCGCGAGTGCCCGACCGGTCACCTTCTGCGCCTCGGCCCGGGGGACCCGGGCCACATGCTCGTAGAAGACGGCGATCGAGTTGTATCCGTAGAGCTCTCGGACACCTCGTGACTCGATTTCGGCCAGGATCTGGCCGACTTCGGCGAACAGACGTCGCCCTTCGCGCAGCCGTGTCTGCAACTCGTCGAGAAGCAGCTCGGGGTCACCTTCCGGCAGATCGAGCGGGAAGGCATTGGGAGTGTTTGTGCTGGTCATCCCTCGATTGTCGGCCCAGAGTCGAACGAATGCACGGTATCGATCGGGTAGATGATGATCACGCTCCGGCGACGCCAACTTGCGCCGATCACTCTTGCGTGGGAAGCAGGCCGGTTCGCAAACTGCGGATGGATGATGCGGGCGGGTCGGGCGATCGGAGGCGTCCGCCGGGGCTGGCTACGATCGTCAGGTGACTGAACTGCTCGGGCCCGCGGAGATCAGGGCGTTGGCGGCCGAGTTGGATGTCCGGCCGACCAAGAAGCTCGGCCAGAACTTCGTGCACGACCCCAACACGGTGCGCCGTATCGTCGACCTTTCCGGGGTCGGTGAAGGTGACGTCGTGCTGGAAGTCGGGCCTGGCCTCGGCTCGCTGACGCTGGGACTGCTCGCGACCGGCGCCGAGGTCGTCGCGGTCGAGATCGACCCCGTGCTGGCCGGGCGGTTGCCGAACACCGTGGCCGAACGCGGCGGGGCCGAAAGGCTGACGGTCGTCGGGGCGGACGCTCTGCGGATCAAGGCGGACGACCTGCCTGAACGGCCGACGGCGCTCGTCGCGAATCTGCCGTACAACGTCGCCGTTCCCGTCGTGCTCCACCTGCTCGCCGAGTTGCCGTCGCTGACCAGCGGTCTCGTGATGGTCCAGACCGAGGTCGCGGACCGTATGGCGGCCGGCCCGGGGAGCAGGACTTACGGCGTCCCCAGTGTCAAGCTCGCGTGGTACGGGAAAACGCGCAAGGTCGCCGCGGTTCCCCGCTCCGTGTTCTGGCCCGTTCCGAACGTGGATTCCGCACTGGTCGCTTTCGAGCGAGGCGACGACGTCGTGTCGTCCGTGAGCCGGGAGCGATTGTTCGCGGTGGTCGATGCGGCCTTCTCGCAGCGGCGGAAAACCTTGCGTGCGGCGTTGGCGTCCTGGGCCGGGTCTGCCGAACGTGCGGGGGAGTTGCTCGAGAAAGCGGGTATCGACCCCAAGACCCGCGGGGAGCAGTTGGACGTTCATCAGTTCGCCCGGATCGCGGCGGCGACCGACTGACCACGGCAGGCCAAGACCGTCTCGAAGGCTGACACGGGTCCGGTCAGGGGAGCGGTGTTTCCCCTGTTGCAGCTGTGACCGGCACCGCGCGGAAGCGAGTTGGTCAAGGTCAGCACGACTGCGTAAATCCTCTTCTGGATCTACATGATCCAAACCTGTCTTAGCAGGCAGGGGCTCTGGTCCGGCACGAGAACACTCGCCGCCTTCCCATTATATGGACAGGCGATCCTGTATGATGGACGCGACCAGACGTGTGATCTGCGCCTACGCGCTTGCTTTCATCCAGTGGGATCGGTTTTACTCAGTGAGCCATCCCGAGCGACTGAGAGACCTGGCTCGCCGAAGTCGCAGCAACCACCCTCCACAGGGCAGGTGCTACCGCCAGGACCGATGGAGGCTGTGCCTAATGAACAGGGTCACCCACCCGCTCCTGCTGACCAGGCGACGCGTAGTCGACGAAGGTCGCCGCACGGTAAGTGCGTGTCGACGCTCAACCGTTACTGCCTGAGTCTTTTCCCTTACCTCTGAAGCCTGTCCCGTTCGGACGGGCAATCGGTGACGGTTGGCGCGCTCGAAAGAAGCAGCGCCCCATTTGCATGGAGCCCTTCGTGATCACTGTCGAAAACTTGTCCAAATCCTTTCCTCTCAACGGAAATCCCGTCGTCGCCCTGCGCGATGTCAGCGTGGACATCCAAGCCGGCTCGCTGTTCGGAGTCGTCGGTCCGGCCGGTTCCGGCAAGTCCACCCTCGCTCGTTGCATCGGACTTCAGGAGCGTCCCGACCGAGGCGTCGTCCGCCTCGACGGCCTCAACACCGGCACCCTCGACGGGCGCCGTCTGCGGGAAATCCGCCGTCAGGTCGGTGTCGTGAACACCAAGGCGGAGCTGCTCGCCGAGCGCACCATCGCCGGCAACATCGCGTCGCCGCTCGAACAACTCGGCCTCGACGGGCCGCAGCGCCGTAACCGGGTCGGCAATCTGCTCGATCTGGTCGGACTCACCCCGCGAGCGGGGCAGCGGCCGGGCGAACTGACCGAAGGGCAGCTGCGCCGGGTGGCCATCGCCAAGGCGCTGGCCGCCGGACCGTCCGTGCTCCTGGCCGACGACCCGACCGCGGGTGTGCAGCCCGAGGAATCCGGCGCGGTCCTGACCGTGCTCGACCGTGCGCGTGCCGAGCTCGGGGTCACCGTGCTGCTCACCACTCCTGACGCCGGCGTGGTGCGCCGTGTTTGCGACGACGTCGCGGTTCTGGAAGCCGGGGCGATCATCGAACGCGGAACCGTGCTCGACCTGGTCTCCGACCCGAACAGCCGGACCGCGCAGGCGCTCCTGCCCTCGATCGAAACCGGCCGGGCGCAGGCTTCGAAGTACGACCGCGCGGTGGACGTCGTGCTCGTCGGCTTCGCGTCGGTCGGTGCGCTGCTGCCCGAGGCGGCCGGTCGTTTCGACGTCGAACTCGCCACCATCGGAGGCGGCCTCACCCGGATCGGCGACACGCCCGTCGGCCGGTTCCGCCTCGGTGTGCGTGGCGAGCGCGCGGATGCCGCACTCGCCTGGATCGCCGAACGAGGTGGCCACGTGACCCACCCTGTCCGCGGGCCGCAGGGCGTCGCTGCTTGATTCCCCGACGAACGGGCCGCTCAGGACGAACTCTGTCCAGGGCGGCCCGTTTGCGTCCGCGTCGTCCTGTTCTCTTTCTCCTGGTGGCAGCACAAGTGGAGCGGGCACGTAGGCTTGTCTCGTGCTCGCCGTCGTACCGCCCCCAGTTACCGTCAGGGTTCCCGCCAAGGTCAACCTGCACCTGTCGATCGGTGACGTACGCCCGGACGGCTACCACGAGCTGGTGACCGTGTTCCAGGCGCTTTCCCTGACCGACGAGGTGACCGTCGCGGTCACCGAGGAGCCCGGCGTCGAGGTTTACGGCGAAGGTGAAGGTTCCGTACCGACAGGGGCCAACAACCTTGCTTGGAAGGCGGCGCAGGCCCTGGCGGCCCATGTCGGCAAGGCGGAGGGCGAGTCCAAGGTCCGGGTGGTGCTTCGTAAAGGCATCCCGGTAGCGGGCGGGATGGCCGGGGGCAGTGCCGACGCGGCCGCGACCCTGGTCGGGCTCGCGTCGCTGTGGAAGCTCGAGATCTCCCGAGACGAACTCGCTGGTATCGCTGCCAAGCTCGGCAGCGATGTTCCCTTCGCGCTCTACGGTGGGACAGCGTTGGGCACCGGCCGGGGTGAGCAGCTGGTGCCGGTGTTGTCGAGGCACACGTTCCATTGGGTTCTGGCGTTCGACCAGCGCGGTCTTTCGACCCCGCGGGTGTTCGGCGAACTCGACAGGTTGCGTGAAGAGGGCAGCCCGCCGCGGATCGGTTCGCACACTCCGGTGGTCGAGGCACTGGCATCCGGTGACCCGCGGCAGCTGGCGTTGCTTCTCGGTAATGACCTGCAGGCGGCCGCGGTCTCGTTGCGTCCCGGGCTTCGCCGGACGTTGCGGGCGGGGGTCAACGCGGGTGCGCTCGCCGGCACCGTGTCCGGATCCGGACCGACCTGCGCGTTTCTGTGCGCGGACGCGCAGTCGGCCGTCGAGGTCGCCGCGGAACTGTCCGGCGCTGGTGTCTGTCGTACGGTGCGCGTCGCGCACGGGCCTGTTCCCGGAGCCCGGCTGGTGGGCGGGGACGACGCGCCGCGGCCGGCGCCGCCACGGGTGCACGCATGAGGATGTCCGAAATGGACATCGACTAATTCGTTGTGGTGCAAGCTTTTTGGAAAGGATCGGCTGAGGCATGGCCAACTTGGTCAACCTGGAGTCGGTGAGCAAGTCCTTCGGGGTGCGCCCGCTGCTCGACGGTGTTTCGCTCGGTGTCGCGGAGGGGCAGCGCATCGGCGTCGTCGGTCTCAACGGGGGCGGGAAGACGACGCTGCTGGAGGTCCTCGCGGGGATCAGCGAGCCGGATACGGGACGAGTGAGCCAAGTCCGCGGCCTGCGGATGGCCGTGGTCACTCAGCGGACCGAACTCCCCGTCGGCAGCACGGTCGGCGACGTCGTGCTGGAGCGCTACGGCGCGGAGCACGAGTGGGCCGCTGACGCGCGCGTCAGGTCCATTATGGACGGTCTGGGGATCACCGCTCTCGGTGTCGAAAAATCCACGACGAATCTGTCCGGTGGCGAGCGCCGCCGCGTCGCGCTGGCGGCGGCCCTCACGGGTGAGCTGGACCTCGTGGTCCTCGACGAACCGACCAACCACCTTGACGTCGAAGGTGTGCGCTGGCTCGCCGATCATCTGCTCAACCGCAGGATCGCGGTCGTGGTCGTGACTCACGACCGGTGGTTCCTCGACACCGTCGCGAGTGTGACCTGGGAGGTCACCAACGGTCGCGTCGAGCAGTACGAAGGCGGTTACGCGGACTGGATCTTCGCGCGGGCCGAGCGGGCGAGGCTGGCGGCGACGGCCGAGGAGAAGCGGCAGAACCTGGCACGCAAGGAGCTCGCGTGGCTGCGTCGTGGTCCGCAGGCCAGGACCTCGAAGCCGCGCTATCGGGTCGAGGCGGCGGAGGCGCTGATCTCCGACGTGCCGGAGCCGCGTGATTCGGTCGAATTGCAGGCGTTCGCCCGGCGACGGCTGGGAAAGACCGTCCTGGAGGTCGAGGACGCCACTTTGACCGTCGGTGACCGCACCCTGCTCGATCACGTCACGTGGCGGATCGGTCCCGGCGATCGGATCGGCCTGGTCGGCGTCAACGGGTCGGGCAAGACGACGCTGCTGAAGCTGCTCGGTGGTGACAAGGAGCCTGAGACAGGACGCCGCGTCCAGGGGAAGACGGTCAGCCTCGCGCATCTCCGGCAGGAGCTCGACGATCTGCCCGGTGACCTGCGCGTCCTGCAGGCGATCGAAGAGATCTCAGGAAGGGTCGTGTTCGGCAAGCAGGAGCTCTCCGCTTCGCAGCTGGCCGAAAAGCTCGGGTTCCCCGCGGCGAGGCAATGGACCCCGGTCGAAGACCTTTCCGGTGGTGAACGGCGCCGTCTGCAGCTGTGCCGGCTTCTGATGGCCGAGCCCAACGTGCTGCTGCTCGACGAACCGACGAACGATCTCGACATCGACACTTTGCAGCAGCTGGAAGATCTGCTCGATTCTTGGCCGGGCAGCCTCGTCGTCGTCTCGCACGACCGGTACCTGGTGGAACGCGTTTGCGACACGATCGTCGCCTTGTTCGGGGACGGGCAGGTGACCCATCTGCCGGGCGGGATCGAGGAGTACCTGGACCGGCGCGCCAGGAGCCTGGAGAAGGCAGGGAACGACAGGAAGCCGGGAAACAAGCAGGCCTCCGAGCCCAAGAAGAACGCCGCGGAGCTGCGGGCGGCGCAGAAGGAACTGTCCCGCCTCGAGCGCAAGCTCGACCAGCTCCACGCGAAGGAAGAGAAGCTGCACGCGGCGCTGCTCGCCGCGGCGACCGATCCGTCGAAGCTCATCGAGCTCAACACTGAACTGAAGGCTGTCGAAACGGAGAAGGAGGAGGTCGAGGCCCAGTGGCTGGAGACCTCCGAAGCGATCGAGTGAGTTCACTCGACGGTGAGCGGGTCTTCCCGGGCGGACAGTACTGTGACGCGCATGAGTCGGTTCGTGGACACGCTCGTCGCCACCGCGGCGGGGCGAGGTCAGCAGCGGGGAATGGTCACCGGGGAGCCCAAGGAGCCGGTTCGGCGGACCTGGGCCGAGATTCACGAGCAGGCCAAACGGGTCGCCGGGGGTCTGGTCACAGCAGGGCTCGAGCAGGGCAAGGCGGTGGCGGTGCTGGCCGCGGCGCCGTCGCTGATCGCGCCGACGGTGCAGGCGGTATGGCTCGCCGGTGGCAGCGTGACGATGCTGCACCAGCCGACCCAGCGCACCGACCTGGCCGAGTGGGCCGAGGACACCGTTCGCGTGCTGCGGATGATCGGATCCGAGCTTGTTCTGCTCGGTGAGCCGTTCGACCAGCTGGCGCCGGTGCTCACCGAGCACGGCATCGCGTTCCAGGTGATCACCGAGCTGCTCGAGGCCGAACCACTGGCCGAGCCCGTGCCGACGGCCGAATCCGACACCGCGCTCTTGCAGCTGACCAGTGGGTCGACGGCCGATCCGAAGGCCGTTCAGATCACCTACGGAAACCTGTATTCGAACGTCAAGGCGATGGTCGATCGCGCCGAGTTCGATTTCGACGTCGACGTGATGGTTTCGTGGCTGCCCACCTTCCACGACATGGGGATGGTCGGCTTCCTGACGGTTCCGATGACGTTCGGCGTCGAACTCGTCAAGATCACGCCGCTCGAGTTCCTGTCCGGACCGTTGATCTGGCCGCAGCTGATCAGCAAGTACAACGGCACGACCACGGCAGCGCCGAACTTCGCGTACGCGATCGTCGGCAGGCGGATGGCTCGTGTCGACGACGACAACGCGTACGACCTCTCGAAGCTTCGGATCGCGCTGAACGGTGCCGAGCCCATCGACGAAACGGCCGTGCAGACGTTCGTCGAGGCAGGGGCACGGTTCAAGATGCCCGCCGAGTGCGTCTTCCCGGCTTACGGCATGGCGGAGGCGACTCTCGCGGTTTCGTTCGCGCCGCTGTTCACCGGACTGACACTGGACATCGTCGAAGCCGACGCGCTCGAGGCGGACAACCGCGCGGTACCGGTGCCCGAGGGCGACCCGCGGCGCGGAACCGACGACGTCCGTTCCTTCGCGGTACTCGGGCCGCCGCTCGACGGGCTCGAGGCCGAGATCGTCGATGACGAGGGCACCGTGCTCGGCGAGCGCCAGGTCGGGGAGATCCGCCTGCGCGGTGAGGCCGTGACGCCGGGGTACCTGACCATGGAAGGTCCTCTCGCGACACAGGACGAAGACGGCTGGCTGCTCACCGGCGACCTCGGTTACCTGGTCGACGGCATGATCGTGATCTGTGGCCGTCGCAAGGACGTCATCATCATGGGCGGCCGGAACCTGTACCCGACCGATATCGAGCGGGCGGCGACTTCGGTCGAGGGGGTTCGGGCCGGGAACGCCGTGGCCGTGCGGATCGACGCGGGCAGCCGCCGGGAGCGGTTCGCCGTCGTCCTCGAATCGAAGCTCGCCGGGGATCCGGACACGGAGAAAGCGCTGGCGAAGGAAGTCGCGGCCAAGGTGCGCGGCGCGGTCGACATGCGGCCTTTCGCGGTCGTGGTGCTTCCGGCGGGGAGCTTGCCCAAGACGCCTTCAGGCAAGGTGAAGCGGGCAGCGACTGCCACCCAGTTCGCGGACAGGATCGCCAAGAACGCGGCGACCAGCTGACACGAGAGGGCCGGGGCCGCGAAGATCGCTGGCCCGGCCCTCTTTCCGCATCTTCCGTGGGTCAGCGGCGTCGCCAGGGCGGCTTACGGGTGTGGGTGTGCTCCAGTGCCGGCGCGATGTAGTAGCTGGCGGCCTGGGAAAGCCCGGCTAGCGTGCCTTCGACGTCCCGGAGGAACGCGTCGACGGCTGTCGGGTCGTAGCCTCGCTTCGAGAGCGGTGCTTTGGCGAACGCCACGTTGTGGACGTCCGAAACCGACAGGTCGTCCTCGCCGTCGAGCGTCGAGGCGACCCGTTCGAGGAAGGCGTCGACCGCGGGTTCGTAGTAGCCCCGGGCGCCGATCGGCGCCCGGTCGAACTGCCGGGTTCTGGCCTCGAACGCGGTGACGGGCACTAGCGCTCCCGCAGGAACTCGACGGGACCGCGGTCCGGAACTGCGCGTTCGGCGGTCGCCTCTCCCTCTTCACGCGCGCCGGGTACGCCGAGCACGTGCTGGCCGGTCCGGTGGGCGAGCTGTCCTTCGACCTTGTCGAGGAAATCGTCGACTTCGCGTTCGTCGTAGCCGCGCTTCCCGATCAACGGACGCGAGAACATGACGTGGTGGACCTCGGCCGCCGTCAGGTCGTCCCGGTCCGAGATCGTGTCCGCGATCCGCTCCAGGAACGCGTCGACCTCGTGCTTGGCGTATCCGCGCCGCCCGATCGGGGCGTTCGGGAAAGTGGCGCCGGTGATGTCTTCGGCCGTAAACGACATGAAACTCTCTCCGGTTTCGGTGGGGAATGCGATCTCCGCATTCCGTCCTAACGGGTTTGAGAGTTCCCCGGAAGAGCCCGCGCTATTCCACGACTCGATCAGGGGCGTGGTGAAACGCCTTCGAGTGACGAGATGTAACACACCGCCATGTGAGCGGGTTCACCCAGCGTGGAAGGTGTTCTGTGCAGCGGCGAGGCCGGTGCTGATCAGCGCTTCAACGGCGTCGGCGCACCGATCGATCTCGAAAGCGAGTTCTTTGCGTTCGACCGTCGAGAAGTCTTTCAGCACGAAATCGGCCGGATCTTGCCGTCCCGGAGGACGTCCGACGCCGAAACGGACGCGGTAGTAGTCCTTGGTGCCGAGAGATTTGGTGATCGAGCGGAGACCGTTGTGGCCGTTGTCACCGCCGCCCAATTTCATCTTGAGGGCACCGAAGTCGACGTCCAGCTCGTCGTGGACGACCACGACACCGGCCGGGGGGATCTTGTAGAACCGGGCCGCGCCGACGACGGGGCCGCCCGAGAGGTTCATGTACGAGCGCGGCTTGGCCAGGACCACTCGCTGCCCGGAGAGTCTGCCTTCGAGGACTTCGGCACCGCTCTTATGGGCCTTGAACTTGCCGCCGACGCGGCCGGCGAGTTCGTCGAGCACCATGAAGCCGACGTTGTGCCTGTTGCCCGCGTATTGGGGGCCGGGATTGCCAAGGCCGGCGAGCAGGATCTGCTCGCCGGCCCCGGGAAGTACTGCTTCGGTCACACGAGTGACTTTATTCGGCGGCCTCGGCGGGGGTCTCCTCCGCCTCGCCGGCGCCTTCGTCGCCCTCGAGCGCAGCCTCGGACGGCGCCTCGTTGACGGCGACGACCAGGGCCTCGGGGTCGGTGACCAGGGAGGCGCCCTTCGGCAGGATGACGTCCGAAGCGTTGATCTGGGTGCCGGCGACGACGCCCTCGACCGAGACCTCGACCTGCTCGGGGATGTGCAGCGCCTCGACCTCGATCTGGATGGCGTCGAGGTCGGTGGTGACCAGGGTGCCCGGGCCGGGGGTGCCGGTGACGACGACGGGGATGTCGACGGTGACCTTCTCGCCGCGGATGACGACCAGCAGGTCGACGTGCTCGATGTAGTTCTTCAGCGGGTGGACGACGATGGTCTTCGTCAGCGCCAGCTCGCTCTTGCCCTCGAGGTCGAGGGTGATGACGGCGTTGCTGCCGTTCTCACGCACGACGCGGGCGAACTCGAGGGCGGGCAGGGCGTAGTGGCGCGGGTCCGAGCCGTGCCCGTACAGCACCGCGGGGATCTTGCCGGCGCGACGCGTGCGGCGCGCGGCACCCTTGCCGAATTCGGTGCGGGGCTCGACGGACAGACGTACCTCGGACACGGTGTAGCACTCCTTCAATTCACCAACATGTTCAGCGAAATCATGCTGAGGGTGGGGATGGTTCGGGGCGGTTCTGGTGTTCGGCGGCGAGTTCCACGGGCGTGCTCGATCGCGTGTGGCCACTCAAGCCGCCGCGTCGATCACGTCGGGCACCAGGTGCTCACGGAACCCGCCTCGCCGAGACCGGGAAAGTGTAGACCAACCGGTCGCGTGGGGGTCCCGCCGGGTGGCTCGTTCAGGTGACAAGTCGGTGACAGCTGCTTCGGGAACCCGCGGATGCGGTGGTGCGCGACCCCTTTTCTAAGGTGTGATCTCTGCGCACGCGAGACACAGGGGGCGGAATGCCGGCACGACGGTTGAGGATCGGCGCGGTCGCCGTCTTGTGCTGCCTCGTGGCCGGTTGCGACGTCGCGATCGACGGGGCGGCCGGGATCTCGCCCGCCGAGCAGCAGCGGGTGGATCGGCGCACGGAGCAGCGAGGCGCTGTCGAGAGCGCGTTGAAGGCGCTCGAGCAGGCACCTGCCGTTGTCTACAAGTCGACTATCAAGGATGCTTCGGGCAAACCCGCCGAATTGCAGTTCCGGATCACCCGCAACGGAAGCGCGCAAGGCGCGTTGCCGGTCGACGGCCAGCCCATCCAGGTCATCTCGGCCGACAAGCAGCTGTACCTCTCGGCGACGCCGGAGTACTGGAAGGCGCACGGGCTCGGGAACAGTGACCAGTACGGCACCAACTGGGTCCGCACCGACAGTTCGGATCTGCCGGTGAACGCCGTCGAGGTGCTCAATCCGCGCAAGGCCGCGTCGACACTCCGGACCGCGGTGTCCGCGATGAACCGGCTGACCGATCCGGTGCGGTCGAAGTTGCCCGACGGGACCGAGGTCTACGACGTCGGCAGTGGGCTCGGGACGCTGCGGGTGACCACCGCGGCGCCGCATCGCGTGGTCAGCTTCGCGCCGTCCCTCGTCGACGCGGCGGGCGGCAAGACGCTCGGTGCCGAGATGCGGGTCGAGCCACTCACCGGGGACGCGCTCAAGAAGCTCCAGACCGATCTGGACGGCGCTGTCGGCGGTGTCGGGCAGCCGTTCGACGCGCTCGTCCAGGTCAGCGTCAGCGTGGTCAACGACAAACTGGACTGCACGGATTTCGTCGGGACCTGCCGGGCGACCATCGACGTGGCCAACACCGTCATCGGTGGCGCGAGCAAGACGCCCGTGCACCTGACGCTGACCGTCGAGTTCACCGCCCAGTCGCTCGGCGCTCAGACCTGCACCGCGGACGCCAACGCGGCACCGGACACCACGACGAGCATGACCTGCGAGGTCAAGTTCAAGCTGCCGAATCGGAACGCCAGCTACCAGGTGCAGGCGAAGCCGTCGCCTCGCGGCGAGGTCCGGGTGCCGGTCGACGTGAACGGCGTCCGCGAAAAGCTCAAGTCCGAGTTCGCCACGCTGGGCGGCTGACCTGCACACTCACCCACGGGTGAGTTACATACGTTGAAGTAGTCGATCACGCGTTCTTAGCATCGGCGTTGTCGCCGATGAAAAGGGAGAACGTGATGGCGAAGTTGGTTGTGTTCGGAGGAACCGGGTACGCGGGCGGGAAGATCACCGCGGAGGCACGCGGCCGCGGCCACGAGGTCCTCGTGGTGTCGAGGAACGCTGAGGGCGAAGGAGCCAAGGCAGGGTCGCTGTACGACGAGGCCTTCCTCGCCGACGTCGCCAAGGGCGCCGACGTCCTGGTGATCGCGGTTCACGGTCAGGGCGGTCTGCTCGACGCGGTGCCCTCGATCGCTCAGGTCGCGAAGGACAACGGCGCGCGGATCGGCGTGGTCGGCGGGGCGGGCAGCCTGCACGTGGCCGAGGGCGGGCCGCGGCTGATCGACACCCCCGAGTTCCCGGACGCGTACAAGGGCGAGGCGGGGGCGCACGCGGAGGTGCTGGAAGCGTTCCGGAAGCTTCCCGAGGACATCGACTGGTTCTACGTCAGCCCGGCCGCCGAGTTCGGCGCGTGGGCCGAGGGCGAGCGGACGGGCGACTTCCGGCTCGGCGGCGACGTGCTCCTGACCGACGAGAACGGTGGGTCGAAGATCAGCGGCGCCGACTACGCGATCGCGTTCGTCGACGAGATCGACAAGCCGGAGCGCCGCCGTCAGCGTTTCTGCGTCGCTTACTGACCGGACAGTTCCTTCACGACCGGAGCGAACGTTTCCAGCATCGGTTCGAACACCGTGATGTAGGAGAAGCCGTACCGCTCGCGACGTTCCTGGAGTTGCCGGACGATCTCGTCAACGGTCCCGAACAGCAATTGTGGCGTTTCGAGCAGGGTGTCCACGTCGAGGGCGTCCTGGTCCTTGAGCTCTTCACGCCAGGACTCCGCGGCCGCGTGCCGGTCTTCCGTGACGACGACCCGCTGGACGAGCATGTTCAGTTCGGGATCCCGGCCGTCGAGGTGTGAGCGGAAGAAGGCGACGCGTTCGTCCATGCGCTCGGCGTCGTCGAGCCGGAAGGTGCCCGGCGGTTTCCCCGGCGCTTGACGAAGGCCCGCGAAGCCGGCGATATCGGCTTCGCGGGCGGCGAGGGAGAGCACGCCATCGCTGTTGCCCGCGAGGAGCAGCGGCGGGGGCGTGATCCCCTCGGCGGCGAAGTGTTCGCGCAGGTGGTCAAGGCCCTTGGAGAGGTACTCGATGCGCTCCTTGGCCGGAATCCACGGCAGGCCGGCGTCGTCGAATTCCGATTTCATGTGACCGGAGCCGAGGCCGAGGTCCAGCCGGTCACCCGTCATCTTCACTGTCGTGGTGACCTCGCGCGCGAAGAGCGCGAGGTTGTAGAAGGGCACGTTGGAGACGAGAGTGCCGACGCGTGGCCGCTCGGTCACGGCGGCGGCCATGGTCAGGGCCGGAAAAGGCGCGTTCCGTCCTGGGCCGAGATGATCGGGCACGGAGATGACGTCGAAGCCGAGGGCCTCGACGCGCCGGCACTTCGCGACCCAGTCTTCGCGGTTCTCGGCGGCCCACAGGTTCACACCGAACTTGAATTTCCCCATGAACGGAAACCTAGCCACGCCGGACGGCCCGGCGCGCCCTGTTTCGCGAGGAGCCGAAAACGAAGCAAGGGACCTTTGCTCTCACTCTCCGGAAGAGAGCGAGAGCAAAGGTCCCTTGCTTCGTTTCGGATCAGGCGTTGCCGTCGAAGAGGGACGTGACCGACCCGTCCTCGAAGACCTGCTGGATCGCCTGCGCCAGCAGCGGCGCGATGGACAGCACGGTCAGGCCGGGGAACCGCTTCTCCTCCGGGATCGGCAGCGTGTTGGTGACGATCACCTCGCGCGCCTTGCAGTTCGACAGCCGCTCGGTGGCGGGGTCGGACAGGATGCCGTGGGTGGAGGCGATGACAACGTCGGACGCGCCTTCGTCGAGCAGGGCTTCGGTGGCCTTCACGATCGTGCCGCCGGTGTCGATCATGTCGTCGATCAGCACGCACAGCTGACCGCGGACCTTGCCGACGACGCGGTTGGCAACGGCCTGGTTCGGCTTGTCCGGGTCGCGGGTCTTGTGGATGAAGGCGATCGGCCGGTCACCCAGCTGAGCCGCCCACTTCTCGGCCAGCCGCACGCGGCCCGAGTCCGGCGAGACGACGGTGATGTTCTCGTCCTGGTAGGTCTTGTTGATGTGCGCGGCCAGCACGTTCTGCGCGAGCAGGTGGTCGACCGGGCCGTCGAAGAAGCCCTGGATCTGCGCGGTGTGCAGGTCGACCGTCATGATCCGGTCGGCGCCCGCGGTCTTGAACAGGTCCGCGATCAGGCGCGCGGAGATCGGCTCGCGGCCCTTGTGCTTCTTGTCCTGCCGCGCGTACGGGTAGAACGGCATGATCACGGTGATCCGCTTGGCGCTCGCCCGCTTGAGGGCGTCCACCATGATCAGCTGCTCCATCACCCACTCGTTGATGGGCGCCGGGTGGCTCTGGATCACGAACGCGTCGGTCCCGCGCACCGATTCGTTGAACCGGACGAAAATCTCGCCGTTGGCGAAGTTGTGCGCGGTCTGCGGGACGACCGTCACGTTGAGGTGCTTGGCCACCTCTTCGGCGAGCTCCGGGTGTGCGCGCCCGGAGAAGAGCATCAGGTTCTTCTTCGGTGTGCCGGACTTCGAACTCATGCTGGCGACTCCCCGTCGTTTCCCTTATTTGAATCGGACACGGCGGTGGTGTCCTGCTTCGCGGCGGAAGCTGCTTCTGCCGCGGGTGTGCCCGGCCTGCGCCGGGTCACCCAGTCTTCGATGTTGCGCTGCGGCCCGGTGGACACGGCGAGCGCGCCCGGGGGCACGTCTTGCCTGATCACGGTGCCCGCCCCACTGTAGGCGCCATCGCCGATGGTCACCGGGGCGACGAACGTGTTGTCCGCGCCGAGCCGAACATGGGAGCCGATCGTGGTGTGGTGCTTGTTCACGCCGTCGTAGTTCACGAAAACGCTGGAACACCCGATGTTGCTGTTCTCGCCGATGGTCGCGTCGCCGACGTAGGTCAGGTGCGGAACCTTCGTCCCGGCGCCGATGTCCGCGTTCTTCGTTTCGACGAAAGCGCCGAGTTTGCCCTTGGTCCCCAGCTTGGTGCCGGGGCGGAGGTAGGTGAACGGGCCGACCTTCACGCCGTCGCCCAGTTCCGAATCGGAACCGTGCGTCCGCACCACCGACGCGCCCGCGCCGACGGAGACGTTCTCCAAGGTGCTGTCCGGGCCGATCTGCGCGCCCTCGCCGACCGAAGTCGAGCCCTTCAGCTGCACGCCGGGCTCGATGACGACGTCGCGCGACAGGGTCACGCCCGCGTCGATCCAGGTGTTCGACGGATCGACGACGGTGACGCCCGCCCGCTGCCAGCCGCGGACGATGCGCCGGTTCAGCTCGGCGCCGAGGACGGAGAGCTGCACGCGGTCGTTGACGCCTTCGGTCACCCACGGGTCGTCGATGACCAGCGCGCCGACGCCCTTGCCGTCGCCGCGGGCGATGCCGAGGACGTCGGTGAGGTAGAGCTCGCCTTGGGCGTTGTCGGTCGAAAGCTTCGAAAGCCCGTCGACCAGGACCGACGCGTCGAAGGCGTAGACGCCGGAGTTGATTTCGGCGATTTCGTGCTGTTCGGGGGTGGCGTCCTTCTGCTCGACGATCGAGGTGACGACGCCGTTTCCGTCGCGGATGATCCGGCCGTAACCGGTCGGGTTCTCGACGACCGCGGTCAGCACGGTGACCGCGTTTCCGGTGGAGGTGTGCTCCGCGACCAGGGAAGCGAGTGTTTCGGTGTCGAGCAGCGGGACGTCGCCGTAGCTGACGACGACGGTGCCGGTCAGCCCTCCCGGCAGCGCCGAGAGCGCGCACGAGACGGCGTGCCCGGTGCCCTTCTGCTCCTCCTGGACGGCCGTGACGACCTCGCGGCCGAGCGCCTCGCCGACCTTCGCCAGCCGCGCGCCGACCGAGTCGCGACCGTGGCCGATGACCACGACCAGGTGTTCGGGGCTCAGTCCCGCGGCGGCCCGCACCGCGTGCTCGACCAGGGGACGGCCGGCGATCGGGTGCAGCACCTTCGGGGTGGACGAGCGCATACGGGTGCCCTCACCCGCGGCGAGGATCAACGTGCTCAGCGGGCCGGTCACGGCACTCCCAACATTTCACCAACGGTGGTTGTCGGGCATTGATCCTACGTGGGCTGCTCGGCGTCCCACGCGGGGTCGGTCGGAGCATCCTCGCCGGGCCATCCGGTGACCGGATCGATGGCCATCGAGTTCACCGACGAAACCTGGTTCCCGCCGCCACGTTTCGCCTGGTACATGGCCGCGTCGGCGCGGGCGAGGACCTGTTCGGCCCGTTCCTGCGGGCGGAGCGAAACCAGGCCGACGGAGAGGGTGACGCCGTGCGAAAGGTGGTGCGGCAGAGATGCGACGGCATTCACAGAACGACCTAGCGCCTGCTTCGCCGCCGACGCCGGAGCCCCAGGTAGAAGCACGATGAACTCGTCTCCGCCGTATCGGGCGACGACATCGTCGCCGCGCAGGGCGTCGCGCAGCGTGCTCGCGATGACACGGAGCACGTTGTCGCCCTCGGCGTGGGACTGCTTGTCGTTGACGTCCTTGAATCCGTCGAGGTCCACCAGCGCGACCGCGAGCGGCTGGGCGTCCGCGGACGACGCCAGCGAACGCAGCTTTTCGTCGAGCGCGCGCCGGTTCGGCAGCCCGGTGAGCGGGTCCTGGAGGGCCTGCTGGGTGATCGCCCCGTGCTCGGCGGACAGCCGTTCGTGCTCCCGGCGCGCGTTGAGCGTGGCGATCTGCGATTCCCGCAGCGACCACATCTCAGTTTCCAGGATGGTCGCGTAGTCGATCAGCGACTGGCTCGCGCCGGACGCGTAGTCCGGGGCGGTGTCGAGCCTGGCCAGCTCGCGGGCGAGGTTCAACCGCATCGACGGCAGCGAACCGTCCTCGTTGTCCTCGCGAACCTCTTTGAGCACCTGCAGCGCGTCCTCACGGCGGGCGGCGTTGTCCAGGCAGCGGGCCAGCGCGATGGCGATGATCTCGCGTTCGTGCGGGAACACCAGTTCCGGATGCAGCAGCGCGTTCAGCCGCTCGATGTGGGACGAATCGGGCGACGCCAGCGCGGCCGCCGCGGCGAGCACGCCGACCTGGTCGATCGCGGGCACCCCGGCCTTGCGCGGGAACAGCGACTCGGTGAACGGGCCCTCGGCGGCCTGCGCCATCGACGCCGCGGTGCGGAACTTGTCCGCTCCTTCGTCGTACCGCTCGATGCGTTCGAGCCGCAGGCCCCAGCCCAGCAGCATTTTGACCCGGTTGATCAGCTGGAGCGCGATCTCGTGCGGGCTCGCGCTGTCCCGGATCGCCTGCGCGGCGCGGGCGATGGCCTCCTCGGCCGCCTCGTAGACGCCCAGCTGGTTCAGCACCAGCCAGCAGTCGACCAGGGTCGTGGACAGCATCCGGTCCCAGTTGCGCCTGCCGACCTGGCGGTCCGGGACCGCGGAGTCGTCGAGGATGGCCAGTGCCCTGGCGATCTCGGTGAGGGCGGCGTCCTCTTGTTTGGCGATCACCAGGCGCCGTCCGCGCATCGCGTGCGCGTCGGCCCGCATCAGGGCGAGGCCGTGCCGCCGGGTGTGCGCGAGCATCTCGTCGAGCCTGGGTTCGGCTTCGGCCGCGAGACCGCGGGTGACCAGCCTCGCCATCGCCGAGTAGCGCAGCAGCTGGGCGACCAGCAAAGGTTCGCCGCGGCGCTGCGTCTCGTCGAGGAGTTCGTCGAGGCTGGTGATGATGTCCAGCTGTTCGGCGAAGCTGACGCGCTGGATGGCCGCGCCGAGTTCGCGCGCGCGACCATGGAGCCAGGCGTCGGACATCTCCGCAAGCGCCGGCCGCCTGCTGCTGGTCGTCGCGTCCTCGGTCAGCCGCACACACCCCCACCGTTGAAAACGCCGCTGGTCATCTGTTCGTCTGCTCCGCCGCCAGGATTCGAACCTGAACTGTCAGAACCAAAATCTGAAGTGCTGCCGATTACACTACGGCGGATCGATCCTGGTCAGAATAGCCATGCCGGAGACGCCCGCGTGCGCCCGGGGGTTGCCTCACAGTCGCGGGCACTCCACAGGGGACGAAACCTCCTGTACCGTAACTTACGGCATCGTAGGTAAGGTCACCCTTAGGGAAACCCTCAAGGGTCGCGCGTAGAAAAGAAGTGACTGCATGACGGCTACCCTCGACCGTTCCCAGAAGCCCGCGAAGGGCCCCAAGCCCGTTCTCGACGGGAAGCGATCGGGCGGCGTGCAGCTCTCGGTCTACCTCGGGGTCATCTTCCCGCTCGCCGCGTTGCTCGTGGCCGTCCCGTTCGCCTGGGGCTGGGGATTGACCTGGGTCGACGTCGCCATCTTCGTGGTCTTCTACGCGATCAGCGGCCTCGGTATCACCGTGTCCTACCACCGCTACTTCACGCACGGCTCGTTCAAGGCCAAGCCGTGGCTGCGCGTCGCGATGGCGATCGCCGGCAGCATGGCCGTCCAGGGCCCCGTGATCACCTGGGTCGCCGACCACCGTCGCCATCACGCGTTCTCCGACCGCGACGGCGACCCGCACTCGCCGTGGCTGTTCGGCACCACGCCGCTCGCCATCGCCAAGGGTTTCTGGCACGCGCACATGGGCTGGCTGTTCGAGCGCGACCAGACCAACGCGGAGCGGTTCGCGCCGGACCTGGTGAAGGACCCGGCCATCAAGAAGGTCGACGACCTGTTCTGGCTGTGGAGCCTGCTCACGCTGGTCCTGCCCGCGGTGCTCGGCGGGCTGATCACCTGGTCGTTCTGGGGCGCGGTGACCGCGTTCTTCTGGGCCGGTCTGGTGCGCGTCTGCGTGCTGCACCACGTGACCTGGTCGGTCAACTCGGTCTGCCACATGATCGGCGAGCGCCCGTTCGCCGCCCGTGACAAGTCGGCCAACTTCTGGCCGCTGGCGATCTTCTCCTTCGGCGAGTCGTGGCACAACCTGCACCACGCGGACCCGACCTCGGCCCGGCACGGCGTGCAGCGCGGTCAGATCGACATTTCCGCGCGTCTCATTTGGATCTTCGAGAAGTTCGGCTGGGCCTATGACGTGCGCTGGCCGACCCCGCAGCGCCTCGCGCGCATCGCCGCCGAAAGCAAATAGCGAGGTCACGTTAGTCTTCCCCAATGGCGGGGAGACGGCGAACCAAACGTGAAGCGGTCACCGGAGCGCGTCCTGTCGCTCCGGTGGCCCGTGTGCGGATGACGGGGACCGAGCGCAGGCAACAACTTCTCAACGTCGCCAGAGCCCTGTTCGCGGAAAAGGGTTTCGAGGGCACTTCCATCGAGGAGATCGCGCATCGCGCGAACGTCTCCAAACCGGTGGTGTACGAGCACTTCGGCGGCAAGGAAGGCATCTACGCCGTCGTCGTGGACCGCGAAACGCAATCGTTGCTCGACCGGATGGTCTCCACCCTCCACGGTGGACACCCGAGGGTGATGCTGGAGCAGGCGGCGATCGCGTTGCTCTCCTACGTCGAGGACTCACACGACGGCTTCCGCATCCTGGTGCGGGATTCGCCGGTCGCGAGTTCGACGGGCACGTTCTCCACGGTGCTGAACGACATCGCCAGCCAGGTCGAGCACATCCTCGCGCAGCAGTTCGCCGCGCGGGGCTACGACGAGAAGCTGGCCGCGCTGTACGCGCAGGCGCTCGTCGGCATGGTCGCCTTGACCGGGCAATGGTGGCTCGACGCCCGGAAACCGAAGCGTGACGAGGTCGCCGCGCATCTGGTCAACCTCGCCTGGAACGGTCTGTCCAATTTGGAGCACAAGCCGAAGCTGCGGCTCCGCTGAGATCTGCGTCGCGTGGCAGTAACGTTTCCCGGCCGGTGAGCGCTAGGCCCCCCATAGAGATCATCAAGCTGGGGGAACACCATGGAAAACTACCCTGCGCCCGCCGTGGAACAGATGGTGCCGCGGAAGAAGACGTGGCTGAGGCCCGTCATCCGCTTGGCCATCTTCGGCGTCGTCGCCCTGGTCGCGTTCCTCGTCGCGAATCCGTTCACGGCGTCGAGCACCGAGGTCGGCGCCTGCCTCAAGGGTGACACCAACAACGCGGAGAGTGTCGAAAAGACCGAATGCGGTCAGCCCGACGCGAACTTCAAGGTCGTCGGCAAACAGGAGAACAAGTCGGAAATCGGGCTCAAGCTCTCGGGCGGGTCGGAATGCGACGACTACCCCACGACCGACGCGTACTTCTTCCAGGGAAAGAAGACGGGGAGCGACGGCACCCTGCTGTGCCTGGAAGACCTGAAGAACCCGGGTGAACGGCCGCCGGTCGTCGGTGACTGCCTTCCCGATGACGTGGTCAAGGCGAAGAAGCTCACGAAGGTGGACTGCGGGACAGCCGGCTACAAGGTCCTCGCCATCGAGAAGAGCACGGCCTACCTCGTCGACGACAGCACCGTTTGCACCCAGGTGCCGTCGACCGACGAGAAGATCGCGTGGCAGCGATCGGGTGGCGGGCTCCCTCAGTCGAGGGTGCTGTGCCTGGACAAGCTCAAGTAGCGGTCGTCAGCGCAGGAGGCCGGTCTCCCTCAGGTGGTCGAAGATGACCTTGCCCGCGGCGGAGACCCGGTCCCTGTCGGCGTAGGCAAGCCAGGCGATCTCGTCGATCTCGCTGCTGGCCGTGAGCGTCCCGGTGTACTCGGCGGTGTAGGCGGTCGTCCGGACCACGATCCCCGGCGCTTGCCCGTCGGCCTGTGCTTCGAAGGTCCCGGCGGGCTCGCCGCTCGCCGGGACGATCTCGACGGCCAATTCCTCGCGAACTTCGCGGACGAGTGTCTCCGTGTCGGTTTCGCCGGGTTCTCGTTTGCCTCCGGGTAGGTAGAACAAGGACTTGCCGCGAGAACGGGCGCACAGGACCTTCCCGTCCACCAAATGGAGCCACGCGATTTTGTCGATCACGGTTCAGCCCAGCGCCGCGGCGGTCTCGGCGGTCGTCAGGACTTCGCCCAGCCTCGGGAACACCTTGGTGATCGCGGACTCGTGGGAGATCGCGGCGATCCCGGTCATCGCGTCCGAAACGGCGATGGTCTCGTAGCCGTGGTCGACCGCGGCTCGCAACGTCGATTCGACGCCGTACTCCGTGGCGATCCCGCCGAGCACCAGGTTCTTCACGCCGAAGCCGCGCAGGAGTTCGTCGAGTCCGGTGCCGTAGAACGCGCCGATCGTGTGCTTGGTGATCAGGTGCTCGCCTTCGCGGGGTGTCAGTTCGGCGACCAGTTCGCTCCCGGGCGGCTGCTCCTTGACGTACGGCCGGTGCGCCTGCACGTGGACGATCGGCGAACCGGCCGCGCTGAAGACGTCACGCAGCAGAACGGCGTTCGACACGACTTCGGTGCCTTCGAGCGGGACAGTCTCCAGCGCGACGATCCGCGTCTGGAGGTCGATCAGGACGAGCGCGGTCGTCGCCGGGTCGATCTTCGTCATGGCGGGAGCCTAGTGTCCCTATGCTGGAGCCATGGGGCAGCGCAGAGAAGTAGTGGTCACCGGCGGCGGAACGGGAATCGGCTACGCGGTCGCGGCGGCGTTCGCCGCGCTGGGCGAGCGGGTGACGATCACCGGGCGTCGCGAACAGGTCCTCACCGAGGCCGCCACGTTGCTCGGGGCGAACCCGGTCCCGTTCGACGCGGCCGACCCGGACGCGGTGGAACGGGCGCTGGCCGAACTGCCGGAGCGCGTCGACGTCCTGGTCAACAACGCGGGCGGGAACACCGACTTCCGGAACGGGCCCGCCGGGGACCTGAAAGCGTTCGCCGCGAACTGGCAGGCCAACCTGGACGCGAACGTCTTCAGCGCCGTGCTGGTCACCCGTGCCTTGCGGGAAAGGCTCGCCGACGGCGCGCGGATCGTCACGATCGGCTCCATCGCCGCGCACACCGGCGCCGGTTCCTACGGCGCCGCCAAGGCCGCGCTGGAGGCATGGAACGTCGACGTGGCAAGGGAATTCGGGCCGCGGGGGATCACCGCGAACATCGTCGCGCCCGGACTGGTCGGGGACACCGAGTTCTTCAACGGCAAGCTGTCCGACGAGCGCCGGGAGTGGCTCATCGGCAACACGCTGACCAAACGCGCCGGTGACCCCGCGGACGTCGCCGAAGTGGTGACCTTCCTGGCGAGCCCGGCCGCGCGGCACGTCACCGGCCAAGTCGTCCACGTCAACGGCGGCGCGCACCTCGGCCGTTAGGCGCCGGGGGTGACGCGCAGCAGCTTGTCGTCCTTGCCTTCCGAGGTCGTCACGTAAAGGGAGCCGTCCGGGGCGCTGCGGACCGCGCGCAGCCTGCCGAACTTGTCGTCGAACTCCGGCGGCAGCGTCACTTCGGTGACCTTGCCCGCGTCGTCGAGGCGGAACAGGAGCAGCTTCTGCCCCTTCAGCGCCGTCACGGCGAGGGAGCCTTCGAGCGCGCCCCACTGCGATCCGGCGAGGAACTCGGCGCCGCAGATCGCCTCGGTGATCTCCCCGGTCGTCCACAAGGGACTGACGGCGTCCGGGAACCGTTGCGTGTCGGTCATCGGGACGCCTTCGTCGTAGCTGGTTTCGGTGCCGCCCTTGGACGGGTCCCAGCCGTAGTTCGCGCCGGCGCGTTCCAGGTTGACCTCGTCGTCGATGGTCGGCCCGTGCTCGGCGGTGAACACCTGCCCGGAACCCGGCCGGACCGTGACGCCCTGGACGTTGCGGTGCCCGAAGGTGAACACGCGCTGTTCGTTCGGGTTCGCCGACGAGATGAACGGGTTGTCCGGCAACGGGTTCCCGGTCTTCGCGTCGATGCGGAGCACCTTGCCGCCGAGGTTCGTGCGGTCCTGCGGGAAGGCCGGGCGCGCGGTGTCGCCGGTGCCGACGAGCAGCGCGCCGTCCGCGCCGAACGCGGGACGGCAGCCCGAATGCCTGCCGCTGGAGTTCACCGGCAGCCCGGTCAGCAGATCCTTGACCTTCGCGGCGCTCGCGCCGTCCTCGGAGAGCCGCCACGTGACCAGCCGGATGTCGACGGCCTTGTCACCCTCCTTGTGGGTCTGGCAGGTGATGAACTCCCGCGAAGTCGCGAAGTCCTTGCTGATCACCATCCCCATCAGGCCGCCCTCGCCGCGCACGTGGACGTCGGAGAAGTCGGCGGCGACGTCGCGTTTCGTACCGCCCTCGACCAGGGCCAGCTTCCCCGGGCGCTGGGTGACGAGGATCTTCCCGTCCGGCAGGAAGCCGACGTCCCAGCCGTGTTCGAGCCCGGCCGTCACCTGCTCGACCTTCAGTTTCGTCACGGAAGGTTTCGAGGTGACCGGCGGTGCGCTCTGCACCGTTTCGCTCGACGCCCCGGAACAGGCCGTGACCAGCAAAGACAGGGACGCGATCGCGACGACGGCGGGAGTGCGCATGGCATCAGCATGCCATCGTGCTCAATCGCCCGCGAGGAACGAACCGGATCGTCCGGTCAGGATCTTCGCCGTTTCGGCGTCGGCGGGAAGGAACGTCTCCAGTTTCAGTTCCGACACCGTGACGTCGGCGGCGGTCGCGAACGTCGTGATGGCCGTGATCAGCCGCAGTTCGCCCGCCGAAGTGGACAGGCGCATCGGGACGGCGAATCCGAGGTGATCGGGACCGGGCGGCCCCGGTTCCGGAACGTAACCTTCGAGTTCGGCCAGCAGTTCGGTGAGCCGCTCGTCGGGCGCGTGCGCGATCTCCTGGGTCAGCCGTTCCAGGATGTGCCGCGCCCAGTCCGCGAGGTTCCGCACGCGCGGCGCCATTCCCTTCGGATGCAGGGCGAGCCGCAGGGTGTTGACCGGCTCTTCCAGCAGTTCCGGTGCCACGTCCTCGAAGAGCAGGTCGAGCGCGTCGTTGCGGGCGACGAGAACGCCGTAGCGGTCGACCACGATGGCCGGGTACGGCCGGTGCCCGTCGAGCAGGCGCCGCATGCCGTCGAGAACCGGCAGGAGCCTGGGGTCGTCCAGCGCCGTTTCGGGGAACCCCGGAGCGAAGCCGGCCGCGAGCAGAAGGCCGTTGCGCTCCCGAAGGGGGAGTTCGAGCGATTCGGCGACGCGCAGCACCAAGCCGCGGCCGGGGATCGACCGGCCGCCTTCCAGGAAACTCACGTGCCGTTGGGTGGTTCCGGCCCGTAATGCCAGTTCCAGCTGGGAAAGCCGCCGCCGTTCGCGCCAGCCCCGCAGCGCGGGGCCGAATCCGGAAACCATGGTCGTCATCTTGGCCGAAGCGCCGGCGGCGCCGCTATTCCCTCGAGGGAATTGAGACGATTCCCCGTCGCGGAGATGCTTCCGGCATGAAATTCGGTCTGGTCGTCCCCACTTATCGGTCCATCCTCGACGCCGGGCGCACCGCGCCGGGAATGGTCGCCATCGCGGTCGAAGCCGAACGCCTCGGCCTCGATTCGGTCTGGGTCGGTGACACCCTCGCGACAGCACCTATCGATCCGTTGACGTTGCTCGGCGCGTTCGCGGCCAGAACCGAGCGGGTCACGCTCGGCACGGCCGCGCTGCTTCCGGCATTGCGGGATCCGGTTCTTTCCGCGAACACGATCCTTTCGCTGGACCTGCTCAGCCAGGGCCGGATCACGCTCGGCGTCGGAGCCGGGTTCGCCGGCCGCAGCGAACCCGAATTCGCCTTCACCCGAGTCCCTTGGGAACGCCGTCGCGCCCGGCTCGACGACATCGTCGCGCTGTGGCGGCACGTCTGGAGCGGGAAGACCGGCCCGTTCCACGGCGAGGTGCTGCGCTACGACACCCTTCCGGAGTACCCGGAGCCGCACCGTCCGGGTGGTCCTCCGGTATGGCTGGCCGCGTTCACCCCAGGGGCGCTGGAGCGGGCGGGGCGGCTTTACGACGGCTGGTTGCCGTATCCGCCCGACGTCGAGGACTACGTCGACGGCCTCGCGAAGATCCGCGAAGCAGCCGTACGTCCCGTGACGCCCGCGTTGTTCGCGACAGTGCTCATCGAAGATGACCCGATCCGGGCACGTGAGCGACTGGAGGACTACGCGCAGCGCAATTACGGCGTTCCGCTGGACTTCGTCGAGAAGATCCAAGTGCAGATCGCGGGCAGTCGCGAAGAGGTCGCCGAGAGGCTTCGCGAATACGGGGCCGCGGGTGCCGAACACGTGCTGATCCGGATCGCGACGCAGGAACCGGCGGAGTTCGACGAGCAGCTTCCGAAGGTGGTCGAAGCCTTGCCCAGGTAATCGCGCGGCGGACTGTCGGTGCCCCCACGTAGGCTGGGACGGTGACAAACGCTCCATTGTCCGGACTCCTTCATTCCATCCTTCCCGATCCGGCCCTTCGCGGGGTCGTCGAGCGGGCCGGTGCCCCGGTGCTCGAGCTCCAGGGCGCGATCGCCACCCGCCAGCTGGTCGCCGGTGCCCTCGCCGCGGACGAGGGCGCCGGTCGCCCCGTGCTCGCGGTGACCGCCACCGGCCGCGAGGCCGAAGAACTGACAGCCTCGCTGAAGTCGTTCCTCGGCGAAGACGCCGTCGTCGACTTCCCGTCCTGGGAGACGCTGCCGCACGAGCGGCTGTCCCCGCGGGCGGACACCGTCGGACGGCGGCTGGAGGTGCTGCATCGCCTGAAGACCGGCGCCGACGCCCTGCGCGTCGTCGTCGCGACCGTCCGCAGCCTCATCCAGCCGATGGCGCCCGGGCTCGGTTCGCTCGCGCCGATCGACCTGGTCGTCGGCGAGGAGCAGAGCTTCGAAGGGCTGCTGGAGCAGCTGGTCGAGCTGGCGTACACACGGGTGGACATGGTCGAGAAGCGCGGCGAATTCGCCGTGCGCGGCGGCATCCTCGACCTGTTCGGACCGACGGCGCAGCATCCGGTGCGGATCGAGTTCTGGGGCGACGAGGTCAGCGAGATCCGCGCGTTCGCGGTGTCCGACCAGCGCTCGCTGCCGGGGGAGATCCAGCACGTCAGCGCGCCGCCGTGCCGTGAGCTGCTGCTCACCGAGTCGGTGCGGGCGAAGGCCGCCGAGCTGGCGACGACCTACGAGGCGGACGCGCAGCTCACCGAGATGCTCACCAAGCTGTCCGGCGGGATCCCCGTCGAGGGCATGGAGGCGCTCATCCCCGTGCTGTGCGAGGGCGAGCTGGACCTGCTGACCGACGCGATGCCGCAGGGCACGCACGTGCTGCTGGCCGATCCGGAGAAGATCCGCGCCCGCGCGGCCGACCTGGTCCGCACCGGGCAGGAGTTCCTCGAGGCGTCCTGGACCACGGCCGCCGCGGGCGGCCAGGCGCCGATCGATCTCGGCGCGTCCGCGTACCGGGACCTCGCGGAGATCGCGAAGCGCGCTCAGGAGACGAAGCGTCCGTGGTGGACGCTGACGCAGCTGGCCAGCGACGATCCCGACGTCTACAGCGTCTCGATCGAGGCCGCGCCGAACTACCGCGGCGAGGTCGAGCGCGCGACCACCGACCTGCGCGCGCACACGGCCGCGGGCGGGACGGCCGTGCTCGTCGTCGCCGGGCACGGCACCGCTGCCCGCGCGGTCGAGCAGCTGTCGGCGGGGGACGTGCCCGCGTCACTGGCGGAAGGTCTCATCGGGCCGCTGACGGCGGGCGTCGTCACGGTGACGTGCGGCGGGCTTTCGGACGGCTTCGTGTCGCCGGAGCGGGCTCTCGTGGTGCTGTCCGAGTCGGACCTGACCGGCCGGGGTTCCGGCGCCGGAACGTCCACAAAGGACTTCAGTACCAAGATGCCGTCGCGGCGGCGCAACGCCGTCGACCCGCTCGCCCTCAAGACGGGCGACTACGTCGTGCACGACCAGCACGGCATCGGGCGGTTCGTCGAGATGGTGCAGCGCACCGTCGCCGGCGCGACCCGTGAGTACCTGCTGCTGGAGTACGCCTCCTCCAAGCGCGGGCACCCCGGAGACCGGTTGTTCGTGCCGACCGACCAGCTCGACGAGGTTTCCCGCTACGTCGGCGGCGAGCTGCCGACGCTGAACAAGCTCGGCGGGTCCGACTGGAAGAACACCAAGGCCAAGGCGAAGAAGGCGGTCAAGGAGATCGCCGCCGAACTGGTGCAGCTCTATGCCGCGCGGCAGGCCGCGCCCGGGCACGCGTTCGGGCAGGACACCCCGTGGCAGGGCGAACTCGAGGACGCCTTCCCGTTCACCGAGACCAACGACCAGCTCGCCGCGATCGACGAGGTCAAGTCGGATATGGAACGCGGTGTCCCGATGGACCGCGTCATCTGCGGCGACGTCGGCTACGGCAAGACCGAGATCGCGGTGCGCGCGGCGTTCAAGGCGGTGCAGGACGGCAAACAGGTCGCGGTGCTGGTGCCCACGACACTGCTCGCGCAGCAGCATCTCAACACCTTCACCGAACGGATGAGTTCGTTCCCGGTGAAGATCAGGGGACTCTCGCGGTTCACGAACAAGGTCGAGTCCGACGCGATCCTCGAACAGCTGTCCTCGGGTGACGTCGACATCGTGATCGGCACGCATCGCCTGCTGCAGACCGGGATCCGGTACAAGGATCTCGGCCTGGTGATCGTCGACGAGGAGCAGCGGTTCGGCGTCGAGCACAAGGAACACATCAAGGCGCTGCGGACACACGTCGACGTCCTGACGATGTCGGCGACGCCGATCCCGCGAACGCTGGAGATGTCGCTCGCCGGGATCCGCGAGATGTCCACGATCCTGACCCCGCCCGAGGACAGGCACCCGATCCTGACCTACGTCGGCGCGTACGACGACAAGCAGGTGGGCGCAGCGATCAGGCGTGAACTGCTGCGCGACGGCCAGGTCTTCTACGTGCACAACAGGGTTTCTTCGATCGAAAAGGCCGCGAAGCGTATTCGCGAGATGGTGCCGGAGGCGCGTGTCGTCACCGCGCACGGGCAGATGAACGAGGACAAACTCGAGAAGATCATCCAGGGTTTCTGGGAGAACGAGTACGACGTACTCGTCTGCACCACGATCGTCGAAACCGGGCTGGACATCTCGAACGCCAACACGCTGCTGGTGGAACGAGGGGACCTGCTGGGCCTGGCGCAGCTGCACCAGCTGCGCGGCCGGGTCGGGCGCGGTCGCGAGCGCGGGTACGCGTACTTCCTGTACCCGCCGGAAGCGCCGCTCACCGAAACGGCGCACGACCGGTTGGCGACCATCGCGCAGAACACCGAACTGGGCGCGGGGATGGCCGTGGCGATGAAGGACCTGGAGATCCGCGGCGCGGGCAACATCCTCGGCGCGGAGCAGTCCGGGCACATCGCCGGTGTCGGTTTCGATCTGTACGTGCGGCTCGTCGGCGAAGCGGTCGACGCGTTCCGGCGGCACGCGGGCGCGGACACGGCGGAGGAAGAAGAACTCGCCGATGTCCGGGTCGACCTCCCGGTGGACGCGCACATCCCGCACGACTACGTCCCGGGTGAGCGGTTGCGGCTGGAGGCGTACCGCAAGATCGCGGCCGCGCCCGATCAGGCCGGGCTCGACGCCGTGCGCGAAGAACTGGTCGACCGCTACGGCCAGCCGCCCGCCGCCGTGCGACGGCTGCTCGCCGTCGCCGCGTTCCGGCACACCTGCCGCGCGGCGGGTGTCACCGAGGTCGCCGTCCAGGGCTCGTCGATCCGGTTCGCGCCGCTGCCGCTGGCGGATTCGCAGATGGTGCGGCTGAAGCGCTTGTACCCCAAGGCTCTCTTCAAGGCGGTGACGAACACGGTTTCCGTGCCGAAGCCGACCGAGGGGCCGGCGGGCGGCCGAATCGGTGCTCCGGTGCTGAGGGACGAGGAACTGCTGGATTGGTGCGCGAAGCTGCTGACGAACCTGATGAAGTCGCCGGCACCCGTCGCGTGAGCGAACTCGAATCGCACCAGATGTCTACCGGTGAACCCGCGGCCGCGATCGACGTCGACAGGGCGTGACCTGGTCTTCCACGTCAGGGAGAGCGGAGACGGCGCCCTGCCGCCGCGATAGCGGGGCCTTCGGCCGAGGCGGGTTCACGCGTTGGGTTGCTTCCGGTCGAATCTCAGCTCCGCCAACAGGCCCTTATGACCTGGTTCTCTCGCTGGGGCCGGTATGAGAGGGTAGGCCCTGTGATGCGGATCATGGGGCGCCGTCGTGCGCTGGTCGGGGTTCTTGCCGGGTCTCTCCTTCTCGCCGGATGCAACGCCGGACCGGGACAGGTCGGTGCGGCGGTGATCGTCGACGGCAAGTCCGTTTCGGTCGATCGCGTGCAGCAGCTGATCGACAAGGCCGTCCGTGAGCATCCGTACGGGCAGCAGCTCGCCAAGGAGCACAAGCTCGACCTCGTCGGCCGCGAGATCGTGCGCCAGGAGATCCTCCACGACCTCACCGAGCGTGCCGCTCAGCGCGAAGGCGTCCGCGTCGACGAGTCCCTCGTCGTGGCCGCGTTGCAGAACGATCCGCTGGCGAAGCCGATGGAGGCGAAGCAGCAGGACGATCCCGCGATCAGCGTGCAGCAGCTCGTCGCGCGCGTGCGGGATCACCGCGAAGCCCTGGTCGACGCGGCGCTGCAGACCCAGCTCGCGGTGAAGTATCTGGACAAGCTCACCGTCAGTTTCGATTTCAGCTCGGTCTCCTCGACCGACGCCACCGGTTCCGACGCGGACAAGCTGCGCGAGCAGGCGATCGAGAAGGCCCGGAAGTTCGCCGCCTCGCCGAACGCGGCCGCGGAACTGATCGCGCAGGACCAGAAGACGTCCGACACGCAGGCAGGCACCGGTCAGAAGCTGCCGGCGATGCAGTCGCCCGCGACCGCGGCCACCGTCCTGTTCGGGCTCGAGCCCAACACCGTCGCCGCGTTCCAGCCGACGCCGCAGCAGCCGCTGTGGGTCGTCGTCGTGGTGCGTGAGCGGACCGCCGACAAGCCCGTCGCGTCGGATCAGGCCGCGCAGCCCAGCGCCCAGCAGCTGGCCAACGTGGGTATCCGGCTCCTCCAGCCGTACCTGGACCAGGTCGGCCTCAAGGTCAACCCGCGCTACGGCGTGTGGGATGTCGTGGGCATGGACCTCGCGCCCAACGAAGCTTCGAAAAAGGGCATCGTGCTGCCGGTGCACGGCGCCACCCCGCAAAACCCGTGACCGCTGCCGTCGTCGTGATCGCCCGCGGGGCGACACTGCCCGCCGCGGCACTTCCGATCTTGCGAAACAGCGACGCCGTGTACGCGGCTTCGGATGTCGATCCCGGCGTTTTCGGTGTGCCCGCGCTCGGTGACGCACCGGTGCGCGGCCTCGTGCTCATCGCCGGTTCGCGCCGGGAACCGAAGGCCGCGGCGCTGATCAGGGCGGGTGCCCGGGTGCTGGAAGCGCCCGTTCCGCCGCTGGTCGAGGCCGCCGAGGTGATGGACCGGCTCCGCTCGCCGGGCGGATGCCCGTGGGACGCCGTCCAGACGCACGAGTCGCTGCGTCAATACCTGGTCGAGGAGACCTACGAGCTGCTCGACGCGATCGAGGAAGGCGACCGGGCCGCCCTGCGCGAAGAACTCGGTGACGTCCTGCTCCAGGTGTTGTTCCACGCGCGCGTCGCCATCGAGGACGCGACCGATCCGTTCGGGATCGACGAGGTCGCGTCCGATCTGGTCGCGAAGCTCGTCGGACGTCACCCCCACGTCTTCACCGACGCCCCGCGAGTCGAGACCGTCGACCACCAGAACCTCAAGTGGGAAGAACTGAAGCAGGCCGAGAAGAGCCGCCAGTCCATTGTGGACGGCGTCGCGCTCGGCCAGCCCGCCGTGGCGCTGGCCGGGAAGCTCGGGCAGCGCAGCGGCCGGGCCGGGATCCCGCTCGACCTGTTCCCCGAAGGTTCCGAAGCGGCGGCCCAGTTGTTCCGGGTCGCCGCGACCGCTCGCCGGGCCGGGATCGACCCCGAAGGCGAGCTCCGTGCCGTCGCGAAGCGGTTCGCGCAAGACATCCGCGATGCCGAACAGGCCGCCCGAGACGCCGGTCTCGAACCGACGACGCTCGAGGCCGACGGCTGGCGCAAGTTCTGGCCGAGCTAGACCGTCAGGACGAGCTTGCCCTGGACGCGTCCGGATTCGCTCAGTTCGTGCGCCTTCGCCGCTTGTTCGAGCGGGAGGACCTCGGCGATCGAGACCCGCAGGGAACCGGCGTCGGCCAAAGTCGCGATTTCCGCCAGATCCGTTCCGGACGGGGCGACGTAGAACTCGGCGAAATGGAGACCGAGGCCCTCGGCCTTCCGCCGGACCTCCGTCCGGTCCGGACCGTGCCCGACGATGTCGATCAGCGCACCGCCCGGTTTGAGCGTGTCCAGTGACCGGGGACCGTACTCGCCGGAGATCGGGTCCAGCACGACGTCGACGTCCTGCGATTTCGCGAAATCGCTGGTCGTGTAGTCGATCAGTTCGTCCGCGCCGAGCTCACGGAGGAAGTCGTGCTTGGCCTCGCGCGCGGTGCCGACGACGTACGCGCCCTTGGCCTTGGCGATCTGCACGGCGAGATGCCCGACCCCGCCCGCCGCGGCGTGGACGAGCACGCGGTGTCCCGGTCCGACCGGGAACAGCCTGGTGAACGGCTGCCACGCGGTCAGCGCCGCGATCGGGAGCGCGGCCGCGTGGACGTGATCGAGACTTCGCGGTTTCAGCGCGAGCGCGTCCTCGCTGACCGCGACGTATTCGGCGTACGAGCCGTCCGGCGGGAACGTGACGCCGTAGACCTCGTCGCCGGGCTGGAACCGCGTTCCGGCGGAATCGACCACGCCCGAGAAGTCGAGCCCCACGGTCAAGGGCAGGTCGCCGACGACCAGCCCGTTCCGGATCTTCCAATCCGCCGGATTCACTCCTGCGGCGTGGACGCGCACGAGGACCTGACCCTCGCCCGGAACAGGCTTTTCCGATTCGGTGAGGTGGAGAACGTCGGGTCCGCCGAACGAGACTTGCTGGATCTTCCGCATGGGAACGAGCATGTCGCTGCCAGGTACCCGTTGTGAAGTAGGCACCGCACTGGTATCTAGGTACCTCATGGGTACCTTCGATGAGCGGCGGATATTCGAAGAATGGGTGGCGGTGCACGGTCGTGACTGCCCGTCCAGGACGGTCATCGAGGTGCTCGCGAACAAGTGGGCGCTTTACGTTCTCGGGGCGATCCGGCGCTACGAGCGGCCGATGCGGTTCAGCGAACTTCGCCGTTTGCTCGACGGGATCACGCAGAAGATGCTGACCCAGACCCTCCGCTCCCTGGAACGGGACGGGCTGATCCGGCGGGACGTCTATCCCACCGTCCCGCCGCGGGTCGAGTACGGGCTCACCCCGCTCGGCGTCGATGTCGGCAGGCTGACGAACGCCGTCGCCGAATGGGCCGTCGAGAACGTCGACCAGATCTTCGCCGCACGCTCCGCTTTCGACGAGAAAGCGTCCGAAGTGGTACGGCCGCTGTGATGCGGGACACAATCGGGTGAGAACCGATTCGGCGGACTCGGCGTCTTGCCGGGTGTGAAGGGAACGGAACCGGACGAAGAGCAGCTCGTCCGCCGCACGGCCAAAGGTGACCGCGCGGCGTTCGAGGAGCTCTACCGCCGCACGTCGCCGTGGCTGGCCGTACGCCTGCGCCGTCGCTGCGCCGACGAGCAGATCGTCGCCGAGGTGATGCAGGAGACCTACCTCGCGGTTTGGCGTGCGGCCGGCGCGTTCGCCGGTTCGGCCGTCGGCGGGAGCGCCGTCGGCTGGTTGTGGACGATCGCCGCGAGGCGGCTCGTCGACGCTTTCCGCCGCCGGGCGAAGCACGCGCTGCCGCTGCCGGTCGCGGAGGCGGCCGTGGCGCCCGCCGCCGAAGACGAGGCGCTGGCCGGTGCGGTCGGCGACCACGTCGGCGACGCGCTGCGCCGGCTCGCTCCCGAACTAAGGCAGGTCTTGCAGGCCATGGTGCTCGACGGGCTGACCGTCCGGGAGACCGCGGTCCTGCTCGGCGTGCCGGAAGGAACCGTCAAAACCCGCGCCAGGCGGGCTCGGATCGCGATGCGGGAGGCGCTGTCGTGAACAAGGAACACGTGTCCGGACAGCTCCTTGCCGGCTATGTCCGAGGGGACGAAGGCTTGGCGGGCGACGAGGTCTGGGCGATCGAAGCCCATCTCGAAACCTGCGCGGAATGCCGGGGGAGGCTGTCCGCGGTCAGCCTGCCCACGGTGTCGGCGCTGGTGGACGACGTCTGGGCGGGGCTGGGCCCGAAACTAGCCGAAACGGGGCCGGGGCGGTCACGGAGCCGGTGGGCCGGGCGGCTGCACACCTGGGTGACGCCGGTGATGCTGCCGTGGCTGGTGATGATCATCCTGCTCCCGGCGACGGGATTCCTCTTGGACTGGGCCAGCTTCACGTGGAGCCGGAACTACTCGTTCGTCCAGCTCTTCTCACCGGTGCTGCCGGTGCTCGGGGTCGCGGTGTCCTGGTCCAAGGGCCTCGATCCCGCTTACGAACTCGTCACTTCCGCGCCGAGGGGCGGGTTCTACCTGCTGCTGCGCCGGACGACGGCTGTCCTCGCCATAGTGCTGCCGATGCAGGTTCTCGCGAGCTGGCTCGGCGGTGATGGCTTCGGGGGGCTCGCTCTCCTGCCGAGCCTGGCCTTCACCACCGGGACACTCGCGCTCGGCGGGCTGATCGGGGTGACCCGCGCGGCGTATGTCCTGGCCGGGATCTGGGTGGTGGTGGTCCTGGCGCCCGCGGTGGCTTCGCAGGGACGAGCCACCGTGCTCGAACCCGACCTGCTTCCGGTTTGGGGCGTGATCTTCGCGCTGACCATGGCCGTGGTGGTGCTCCGCCGGAGCGCCTTCGGCCTGCTCGGCGGATCCGAACGATGAACGAAGGGGAGAACATGATGCGTGCCGTCGGGGCCGCGGAGGTCGCACCCACGACCTACGCGTGGCAAATCGAGGCGGAGGAACTGAAGGTCCGGGTCGGCAAACGCAAGTACGCCGTGAACGGGCTCGACCTGGAACTGGGCACGGGGGTGCACGGTCTGCTCGGCCCGAACGGGGCGGGGAAGACCACGCTGATCCGGGCGCTGGCGACGGTGCTCCGGCCGGCGGAGGGAAGGCTGGCGCTGCTCGGTGAGTCCGTCGGGGGGCTCACCGATCAGCGCCGCCTGCGCCGCCGGATCGGCTATCTGCCGCAGAATTTCGGCTACTACAAGCGCTTCACCGTCCGCGAGTTCGTCGAGTACATCGCGTGGCTCAAGGAAATGTCCAAAGAGGACATCCCGGGAGCGGTGCAGCGTTCGATCGAACGGGTCGGCCTCGCCGATCGCGCCGACGACAAGATGAAGACGCTTTCCGGCGGCATGGTGCGGCGGGTCGGGATCGCCCAGGCGATCGTGAACGACCCCGACCTCCTCCTGCTGGACGAGCCGACCGCCGGACTCGACCCGGCGCAGCGCGTGCGGTTCCGGGAACTCATGCAGGAAATGGGGCGTGACGCCTGCGTCGTCGTCTCGACGCACCTCGTCGAGGACGTCGCCACGGCGTGCACCGACGTCGTCCTGTTCGAAAACGGCAAACTCGTCTTCCAGGGGACCCCGGACGAAATGGCCGCCGCCGGGACCGCGGAGTACGTCGGCGACAGCCCGATCGAGCGCGGCTATTCGGCGCTGCTCGGGCACGAGCCGGGGAGGGGTAACTGGTGAACACGCGGATTCTGCGGATCGAACTCCGCCGTTCCATCGCCCCTTGGGCCACGCTCGCGATCCTCGTCGTCGCGTTCGGATTCCTGTACTCGTTCTCCGGTCCGTGGACGAGATCACCGATCGCGTGGAACGAGCACTGGGTGCCCGCCGCGGAATGGAGCCGGTTCCTGCTGGTGTTCCTGTGGCCGATCGCGATCGGCGCCGGTGTCATCCAGGGGATGCGGGACAGCCGGTCCGGCACGGCCGAACTCATGACCACCCTGCCGCGGCCCGGCTGGCAGCGGGCCGCGAAACTCGCCGGCGCGCTGGGCGGCCTGCTGGTGCTGGGCTACCTGCTGATCTTCGCAGTCGGCGCCGTCCAGGCGATCTTCAACGGCGGGTTCTTCACCTTCGGCTGGCTGCCGATCGTCGTGGTCGGTGTCCTCGGGATGCTCGCGGGCGCCTGGATCGGGCTCGGGATCGGCCGGTTGCTGCCGCATCCGCTGACCGCGCCCGCGGTGGCCGTCGCCGCGTTCGCGGCCGCGATCCTGTTCCAGCTCGCCGCGGGGGAGGGCAGCTTGCTGTCCGGGTTCGTGCCGTTCCGGGTCTCGCTGCTCTCTCCCGCGATGGACGTCGTCGACGATCCGTTCAACACCACCGCAGGCCGGATGGATCTCGGGCAGGTGATCTGGCTCGCCGGACTGGCCGCGACAGGGTTCCTCCTGCTGGCGGTCCGCTCCAAGCGGGCGAAGGCACTCGCCGTCGTCCCCGCGCTGGTGGCGGTCGGGATCGCCTTGCCCGTTCTTCCCGGCACCACGGCCGAAGGGAAGGTCATCGACCCGCACGCGACGGCGATGATCTGCGACGGCCCGGTCTGCGTCCCCCGCATGCTCGAGTCCGAACTGCCCCGTCTCGCCGGGCCGGGCAAGAAGGCGTTGCGGCTGCTGGGAACACTGCCGGACGCGCCGGTCAAGGTCGCGGTACAGGACCGGCGGCTGGGCTACGACGAGGTGCCGCCGCGTGCCGCCGACACCGTCTCCCTGGACCTGCTGGATTGGTCCGTCCGTTCGCTCTTGGTCCCGGAAGACGTGACGCGGGCGCTGGTCGCCGGCGCCGGGACGCCGACCTGCTATTCCGCCCATGGCGTCGACAAGTCCTTTATGGACGAACTCACCGCGCGATCGATCACCTCGAACTGGTTCCTCGGCGAGTGGAAGACGCTGAGCGGTTACTGGAGCGACGAGGTGAAGAACGAAATCGCCCAGAAGCAGGAGACCTTCCGTGCCCTCCCGGCCGACGTGCAGCGAGAGCGGGTCATCGCGGTGCGACAGGCGGGCCTGGCCTGCCGGGGTAACCAGCTCGACATCCTGCTCGGTGGGGCCCGATGAGGTGGGCGGTGCTGTACGCGCGGTCGCGGAGCGTGCCGGCCTCGTTCGCGGCGCTGGTGGTGACCACGGCGGTGATCTGGTTCCTGGCCAGGGACCACTGGTCGATGATCCCGGTTTCCCTGGCGCTCACGGCCGCGGTCGCGGTGATGGCGACCGGGCTGAGCGGACAGGACGCCGATCTCGACCGGACCGCCGCGATCCGGTGGATTCCCCGTCGCGGCCTGCATCTCCTCCTGATCGGCGGCCTCGGTTTCGGCGCCGTGCTCCTGCCCCGGCTGTGGGAGGCGGAGCAGGTGCCGGTGGAGATCCTTACGCGGAACGCGGGCGGACTGCTCGGCCTCGCGGGGATCTCCGCGGTGCTGTTCGGCGGGGCCTTCGGGTGGGCGTTGCCGCTGTTCGTGTTCGTCGTCTCGTTCGTGGTCTGGGCCACCACGTCGGGCACGGACACCGCGCACCTGGCGATCACCTGGCTTCTCCAGCCCGCCGGCGTCCCCGCGGCCACGTGGACCGCCGTGGTACTCGGTGTGGTGGGCCTGGGTACCTACGCGGTCTTCGGTAATCGCCGCTGAAGTGTCATGAAAGGGGCTTTCCTGACGGAATTCGTCAGGAAAGCCCCTTTCATGACATCCGCCGGTCAGACGTTCCGGTTGTGCGGGACGAGGTCGAGCGGGTCGTGGTCCGGGTCGTCGACGCCGAGGCTGATGATCCGCGAGGGGTGGATCCGGATCACCGCGCCGTCGAAATGACCGTCGGCCGTGCGGGCGCCCGTCAGCGCCTCGGCCCGGCCGCGGATCTCGAGGCAGCGGATCCTCGGCGGGTCCTGCGACGGCATGTCGTCCACCACGAACGCGGCCTGCCCGTTGGCGGCCACGTTCCGGAACTTCTTGCTCTTCGCCAGTTCGTAGCCGGTGATGTCGATCGTCCGGGTCTCGGTGTTGTAGGCATAACCGACCGGGCTGACCTGCAGTGTCCCGTCCGGCTGGGCCGTCGCGAGCCGTCCGAGTCCCTGAGTGGCGAGGTAGTCGAGTTCCGCTTCACTGAACATGGAATCCAGTGTGCGACCTCCACTTAGCTGGAGGTCAAGCGAACAGGCCCTCGCCCCAGAAACCGCCTTCACGCACGCCCGGTGGCACGGCGAAATGAGCGGATCCGGTGTGCTGGAGGTACTCCATCATCGCGTCCTTCGACGACAGCGCCTGCTGCATCGGCACGAACTGCTTGCGCGTGTCCCGGTTGAAGGCGAGGAAGAACAGCCCCGCGTCGAGGTGCCCGACACCGTCGGAACCGTCGACGAAGTTGTAGCCGCGCCGCAGGATGCGCGCCCCGTTCAGGTTCTCGTGCGAGGCGAGCCGGACGTGTGAATCCTCCGGGATGAGTTTCTCGCCACCCGCGCCGCCGACGTTGAAGTCGGGCTCGTCGAACTCGGCGGCCTGTCCCAGCGGCGCGCCCGTGCCCTTCGACCGGCCGACGATGCCTTCCTGCCCCCGCAACGATTCCCGGTCCCAGGTCTCGATGTGCATGCGGATCCGGCGGGCCACCAGGAACGACCCGCCCGCCATCCACGGCTGCCCGTCTTCGGCCGTCGCCCACACCTGGTCGCGCAGGACGTCGGCCTCCTCGGCCTTGACGTTGCGCGTCCCGTCCTTGAACCCGAACAGGTTCCGCGGCGTGGACTGCGCCCGCGACGTCGACGAACTGCGGCCGAACCCGAGTTGCGACCAGCGCACCGCGGTGACGCCGAAGCCCAGCCGCACCAGGTTCCGGATCGCGTGCACCGCGACCTGCGGATCGTCCGCGCACGCCTGGATACAGACGTCGCCACCGCTGCGTGCGGGGTCGAGTTTGTCCGCCGGGAACAGAGGGAGGTCGATCAGCGCGGCGGGCCGTTTCGGGGCGAGCCCGAACCGGTCGTCGAACAGCGAAGGGCCGAAACCGATCGTCAGCGTCAGCGACGACGCCGCCAGGTCGAGGGCCTCGCCGGTGTCACTCGGCGGCGCGGCGGGGGCGCCACCGACGGCGCCGCCCGTTCCGACCTCCCGGCCCGCGGTCATCCGCCGTGCGGCGTCCGTCCACGTGCGCAGCAGCTTGACGAGCTTTTCGCGATCCTTCGTCGTCACGTCCAGCGCGACGAAATGCAGGTTCTCCTGGACCGGCGTCACGATCCCGGCCTGGTGCTCGCCGTGGAACTCGACGACGCTCTGCGCGGCCTGTGCCGGGCTGTCCCCGCCGAGCAGCCGGTTCGCCCCGAATCCGGCGGCCGCGCCGGTTCCGACGAGAGCGGCACCCGCTCCCGCCATGCCGAACAGCTTCCGGCGGGAGACCCGGGTGTCCTCCGTCCCGGTCATTGCGCCGCGACCTCCGCGACCTTGCTCAGCGGCTCGCTCAGCGCGTCGACCGCCGACGCGAATTCCTTGATCTGGTCCTGGCTCAGCGCGGTGTACAGCTTGAAACCGTCGCCTTCGCGCTGCTTGTCCAGCAACGCCTGCACATTGCCGAACTCCTTGTCCAAAGTGGACACCAGGGCCGGGTCTTTCGCCTGCAGCAACGGGCGCAGCGAGGCGATCGCGGCCTTCGAACCGTCGAGGTTGCCCTGGAAGTCCGAGAGGTCGGTGTGCGAGAACGCCTCCTCTTCGCCGGTGATCTTGCCGGTGGCGATCTCGTCGAGCAGTTCCTTGGCGCCGTTGGCCAGGTCGAGCGCGTTCAGTTCGATCGCGGCCGACTTGGTGACGAGTTCCTTGACGTCGGCGAGCAGCTGGTCGGCGATCTGGGGCGCGTCGGGCTGCAGCCCGGTCACCCAAAGGTCCTTCTCCAGCCGGTGGAACCCGGTGAACTTCTGACCCGGTTCGAGGTCGGCTTCGCGCGCGTCGATCTTCGGGTCGAGGTCGCCGAACTTCTCGGCCACCGGCTCGACCCGCTCGAAGTAGACGCGGGTCCGGGCGTAGGCGGCCTTCGCCTCGTCGGTCTTGCCCGTCTTCACGAGCGCGACGAATTTGGTGGTCTCCTCGTCGAGCGCCTTGGTGTTGTTCGCGACGTACTCCGCGTAGCTCTTGACCGCCTGCGCCTTCTGCGAGTTCGGGTCGGTCTGCTTCGCACCGCCGCCCGTGACGGTGAAGTCGCCGCGGAGGCCGTTGCCGGTCATCCCCGGCTTGCACGCGGTCTGGTACTTGCCCGCTTCGGCGACCTCGACGATGAGCCGCCGGTTCAGCCCGGGCGCGATGTTCTCGACCTCGCCCATGATCCGGTCGCCCTCGGCGTAGAGGTAGAACTCGGTGACCTTGCTGCCCTTGTTGGTGATTTCGAAGGTCACGTTGCCCGCGCTCGCGGTGTTCACCGAGACGGCGCACGCGCTGTCCGTTGCTTCGACCTTGATCGGGCCGCCTGCCACGGCGGGGGTTTCCTCGCCACCACCGCAGGCGGTGAGCACCAGGGCGCCGACGCCGGCGAGAGCGGCGAGCGGGAATCGACGGGACACGGTGGTCACTCCTTAACCGCGGCCGCGACGGGAGCCGTCGCGGCCTTCTTCTTGGGCCTGAGGAAAAGCGGCAGCACGATCGCCACGTACGCGACCCACGCGACGGCCTGCAGGACCGTCGTCTGCTGCGAATAGTTGAAGATCCCCTTGAGCAGCGCGCCGTACCAGCTGGTCTCCGGCAGGACGGCCGACGCGTCGAAAGCGAGCGTGGTCAGACCGGGGAGGAAGGCGGCTTCCTGCAGGTCGTGCAGGCCGTAGCCGAGGACGCCCGCCGCGACGAACACCAGCAGGACGCCGGTGATCGTGAAGAACCTGCCGAGGTCGAACCGGACGGCGCCGCGGTAGATCAGATACGCCAGCACGACCGCGGTGAGGATGCCCGCGGTGAAACCGATCAGCGGTTCGGTCGTCCCGCCCTGGGCGGTCTGCACGGTCGAGTAGAAGAACACCGCCGTTTCCAGGCCTTCGCGGCCGACGGCGAAGAACGACAGGACGAGGACGGCGACCGGGCCCACGTTGAGCGCTTCGTCCAGCTTCCCGCGCAGCTCGGCGGCGATCGTCCTCGACGCCTTGCGCATCCAGAAGATCATCGCCGTCACGAAACCGACCGCGACGATCGACAGGGTGCCGCCGAGCAGTTCCTGCTGCTCGAAGGACAGCTGAGCGGTGGAGTAGGTGAGGATCGCGCCGATCCCGACCGACAGCAGGACGGCGACGCCGACACCGAGCCACACCCAGCGCAGCGCGTGCTTCCGATCGGTCTTGACCAGGAACGCGACGAGGATGCTGACGACGAGGGCGGCCTCCAGACCTTCACGCAGGCCGATGAGCGCACTCGCGAACCACACGTCGTTCTCCCTGGTCGTCCTGACTGAACCCCCTGGTTTTAGGTAAGCCTTGCCTGAAAGTCCAGCTCGGCCGGGTGGTGGCGAATGTGGACGAACCGCTTGAACAGACCTTGATCGGACGGGCGCGCGGAAAGCATCCGCAGGTCAGCGCGCACCGCGCGGATCACATAACGAATCGGCGCCACGATCGCCGGTTTACCGTCCGCTGACCTGCTCCTCCGAATGGGTCATCCCCCGGCAGTGTGGCGAAGTAACCTGACCGGGTGGCCGAAACCGCCCAGTCGAGCATCGACGCCCCGGAGCATCCAGCGCGCCCTCTGCCGCCGTACGTCCCCAGGCTCGCTTTCGCGGGCGGGCTCGTGCTGACCGGTGTGGTGCTGATCATGACCGTCGGGATGAACCGGCCGGGTGGGGACGAGCCGCCCCCTCCGGCGCAACCGCAGCCCGCGCTCGCGGTTCCCGACCAGAAGCCGCAGCCGGGGGTGGCGACGCCGCGAGCCGGGCTCGCCGCGCCGCCCGACCGGCCCACCGTTTCCGACGCGGCCGAACTCGAGACCTGGGCGAACCGGGTGGCCGCGAAGACGCGGCTGTCCGCCACCGATCTGTCCGCTTACGGCCGGGCGGAGATGTGGCTTCGGCGGCAGAAGCCGGGTTGTCACCTCTCTTGGGCGACCCTCGCCGGTATCTCCCACGTCGAGACGGCGCAGGGCAGGCCCGGCCCGATCACGCTCACGCCCGACATCTGGGCCAAGCACGCTGTCCGGGCCACCAGCGACGGGAAGCCGCCGGATCCGAAGAACCTCGATGACGCCGCCTTCGCCACCGCCCGCTACCTGTGCGCCGCCGGCGACGACGTCGCCACCCCGGAGGGATGGTGGAAGTCGATGCGGATGTTCAACCCCGCCGTTCCGTACGCCCAGGAGGTCTTCAGCGCGGCCGACGCCTACGCGGACGCCAGCGTCGCGCCCTGATCCTCGAGCACCAGGCCGAAGTTGAGCGCGGTCGCCATCCGGTAGGCGTCGCCCGCCGCGACGACCAGCTGCGCCATCGGGTCGACGACGTTCCCCGCCGCCCAGACGCCGTCCACGTTCGTCCGGCCCTGCGCGTCCACCGCGACGAAACCGTCTTCGGTGCGCGCGCAGCCGAGCTGGGCGAGCAGCCGGTCGTGCGGGACGAACTTCGGGCCGACGAACACGACGTCGCGTTCGACGAGGTCGCCGTCGACGAGCCGGACCCCGGCCAGCCGGTCGTTTTCGACGGCGAGCTCGGACACCTTCCCGTCGACGATCCGGATGCCCAGTCCGGTCAGCTTCGCCCGGTCGTCCGCCGAGATCTCCTGGGTGTGTGCGAAGAACGTCAGGTCCTTGCTCCACTGCCAGACGATCAGCGCCTGGTGGACCGACTTCTCGGAGGTGGCGAGCACGCCGAAGCGCTGATCGCGCACTTCCCAGCCGTGGCAGTACGGGCAGTGCAGCACGTCGGTGCCGAACCGCTCCGCGACGCCGGGGACGTCCGGCAGTTCGTCGGCCAGCCCGGTGGTCATCACGATCCGGCGCCCGCTGACGACCCGGCCGCTCGCCAGCTCCACCGCTTTGTCGTGCCGCAGCCGGTGGACGACGTCGTCGATGAGTTCCACGCCGTATCCGCGTACTTCGTCACGGCCTATGCCCAGGAGTTCTTTGGGCGGGATGCCGTCCCTGGTCAGGAAACCTTGCGCGTGCGCGGCGGGCGCGTTGCGCGGCGTGCCGCCGTCGATCACGGCGACCTTCCGCCGCGCCCTGCCCAGTACCAAGGCCGCGCTGAGGCCCGCGACACCACCGCCGATGATCACCACGTCGAATTCGTTGCTCATGGTCCCGAGCATCCGACTTCCGTCGAAATCTGGCAAAGTTCATTGCCGGTTTGGCAAACTGGGGGCATGCAGGACATCGAACGGCGGCTCGCCGAGGTCGGCCCGAAGCTCAAGCAGCTCCGCAAGGAACGCGGCACCACCCTCTCCGCGCTCTCGGAGGCGACGGGGATCTCCGCCAGTACGCTTTCGCGGCTCGAATCGGGCACCCGGAAGGCCACCCTGGAGCTGCTGCTGACGCTGTCGGAGGCGCACAAGGTCCCGCTCGACGAACTGGTCGGCGAACCCGAGCCGTCCGATCCGCGGGTCCGGATGAAACCGCAGAAGTTCGGCAGGTTCACCGCCTGGTCGCTGAGCGCGCAGCCCGGTCAGCCGCAGGCGTTCAAACTGCTGATCCCGGTCGAGAACATCGAACCGGTGCAACGGACACACGAGGGCTACGAGTGGATGTACGTCCTCAGTGGACGGTTGCGGGCGGTGCTCGGCGACCGTGACTTCACGATGGGTCCGGGCGAGGCCGCCGAATTCGACACGCGGGTGCCGCATTGGTTCGGAAGCGCGGGACCGGGGCCGGTGGAACTGCTGGTGCTGTTCGGCAAGCAGGGTGAGCGGGCCCACCTGCGGGCCAAGTCCACCTGAGAGCCCGGGTCAGTCGCGCAACGCGATCCGCGCGCTGACCTCGCTGATCGCCTCCAGGTACTCCGGGATCGGGTGCATCGCCGACGCGATCCGCATCTGCGCGAGCGCCTCGGTCAACCGGCCGAGGCGCTGGAGGGTCCGCCCCAAGACGAACCGGGCGTAATGATCGGTGGGGTCCAGCTCCAGCACCCGGGTGAAGGCGCGTTCGGCCCGTCGCAACTGTGCGGAGTGGAAGTACGCGCGGCCCGCCAGCAGTTGCACGCTCGGTTTGTCGGTTTCCTCCTCCAGCAACGGTTGGAGGGCCTTGAGGGCGTCGAGCGGCCTGCGGCTTTCGACCAGGGCCTCGGCCTGTCGGAAGGCACGGAACCGCGATTCGCCGGACGAGTCCGGACCGGGTTCTGGGGCGGGTTCGGCATCCATCATGGTCCGCTCCACGATACCCCTGGGCAGGGCCGTTCACGAGGAGCTGAAACGGTCATGGTGGACTGTCTTGCCATGAGCAGTGCCGAAGAGGACAGGCCCGAATACCTCGGTCTCGCGCCGTACCTCTACTACGCCGACGCGACCGAAGCGGTCGCGTGGCTGGTCAGAGTGTTCGGGTTCACCGAGGAGGTGCGCTTCGCCGACGCCTCCGGTGAGGTGTTCCAGGCCACCCTGTGCGCCGGTCCGGCGAAGATCCAGCTGGCCGGGGTCGGTCCCGAATACTGGGCGGCCAAGGGCGTCGACGGCCCTGTCGGGCAGCTGAACATCGTCTACGTCCCCGACGCCGACGCGCAGTACGAGCGGGTCCGCGCCGCGCTGGGCGACGACGCCGACCTCGACGCGCCGCAGGATCAGCCCTACGGTGCCCGCGTGTTCACCGTCTCCGACATCGGCGGCAACAGCTGGACCTTCTGGCAGCAGTTCTCCGACACCGTCGAGTTGCCGTCGGGCTGGCGGGAAGTCCGCGCAGGTGAACCAGTCGCCGAGTAGGTCCTGTGTGGCGCGTGCCTCCAACGGGTGAACCGTGCCGACGGCTAGGCTGGGGCCGGTCACCGCAGGCACAACCCACATGAGGAGCATGGCGTGGCGCTCATCGAGCAGGTAGGCGCTCGCGAGATTCTTGACTCGCGAGGCAACCCGACGGTCGAAGTGGAGGTGGCTCTCGACGACGGCACGCTGGCGCGGGCCGCGGTCCCCTCGGGTGCGTCCACCGGCGAACACGAAGCCGTCGAGCTGCGTGACGGCGACACCGGCCGGTACAACGGCAAGGGTGTCGAGCGCGCGGTCGCGGCCGTCCTGGACGAAATCGGCCCGGATCTGGTCGGCACCGACGCCGTGGACCAGCGCATCGTCGACCAGAAGCTGGTCGATCTCGACGGCACCCCGGACAAGGGCCGCCTCGGCGCGAACGCCATCCTCGGTGTGTCGCTCGCCGTCGCGAAGGCCGCCGCCGATTCGGCCGAACTGGAACTGTTCCGCTACCTCGGCGGGCCGAACGCGCACGTGCTGCCGGTGCCGATGCTGAACATCCTCAACGGTGGCGCGCACGCCGACACCGATGTGGACATCCAGGAGTTCATGATCGCGCCGATCGGCGCCGAGTCGTTCCGCGAGGCCCTGCGCTGGGGCACCGAGGTCTACCACTCGCTGAAGTCGGTCCTGAAGGGCCGCGGCCTGGCGACCGGCCTCGGCGACGAAGGCGGCTTCGCGCCCAGCCTGAAGAACAACCGCGAGGCGCTCGACCTGATCCTTCAGGCGATCGAGAAGGCCGGGTACGCCCCGGGCCGCGACATCGCGCTCGCGCTCGACGTCGCCGCGACGGAGTTCTACTCCGACGGCGCGTACACCTTCGAAGGCGCGAAGAAGAGCGCCGAGCAGATGTCGGCCTACTACGCCGAACTGCTGCGCGACTACCCGCTCGTGTCCATCGAGGACCCGCTGAGCGAGGACGACTGGGACGGCTGGGTCCAGCTGACCGCCGAGGTCGGCGAGAAGGTCCAGATCGTCGGCGACGACCTGTTCGTCACCAACCCGGACCGCCTCGAAGAGGGCATCACCCGCCGCGCCGCCAACGCGCTGCTGGTGAAGGTCAACCAGATCGGCACGCTGTCGGAGACCCTCGACGCGATCTCGCTGGCCACCTCGTACGGCTACAAGTCGATGATGAGCCACCGGTCCGGCGAGACCGAGGACACCTTCATCGCGGACCTCGCCGTCGCGACCGGTGTCGGCCAGATCAAGACCGGCGCCCCGGCGCGCGGCGAGCGGATCGCCAAGTACAACCAGCTGCTCCGGATCGAGGAAACCCTCGCCGACGCGGCGCGCTACGCTGGCGACCTGGCATTTCCCCGGTTCAGCGCCGAGGGATAACGAGCTATGGCGGACCGGGGGAGGGCGCGGACCCGTCGTAACGGGCGCGCGGAAGGCGGTGGCTCCGGCAGGGGCCGCCGTCCGGAGCGCGCCCGCCGTACGACGACGACGGAGGTCCGCGCCCGAACCCGGCTGCGCCGCAGCCTGGCGGCGAAACGGGCATCGGGTGCCGCGAAGGTGCTCGGCATGTCCACCACCCGCCGGGCCGCGGTGGTGGCGATCGTGGTGTGTGCGCTCGCGTTCACCATCGCCGTTCCGCTGCGCACGTACCTCAGCCAGAAGTCCGAGGTGACCGAGCAGCAGCAGCTGCAGTCCGAGCTGCAGCGGAGCGTCGCCCAGCTGGAAGGCCGCAAGGCCGAGCTGAGCGACCCCGCGCAGATCGAGGCGGAGGCGCGTAAACGCTTCGGTTTCGTGAAGCCCGGCGAGACGCCGTACATCGTGCAGCTTCCCGAGGACAAGGCGCCCGAGCAGGGGCAGCCGCAAGGCCAGCAGCCGGTGCCCGCGGGCTCCTGGTACGAGAAGCTGTGGGATCAGGTCGCGGGCGACTGAAGCTCTCCCTTTAGCCTTATGGGCGTGAACAGCACGGAAAAGTCTTCATACGACCCTGTGACCGACGCCGACCGCGAGATCATCGCGGAACAGCTCGGCCGGGTACCCCGTGCGCTGCGTGCCGTCGCCGCGCGCTGCCCGAGCGGTCACCCGTCGGTCGTGCAGACGAGCCCCCGCCTCGACGACGGCACCCCCTTCCCGACGCTCTACTACTTGACCTGCCCGAAGCTGACCTCGATGGTCGGCACGCTCGAGGCGTCCGGGCTGATGAAGGAGATGACCGACCGGCTCGCGGAGGACCCCGAGCTGGCGGCCGCCTACCAGCGGACCCACGAGAGCTACCTCGCCGAACGCGACGCCATCGATTCGCTCGGGCACGAGGTCAGCGCGGGCGGGATGCCCGGCCGCGTCAAATGCCTGCACGTCCACCTGGCGCACACGCTCGCCGTCGGCCCCGGGGTGAACCCGTTCGGGGACGAAACCCTCGCGCTGCTCAAAGCGAACGGCTGGCCGTCGGGTGACTGCCAGGGGTAACACCGGCCCCTGCTGTACAGATAGTTCCTCCAGGTGGGTTAATTCACCCGTTGTCGACCAACTGGTACTCCCCTATGGGGTGAAACCGGTCACCGCATGCGGCAGGCTGTGCACCAGTTGCGGGTTGTCGGGGTGGGCAAGTAACGGATCGCCGAGTCGTGATCCGCCGGGAGGGTTCTGAGGTATGCGCGTGAGGCACGTGCCAGGCGCGGTGACCGGTCATGTCCGGAGACTCTGTCTCCGGCACCGCACGATCGCCGCGGTGACCGGAGGTGTCCTCGCCATCGTCCCGGCCTGTGCCGCGGTCGTCGGTGCCGGCAGCTGGGCCGCGACGGCGAGCACGATCCATTCGGACAACGTCGCCCTCGTCGGCGGCTACGACCCGAAGAACCCGCTCGTCCACCAGATCGGCGTCGACGGCAGCCTGCCGAACGCGCCGACGCCGCTCCCGCTCCCCGCGGACGAACTCCCCAACGGGCCGCTCGGCATCCCGGTCACCGCGCTCGCCGCGTACCGCAACGCCGCCGACATCCTCATCGCCGAACAGCCCGGCTGTCACATCGACTGGGCGCTGATCGCGAGTATCGGCCGGATCGAGTCCAACCACGCGCGCGGCGGCTACGTCGACGCCAAGGGCAACACCCTCGAACCGATCCTCGGCCCGCAGCTCAACGGCGCCGGCCCGTTCGCGGCCATCCCGGACACCGACGGCGGCAAGTACGACGGCGACACGGTCTGGGACCGCGCCGTCGGCCCGACGCAGTTCATCCCCTCCACCTGGAAGGGCTACGCCTCCGACGGCAACGGCGACGGCGAGTCCAATCCGAACAACATCTTCGACGCGGCGCTGGGCACCGGCCGGTACCTGTGCTCCGGCGGGCTCGATCTGTCCAAACCGGACCAGTTGCGCGCGGCCGTCTTCCGCTACAACAACTCCGACACCTACGTGAACACCGTGCTGATCTGGGCCGAGGCCTACCGCACGGGTGTGCTGCCGACGCCGGACAGCAGGGTGCCGATCGGCGCGCCGAACGCCGGGGCCGCCCCGCCGCCCGCCTCGGTGCCGCCGCCTCCGGTGCCGTCGACACCGCCCGGTTCGGTGACGCCTCCGCCGTCTTCGACCCTGCCGGGGACGAGCACTTCTTCGTCGTCGTCGAAACCGCCGACAAGCTCGAAGCCGCCGCAGTGCCCGACGTCCACCGTGACGGAGACGGTGCCGAGTCCGACCACGAGCGCGACGACCACGGCCCCGACCGCGCCGCCGACGACCTGTTCCTCGCCGACGACGACCACGACGACCACGACGGTGACGTCGACCAGCGCCGCCCCTGAATCCCCCTGATCGCAGCTATCTATCCATCCATGCCCCCGCCACCGCCCTCAACGGAGAAGCTTCGCTCCGCTGTAATCTCCGGGGTATGCCTCGTGTTGCCGCGATCGACTGTGGGACCAACTCCATCCGCCTGCTCGTCGCCGAGCTGACCCCGCGTCACGACGGGACGGTCGACCTGCGCGACCTGCACCGCGAGATGCGGATCGTCCGCCTCGGCCAGGGTGTGGACGCCACTGGCAAGCTGGCCCCCGAGGCGCTCGAGCGCACCCGCAAGGCGCTGGCCGACTACGCGATCGCCGCGCGCCGCAAGGGTGTGGAGAAGGTCCGCATGGTCGCGACGTCGGCGACTCGCGACGCGAGCAACCGCGACGAGTTCTTCGCGATGACGCGCGAGGTGCTCGGAACCGAAGCCGAAGTGATCAGCGGCGACGAAGAGGCGCGGCTTTCGTTCACCGGCGCCGTCGGCGAGCAGGATCCCGACGACGGCCCCTTCGTGGTGGTCGACGTCGGCGGCGGCTCGACCGAACTCGTGGTCGGCACCTGGGACGGCCGCAAGGCGGAGGTCATCGCGGCGAAGTCGGTCGACATCGGGTGCGTGCGGATCACCGAACGCGCGCTGAAGTCCGACCCGCCGACCGCGGACGAGATCGCCGAAGCCCGTGAACTGGCCACCAAGGTGCTCGCCGAGGCCTTCGACGTCGTGGACGTGTCCACCGCCAAGACGTGGATCGGTGTCGCCGGGACGGTCACGACCCTGACGGCCGTGGCACAGGGCCTCTCGGAGTACGACTCCGAGCGCACCCACCTTTCCAAGCTCTCCCACGCCGACATCGACCGCGTCGCCCAGTCGCTCCTCACGGCCGACCACGCGACCCGTGCCGCGAACCCGGTGATCCACCCCGGCCGGGTCGACGTGATCGGCGGCGGCTCGGTGATCGTGCAGGTGCTGGCCGAGCAGTTCGCCACGCGCAGTGGTCCCGGCGAACTGGTGATCTCCGAGCACGACATCCTCGACGGGATTGCCCTGTCGCTGGCCTGATCGCCCGGTTTTCTCTTACGTGAAGCCATTTCTTTCGGTGATCAAGTGGTGACCTCCAGTCCGGATTAGGCCGTTCGGCGCAACCCTGTTCCTACCAACGTTGTGCTCTAACCGGGTGGTCCGGCACACCGTCACACATTTGCAACGCCAACGCACTGTGATCGGCTTCACCTGTCCCATAGCGTCGTCTCACCTTCTGGGCGGTAGGGCGCGACCAGCGCTCGCCGGACTATCCGACGACGAGAGTTGGAGGGGACATGCGGGCTTCACGCGGGTTCTGGGGAGCGACGGCGGTGGTGGCCACGGCGGCCCTGCTGCTGACGGCCTGTGGAGGTGGTGGGTCCAAGGAAGACAAGGGATCCGGTGCCACCGACGCCAACGCGGCGGTTTCGGTCTACGGCACCGAGCCGGAGAACTCGCTGATCCCTGCCAACACCAACGAACTCGGCGGGTCCAAAGCCCTCAAGCCGGTCTTCTCGGCGCTGGTCGGCTACAAATCCGACACCGCCGAGCCGTACAACCTGATGGCCGAATCGATCACCACGACCGATTCCAAGGTCTTCGACATCAAGATCAAAAAGGGCTGGAAGTTCCACGACGGGACCGAGGTCAAGGCCAAGAACTTCGTCGACGCGTGGAACTACAGCGCGAACGGCAAGAACGGCATGCAGAACGCGTCCTTCTTCGAGCAGATCCAGGGCTACGACGAGATCAGCGCGAAAGAGCCGGCCGTCAAGGAGATGTCCGGGCTCAAGGTCGTGAACGACTACGAGTTCCAGGTCACCCTGAAGGGCCCGTTCTCGGTGTTCGCCACCAAGATCGGCTACCTCGCCTTCGCGCCCCTGCCGGACAAGTTCTTCGCCGACCCGGAGGCGTTCGCCAAGGCCCCGATCGGGAACGGACCGCTGAAGTTCGTTTCGCGCACGCCGAACCAGAACATGAAGCTCACGCGGTACGACGAGTACCAGGGCGAGGACAAGGTCAAGTTCAAGGACCTCGAAGTCCGCATCTACACCAGCCAGGAAACGGCGTACCAGGACCTGCTGAGCAACCGCCTCGACTTCATGGAGGCGCTCCCGCCCGCGGCGAAGGCAGGCGGGAAGTACAAGACCGACCTCGGTGACCGTCTGGTGGAAGGCAAGCTGCTCGGCATCGCCGCGCTCGCCATCCCGTACTACGTCCCGGGTTACGACAACCTCGACCTGCGCAAGGCGATCGCGCTCGCGATCGACCGCGAGCAGATCGTCAAGACCGTCATGAACGACACCTACGCGGCGGCCGACGGCTACGTGTCGCGCGGTATCGAGGGTTACCGGCCGGGCGTCTGCGAGTTCTGCAAGTTCGACCCGGTGAAGGCCAAGGAGTACTGGGCGAAGTCCGGGTACACCGGCAAGCTGACCATCGCGTCGAACGCCGACGGTGGCCGTAAGGAACCGCTGGTCGCGGCATGCAACAGCATCAAGAACGCGCTCGGCGTCGAATGCGACTTCGTCCCGGCGACCGACTTCGGCCAGTGGCGCAGCATCGTCAACGGCCGGAAGCTGACCGGGATGGGCCGCTCCGACTGGTCGGCCGACTACCCGTCGATCGAGAACTACCTGAACCCGCGCTACAAGAGCACCGGTTCGTCGAACGACTCGACGTACAACAGCCCGGCCGTCGACGCGCTGCTCAAGCAGGCGGACCAGACCGCCGACAAGGCGGCCGCGATCAAGCTGTACCAGCAGGCGGAGGACCAGATCGCGAAGGATCTGCCGCAGATCCCCGTGTGGGAGGAGAAGGGCGTCGGCGGCAAGTCGAACCGGCTCAAGGTCGCGAAGCTCGACTACGGCCGTCTCGCGGACTACTCGTCCATCGAGGTCGCCGCGAAGTAACCGTGTGGTCGTGCCGGCCGGGAGTGGCGGATCACCGCTCCCGGCCGGCCGGAACCCCAGCTCCCACCACGCGATCTCCAGGACGGCACGCCCATGTCCCAGTACATCCTCCGTCGGCTGCTCCAGCTCATCCCGGTCTTCTTCGGCACCACTTTCCTCATCTACGCGCTCGTGTGGGCGGTACCCGGTGACCCGTTCGCCGGCAAATGCGGTCAGGTCGCCTGCCCGCCCGCCTACATCGAGATGATGACCGCGAAGTTCAACCTCGACGATTCGATCTTCGTCCAGTACTTCAAATACCTCGGGAACCTGTTCACCGGTGACTGGGGCGAGACCTTCAACGGCGTCTCGGTCGGCGAGCTGATCGGGAACGCCTATCCGGTGACCGTGCGGCTCGCGCTGATCGCGGTGGCCATCGAGGCGATCATCGGGCTCTCCGCCGGCATCCTGACCGGCCTGCGCGGCAAGGGTTTCCTCGACAACCTCGTGCTGATGTCCACCACGTTCCTGATCTCGATCCCGGTGTTCGTCACCGCGATCGTGCTGCAGATCATCCTGGGTTCGGAACTGGGCCTCATCGAGGCGAGCGTGTCCGAGGACGCCACGGTCGGTGAACTGATCGTGCCGGGAATCGCGCTGGGCAGCCTGTCCATGGCCTATATCGCCCGGCTGATGAGAACGAGTATCGCGGAGAACCGGCACGCCGACTACGTCCGCACGGCCGTCGCGAAAGGACAGCCGCGCAGCCGCGTCGTCGGTGTTCACCTGCTCCGGAACTCGGTGATCCCGGTGCTGACCTTCATCGGCACCGACATCGGCGCGCTCATGGGCGGGGCCATCGTCACCGAAGGCGTGTTCAACATCAACGGCATCGGCGGGCTCATCTTCCGCGGTATCCAGAACCGGGAGGGCGCCACCGTCACCGGCGTCGTCGTCCTGCTGGTGATGGTCTATCTGCTGGTGAGTCTCACCGTCGACCTGCTCTATGCCGTTCTCGACCCGAGGATCCGTTATGACTGACCCGAACGTGGCCGGCGGCGTGTCCTCCGTGGACGTCGCCGCCGCCGGTGTCGCCGACGATTCCGCGGTGGCGCACAAGCCGCGCAGTCTCGGCGGCGACGCCTGGCGATCCCTGCGCCGCAAGCCGTCCTTCGTCATTTCCGCCGTCATCATCGCGTTCGTCGTGCTCGTCGCGATCGCTCCCGACCTGTTCAGTTCGCGTGCGGCCGGGTTCAGCGATCTGACCCACGCGAACGAAGGACCGTCCGCGGACGCCTGGTTCGGCTACGACAACCAGGGCTACGACGTCTACGCGCGGACCATCCACGGTGCGCGGGCGTCGTTGCTGGTCGGTGTCTTCGCGACCGTGCTGACGATCCTGATCGGCTCGATCGTGGGGATCGTCGCCGGGTACTACGGCCGTCTCGTCGACAGCCTGTTCTCCCGGATCGGCGACATCTTCGCGGCGTTGCCGTTCGTGCTCGGCGCCATCGTCATCCTGACCACGTTCAACGCCCCCGGCACGAACCCTGGCGCGGTCACCATCATCGTGCAGGTGGTCGTGTCGATCGCGGCGCTGAGCTGGCCGGTCGCGATGCGCATCATGCGGTCGGCGACGCTGGTGGCCAAGCAACTCGACTACGTCAAGGCCGCGCGCGGGCTCGGCGCGAGCACCCCGCGCATCGTGTTCCGGCACCTGCTGCCCAACACGGTCGCCCCGGTGCTGGTCTACGGGACCATCGCGCTCGGCGCGTTCATCGGCGCGGAGGCGACGCTGGCCTACCTCGGTGTCGGCGTGCGGCCACCGGTCGTTTCGTGGGGTGTGATGATCAGCGACGCGCGGGACTACTTCCGGGTGAATCCGCACATGTTGCTGTTCCCCGCCGGGTTCGTCACCGTCACCGTGCTCGCGTTCGTCATGCTCGGTGACGGGATCCGCGACGCGCTCGACCCGAAGGCCCGGTGATCGGCTTGTCCTCCACTGAAAACGAACTGCTCCTCGAAGTCGAGGACCTGCACGTCGAGTTCCGGACTTCGGACGGCGTCGCGACGGTGCTCAACGGCGTCGACTATTCCGTGCACGCCGGGGAAACCCTTGCCGTGCTGGGAGAATCGGGTTCGGGCAAGAGCGTCACCGCCCAGACGGTGATGGGCATCCTCGACAGTCCGCCCGCCGTCGTCACCGGCGGCGCCGTCCGCTACCGCGGCGAGGATCTGCTCACCGCCACCGAAGAGCGGCGGCGTGAGGTGCGGGGCGGGGAGATCGCGATGATCTTCCAGGACGCGCTCTCCGCGCTGAATCCCGTCTTCACCGTGGGATTCCAGATCGAGGAACAGTTGCGGGTCCGGCTCGGAATGTCCAAAAAGGACGCTCGCAAGCGGGCGATCGAACTGCTCGACACCGTGCGCATCCCGGCCGCCGCCCGGCGGATCCGCGAGTACCCGCACCAGTTCTCGGGTGGGATGCGGCAGCGCGCGATGATCGCCATGTCGCTCGCGCTCGACCCCGATCTGCTGATCGCGGACGAGCCGACGACCGCGCTCGACGTCACCGTGCAGGCCCAGATCATGGACCTGCTGGCGGAGATCCAGGCCGAACGGCGAATGGGGCTGATCCTGATCACTCACGACCTGGCGGTGGTCGCCGAGGTCGCCGACCGGATCGCGGTGATGTACGCGGGCCGGATCGTCGAACAGGCCGACGTCGCCGAACTGTTCCGCTCGCCGGGGCATCCCTACACCGAGGCGCTGATGGCCTCGCTGCCGCGGCTCGACCTCAAAGGACAGACGCTGGAGACCATCAAGGGCCTGCCGCCGAGCCTGCTGAACGTCCCGCCCGGCTGCCCGTTCCATCCGCGCTGCCCCCGGGCGGAGAGCCGGTGCGAGTCCGAACGGCCCGCCCTGCACAGCCTCGGTTTCGGCCGGGTCAGCGCCTGTCACTTCGCCGACGAGGTGGTGAGCGGCCGTGTCTGAGCCCATTCTGCGCGTCGAAAACCTGGTGAAGTACTTCCCGGTGCGAGCCGGGGTCCTCTTCAAACGCACCATCGGCCACGTGAAGGCGGTCGACGGGGTTTCCTTCGATCTCATGCCGGGGGAAACCCTTGGTGTGGTGGGAGAATCCGGCTGCGGTAAGTCCACTTTGGCCCAGGTACTGATGCGGCTGGAGGAACCCACGGGCGGGCTCGCGACCTTCGAGGGCCGTGACATCTTCGCGTTGCGGGGAGCCGAACTCAGGAAGCTGCGGCGCGAGATCCAGATCGTGCTGCAGGATCCGTACACCTCGCTGAACCCGAGGATGACCGTCGGCGACATCATCGGCGAGCCTTTCGAGATCCACACCGAGGTGGCGCCGAAGGGTTCGCGGGCGGCGAAGGTGCGGGAGCTGCTCGACGTCGTCGGGCTGAATCCCGAGCACATCAACCGCTATCCGCACCAATTCTCCGGCGGGCAACGTCAGCGCATCGGGATCGCGCGGGCACTGGCCTTGCGGCCGAAGGTCATCATCTGTGACGAGCCGGTTTCCGCGCTGGACGTTTCGATCCAGGCGCAGGTGATGAACCTGCTCGGCGAATTGCAGAAGGAATTCGGCCTTTCCTATGTGTTCATCGCACACGACCTGTCCGTGGTGCGTCACCTTTCCACGCGGGTCGCGGTGATGTATCTCGGGAAGATCGTGGAAATGGGGACGGAAGAGGAGATCTACGAGCACCCGTCGCATCCCTACACGCAGGCGCTGCTGTCCGCGGTGCCGGTCGCGGATCCCGCCTTGCGCGGGCAGCGGCAGGTGATCCGTCTCGAAGGTGACGTGCCGAGCCCGCTGGATCCACCGTCGGGCTGCCGGTTCCGTACCCGGTGCTGGAAGGCGCAGGACCTTTGCGCGGATCAGGAACCCGAATTGATCACGCGGACCGGTGGACATTTGTCCGCCTGTCATTTCGCGGAGGAAAAAACTGTCGTCCCCTGACTTTGGTAGGGACTTCGTTGATCGCGTGGGATCACTGACGTAGTTTTCATGAATCGTTTTCTTCAGGAGGCAGGAAATGAAAAGATCCAGATCTCTTGTCGTCGCGCTCGCGGTGCCGCTGTTCGGCGCTATCGTCGCGGCTCCGGTGGCGTCCGCGCAGCCGCAGCTTTCCGGTGCGGCGACCGAATTCTCCGTTCTGGCCCGTGAAGGCCAGAGTGTCGCGTCGGTGGAAAAGGCGATCCGCGCCGCCGGTGGCACCGTCGTGACCAGCAACGTCGCCGTCGGCCTGATCACCGCGTCGGCGCCCGCCAACGGGTTCGCCGAGCGGGTCTCCGCCGACCGCTCCGTTTTCGGCGCGGCCAAAGCGAAGCCGATCGGCACCGCGCCGAAGAACGGCAAGGCGAAGGTCAAGCCGAACGTCGTCGAGAAGGAGAGCCGCGGCGCCGCGTCGGCCAAGAAGCCCGCGAAGCCGAAGGCCGTCGGCATGGATCCCCTCGACGATCAGCTCTGGGGTCTCCAGTCCGTCCGTTCCGACCTCTCGCGCACCAAGCAGCCGGGCGACAAGCGGGTGAAGGTCGGCATCATCGACACCGGTGTCGACGCGAGCCACCCGGACATCGCGCCGAACTTCGACCTCGCCGCGTCGCGGAACTTCACGAAGGACATCGTCGCCGACGTGAACGGCGCCGTCGTCGATGGTCCGTGTGAATTCCGCGGCTGCAAGGACCCGGCGGACCACGACGACAACGGGCACGGCACGCACGTCGCCGGAACCATCGGCGCCGCCGCGAACGGCTTCGGCGTCTCGGGCGTCGCGCCGAACGTGACGCTGGTGAACATCCGCGCCGGCCAGGACTCGGGCTTCTTCTTCCTGCAGTCGACCGTGGACGCGATCACCTACGCCGGCGACGCCGGTGTGGACGTCGTCAACATGAGCTTCTACACGGATCCTTGGCTGTACAACTGCTCCTCGAACGCCGCGGACACCCCCGCGCAGCAGGCCGAGCAGCGCACCATCATCGAGGCGACGACCCGCGCGCTGAACTACGCGTACCGCAAGGGCGTCACGCAGGTCGTCTCGCTGGGCAACCAGCACAGCGACCTCGCCGCCCCGCAGCCGGACGCGTCGAGCCCGGGCTACCCGTCGGGCAGCACGCACTCGCGGCAGATCGACAACGCGAGCTGCCTCTCGCTGCCCATCGAAGGCCCGCACACGATCGGCGTCTCGTCCTTCGGCCCTTCGCAGGCGAAGGCGGACTACTCGAACTACGGCGTCGAGCAGATCTCGGTCTCCGCGCCCGGCGGATACTTCCGTGACTACTTCGGCACCCCGTGGTATCGCACGGTCGAGAACCAGATCCTCTCGACCTACCCGCGCAACGTCGGCGTCGCGGAAGGCAACATCGACGCGGCCGGGAACATCACGCCCGACGGTGTCACCGCCGGAGTCCAGAAGGCGACCGCCGCCGACGGCCGCGTCGGCTACTACCAGTGGCTGCAGGGGACGTCGATGGCGTCGCCGCACGCGACCGGTGTCGCGGCGCTCATCGTTTCGCAGTACGGCAAGGGTTCCCGCGACTTCGGGATGAACCCGGACGCGGTGCAGCGGGTGCTCGAGGGCACGGCTTCGGACATCGCCTGCCCGGTGCCGCGGACCGTCGACTACCTGAAGGAAGGCCGGGACGCGTCGTTCACCGCCACCTGCACGGGTGACGCTTCGTTCAACGGCTTCTACGGCCATGGTGCGGTTGACGCCTGGTCGGCCGTGACCCGCGGTTCCCAGTACTTGCGGGGCTGACCCTCGCTGCTGGGTGCTCGACATGTATTGAACGGGACTTTCATTGCAAATTTCGCAATGAGAGTCCCGTTCATTACAGCCAGGTGTGTGCCTAGGCCGCGCGTTGGTCGCGCACGACGGTGATCTCGGGCGTCGGTCGCCGAGAGGCGGATTCGAACGCGGCGCGCAGATCGGCGACGACTCCCTCGGGATCGTCTCGCAGCTGTGAAGGTAGGGTTTGCAGTACTACGACTCCGGCGCGCGTGTACCGTCCGTTGCGTCTCACGGTTTTCGCGTATGCTGCCTTCTCGAAGTGGAAGTCGTACGAATCGATCTCCCAGGCCATGGCGACCTCTTTGCAGTAGGAGTCCGGCATGGCGATGTAGTTACCTTGGGAATCATAGATTTTGACATTCCTTTCGGCAGCAGGGAGGCCTGCGCGCTGCCAAAGCGAGAGCGCCTCGGCCTCGGGCACTGACTTGACGTTGGAACGAATCTCTCGGATTACAGCCCGTGGAAGCGCTGTGCCGCGCTTGCTGCCGGACTCCAACTCCGCCGATAGCTCGTTGATGCTGCACAGGCCGGAGCTGACAGCCTCGATGAGGATGGCCCGGACAGGATCGATCTCGCGGATACGGCGGACGGCGTCCAAGACCGCGCGAGGTGGTGCGGCTAGCGGAACACCGTCGATCGTTCGCTTGTCGGGCATGTGGATCGTTCGTTCGATGATGGTGAACTTGGCGCTTCTGATCTGGTTCCTGTCCGGTATGAGGACGTGAACGATGTGGTCGGCGAGTGTGTTCCTCAGCCCATAACGTCTCGCTGCTTCGAAACCCGTGATGACTCCCAGGCCATCGGCGTGCATGAGTGCAGCCTCGACTCGCTGCCTGGCTGTCGGAGGGCTTCTGGACAGTAGGACTATGCCTGGAAGAAGGTGAGTCCACCTTCCGCCAGGCTGGCATCTTCGATACGACGTCGGCTGGGAAACTCCTAGTTTCTCGAGTGTCGCTACCCGAATTACGCCGTACTTGCTCTGCCGACGGAGGTCGGCTTCGGTGAGTGTTGCCTTCGACAAGTGCACCTGTCGATGATGGGCCGCACGTCCGACAAGTTCGGGAGGCCATCTGTAATGAACGGGACTTTCATTACAAAATTTGCAATGAAAGTCCCGTTCATTACACGCGCCTGGGGGAGGGGTTAGCGGGCTGAGGCGGCCTTCACGAACTTGGCCAGGTCCTTCGACTGCTGGACCCGCGAAGCCTCGTGCACGTACATCATGTGCCCGGCCGGGTAGTAGGCCGTGTCGATGTTTTCCCGCAGTTCCTCGGGGATCTGCAGTTGCGCGAGGACGTGCTCCGAAGCGAAGTAAGGAGTCGCGCCGTCGTAGTGACCGAAGGCGACGTGCACGCGAAGGTGCGGGTTCGTCCGCATGGCCGTCGCGAGAGAGTCCACTGAGGACACGGAGCGACCCTCGAAGTCGGAGTACGACCAGGCCTTGAAGACGTCCGTCGAGAGGACCTCGTACGGCAGGTCGTTCTCGTAGCCGAGTTCGGCGCGCACGTAGTGGTTGAGTCCGGCCGAGTAGGCGCCGATGATCCGCGAGATCGACGGGTCGTCGCTCATGTGCTCGCGGCCGCCGTCCGGCTCCCAGGTGGTGAACCGGCCGTCCATCCTGCCGACGACGAGCCCCTTGTTCCGCAGCAGTTCGGTGAAGTACCGGACGTGCTCGATCCGCAGGTTCACCCGGTCCACATAGGACTCGCTCAGTCCGGTCAGCGAAGCGAGTGTCGCGACGGCTTCGGCGCGGTCCTGTGTGGACAGACGAGCGCCGCGGGCGAGGGCCCAGGGGAGTTCCTTGGCCGCGAAGTCCTCGGCGTCCGCGAGGACGTCGTCGAGCGGGCGTTCGCCGTGCAGGCCGTGGTAGTGCGCGATCGCCGCGTACGTCGGCACGTAGAGCGAGTACGGCAGGTCGTTGCCTTCGGTGAACCGCAGGGTGCCCAGATCCAGGACGGACGAGATCAGCAGGAGCCCGTTCAGGTACATCCCGTGGCGTTCCTGCAGGTGCGCCGCCAGCCCGGCCGCGCGGAGCGTGCCGTACGACTCGCCAGCGAGGAACTTCGGCGAGAGCCAGCGCTGCTTGCGCGAGACCCACAGCCGGATGACCTCGCCGATGGACTCGATGTCGGCCGTGTACCCGTGGTAGTCCTTGGCCTTCTCGCCGTCCACGGCGCGCGAGTAGCCGGTCGACACCGGGTCGATGAACACCAGGTCGCTGTGCGCGAGCAGGGTTTCCTGGTTGTCGGTCAGCCCGTACGGCGGCGCCGCCGGGTCGTCGACGTCGCCGGACAGCACGCGGCGCGGGCCGAGGAGGCCCAGGTGCAGCCAGATGCTCGCCGAACCGGGGCCGCCGTTGAAGGCGAACGTGACCGGGCGCGAGCCGGGCTCGGCGTCGTCGAGCGTGTACGAGGTCACGAACACTTCGGCCTTGGCCTGGTGGCCTTCGGACTTGCCGTCGGTGGTGACCTCCTTCCGCAGCACGATCCGCCCGGTCTGGGCCGTATACGCGAGCTTCTTGCGCTTGAGCGTCAGGGTGTGCCTCGTGGTGACCAGGTCGTCGATCGGTTCGACCTTGGCTTCCACCGACGGGGTGTCCTTCTCGTCGGTGGCCTTTTCCTCGGGATTGGTGTCCGGCATGCCTCCAACCTACTGGCACTCTGTACGGGTGGACATCGTCTCTGCGCATGATCGGCCGAATACGGTCGCCGAAGCGATCGGGATCCAGGAAGCCCTGCGTGGCCTGGTCGATCCCGAGGACCGTTGTCCACAAGAGATCGTCACGGTCACCGGGCTGGACGTCGCCTACGACGAGGGCAGCGGCCTCATCGCCGCCGCGGCGGTCACGCTCGAGACCTCCGGATTCAGCGTCGTGGAACAGCGGACCGTCGTCTCCGAGGTCTCGTTCCCCTACGAACCGGGCCTTTTCGCCTTCCGTGAGCTGCCGCCGCTGCTCGAAGCCCTGCGCGCGCTCGACCACCCGCCGGACCTCCTGGTCTGCGACGGGCACGGCCTGGCCCACCCGCGCCGGTTCGGGCTGGCGTGTCACCTGGGCGTCGTGACCGGCTTGCCCACCCTCGGCGTCGGCAAGACCCGCTTCATCGGGGAGCACGGCGAGCCGGGCCGGGAGCGCGGCGCCAAGGAACCCCTCGTGGACGACGGCGAGGTCGTCGGCATGGTCCTGCGCACCCAGGACGGCGTGAAGCCCGTTTACGTCTCCACCGGCCACAAGATCTCGCTGGACAACGCGTGTCGCCAGGTGCTGCGGTTGTCGCCCGCGTTCCGTCAGCCGGAGACGACCCGGCACGCCGACCGCCTCGCCCGAGACGCGTTGAAGGAGGCGTTATGAGGTTCCGCTCCATCGCCGAACTCGACGCCGAGGTCGTCGGCTGCCGCGCCTGCCCGCGGCTGGTCGCGTGGCGTGAGGAGATAGCCGTGGTCAAACGCGCGGCCTTCGCGAACGAGACCTATTGGGCCCGGCCGGTGCCCGGCTTCGGGCCGCCGGACGCGTCGCTGGCGATCGTCGGCCTCGCCCCTTCGGCGCATGGTGCGAACCGGACCGGCCGGATGTTCACCGGCGACCCCTCCGGTGACGTCCTGTTCAAGGCTCTTCACCGGGTCGGCGTCGCCTCGCAGCCGACGTCGACCCATCCGGGTGACGGTCTCGAACTGAGGGGCACCCGGATGGTCGCCCCGGTGAGATGCGCGCCACCCGCGAACAAGCCCGAACCTGAGGAACGGGACAACTGCCGTCCGTGGCTCGCGGCCGAGCTCGCGTTGCTGAAACCGACGCTGAGGGCCGTCGTGGTCCTCGGCGCGTTCGGGTGGCAGGCGCTGCTGCCGGTGCTCGCCGAGGCGGGCTGGCCGGTGCCCACGCCACGCCCGAAATTCGGCCACGGGACCGAGGTGCGGCTCGGCGACCTGCGCCTCTTCGGCTGCTACCACGTGTCGCAGCGCAATGTCCAGACCGGGAGGCTGACCCTTGACATGGTGTGCGATGTCATGGCCTCCGCGACCTCGGCGGCGGGCCTGAACTGAATCGGTGCGGAAACCGTGGCGACGCTGGTCACAGCGAGATGGGGTACACGAGCGATCTCAGCGCATGGGTGCGACTATAGAAATATGGCTGGTGTTAAGTCGGAACCGACACGGATCCTCGTCCTTGGTGGTGGGTACGTCGGGCTCTACACGGCGTACGGGCTCCAGAAGATGCTCCGGGCCAACGAAGCGTCCGTGACGGTCGTTGATCCGCAGCCGCACATGACCTATGCCCCCTTCCTGCCCGAGGCGGCGGCCGGTGCGATCGAACCGCGGCATGTGGTCGTGCCGCTGAGGCGCGTGCTCAAGCGCTGCCACGTGCTCACCGCGCGCGTGACGAAGATCGAGCACGAGCGCAAGGCCGTCACGGTCGAGGCCGCCGACGGGCACGTCGAGCAGTTGAACTACGACGTTCTCGTCGTGGCGCTCGGTGCCGTCGCGCGCATCCTGCCGATCCCGGGCCTGGTCGAGGAAGGCATCGCCTTCAAGACCATCGGCGAAGCGATCTACCTGCGCAACCACGTCATGACGAAGCTGGACGAGGCCGCCAGCACGCTCGACCCCGAGCAGCGCAAGCGCCTGTTGACGTTCACCGTCGTCGGCGGCGGGTTCGCCGGTATCGAGGCGCTCGCCGAACTCGAGGACATGACCCGCTTCGCGGTGGAGAACTACTACCCGAACCTCAAGGTCGAGGACATCCGCTGGGTGCTCGTCGAGGCGGCCGGGCGGATCCTCCCCGAGGTGCGCGAGACGCTCGGTGTGTACACCGTCGAGCAGCTCGAGAAGCGCGGCATCGAGGTCTATTTGTCGACAGCGGCGAAGTCGTTCGAGAACGGCCACGTCGTGCTTTCGGACGGCACCGAATTCGACACCGACACGATCATCTGGACCGCCGGCGTGAAGGCGAACCCGGTGCTCGCGAGCTCGGACCTGCCGCTGGACAAGCGCGGCCGCGTCGAGGCCACCGCCGCGATGCAGGTCGTCGGGCACCCCGACGTCTGGACCGCCGGTGACAACGCCGCCGTGCCGGACCTCTCGCGGACCGAGCAGGACCCGACGGCGACCTGCCCGCCGAACGCGCAGCACGCCGTTCGCCAGGCGCGCCTGCTGGCGAAGAACATCATCAAGGTGATCCGCGGCGGCAAGCCGAAGGACTACTACCACAAGAACCTGGGCGCGGTGGCCAGCCTCGGCCTGCACAAGGGTGTCGCCGACGCGCTGAACCTGAAGATCAAGGGCTTCCCGGCCTGGCTCTTCCATCGCGCGTACCACCTCAAGGCGATGCCGACGTGGAACCGCAAGATCCGCATCCTGTTCGACTGGATGCTGGGTGGTCTGTTCCGGCGCGAGGTCATCTCGCTCGGCCAGATCAACAACCCGCGCGAAGAGTTCGACAGGCTGTCGAAGTCCTGAGCTCGTAGCACCGTGAAGGCCTCCTTCCCTACTCTCAAGGTAGGGAAGGAGGCCTTCACGGCGTTTAGGGTGTGCCGGTGCAGGCATTCCGGAAGCTGAAGCCGCCCGTCCAGTCCGCCCTCCCCAAGCCGGGATCGACCCCGCTCGAACTCGCCCACGACCTCGTGGACCGGATCGAGCAGGGGACGAAGTACGCGCGGATCCGCAAACGCCGGTTCCGCACCAGGTCCGTCGTCCTGCGGGTCCTGGCGTTGCTGCTGTCCGCGGCCTCCACGATCATCCTCGGCCTGCAGAACCTGAATCCCTGGACGGGGACGGCGTTCGCCCTGGTCGCCGTCGTCACGGTGGTGAACGTGCTGGAGCCGTTCTTCGCCTGGCGCTCGCTGTGGGTGCTGATGGAGGAAGGCCAGTACAAGTTCTACCGGCTGCGCGACGACCTGACCTACTACATCGCCTCGACGCCGCCGGACGAGCTGGACCGGACCGTCCTGCGCGAGAAGTTCGACGAGTACCAGGCGATCTGGGACCTCGTCGGCAACAGCTGGCTGAAGTACCGCCAAGCGGACAAGGCGAACTAGCCCCTGGCCTCGGTGACCACCGGCCAGGGGCATCGCCTAGGCTTGCCTGTGCCCCGGTAGCCCAACTGGCAGAGGCAGTCGACTTAAAATCGACCCAGTGCGGGTTCGATCCCCGTCCGGGGCACCATCCGTGCAGGTCAGGACGTTTCCTCGCTCGTCTCGTTACTGCCAGCCCCCGGTTTACCCCCGGAATTGGCTGGTTCATCGTCATCCCACATGCATTCCAGGGCGGTCGCGTTGTCCTGGGAGACCGTCGTCCTGCCCATGTAGACGTCCTGCGTGATCGACGGCCGAGCGTGGCCGAGCTGGTCCGCGATCTGCCTGGAAGTGAGCTTCGCGTCGTCCAGCACTGTCGCTGCTGTCTTGCGGAAAACGTGTGACTTGACCCAAGCGAAGTCCTTGGTACCGCGTGCTTCGCGGAAATCTCGCCGAGTGTTCGAGGGGTCACGTAGTCCGCCGAGAGTATCCGGAAAAACCGGGGTTGCCAGGCTCCGTCCAGCCTCCTCCGCAAGGCGCCGACGTTCTCGCAGCAACGACACCGCCCACCCGGGAAGCGGTAGCGTTCGATCGCCGGATTCGGTTTTGAGCTTCTTCACCCGGCGCAGCCCGACCCCTCGAATCCGGATCAACTTCCAGTCGATCGCAACCGTTCCGGCGTCAAGGTCGACGTCTTCCCAAAAGGTCCCCAGCGCCTCGCCAATCCGCACGCCGGTCGCCAGCATGAAGCGCGTCAGGTCTGGCAAGTCCCGCGCTACGGCCTTCGGATCGGTTTCGAGCTGTTCGAGCCACCTACGGCGCTCTGCCGACGATAAGGCGCGAGGTTTCTTGCGCTTCCCGCCTTCGATCCGTTCAAGCTCCCGAACCGGATTCGCACCCAAAGCCCCTTGACGCACAGCGAAGCCAAGAACGCCGCTCACTACAGCACGCGCCGTCCGCGCATGAGAGGCGCTTGTTTTCGCCTTGACGGCGGGAAGAAACGCGTCCAGCCGGGGCACAGTCACCTCATGCAACCGAAGATCACCGAGCGCGGGAAGCACGTGGTTTTTGAGCATGCTCCGGTAGTTGTCCAGCGTGCCGTGTGCGCGTTCTTCCGCTTTGACGCGCTCAGCCTGCCGTATGAGCCACCTATCCGCGACGACGCTGAACTTCGTGTTGTGATCCATATCGCCACCCCCGGGCGCCTTCAGAGCCTCACTGATCGCTTTCTTCAGCAGTCGCTCGGCCTTCGGGCGAGTCGGGCCAGTGCGTTCAATGTCGTGCACCTTCCCGTCGAAACCCCGATAGCTTGCACGAGCCCGGACGCCGGAAGCCGTGTCGCTGAAACGAATCTTTCCGTGTGTCCCCACATCGAGAGGTGGTCGTGCCATCACGCGCCCCCTTGTTCGGCGACCCAGGCGTCGACGTCTTCGGGGCGGTAGCGGAGGTGCTTGCCGATGCGTTTGCCTGCCGGTCCGTAGCCGGTGGTGCGCCACCGGTAGAGGGTGCCGACAGGGACGCTGAGATGGGTCGACAGGTCCTCCACGGTCATGAGCGGCTTGTTCATGGCTGACTCTCCTTCGCGAGTTTGTCTTTACGTTGCTGGCGTTTTCCTTGGTAGATCGCTTCGGCGATCTCGCGTTCGTCGGGGTTGTTGTGGCCGTTTCCGGTGTAGTTCCAGTGGTTGACGACGGTCACGCTGTCCGGGGTGGTCCCGAGGGCTTCGAGGGTGGCGAGGTGCTGGTGTGTGCGGCGGTCGCCTCGGATGGTGGTGAAGGTGACGGAGTAGCGCTGGGATTTGGTGAGGAAGTGGCCTCGGAAGCCGAGCATGTGCGCCCATTTCCGGAGGAACGCGAGATCTTCGGTCGCGCCGAGCTCCCAGGCGGTGGCGATCATGCGTCGATGGTGCGGCAGGACGTCCAGGTGCTCGATCGCGTGTTCGGACCTGATTGGACGGTCGGGGACTTCGCTGGTGCTGGTGCCTTTGGTGGCGTACTTGGCGATGTATCCGGCGAGCGCGCGGTCGCTGATCTCGCCGTCGTCGCCCTCAATCCGGGCGGCGTGTGCCGGGCGGATGGGCCGGATGTCGAGCTGCTGGCCCCAGGTGAACACGTGCTCAGTGCTAACGCCGTCGAGCATGACTTCGCGGGTGACACGGGCGGTTTCGGCGGCCGCGCGGACGGCATGCTCCATGAGCGTGTTGTCGACCCAGGCGGGAGCGGGGTCCTGGGCGCCGTCGGGGCCGTCGAGCCGGATCACGGCGTGGAAGTGGATGAGACCACGTTTCTGGTATTCGGCGACCTTGGCGTAGGAGAGCCGGGCGTGGTCGGCGAACTCGCCGGCCTTGATTCCGGCCGCGCGTGCGATCTCCCGGCGAAGACGGATGGTGAAGCGGTGCCACAGGTCCCCCGTGTGGCCTTGCCAGAGCACCGCACCCCGGTAGTCGTAACTCTCGGGGTCGATCGCGGTGCCGACGCGGGTGTCCGCCTCATGGTGGTTCTCCCCGCAACCGCACGGGATCCGGCGGCCGGTGCGGGTGGTGCGTCGGCCGTGGACGGTGCCGAAGCTCGGAGCGGTGAGGGTGACGAACAGTCGGGGCTTGTCCGCCACGGTCTCCGAGATGGTCTTGCCGCCGGTCATTCCGGCGCGGATGAGGTGGAACGCGTCCGCCGCGTAACGGTCGGAGCAGGCCGGGCACACGGATTCGCGCCGGTTCCCACAGGGGGCATAGACGGTCCCTGCATGGTGGTCGAGGGTGCGGCCGGTGGTCCGGTCGGTGACGACGCGGTAGCCGGACAGGTGCACCGGCTGAAGGCATCCGCCGGTCGCGGTGACGCGGTCACGGACGTGGCGCATGCTCAGGTGGCGGGTGACGCGGGTAGCCAGTGAGGACCCATCGTTCTCGGTGATCATGGCTCTCCATTCGTGCGGGCACGAGAGAGCCGGGCAGACCCCGGCACGGTCACCGGAGGCTGCCCGGCGAACGTGCGTGGTGCGGGAGGAACCGGTCAGGCGGTGACCGGGTGGTGGTTGATCGAGGCGTTCAGTTCGTCCACCAGCGTGGCGAGCATCGCCTCTGGCAGATTGACCCTGGCGGTCAGATCGGCGGCCGTGACGGGCCTGCCGGCGTCGTGGGCGGTCTCGGTGATGCCGGTGACCGTGGTGCGGATGCTGGCCGGGAGCTTCGCGAAGGTGCCGGTCATCCTTGAGGGACGGGGGGTCTGGGTGTCGGCCGGCATGGGCACCGGGGAAGCCGCGGCTTGCCGCACGGTGTTCGCGCCGGCCGGAACGGTGGCGAGGGCCTGTTCCCGGACGCGGGTGCATGTCTGCTGGATCACCGGCATGACTTCCGCCAGCAGGAACACCACGAGCGGGATCACCAGGTGGAAGAACACCATGCCTTTCGAGACCTCGCCGTGAGCGGGTGCGAGTCCGGCCCAGACGTTGGCCACCAGTGTGGCGCCCAGGAGCAGCCGTTTGAGGTAGCGCACGGGCTTGGCGTTCGTGGTGACGCCGTGCGAGAGCATCGAGGCTTCCCAGCGGAGCAGGGTGACCAGGATGCCCGCGAGAGCGGGTTCGGCCAGCCACGCACCCCACCAGAGCGGGTCAGTGATCGACAGGCCACCGGCCAGGAAGTCATGCACTCCGGTGGTGGTGAACCCGAGCCCGATCGCGAGGAACACCCACATGGTGCGGGTGATCGAAGCCCGGAACCGATCGGCGGTGACCGCGCCCAACATCGGATCGGTGGAAAGCCGGTGGACGTCACGGGCTTCGTCGAGCTGATCGGCCAGGGCGCGGACCCGGCGGGAGCGCGGGGTGTCCTCGCCATCGGACTTGGATTTGCCGAACATGGGTGATGCCTCCTTTCGGTGGGGCACGGTCGTTTCGACCAGGGGCGCGGGTCGGATCAGACCGCGATCGGGAGCGCGCCGGCGGTGAGGTGGGAATACAGGGCCTCACCGATGTGGCGGGTGTAGGCGGGCGGAATGGCTTCGGCGATCTCACGACGGACGTCGGTGTGGTGGATGCCCATCGCGTTCTGCCAGTCGGTGACCGAGCCTTTACCGCCTCCGTCGCCGTAGACCGCGACCATGTCCCCGTCGTGGCGGACGCCGTGACGCCAGCCGGCCACCCGGTGGCCCCGGTGGGTGGGATGCGGCGGTTGGGCCACGGTGAAGCCGTCGATCTCGAAGTAGCGATGGCGGAACACCCGCAGATCGAACGCGAGTCCGCAGAGGACCAGGTCCCGGCGGAGGCGGGATCCCTGGACGTTCTCCATCACGGTCGGGACGCCGGCGCGGTCACGGAGATCGGCAAGAACCGCCCGGGCGGCGGGGATCAGGTCCGTGTGGCTGTCCGTCCAGCCCTGCCGGCGCCGGTTGCCGGCGGTGAGAGCACAGGCGTTCTGGCACGGCGGGGAGATGTGGACGGCGTGGAACTCGTGGCCGTGGTCGCGGATGAACTCGATCGCGTCGCCCCGATGGAACTCGTACGGGTAGTTGGGTTGGGGCACGATGTCCACGCCCACGACGTCGAACCCGGCATCGTGGTAGCCCTTTCCGGCTCCGCCGGCGCAACAGCAGGCGTCGAGGATTCTCTTTCGTGCCATGGGTTTACCCCTTTCTCTGTGTCGGTACGGGAGGACACGCAGGTCTTCGTGTGGCACGGCCGAGATCTCGTTCGACAAGCGTCACGAGGACTCCGCGCATGCCGATGGAGCGGTCTGGATGTAGCGGGCTTGCGCGTCGAGCTGGGCCGCGAGATAGCGTGCGAACTCCGGGGGCATAGCCAGTTCCCATGCCCGATCGGGTTTTCCCGGCGGGGACTGGCTCACCCGGAGCAGCACCATAGACGCGGTACCGGAGACGGCCGTGTTCGTGACCGTGGCCCGCTCGAACCGCACACCCTCGATCGAGCGAAGCGGGTAGATCCCTAGCCCGTCCTCCAATGTGGACACCGCCGAGTGCCACACATCCGAGTCGGGCGACGGAACGACTTCCACGTGAGCCATGTTCACCTCCTCGATGAATCACAGAGTCCGGGCGCGGCTGAGGATTCTGTCCGCCTGATACAACAACTCCTCGACATCGCGTTTCGCCTTGTTCCGCTGCGCCGCCAAGGTCTCGATCTCAGCAGAGGAATACCGTCCGGCTTCGAGGTGTGTGATGCTCCAGTCCCAATGGAGCAGGTCGGTCAACAGCTTCCCGATCTTCGTGTTGATCTCCTCGTACAGTTCCTCGAACGAGTCGCCGTAACCGAAGCTGACGTTCATGGAGTACATGATCTGTCCCTTTTGGTCAGTCGCGGGTGTAGTGGATGATCTGGTAGGTGCCGGCACCGTTTCGTTCCGCACGCCATTCCTTCCAGATCCCGACGGTCAGTCCGATGTGGACCAGTACGGTCACGATGATCGCGAGGACGGTCCACCAGAAACCCCGGATGAGAACGCCTTCGAGGATGACGGCGAGGACCGTGAAGCCGGTGAGTTTGAGCCAGAGCCCGAGAAGCTTGAGGGTGATCACTGGTCGTTTCCCTTCTGTTTGGCGATTTCCAGGGCGAGGAGATACAGCTCGTCCGGGGTGACGGTTTCGTGATCGCCCTTGCGCAGGGCGAGGTGTTTCCGGGCGAGGGTGTACGAGATCGAGCTGTACACGGACACCCGCGCCCCGGACGGTCCTCGTCCGTTCAGTTCGATGTGGAGCCGTCCCGAGTTGGTGTGCCACCACTCGCCCTTGAGCCCGGTAAGGAGATGTGTCCAGATCAGGAGTGCGCCGATCTCCGTCACCGCGTCACCGGAGTGGCCGGGCTGAATCGCGATGCTGAACGTTCCCGGTTCCAGTCGCATCGAAAACGGTTCAGGTGCGGGAGTCTCCCGGGCCAGATGGGTGGCGATGGCTGCAAGTTTGGCGACTCTTTCGAGCGGAGCGAGTGCCGTGGTCATGGTTCGTGTCCTTTCTGGATGGTCAGGCGGCGAAGTGGACGAGCACGCCGCCCGGTTCGTCGTCATCGAACTGCGGGGTGCAGAGCCGGACGAGTTCGTCGATGTCGTCATCGGTGCTGTAGCCAGCGCGGACCCGGATCGGGGTGCGGGACTTCTCCGAGGTCCGGTAGCCGATGCCCTCGCAGCCTTCTTCGGGGATCTCGTCGGCGAGAGCGCCACGAAGCCGGGCGTCTTCACCAAGCACCATGTCCACATAGGACGCGGAGCCGGTGCGCAGCGAGATCCGACGGGTGAACAGATCCCGAACCGGGACGATGTCCTTGGTGGGTTCCTGGACGTAGGCCACGACCGCGAACCCCGCCGCGCGCCCCTGGGTCAGGATCTCCGCGAGGATCCGGTTCACCTGGCTGATCGTGGACCGGCTACCACCGAGGGCGGTGAGCATCGCCAGCTCATCGATCATCAGGACTTCGAACGGGGTCTCGGCCGAGGGAGTGCACTTGCGGAGCTTCTGCTCACGCAGGTAAGCCTGGCGCTCCCGCATCCGGTCCCGGAATTCCAGCAGCACCGCGAGCATCGGATCGACGTCCTCAGGCCCGGTGCCGTCGTCATACTCCACGTCCTCATCGGCGGAGGTGGCGTGCCGGTAGAACAGCGGCTTCCCGCGTTCGGTCTCCATGCCGCCCTTGGGGTCGATCATCCAAATCCGGGCGATCTGCTCCCTGATCATCGGCCCCATCGCCCGAAGCGGGTTCCACAACAACGACCCCTTACCCGAGCCGGTCGCACCGGAGATCAGCCAGTGATGACCGAGCAAAGGTTCCGACCAGATCTCGCCCTGTTCGGTGTCGCCCAGCTCGATCGCCTTCAGGTCGACCTCATCCACCTCGCCGGGCAGGTCCGCCGGGGGGATCACGTCGTCGAACGGGTTGCCGTGCACCAGGGTGATCATCAGGATCCGGGGCTTGCTGCCCTTCTCGATCGCGATCACATCCGCCCCAAGCGCGGCGGCCAGCTCCTCCTGGGTGTCCTGGAAGACGCGAAGCGACTGGCCCTTGACGAACTTGACCTTGAGTACGTCGATCGACGGGGTGGGCGCGGCGACTCGCAGCAGGCGGGGAACCAGGAGTTCACCGGTGCGCCGGTCCTGCCCCACCAGGTCGCAGGCGTCCAGGGATTCTTTCCAGGACTTGCCGATGTAGCGGGTCCAGCGACGGCGAACGGCACGAAGCCGCGGTGACGCCAACGCCGTGTAGGAGTCTTTGTGCAGATAGCGCCAGGACAGCCCAGCGCCGACCAGCCCGGCCACCGCGCTACCGGTGGTGACCGCGCCCAGTTCGACGACGCTCGTGCCGAAAACGGCCGGCATAGTCGTGACGCCCGGGTGGCGCAGCATCCAGCCCGCGCACCGGGCCGGGATGGGGGTCTTCCCGCTCTGACGGCGGGTCTTGGACTTCGGGGTCTTCATCGGTAGATCTCCTGTGCTTGGTGGACACAGGAGGGCCGTAGAGCCCCGGACACTGGACGCGGGGTCTACGGCCCTCACTACGTCCAGACGGATCGGTCATTCGCGGTATGCGGTTGTCGGTACTACATCGAGCGGGTCAGCGTCGCCGCGCGGCGGGCCTCTTCTTCGAGCCGCCGGCGAACAGCGGCTTCGCGGCTTCCACCGTGGTGATCGCGGTCGCGACCTTGCGCGCGGCATGGGTGTGCTGCTTGCCGAATCCGGCGACCCGGTTGGGCAGGCTCGTCATCGCCGTGCGCAGCTTCTTCATCGCGTTGTCCAGCTCAGTCAGCTTGCCGTCGATCTGGTTGGTGCTCATCGGTTTCTCCTCAGTGCTCAGTTCACAGCCAAGGCTTAGCCATCTTGGAATCGGGCGGCTTCTGCACGGAAAATGTCGGCGAGCTCGTCGAAGTAGTTCTTGATTTGCAGTGCGCGCGCTGCAAGATCACCGCGAGCGATCTTCCGGCCATGGGGATACTCTCCTGCCTCCTCCCGTGCGCGGAGCGCGTAGTATTCCTCCGCCAACGCGCGTACGTCTCCACTCATATTGAAGTAACGATTACGTCGATCCTGGTACCCGTGGGCAGTCATTACTGCTTTCCTCTCTAAGTCTTTTTGGCCAGCCGTCGGCATTCCGGGCAGTAGGTGGCGAACCAGAACCCGATGTAGGCGGTCTCGACGTCGGCCACGTTCGCGGTAATCCCGCACGCGGCGGTCATCTCACCCGACCAGAATGACTCCTCCACTGCGATGTGGACCAAGTCCTCTTCTCGGGTAGTCATCAGACTCGCCAGTCCCGCGAGATCAGTTCCGCCTTGCGCTTGAGCGCGGCCTCCCGGAGTTCGTCCAGGGCGCTGGAGGCGGCCCGAAGATCCGATTGCACGTCGGACTTGCTCGGAACCTGCCAGCCCTCAAACCGGTCCGCCGTGGCGCCCTTGTCGTCCAGGGACTTCCCGAGCTTGCCGACCTCGTCGAACGCCTTGCGGACTTCATCGAGCGCGAACTCGAACTCGACGAACCGGGCCTTGTTGACCTTGTTGATCGTCTGTGACGTCATCACGATGCCTTTCGCTTGCGGGAACAGGAAATCGGCGCCAAGCTGCGCCACTGACGGGCCTTCGTCTTCGTGGCCTTGGGCACCAGGACCGAGTTACCCGGCCCCTCGTACCCGTGGTGGGTGTAGACGTGCACACCTCCCTTCGTCAGCCACTTCGCGGTCAGGAGTTGGTGCACGGCCTCCTCCTCCGGGCGGGGGGCGGTCTCGATCGTCTTGCGGGCCACCAGGTGATACACCCGTTCCGACGGTCCGACCAGCACATACCCGGTGTTCTCCGCAACCTGTAGCACCTTCTCGATGAGGGCCATGTCGTTGATCGGCGGGGCGGACGGTCCCGGCGTCACCGGCTCGTCGGCCGGATTCCCGAACAAGTCCAGCGCGCCGGTCATCGCTTCCTCCGCGTGCCGGCCACCGCCAGCAGCCCCAGGATCAGGGCGACCACTCCGGCCACCGGCATGGCGACCACCAGCGCGGCGACCAGCAGCAGCCACAACGGATAGAACGTCACATTCGCGACACTCGACATCTCAGTACCTCACATATTCCACTGGCGACCGCACACATTGCAGGTCGCGACACGGGTCGGGGACAGCCAGAAATTCGCCGAACACACGTGATTCCCCATCACGCACCCCGCTTCGGGCCATCCGGGTCGAACGACGAAAGACCAGTTCGCAGAGCATTCACAGTCAACTCAGCCATCGCTTCTCATTCCTCCTATCGCTACATCGTGACAATCTCGACATCCTCAAGGCATCCGCAAATTTTGCTTATCTCGCCACGCGCCCACCGCAATCCGTCGATCATGCGGTTATTCGAAAGGCGGAGATTTGGATTCGCCAACTCGACCGACGTCATCAGGCCCTCAAGGTCGGCAACGATGCTCCACAGGTCGCGCGACGCCAGGCTGTACACCTCCAGGATTTCCTCCTGTACATGCCGCGTGATCACAGGTCCTCCGCATCCACCAGGTGCAGCCAGGGCCACGCGTTCAACTGTGCGGCCAAAATTTCGTGCTCACTCATTCTCAAAACCTCACTTCGTCTAGGACGGATACACCCGCCAGTTCCCGACGAAATGAGGTCAGGAACCAAAGCGCGTAGCCGTATTAGGCGCGATTTTGGGCATAGTTGGGCTCACTATGTATTTGTCAATGATCAGAAGAATTCAGTGCCCGACTGGGCAGAATGGCGATTTGCCAGGAATCACGCGACGCGCGATCAGAACAGGGGCTTCATTCCGGCCGCACCCCAGGCCACACCCGAGACAGTCTCGCCCCGGTCGTTCTTGAACGAGTACGGCGTCACACGCGGGTCGATCAACTCGACACGGGTCATGTCGTCCTCCGAGAAGGCGTCGCCGGGGTCGGCATCCAGGGTCACCCGAATCTCCTCACCCTTCTCCCCCTTCGCCTTCACCATGAGCGCCACCACGAACTTGGCGTTGCCCTCGCGGTCCGTCACGGTCTCCTCGCGGCCGTCGACCTTCCGCATCTTCATCTCCGGGTTCTCCGAAACCGTGAGCCGGTAGCCCGCCAGGTTCACCGGGATGTTCCTCATGTCTGCCTCCTGGTAGCTGGTATCGTGTTCTATACCTAGTATGTGTTGATAGACCAGGTATGTCAACGCATACCAACTGAGTCACTCGAATGGACTAAGGACGGCAGGCGATGAGCAGCAACGACCGAAGTGCCACAAAGCCCCCTCCGCAGTACATGCAGATCGCCGAAGATCTCCGGCAGCAGATACGCGCAGGCCTTCTTCCTGTCGACAGCCCCGTGCCGAGCGCTGCTGCTCTCTGCAAGCAGTACGACGTCAGCATGATCACCAGCAAGAAAGCTCTTCAGCTCTTGCAGAGTGAGGGGCTGGTCTACAGCGTGCCGGGGAAGGCGACCTTTGTTGCGGAGATGAAGCGCATGGTCCGAACCATGCCCTTCCGTCACTTTCAAGCGGCCGAGCGGACTTACGTTCACGAGGCAGGGCGAGCGGGGCGAACGCCGGCAGCAGAGCACGAGACGCGGGTCATCGACGCGCCCGACTGGGTTGCGCGACGTCTTGAAATTGAGCTCGGAGATGCTGTCACTGAGACCAAGTACCGAATCTCGGCTGATGATCGCCCAATGAGCATGTCGACCTCCTGGGAGCCTCGCAGCATTACTGAAGGAACCAGCATCGAGCACCCGCATGAGGGGCCTCACGCCACGCATGGGCTCAATGCCCGGTTCGCCGCCATCGGCTGGACCTTGACTCAGATCGAAGAGAACCTTGCTGTTCGTGAGCCGACACCCATCGAGGTTGCAGCCCTCGCCATCCCGCCGGGTGTCGCAATCGTTGAGATCAGGCAGACTGTGCGTGCAACGCACGACGACACCGATGATCTTGTTCCCATTGAGGCCGCTGACATCATCTTTCCAAGTGATCGATACGAGTTCACATACCTCATGGACCGACCCAAGTAGGACGAGCGTATGAGCCACCACCTCGAAGCCGAAGACGCGCCTTACGTATCGGACGCCCTGGGAGCAGTCGACCCGGGGCGTCCATACGGCGAGGCAACGCCGCACGAGGTCATCCTTGACTTCGGAGAGACATACCCAGTCCGATTGAACGGGTGTCCCAACTGTGGCTATCGCGACGTGGCCTTTACGGCATCTCGGTGCTACCACTGCAAGGCCGAGTTCACCCCGGCGAGCGACCTTCCACCCCGAGCTAGTTGAAGACTTTCAGACCTCATCGACGATACCGTTCAGCCTGAAACGCCCCATGATCGCTACGTGGGCCGCACCTCGCGATCATGGGGCGTTTCCCTGGATGGGCCTACTGTTAGGGGTCCACCTGGATGCCAAGGGGGCACATGCATGGCTGAACCGGCATATGTAGCGATCGCGAATGCCTACGCACGTCGCATCCGGACTGGAGAGCTGTCGCCAGGGATGCAGCTTCCAAGCTATCCGGAGATTGCCAGCGAGTACGGGGTGTCGGATATCGTCGTTCGGAAGGCCTTGGGACTTCTGCAAAATCAAGGGCTCATTCGGTCCGTGAGACGTCGGGGCGTTTTCGTAGCTGATCTTCATGACCTGACTCTGTCGCCTGGTGAGCCTGAGTCGGAGCCCGAAGCGACGTTCGATAGCGAGTCTGGGCAGGGCGAAAATCAGGAAGCTACGAACGCCTACACGCGCGCGCTTGACGAGCTTCGGGCTATGCAGGCCCGGCACCATACGGAGATGCGTCAAAGCTTTTCCGAGGTCAAGCAGGGCGTAGATCAGATCAACGCCCTGCTCCGAACTCTGATCGACAAGGCCTGACATCCCGTTCATGTGCCCGCCGCGAAGCTTGCGTGTTCAGAGTTTCATTACTTATTCAAGGCGGCCCCTCCGGGGCCGCTGGCCAGGGTGTTTGATCCACGGGCAAGCCCCGCCGGGGCGTGCGGGCTGGCGCCCGGTCCCCGGCGGTCGCCCGTGGAAAAGCCAGTCAGCGGCCCACCCGTCGGAGGGGCCGTCAACAAGATTTTGAGCCGTGGACCAGGGGATACGACAGTGCCGGCGTGGCGCCGCGGTGAGGTTTCGTCAACAAGGACGCCCAACCTGAGTCGATCACCTCTCGGTAACAACCGTTACGCAGTCCTGTAGCCAGACGACTTCGCGGGAAACACGGCTGCTCACGGAGGCTCAAATGGCAGAAGGCGACGTTCACACGGTGAAGCACGGAGACGGTTGGGCGAACAAGGTCGAGGGCGGCCAGCGCGTGAGCAACACGTCGTCGACCAAGGCGGAAGCTCAGGCGAAGGGCCGGGAGATGGCCATCGAGCGAGGCGTCGAACACGTCGTCCACAAGCAAGACGGCAAGATCGGTGAGCGGAACACCTACCCGCGCTCTCGTGACCCTCGGGAGAGCAAGGGCTAGCGATTCATCTTCGACCACGAAAAACAATGTCCTCGCCGGACGGGCAGGTCTCCGGGATGGGCGAGGAGAGCGCGGAACTCGCGTTCGTGTGTGCCTGTCGTCCATCCCATCGACCTCCTGAGGGCTATCGAGTCTGTCAAGGGGGCGGCCTGGCGGTACGCTCACGACGGTGGGAGCGGTGCCCCCTTGACAGACTCGATCGGGCTGACGCCAGGTCGATGGGATGGACGAAGAGGCCCCCACTTGTAGGTTGAGATCGAAGATCAACCCCCGTCTTTCCCCCGGAAATGGACGCCAGCGGGTGACGAGCAACGAGCAACGACGCTCATTAGCATTTGCGAACCGTGCAGGTCACGTGTAGGCACGGCAGTGAATGACGAATGTCGATCACTGCCGCGCCAAAATCGACCCAGTGCGGGTTCGATCCCCGTCCGGGGCACAAACAGCATCCTCACGAAGCCGCTTCGGCAGGCGAGTGTGGCCGGTCAGGTGAAAATTCAACTGAACCGATTCCCCGGCGAGCCATGCCGATCTCGCATGATTGCCATGAGAAACGCTCGTTGGTCGCGTACCGCCGACGACCATAAAGTGGTCGTGCGATGACCTGGACTCGTCGGCCGGAAACGTGGCGGCCGACGGATTTCCCGGCAGCCACAAAGGATTCCCGCCCGCGAGCCCGCGTCGATCGAAACGAGTCCGGCAATGCCTCGTATTGTGCACAGTGACCCGCCCGGCGTACCCGCGCCGCCTCCGGGGGCCTTCTCTCACGCCGTTCGCGTGAATGGAGACTCCGGCGCCCTGCTGTACGTTTCCGGGCAGATCGCCGTCGACGACCAAGGCGCGCTGGTGGGGAAGGGCGACGTCGGCAAGCAAACGGAGCAGGTTTTCGACATTCTCGGCAGGATTCTCGCCGCGCACGGCGCCGGTTTCGACGACGTGGTCAACATCCGGACGTTCTTGACCGACATGGACCAATTGCAGGGCTACTTGGCCATTCGTAAACAACATCTGACCGGGACGCCGCCTTCCAGCACCACCGTCGAGGTGAGCAGGCTGTTCAATCCCGACGCGCTTTTGGAAGTCGACCTCGTCGTTTCGCTTCCGGCGTGAGGTCCGGGGTCTTCGCCAGGTCGGCGGCCACGGAACGCAGATCCGCGAGGAACGCGGACACCGCCGGATATCGGTGCGCGTGCGGGGGAACGGCCGCGTACACGGTCCGTCTCGGCGGATCGGGGGCGAGCGGCCGCACGGCGATCCTCGCCGGGACGTGGGGAGTCATCATGCCGGGGACGAGGGCCACGCCGAGCCCGTCGGCCACCAGTTCGAGTTTGACCATCCACTCGCCGGCGCGCAGCGGCGTGTGCGGGATGAACCCGGCGGTGGCGCAGGTGGCCTGCAGCGCGGACACGGCTTCGACGGTGTCCGCGACGATCCAGTGCTCGTCGGCCAGTTCGGCCAGGGGGACCTCGTCCCGCGACGCCAGCCGATGTTCTTCGGGCAGGGCGACGTGTATCCGGTCCTCGACGAGATGATCCAGGTGGATGCCGGTGAGATCGGGATTCTTGTGGGTGCTGACCACGGCGATGTCCAGGTCGCCCGCCCCCAGCAGGCGCAGCAGTCGCTCGGTGGTCCCTTCCTGTAGCGCCAGCGAGATTCCCTCGTGCCGGGACTGGAAACGTTTCAGCGCGCCGGAAACCAGCGCCAGGTTCGCGGTGGGAAAAGCGCCGATCCGCAAGTGCCCGACGTCGAGCCGCCGGACGGCGTCCAGTGCGCGAATGGTGTCGGAGAACCGTTCGAGGAGCGCTTTCGCGTGGGGCAGCAGATGTTCTCCGGCCGGGGTGAGCCGGACTCCTCGAGCCCGCCGGGCGAACAGTTCCACCCCCCAAACATCTTCTAGGGAAGCCATTTGCCGTGAAACCGCGGACTGGGTGTATCCACCCGCGGAGGCCGCGGCGGTGAACGATCCGCGTTCGGCGACCGAAACGAACGTTCGCAGCAAAACCGGGTCCGGTAGCTCTGAAGGCACAGCGCTCGATCTTACGCCGTTCGGGGACGCGGCGGCTTGACTTCGGCGACGAAAGGGCAGAGGAGGGGGCAGTCGAGCGTGGTGCCCGGGTCGCTGTGGGAGGGTGAAGTACGCGAATCTGGGTGGCTGTAAGGGAAACGCGCGCCGGTGGAGAAGTTTTCCTTCGAGGGCAACCGATTTCCTTTTCGGTGCGTCAAACGATAGTAATAGGTCAGATGCCGTCTTGGGGGCGGTATCCGGATCGGACGTTTCCAACGTGGGATTCGACGGGGGACAGGTCTTGGACGTGAATACCGGAGATGCCGGGGAATACGGGCATGAAGATGATCGGAGCCCTGTCGTCATGGCTCCGATCGCCTCACTGCTGCCCTCCGATTCGCCCAGGATCGGTGGCGAAGACGTGGAGCACGTGCGTGAGCTGGCGGAGCTGGACACGAGTTTGCCGCCGATCGTCGTGCATCGCGTGACGATGCGGGTGATCGACGGGATGCACCGGCTGCGGGCGGCCGTGCTCCGCGGTGAAGAGCAGATCGCGGTGCGGTATTTCGACGGCACCGACCTGGACGCGTTCCTGCTGGCGGTCCGGCTCAATTCCACGCACGGGCTGCCGTTGTCCCCCATCGATCGCGCGTCGGCGGCGGCACGGATCATCCGTTCCCATCCGCACCTGTCGGACCGCGCGATCGCCGAGTCCACGGGACTCGCGCACAAGACCGTGGCCGCCATCCGGTCCCGCTCGGCGGGAGAGGTCCCGCAACCGGAAACGCGGGTCGGCCTGGACGGGCGCGTCCGCCCGCTCAACGCCGCGCAGGGGCGTCTGCGCGCCCGTGACCTGATCGCCAGTGACCCGAAGGCTCCGTTGCGTCAGATCTCGCAGTCCGCGGGCGTCTCCGTGAGCACGGCGAGGGATGTGCGCGAACGGTTGCGGCGTGGTCAGGATCCGGTTCCGTTGCGGCAGCGTCGTGCCAAGAAGTTCCCGGCTCCACCGCATCGCGGCCAGGCGGCCTCCGAGGCCGGTGACGGGTATACGGCCGATTCGCTCGCCGAGGACGCCGTCGCGGCCTTGGAGGCCTTGCGCATGGATCCGTCCTTGAGGTTCACCGAAGCGGGACGCACCGTGCTCCGGTTGCTCGATGTCCATGTACTCGGGACGGAGGGCTGGGACAGGCTGGTCGACGGTATCCCCGAGCACTGCAGTGTCGCCGTCGCGGACATCGCCCGTAGCTGCGCCGAGTCCTGGCGCGAGTTCGCCCGTCAGCTGGAGCAGCACCGGCCGGAACGGCCGGCGGCCGCCGAGTGAGCGTGTTTCCCGGCGGCCGCTGAGCGAGCTCGCTCAGCCGGACGTGGCGGGCGGGTTCGCCGCCCGCCACTCGGCGGCGAGTATCGACCACACCTCGATGTCCTGACCGACGCCGTCCATGGGGAACGCCTCGCGAAGCATGCCTTCGCGCTTCATCCCGAGCCGCCGCGCCACGGCGATGCTCCGTTCGTTCGCCGGAAAGGTGCGCCATTCGACGCGGTTCATCCCACGCTCGTGGACGGCCCAGTCGATCATCAGCCCGGCCGTTTGCTGGATCAGCCCGCGTCCTTGCGCTTCCTGCGAGAGCCAGACGCCGATCTCGCAGGTCGAAGTCCGGGGTTCGAAGATGCGGAACAGGGTGCCGCCGGCGAGTTCGCCGTCCAGCCAGATCCCGTAGATCCGTCCGCCGTCGGAGGCCTGCTGATCGGCGTACCGCTGGAGGAACTGCCGGGCGGTCTCCTCGTCGACGATGGTCCGGGCCCAGGGCAGCCACGGCGCCAGGTGTTCCCGGGCCCGGTGGACGTAGGCGGCGAATTCGGCCGCCAGCCAGGGTTCGAGCGCGCGGAGATCCGCGTCCGGGGCGAGGCGGTGACGCAGCAAGGCGATCCTCCGTTTTGATCGGTTGACTTCGTTTTGATCGGTTGATTGGACGTTACCGCAGAAAAAGGCGGGGAATCCCGGCCCGTTCGTGTTCGAGTGGGGAGAGTTCCCGGTCGAACACCGGCCTGTGCTATTCCAGGACGATCATGTCGTGCTCGGCGGAGATGCGCCCGATCTCGGTCTGGTCGAGCGGCTGGTCTCCGCCGGCGGAGACCAGCGCGCGCAGGACCCGGTCCCAGCCGCCCGGCGCGTTGATGTTGAGCATGCGCACCGGGGCGTCGGTGTCGTTGCGGTAGCAGTGCGCGACGCCGGGAGGAAAACAGGCGTACGAGCCGGGGCCCGCGGAAACGGTGCGCTCTCCGATGCGCAGGGTCACGGTTCCTTCCAATACATAGAAGGAATCGCATAGGCGTTCATGGCGATGCAGTGGCGGGCCGCTCGCGCCGGGCCGAAGCCGGTGTTCGACAACGGAGAACGCTCCGCCCGTCGCGTCTCCGGAAGCCAGCACCAAAGAGACATTGCCGTCACCGTAGGTGAGGATTTCACCTTTGTCCGAGGTGCGAAGAAAGATCGCGGGAAGTGTCATGCGGCAAAAGATATCCATGATCCGCATGGTGTGACCGCCTTGGGTGCGACGCGGGAGAATCCTTGCCTCGATTGGCGTATTGATGGCACCGCCCGCATCACCTAGCTTGGCGATCGGGGCTGGGGTGCGGTGAAACAGGCGGGCTTCTACTGCCTGGCAAGGTTCTGATCTGTTCAATCATGTTCTGGGGGATGTTGCTTCATGGGGTCTGCCGAACACGCGACAAGGACAAAACCTTCTCTGGTGAATTCTTTCTCGGCGCCCGCCTCCGGCAAGGGAATAGCGACCCTGGTGGAGGAATGGGTAAAGCGCCGGCCGGAGACCTGCGCGGTGCGCGAACCGGTCACCGGCCGGTCGATGAATTACCGTGAGCTCTGGCAGCACGCCGGACGGCTCGCCGAGGTTCTCATGGCCCAAGACGTGCGCCCCGGCGATCTTGTCGCGGTCGATCTCCCACGCTCCCTCGACTTGGTGGTGGCCTTTCTCGGGGTCGTCCGGGCCCGCGCGGCCTACCTGCCCTTGGACGTCCACGCCCCCGCGGAACGCATCGCCGATATCGTCGAGGAATCGGGTTCGCGGGTGCTGATCTGCGCCCCGCAGGCCGAAGCCGGACGCCAGGCGATTCTTCCTTCCGGTGTGCGGGTGTTTTCGGTGCCGCAAGAGCGGGGCGAGACGGATTCGACGGCACCGATGGAAGCCGCGGCCGGTGAGGATCCGATCTACGTCACCTACACCTCGGGTTCCACCGGACGGCCGAAAGGCGTCGTCATCCCGCATCGCGCGGTGAACCGGTTGGTGGTGGAGCCGAACTACTGCACGATCGACCCGGGCGATCGCGTCGCGAACACGTGCAATCCCGCCTTCGACGTGACCACCTGCGAGATTTGGAGCACGCTCACCTCCGGCGGGACCATCGTGCCCTTTCCCCTGCTCACCGACGTCACCATGAACGCCTGGGCGGATTTGGTGCGCACCGAGGAAATCACCACGATGTTCCTCACCACGTCGCTGTTCCACACGGTGGCCTGGGAGCGTCCTGACGCATTCGGCTCGATGAAGAACCTGGTCGTCGGCGGGGAACAGCTCGACCTCGCCGCGGTCCGGCGGGTGCTCGCCGCGCGGCCGCCCGCCCGGCTGGTGAACGGTTACGGGCCGACCGAGGCCACCGCCTTCGCCACCTTCTTCGCCTGCACCACCGAAAGCCTGGCCGGTGCCGAACGGATCCCCATCGGGTACCCCCTGCAGAAGACGACGGTCCACGTAGTGGACGAAGACCTGAACCCGGTGCCCGCCGGGGAATCGGGTGAGCTGTGCCTCGGTGGGCCCGGGGTGGCCACCGGCTACCTGAACCGCCCCGAACTCACCGCGGAACGCTTCGTGATCGCGCCGTCCACCGGTGAGCGGGTGTACCGGACCGGAGACCTGGTCCGCGAGGTCGCCGGTGGTGTCTTGGAAATGCTCGGCAGGAAGGACCGGCAGATCAAGCTGCGCGGCTTCCGGATCGAGCTGGAGGAGATCGAGCGGGTCGCGGTTTCCACGGGTCTCGTCGATGCCGCGTTCGTGGAAAAGGTGGGTGAGGGGGCGTCCGCCGAGCTGGTCGCGTTCCTGTTGCCCGCCAAGGGAACAGACGAAGACCCGACTGACGCGCTGGCGGGGGAACTGACCGCGAAACTGCCCGGCTACATGATTCCCGCCCATTGGCACGTGCTGCCCGAGTTGCCGGTCGGCGCGACCGGGAAAGCGGACCGCGCCCGGATGCTCGCGTTGTTCGCCGAAGCGGGCCGCGACGAACCAGCCGGAGACGATTCTTCCGACGACCCGGTTCTCAGTCAGGTCAAGGGAATCCTGCGAGACGTGCTGGGCAGGTCGAACTTCTCCGCCGCCGACAACTTCCTCGACATCGGCGGGAATTCCGTCCTCGCCGTCCAGGTCGCGTCCCGGATCCAGCAGCGGTACGCGGTTCCGCTGGAACCGGCGGACGTGCTCCTCGCCGAATCCTTCGACGCGCTGGCGGTCCACGTCCGCACGGCGGCGTCGTAACCGATGGCCATCCGCGTCCACGGAGCAACGAACCACCGGGGGAACCGTTGACCAACTCGACCTTGCCCGCGCTGACCCGGTCGGGCGCTCGTGTCGCGCCGCTGTCGTTCGCACAGGAACGGCTGTGGTTCATCGACGCCACGACACCGGGTTCGGTGACCTACAACGTCCCGATGTTGATGAACTGGCGCGGCCGCGCGGACGTCGAAGCGCTGCGCGCCGCTTTGACCGCCGTGGTGGCGAAGCACGAGATCCTGCGCACGACTTACCAGGTCCGAAATGGACAGCCGGTGCAGGTGGTCGGGGACCTCAAGGACGCCGGGGTCGCCGGGGCCGCCGAGGCCGCCGAGGTCGAGGTGATCGAGCTCGACGGCGTCGCGGACGCGGGGCAACGGATCCGTGCGGAAGCCGGGGAACGAGCCGCGAAACCGTTCGACCTGGCCGCGGGTCCGCTCCTGCGCTGTACGGTGTGGCGCGGCGCTCCGTCCGGGGACGCGCTCCTGCTGGTGATCCACCACATCGCCGTCGACGGCTGGTCGATCGCGGTGCTGCTGGAAGATCTCGGCAAGGCGTACCAGGACGCGATCGAGGGACGGCCGGCGTCGTTGCCCGGACTGGACGTCCAGTACGCCGATTTCGCGGTGTGGGACCGCGCGGCCGGTGCCGATCCCGAGCTGCGGCAACGGGTCGCCGACCGTGCGGCGGATCTGCTGACCGTGCCCGGCGGGGTGAACCTCACCGGCCGACGGGCCAGGGCGGGCTCCCCGGAAGGTGCTGTTCCCGGTGCTCAGCACACCTTCACGGTGCCCGGACCGGTGGTCGCGGACCTGCGAGAGCTGGCGAAGACCCTGCGCGCGACACCGTATGTGCTGCTCTTCGCCGCGTTTCAGCTGGTGCTGCGGCGGTGGTCCGGGCAGCCGGAATTCCTGGTGGGGACACTCGCCGCCAACCGCCCGCATCCGGACCTGGAGAAACTGGCCGGGTTCTTCGTCAACACCGTGCCGCTGAAATGCCGTTCGGAAACGGACTGGACGTTCGCCGAACTCTGCGGGCAGACCCGGAAAGAGGCGTTCCGGTCCCTTACCTACCAGCGGATCCCGTTCAATCAGCTGACCGCTGAGGTCGCCGCGGCGAAGGGCGCCCGCGTCGGACTGGTGGACGTGGGATTCGCGCTGCAGAACGTGCCGGCGCCGAAGCCGCCCGCTCCGGAGTTGTGGACTCCGCCGGTCCAGCTTCCGACCGGTACGGCCAAGTTCGACCTCCTTCTGTTGCTGGAGGAGGCACAGGACGAGATCACCGGCATGGTCGAGTTCGCGACCGATCGCCACCCCGGCGGCATGGGCCGGTTCGTCGGCGACGATTTCCTGGCCGTTCTCACGAAGGCGGTGGCCGAACCCGGCAGTACCGTTCGCGACCTGCTCGCCGGGATCGACGACGTCGACGACAGGCTGGCGGGCTGGGAGCCGGACCCGGAGGACGTCGCGGAAGAGCCCGAGTGGCCTCCGGCCGAGGTTTGGCGGGGCGAGTTCACCGAGGAGCAGCGGTGGGCCGCGGACCTCTTCGTGGACGTGCTGCCCAAGGTGGCCAAGGGAGATCTGACGCTCACCGTCGCGGACCTGGTTCCGGAGACGAACTTCTTCTCCCTCAGCGGGCATTCCCTGCTCGCGGTCCACATGCTTTCCGAGGCTCAGCGGCGCCACGGTATCTGGGTGCCCCCGGCCGACTTCCTGGCCGACCCCACGGTCGCCGGGCTCGGCCGGTTGCTCGCCGCGGGTGCCGAAGCACCGGCCGGAAAGCCCGTCGGCACGGCACCGGATCCGGCGGACCGGTACCCGGCGACTTCGGTGCAGCAGCGATTCTGGTTCCTCGACCGGATCGCCGGGCTGCGGTCGGCTTACGTGCTCCCCATGGTGATCGAACTGCGGGGCGCGATCGACCAGGACGCGCTCCGCCGGGCGCTTCAGCAGGTCCTCGGCCGCCATCCCGCGTTGCGTTCCCGGTTCGAGCTCGACCGGAAGCTGCGGCGGCTCTTCTACCGCACGGACTCGCCGCCTCCCGAGATCATGGTGAGCGACGGTGAACGGTGGGACGACGCCCGGCTCGAAGCCCGGCTGGCGAAGGTGAGCTGGGACGGGTTCGACCTGGCGACGGGAGCGCTCGCGCGCGCCGAGGTCATCACGCGGAAAGACCGGATGCTGGTCGTGGTCAGCGCGCACCACATCGTCAACGACGGGTGGTCGCAGCAGATCCTGTCCGAGCAGCTGGCCGAGGCCTATCGGGCCGAGCGGGAAGGCAGGCCCGCCGAGCTTCCGGCATCCGTCCATCCATCCCAAGTGGACGGTTCGAATTCATCCGCGGCCGCCTCACGGGAAGAGCGGGCCGCCGTGCGAGTGTCCGAACTGGACGGTGCCCCGACCGATGTGCTGCTCCCGTACGACCGGCAGCGGACGAACACCCAGCCGACCCTCGGCGCGTCCCGCCGGGTGAAGCTCGGGGAAGAACTGACGGCCCGGCTGCGCGAGGTCTGCGGCGAACTCGGCTGTACCACCTTCATGGCGACAGCGGCGCTGCTCGCGAGCACCCTCGGCGGCCGGAGTGGGCAACGGGACTTCCTGTTCGCGATCCCTTGGGTGGGCCGGGACGCGCCGGAGTCCGCGAACGCGGTGGGCATGTTCGTCAACACGCTGGTGCTCCGGGTGGATTCGAGTGGTGAGCCCACTTGGCGGGAGCTGCTCGGCCGGGTCCGTGAGGCGAGCGTTTCCTGCTACCGCAACGCGGACGTGCCGTTCGACGCGATCGCGTCGGCGGTGCATCCCGACCGCGGCCTCGACCGGCCGCCGGTGACGCCGGTGTACCTCGCTTCGGCCGACGGCGTGCCGACGCCCGCCGAGCTGTCTCCCGGCATCGAAGCCCGCTACCTCCCGCTGCGGCCGCTGCACGTCAAGTACGAGTTCGAGCTCACCGTCACCGAACTCGCCGACGACCTGCTGCTGTCCGCTTCCTATCTGACCGACCTGTTCGACGAAGACACCATCACCGATCTTCTCGCCACGCTCGTGACGAAGGCGATGAACCTGACGGCTGATCCGGATGCGAAAGCGAATAAGGGGAACTGAAGTGAACGAGACCGTGATCGCTGAGCCCGACATCGTCGGCAAGGTGCGAAGCGCGTGGGCGGACGCGCTCGACATCGCCGTCGAAACCGTTCCGCTGGAGGTCAACTTCTTCGACGCCGGTGGCAACTCGCTGCTGTTGCTGCTGCTCTGGGAGCAGCTCAACGGAATGACCGAACGCGACCTCAGAGCTGCCGACCTCTTCGAGCACAGCACGGTGGTGGCACAGGCCGCGTTGCTCGGCAGCGAGGAGACCGCCGGACCCGCGGAGCTCGGCGGTCGCGAACGCGGCCGGTTGCTCGGCATGGCACGGCGCACCCAGTCGACCGAAGCGGGCAACTGACCCATGACGAACGAGACCGATATCGCGGTCGTGGGCGCCGGTTGCCGTTTTCCCGACGCCTGGACCCCGGAACGCTTCTGGCGGAACCTCGACGCCGGTGTGGTTTCCATGCGGGAACAGGACGAGGACCGGCTCCGGGCGTCCGGTGTGTCCGATGCGGACCTGAAGGCGCCTGACTTCGTCCGGGTGGCCGCGACCCTGCCGGGAGCGGAAGACTTCGCCGCCGAGTTCTTCGGGGTGTCGCCCACCGAGGCCGAGACGATCGACCCGCAGCACCGGCTGCTCCTGGAAAGCTGCTGGGAGGCGCTGGAGTCCGCGGGACATCCGCCGCGCGCGGACGGTCCGGTGACCGGCATCTTCGCGGGAGGCGCGCCGAGCCGGTACTCGGCCGCGCTGCTCGCGGCGAAGACCATGGAGTCCGGGCTGATCGAGGCGTTCGACGACCTCGGGCTGACGCTGGGCGGCCTCGGGGACCTGATGACGTCGAGGATCGGCTACAAGCTGGGGTTGCGCGGGCCGACCGTCGGCGTGCAGACGGCTTGTTCGTCCTCGCTGTACGCGGTGCATTACGCGACCCTGAGCCTGCTCTCCGGCGAATGCGACATCGCGCTGGCCGGCGGTACGACGATCGCCGAGCCGGTCACCGGGTACCGGTACCAGCCGGGCGGCCTGACCTCCGAGGACGGCTACTGCCGCTCCTTCGACGCCACGTCGACCGGAACCGCGTTCAGCTCGGGGATCGGCGTGGTGGCCCTGCGCAGGCTTTCCGACGCGCTCGCCGACGGCGATCCCATCCTTGCGGTGGTCCGCGGCAGCGCCATCGGGAACGAGGGCTCGAACCGGCCGGGCTTCACCGCGCCGACGCCGTCCGGGGTCGCCGACGTGGTCGCGGCCGCGCTGCGGGTGGCCGACGTCCCGGCACGGCTGCTGCGGTACGTCGAGGCGCACGGGTCGGGCACCGCCCTCGGCGATCACATCGAGCTGCTGGGGCTCACCGACGGCCTGCGGGCCACCACCTCCGACAGCGGATTCTGCGGGCTCGGCTCGGTGAAGGCGAACATCGGGCACACCGGTGCCACCGCCGGTATCGCCGGTTTCCTGAAGGCGGTGCACATCGTGCGCACCGGGAACCTGCCGCCGCAGCCGATGTTCGACCGGCCGCGGGATCCCGGCATCCTCGCCGAAAGCCCGTTCTTCGTGCCGACTAGCGCGAGTTCGAACCTCGACCGGGACCGGCACGTGCTGGTCAACTCGATGGGCGTCGGCGGCACGAACGCCGTCGCGGTGCTCGCCCCGCCGCCCGCGCCCGTGCGGCCCCCGGCACCGGAGACCGAGGTCGTCCGGCTGGTGCTGTCCGGGCGCAGTCGCGCCGAACTGGACGCGCTGTCCGTGCGGCTCGCCGATGAGCTGGACACCGGCGCGCCCGCCGTCGCGGACGTGGCGCACACGCTGAGGGTCGGACGACGGTCCTTCACCGAGCGGCGGGTGGTGACCGCCGCGGCCGGCGAGCTCGCGTCGGTGCTGCGCCTGCCCCGCCCGCCCGCCGCCCGCACGATGCGCACCACCGCCGCGCGGCGCGCGATCGTCGTCGCGCCGGAAGGACTGGACGTGCCGCGCGCGGTGCTCGCCGCGTTGCCCGGCAAGCCCGAGGTGGTGCGGGAGGCGCCCGCGCGACCGTCGGCGGACGAGTTCGTGCTGCTCGTCGGCACCGGCGAACCGGGACCGGCCCGCCACGTCCTGGCGCTCGAACCGGACACCGACCCCGGTGTGCTCGCGGACCGGGTCGAGGAGGCGCTCACGGCGGCCTGGCTGCACGGCGTCGACGTGGCTTGGGAGACGGTCTCCGGTGGCCGTGGCCGCCGGGTCGCGCTGCCGACGTATCCGTTCTCCCGGCGCCGGTATTGGGCGCTCGACAGGATGCCGCCGATCGCCGCGCCTTCGAGCTGGTCCCGGCCCGCCGAGTCCACTGTGGACACCGTGAGCGCGGTGAACCCGGAGGAGCCCGGATCGATCGAGGCGGAACTGCTCGACCTGTGGCGCGATCTGTTCGGCGTCTCCACGATCGGCGTGGACGACGAATTCGGCCTGCTCGGCGGGACCTCCCTGCTGTACGTGCAGATGGCCCTGAAGGTCCAGCAGCGCCACCAGGTCCTCATCAACGTGCACCGCTCGGGCGGCAGCCGGACCACGGTGCGCAGGGTCGCCCAGATCGTCCGGGGCAAACTCGGCGCCGAAGGCAACGAAGCCGTTTACCAGGTCGCGGACGGGGACGGCGACCTGATGGACGCCGACCTGCAACTGCCGTTGGCCGACGTGGCCGAAACGGAAGCGCCGGGTACCGATGTGCTGCTGACCGGCGCGACCGGCTTCCTCGGCGCGTTCCTGCTGCACGAGTTGCTGGCCTCGACCGAGGGCAGGATCTACTGCCTGGTGCGGGCCGCCGACGAGGCCGAGGGCCGGGAGCGGCTGAGCAACGCGGCGAAGGCGCTGGGGCTGCCCGAAACGGACTCGGACCGCGTCCACGTGGTGCCCGGCGACCTGCACGACGTCGCCAGGGTCTGCCGCGAGTACCGGGACGGCGAGCTCGCCAAGCAGGTGGGCCGGGTGTTGCACTGTGCGGCCCGGGTGGTCTTCACCGAGCCGTACCGGGTCCTGCGCGAGAGCAACCTGCTGCCGATGGTCGACCTGCTGTCGTGGATGCGGGGCAACGGAATCCGGGACTTCTCCTTCGTCTCCACCGTCGCGGCGACCGGGATCGCGATGGGCACCGGCGGGAAGATCCTGGAGACCAGGGAACAACCGCTGGATCCCGAGCAGGGCGGGTACGGCGTCAGCAAATGGGTCGGCGAACGGCTGCTGGAACGGGCCGAGCGCGACGGTATGCGGGTCCGGGTGTTCCGGCCGGGCGTCATCGTCTCTTCCCGGGCGACGGGGGCCTGCAACGAGAAGGACCTGGTCTGGCATCTGCTGGCCAGCGGTCTCGCGGTGGGCGCGCATCCGCTCGACGAGCGTGCCTGGCCGATGGCGCCCGTCGACGTGGTGGCCAAGGCCATCGCGGAACTCTCGTTCGTCCCGGGTTCGGTCGGCCGCGCGTATCACCTGGTGCACGAGAAATTGATCAACCCGCGGCAGATGTTCGAGCTGCTGGCCGAAGCCGGCCTGCCGACCGAGGCCGTCGATCCGGAGGAATGGAAGCGGCGGGTGGCCGAGAAGGCGCTGGCGACGGGTGACGAGGTGCTGTCGAACATGACCCTCTACGAACTCGAGGGCGAGGAGAACCTCGGCGAGGACGACATGGAAGCCAAGGGCTGGCAGGACTGGCTGAGCCGTTCCGGACTGAGTTCCGAACCGACCGGAGAGCTGCTGCGCGGCGGGCTGGAGTACCTGGCCGAAGGCAAGGCCGCGGCGGGCGAACTGGTGGCGAATCTCGTGAGGACGAGGGGAACGCGCTCATGACCAGGGAAGACGGCTCCGGCGCGATCGGTATCGGCGCGATGCACTGCCTGCTGCCCGAAGACCGGGTGGCGGTCACGGACCTGCCGGAATTCACCCAGCTCGGCCATGAAGAGCTCCAATTCGTCGAGAAATGCGGCGTGCGGACCGTCGGGGTGTTCACCGAGACCGAGCAGGCCGCCCTCGCCGCGCAGGCCTGCCGGGAACTGCTGGCCGAGCATCCGGTCGACCCCGACATCCTGCTGATGGTCGGCCCGCGGTCACCGGACGTGCTGCTCGGCTCGGACGTGTGCCGCGTGCAGGCGGAGAACAAGATGGACTCGGCGTTCGCCTTCAGCGTGGACGGGCTGGGCTGCACCGGCTCCAGCGCCGCCTGGGCGCTGGCGCGGGACCTGCTGGTGGCCGATCCCGGCCGCGAGAGCGTGATGATCACGCACACCAGCCGTCCGACCGGGGCGGACCGGATCCGGTTCCCCGTCACCGTGGTCGGCGACGGCGCGTACGCGATGACGATGGTCCGGGGCGGCCGTCCGGTGCTGCGAGGGCACCGGCAGGAGACCGACGGCTCCTTCAACGACCTGTTCCGCGTGGACTACAAGCAGACGCCCTGGTACGAGTGGCGCGAAGAGTGCCTGGACCTGTCCAGGTACACCTTCGAACTCGCGACGCACAGCCAATTCCGGCTCAGCCGCCTCGTCGACCGGGTCCTCGCCGAAGCCGGAGTCGGCAAGGACGCCGTCGCCACCACCCTGATGCAGAACGTCGCGGCGAGCGCGTTCGGCTTCTACACGTCGCTGCTCGAACTGCCGATCCACGACGTCTGCCTGGCACAGCTGACCGAGTACGGGCACCTCGGCGCGATGGACGTCGTGCTCAACCTCGACCGGCTGCTCGCCACCGGCGAGCTGTCCGAGGGCGATCTCGTGCTGGTGCTGAACAACAGCCCGGTGGCGGCCTGGGCGGTGACGTTGTGGGAAGTCTGAACGGCACACCGGAAACGCTGTACGACTGGTTCGCCGCGTCGGCGACCAGGTGGCCGGACGAGATCGCGGTCGAAGTGCGGGAGGTCGGCCTGACCTACGCGCGGCTCCACGAATGCGCGCTGGCGCTCGCCGGCCGGATCGTCGCCGAGCACGGCCGCGCGCCGGAGCGAATCGCGCTGCTCGCTTCCCGCAGCGTGGTCGCGTACGCCGGCTATCTCGCCGGCCTGTACCTCGGCTCGGTCCTCACCCCGCTCAATCCGGAGTATCCGGCGGCCCGCAACCGCACGGTCTGCGAGCTGGCGAACGTGGACCTGGTGCTGGCCGACGAAGCGGGCTCCGCGCAGCTCGGCGATGACCTCACCGCCACTGTGCTCACGCCCTCCGACGAAGACGTGCTCGCGGCCCGGCCCACCGGCGGACCACGGCCGCGCGAGACGACCGGTGACGACGTCGCGTACGTCCTGTTCACGTCGGGCTCCACCGGCCGCCCCAAAGGCGTGCCGATCCGGCACCGCAATCTGTCGCCTTACGTGGCGCACAACATCGAGCGCTACCAGGTGAAGCCCGGCTGCCGGATGTCGCACGCCTTCGATCTGACCTTCGACCCGTCGGTGTTCGATCTCTTCGTCACCTGGGGCGGCGGCGCGACCCTGGTCGTCCCGCGGCGTACCGAACTGCTGACCCCGGTGGACTACCTGGCCCAGCGCCGGATCACGCACTGGTTCTCGGTGCCCTCGGTGGTTTCGGTCAGCGCGGACCTCGGCAACCTTCCGACCGGACGGGTGAGCGAGCTGCGCTACAGCCTGTTCATCGGCGAACAGCTCACGGGACGGCAGGCGCGGGAGTGGCGGGCCGTCGCGCCGGACGCGGTACTGGAGAACGTCTACGGCCCGACCGAGCTGACCGTCGCCTGCACCGAATTCCGGCTGCCGGACGATCCGGGACACTGGCCCGTCACCACGAACGACACGGTGCCGATCGGTCCGGTGTACGACTTCCTCGACCACGTGATCCTGGACGAGGCCGGGCTTCCCGCGGCGGAGGGCGAGCTCTGTGTCCGCGGCTCCCAGCGTTTCGACGGCTATCTGGACCCTCAGGACGACGTCGGCCGGTTCCTCACCCACGACGACACCGGGACGACGGTGTACGACGGGACCGAGCCGCTGACCGAGGCGCACTACTACCGCACGGGGGACAGGGTGCGGTGGGAGTCCGGCAACCTGGTCCATTTAGGACGGTTGGACAACCAGGTCAAGGTCCGCGGCTACCGGATCGAACTCGGCGAGATCGAGGCGGCCATGCGGCGGCACCCCGAGATCCGGGACGCGGTCGTGCTCGCGATCAAGAACGAGGACGAAACCGAACTCGTCGGCTGCTACACGGGTGAGCCGCAGGCGCCCCTGCGTTTCCTGCACTGGCTGTGCGACCAGGTGCCCATCCACATGGTCCCGCGGCGCTTCGAGCATTTCGATTCCTTGCCCCTCAACGCCAACGGCAAGATCGACCGGAACGGGTTGCGCGATCTGCTGCCCGCCCGCCGCCCGGTCAAGGCGTAGCGATGGACATCCGAAACCGCGCAGAGAAAGGAATCGCTCGCTGATGTCCTACCTCCGAGAACTGATCCCCCCGCCGGGGCCGGTCCGCGTGCTGTGCCTGAGCAACCTGGCGAAGACCGTGGGCAACGGCGTGTTCATGGCGGTGAGCATCCTGTTCTTCACCCGCACCGCGGGGATCCCGGCCGGTGAGGTGGGGCTCGCGCTCACGATCGGCGGAATCCTCGGGATGGCGGCGAGCGTGCCCGCCGGGCAGGCGGCCGACCTCCTCGGCCCGCGCAACACCACGATCGTCTTCATGTGCCTGCAAGGCGCGCTGATGTGCTGCTACGCCTTCGTCGGCGGGTTCGTCACCCTTCTGGTGGCGACCAGTCTGGTGCTGATCGCGGAATCCGCGACGGACGCGGCGCGGGGCGCGCTCATCGCCGGGATCACGCGGCCGGAGGAACGGGTCCGCGCCTGGTCCTATCTGCGGTCCATCAGCAATCTCGGGGTTTCCCTCGGCGCGGTGGCGGGCGGTATCGGGTTGCACTTCGACACCCGCACGGCCTACATCTCGGTGTTGATCGGCGGCGGTCTACTGGTCATCTCGGCGGGGTTGGCGTATTTCAGGCTGCCCACCGTGCCGCCGGTACCCGCGCAGTCCGAGGGCGCGCGGCTCGTCGTGCTGCGCGACAAGCCGTACGCGACGATTTCCTTGCTCAACGCCGTGCTCACCATGAACACGGTCATCCTCACCGTCGCGTTGCCGCTGTGGATCATCCAGCAGACGAAGGCACCCGCCTGGCTGTACTCCGCGCTGCTGTTGCTCAACACGGTCACCGTCGTACTGCTCCAGGTGCGGACCAGCAAGGGAAGCGATCTGCCTCCCGGCGGGGCCAAAGCCCTGCGCCGGTCGGGTTTCCTGCTGGCGGCCTGCTGCGCGCTGTTCGCGCTCGCGGCCGGGCAACCGACCTGGCTGGCGGTGCTCATCCTCGTCGCCGGTGCGCTGGCGCACGTCTTCGGCGAGATGCTGTGGAGCGCGGGTTCGTGGTCGCTGTCCTTCGGCCTCGCACCCGAACACGCGCAGGGCCAGTACCAAGGGTTCTTCGGCATGTCGACGCAGTTCGGCACGATGGTCACCCCCGTGCTGGTGACCGGGTTGATCGTCGGTGTCGGCCAGCTCGGCTGGCTGATCTTCGGGGTGGCGATGATCGCCGCGGGCGTGGCCGCGCCGTCGGCGACCAGATGGGCCCTGCGCACCCGACAGCCGTCCGCATCCGCGACCGAATCCGTGACAGGGGCGTGACATGGACTTCAGCCTGTTCTACTTCGCCAACGACAGCCACGAACGTGACCGCAACCGCTATCAGCTTCTGCTGGACGGGGCGCGGTTCGCGGACGCCAACGGCTTCACGGCCGTGTGGACGCCGGAGCGGCATTTCCATTCCTTCGGCGGTCTCTACCCCAACCCGTCGGTGACCGGCGCGGCGGTGGCCGCGATCACCGAGCGGGTGCAGATCCGCGCCGGCAGTGTGGTCGCGCCGCTGCACCATCCGATCCGGATCGCCGAAGAGTGGTCGGTGGTGGACAACCTCTCCGGCGGACGGGTCGGCCTCTCCTTCGCGTCCGGCTGGCACGCCGTGGATTTCGCGCTGCGCCCGGAGAACTACCGGGACCGCAAGCAGATCCTGGTGGAGTACGTGGACCAGGTGCGCAGGCTGTGGCGTGGCGAGGCCATGTCCGTCGTCGACGGTGTCGGCACCGAGCAGCAGGTGCGCGTCTTCCCGCCGCCGGTCCAGCCGGAGCTGCCGGTCTGGGTCACCAGCGCGGGCAACGCCGAAACCTTCCGCGCCGCCGGGCGGGCCGGTGCGGGCCTGCTCACCCACCTGCTCGGTCAGGACCTCGACGAGCTCGCCGAGAAGATCGCCGAATACCGCCGTGCGATCGCCGAACGCGAAGACGCCGACGGATGGCCGGGGCGGGTCGCGCTGATGGTGCACACCTGCCTCGGCGACGACGAGGACGAGGTGCGCGAACAGGTCCGCGAGCCGCTGCACGACTACTTGCGCAGCTCGCTCGGTCTGCTGCTGGGTTCCCAGCTCAACGGCGCGCGCAAACTCGATCCGGCCAAGCTGCACAAGGAGGACGTGGATTTCCTGGTGGGGCGCTCGTTCGACCGGTACTACGACGACGGCGCGCTTCTCGGCACGGTCGGCAAAGCACAGAAGATGGTGGAGCGATTCCGTGACGCCGGAGTCGACGAGGTCGCCTGCCTGATCGACTTCGGGGTGCCCACCGAGACCGTGCTGGCCGGTTTCGAACACCTCAACCAGGTGCGGGAGCTGTCGACCGCGCCCGCCGGCTCGTGAACCCTCGCGACGGCGGCACGCGGGAGGCGGCCCCGCCCGCTTCCAGCCTCGAACGGACCGGGGAACGGTTCCGCCGCACGGCGAGCCGGTTCCCGACCGGGGTCACGGTCCTGAGCACCGTCGTGGACGGGCAGCCGCACGGAATGACCGTGAACGCCTTCACCTCGGTTTCGGTCGACCCGTTGATGATCCTGGTGTCGGTGAACCACGATTCGCGGACCTACCGGCACATCAGCTCCTCGGCGGTGTTCGCGGTGACCATGCTCAGCGCCGGCCAAGAGGGCGTCGCCCGTGCCTTCGCCGACCCGAAACGCCCGTCCGGTGCGCGCTCCTTCGTGGACATACCGTGGCGAGCTGCCCCGTACACCGGCTGCCCGATCCTGCCCGAAGGGGTCGGCTACTTCGACTGCGTGCTGGACCGGATCCATCCCGTCGGCGATCACGCCGTCCTGATCGGCGCGGTACGCGCGTTCGACGTGCTGACCGGCCGCCCTCCGTTGTTGTTCCTGCACAGCGAGTTCACCGAACCCGGCCGACCGAGTCCGAAAGGGAAACAGCGATGAGTCCACAAAGGACCGACAGTGCGGAGTTCCGTGCCGCGGTCGAGCGGCTGCGGGTGCCCGGAATGGGTACGGAATCCGTCGGGCCGCTGCTGAAGTCGCTCGTCCACCTGGTCCGCCCGCGCCGGGTCCTCGAAGTGGGAATGGGCTACACCACGCCGTTCCTGGCGGGCGCTCTCGCCGAAGTCGAGGAACTGGTGCGCGCCGAGTCGGAGGCGCTGGCCGCGAAGTCCCGGCCCTACCTCGACCGCGAAGGCGAGCTGGACGAAACCTGGCTCAACGAAGAACCTCCGCTGGCGCGACCCGATTACTACCTCGAGCCGTATCGGCCCACCCTCGTCGCGGTGGACGATCTGTCCATCGAGGAATCTTCCGCGGGCAGGGTGCGGACGGTGCTGCGGGAACTGGACCTCGAAGACCGGGTGACGGTCGTGAACGCCGACCTGCGCGAGTGCGCGGACCTCCTGCCCGCGGAGCTGACGCCGATCGACCTGGCGTGGGTCGACGCGTGGGAGTGCCTGTACTTCGTGGACAACTTCTGGGAGCTGATCAACCCGGACGGCGGCCTGGTGATCCTGCACTACCTGATGACCTATCCCGAGGGGGACGCGATTCTGCGCTATCTGGCGGGAATCCAGCGGTCCAAGTCCGGCGAGATGGAGATCGTGAACCTGCTCGAACCGCACAAACTCGCGCAGAACAGCTTGACCGTGCTCCGCCGCACCGGCGGCGCGGTGAAGCGGCGCTACGCCCGGGCGGGCACCCAGGTCGTCGATTTCAGCGACGAACTGCGGTCGAGCGTGATCGAGCACGCGGCACAGGCCGAGCAGGACAAGGCCCCGCTGGCGAAATGACGACAACGCAAGGGATTCATCCGGGAGGAAGCTTGTACCGACAGGGGACGGCCGGTATTCACTGGGGAGGGGAACGGGATGGACTTCGCGCCTACCGCTGAACAACAAGAACTTCGTGACCGGGTGATCCGGTTCGCCAAGACCACGATCGGTACCCGTGCGGCGGAACACGACCGGGAAGGCACGTTCGACGAGGACGGCTGGAAGCTGTGCGCGGATTTCGGCGTGCTCGGCTGGCCGATCGCGACCGAGTACGGCGGTTCCGGCTACGATCCGCTCACCGCGATCATGGCCTACGAAGGTCTCGGCTACGGATGTGCCGACAACGGCCTGGTGTTCGCGATCAACAACCACGTGTTCGCCTGCGCGGTCTACATCGCCGACCACGGAACGGAAGAGCAGCGGCGGCGGTGGCTGCCGCCGCTGTGCGACGGCTCGATGGTCGGGGCGCACGCGCTGTCCGAACCGGAGACCGGGTCGGACATGCTCGCCCTGACCACCAAGGCGGTCCGGTCCGGGGACGGTTACGTCCTGACCGGCACCAAGAAGTTCATCAGCAACGGTCCGCGCGCCGATCTGTTCATCGTGTTCGCCAGGACGAGTGAAACGGAAGCACCGCAACGGTCGATCTCCGCCTTCGTGGTGGAGCGGGACACTCCCGGTCTCTCCGCGGAACTGATTCCCAAGGCCGGGTTGCGGGGCACGCCGATGGGCGAGATCGTCTTCGACGGCTGCGTGCTCCGCGAGGATCAGCGGCTCGGCGCCGAAGGTGCCGGATATCAGCTGTTCACCTCCACCATGGAGTGGGAACGCGGGTTCATGTTCGCCAGCGGGGTCGGTGTGCTGGCACGACTGCTCGACCGCTGTGTCGAATACGCGAGCACCCGTCAGCAGTTCGGCCGGGCGATCGGCGCTTTCCAGGCGGTTTCGCACAAGATCGCCGACATGCGGGTGCGGCTGGAACTGGCGCGGCTGTTGCTCTACAAGGTCGGCTGGCTGCGCTCGCGCGGCAGGCTCGCCCTGCACGAGGCGTCGATGTTGAAGCTGTATGTCAGCGAGAGCCTGAGCGTCAGCGCGCTGGACGCGATGCAGATCCACGGCGCCCGTGGCTACACCGAAGAACTGGGCATCGAACGGGAACTGCGGGATGTGCTGGCGGGCACGATCTACGGCGGTACCTCGGAAATCCAACGGTCCATCATCGCCGGCCTGCTCGGTGTTCCCACGTCGGTCTGAGGAGGACGAATGCACGACTATCGGCTCGATCTGGAAAAACCGCTGATCGACGCTCATCTCGACGAATTGCGCCGCCGCGTCTACTTCGTGTCGGAGGACATCGTCGACTTCCAGCTGGTCTTCTCCGGCAACGAGGTGGTCGCCGTGGTGGTGACGACCGACGAGCCCGCGGACGCCGGCGAGCTCTCCAGGAAACTGGAGTTCGTCGTCGAGAACGACGTCCGGACCCAGCTGCCGACGCCGCCGAAGGTGGTGTGGCGATCGGACTCCACCCGGGTGCCGCTTACCGACGTCTTCGAGGGAATGCTGGCCGATGGCGTGGTGCACGAGATCGGCCCCGGTCAGGTGGCGCTCGGCGAACCGGCGATCACCGCGCTGAACACGCTGGACGGATTGCTGCGCCGCATCATCGACGACGAATTCGACGCGCGCGAGTACCGGTATCCCACGCTGCTCCCGGTCACCGCGCTGCATCGCAGTGGCTACCTGTCGTCGTTCCCGCAGCACATGATGTTCGCCGCCCGGCTGGACGGCGACGTCGACACCTATCGCGCCTTCGCGAAGGAAGTCACCGAGCGCGCCCAGATCGGTGAACACATCCTCGGGAAATGCGGTCCGGTGGACCGGTGCCTGCCGCCGACGATGTGCTACCACACCTTCGACCAGTTCTCCGGGTCCACATTGGACAAGGAGAACATGGTGGTGACGGCGAAGGGCGGATCGTTCCGGCACGAGGCCCGCTACCACCGGACACTGGAACGGCTGGCGGACTTCACTATCAGGGAAACGGTCTTCCTCGGCTCGGCCGAGTTCGTCCGGAGCGCCAGGGACCGGTTCCGGGACCGGGCGATCGAACTGGTCGCCGAACTCGGGCTCGCCGGGCGGTGCGAGGTCGCCAACGACCCGTTCTTCGCCAGTGTCGAAGGAGCGGCGCGAGCGTCTTCGCAACGGCTGCTCGAACTCAAGCACGAGCTGCACCTGGATGTCGGCCCGCAGGGGCAGAGCATCGCGGTCGGCTCGTTCAACCTTCATGAACAACATTTCGGAGAGGCCTTCGGCATCAAGGGCCCGGACGACGAGACGGTGTATTCGGCCTGCGTCGGCTTCGGGCTGGAGCGCCTGACCTACGCGGTGCTGTGCCAGTACGGATGGGACATGGCCGGCTGGCCGGAACCGCTACGGGAACGGGCCGAGCGGCTTCTTCGAGCGACCAGGGGAGATCGATGACGGACACCACTACGGTCAGGCGCGTCGGCGTACTCGGCGCCGGCACGATGGGCATCGGTGGCGCGCACGCGTTCGCCGCGGGCGGATTGCCCGTGGTGCTGGTGGACACCTCCCGTGCCGCCCTGGACCGCGCACGCGACGAGATCGCCAACAACGCCAGGCTCTACGGCATGCTCAACCGCGCGCTCGCGGGAAGCACGCCCGCGGACGTGCTCTCGCGCATCACTTTCACCACCGAGGCGGACGAACTCGCCGACGTCGACTTCGTGGTGGAGAACGTCACCGAGAACTGGGAGGTGAAGCAGGACCTGTACCGCGAGATCGACCGGATCTGCTCACCGCGGTGCGTTTTCGGGGTGAACACCTCGGCCATTCCCATCACCAAGATGGCCTCGGTGACCGAACGCCCGGACAGGGTCATCGGAACCCATCTGATGAACCCGGTACCGCTCAAGCCGCTGGTCGAGGTCATCCGCGGGTTCCACACCTCGCCCGAGACCACCGAACTCACGCGTGAGGTCTTCCGCCGTATCGGCAAGGATTGCGTCGTGGTCGAGGATTCCTCGGGTTTCGTGACCAACCGTGTCGCGATGCTTTCGGTCAACGAGGCGATTCTCCTGCTCCAGGACAACATCGCCTCGGCGGGCGACATCGACCGGCTCTTCCGGCAGTGCCTCGGGCACCAGATGGGACCGCTGGAGACCGCGGACCTCATCGGGCTGGACACCGTGCTCTATTCCCTCGAAGTGCTGCTCGACAATTTCAACGATCCCAAGTTCCGGCCGGCCCCACTGCTCCGCAAACTGGTCGCGGCCGGCCGACTGGGCCGCAAGAGCGGCCATGGTTTCTTTCCCTACGAGCCGGTCAACGCCGGGACGATGGCAGGTGCCGAATGACTGAGGACCGCATTTCGATCATCCGCGCTTTCATCGCGCAGAACGTCCGTGACACCGAACTCACCGACGATCACGACATCTTCGCCACCAGCAGCGTCAGCTCGATGTTCGCCGTCCAGCTGGTGATGTGGGTCGAGCGGACCTTCGGCGTCGCCGTGGTCCCCGCCGACCTCGACATCGCCAACTTCCGGACGGTCAACCACGTGGCCAAGTTCGTCGAGTCCAGGCTCGGCGCCGTCGCCGAGAAGGAAGGCGCCACGGCGTCGTGACCACGACGTCCTCGGCCGTCTCCCCGGTGGCAGCGCCCCTGCCCGGCGCGCTGCCACCGGGGGCCTGCCACGTGTGGTGGGCGAGTACCGCGCAGGCGTCCGAAAGGCACCTGGCACTGCTGGACCCGGTCGAACGGGCGCGCCGTGCCGGGATCGCGGGGCAGGCGGACCGGGACCGGTTCACCGTGGGCTGCGCGCTGCTCCGCCTGACGGCGGGCGGCTACACCGGCGTGGCACCGGAGCGGGTCCGGATCACCCGGTCCTGTCCGGACTGCGCCCTCCCGCACGGCAAGCCCGCCGTCCTCGACGGGGACATCGAGGTCTCGGTGTCGCATTCGGGCAAGCGGATCGCGGTCGCGGTGTCGCGGGCCGGTGCCGTCGGCGTCGACGTCGAAGAGATCCGCGCCGACGCCGACGTCCGGGGGATGGCCGCGTACCTGCTGTCCCCTGCCGAAGCGGCCCGGCCCGCCATCCCCGGCGTCGACGAGTTCGCGGCTTTCTACGCGTCCTGGACCAGGAAGGAAGCCATCGTCAAGGCGACGGGTGACGGATTGAGGATGCCCTTGGCCGGTCTCACCCTTTCCTCGCAGGGAGAAAAGGTGAGGCTGGTGGCGGCGGAGGGCCGGGAGGAACTGGCAGGCCAGGTCACGATCAGAGACCTCACGGCGGGCCACGGGTATGTCGCGTCCGTCGCGGTGCTCGGGGCGCGGCTCCTCGAGGTTCGCGAACTGGACGGGAGCACGCTTTTGGCGTGAAGACGCAACCGGTTCCGCTCTGTGGACGTGCTGGTCCGCACGGACGGTCGCTGCCGACAATGACCCGCATGACCGGAACCGGCCTGACCGACGAAGCCACCTACGACCGCACACGGCTCGCGCAGTGGCGTGCCGGGCAAGCGCGAGGTGACGGGATGTCCCGGCGCGGGCTGCTTCGCCTGGCGGCCGGCGGCACTCTCGCGCTGACGGCGTTCGGGACGCTTCCGGTGGGGATGGCGTCGGCCGCCTCGCCGATCGTGAAACCGTTGCCGCCGGAGTTCTTCGAGGTCTACGGCACCAACGCGGAAACGCGCTGGGAGGCTCTGAGCGGTCAGGGTTATCTGACGCCGATCGACCGGTTCTTCGTGCGGAACCACACCGCCACCCCGTCGATCGACGCCGCAGACTGGCGCCTGAAGCTGTTCGGAACGGGGCTGCGCGGTGCGCCGACGGCGGACAGGCCCGTCGAGTTCACCTACCGCGACCTGCTCCGGTTGCCTTCGGAGACGATCACCTCCGCCATCGAATGCGCGGGCAACGGCCGGAGTTTCTTCACCAGCCAGCAGGGGCAGGCGGTGGCCGGCACGGCGTGGAAGCTCGGCGCGATCGGGGTCGCGCGCTGGCGCGGTGTCCGGCTCTCCACCGTGCTGGCCAAGGCGGGACTGACACGGCACGCGGTGGACGTCCTCCCGGAAGGACTGGACGCCGACTACGTGACCGGCGGGGTCAACCTGGGAAAGGTTCGCCGTCCCTTGCCGATCGCGAAAGCGTTGCAGGACGTCTTGCTGGCCTACGAGATGAACGGGCAGCCGCTCCCGCCGGACCACGGCCACCCGGTACGGCTCGTCGTGCCGTCCTGGGTGGGCATTTCGTCGATCAAATGGCTGGGGCGCGTCGAAGTCTCGGAAACGCCGCTGATGTCGCCCTGGAACACCCAGTACTACCGGCTGCTCGGGCCGGGCTATCCGGCGGAGGGCACGGTGGTGACCCGGCAGGTCGTCAAGAGCGCGTTCGAACTGCCGTGGAACGCCGAATTCGCGGCGGACGGCAGGCATGTGCTGCGCGGCCGGTCGTGGTCGGGCAACGGCCGGATCCGGCGCGTCGAAGTCGACGCCGGCACCGGCTGGCGGCAGGCGAAGTTCGTGGGCACTTCGGCGGACCGCGGCTGGCAACGCTGGGAGATCCCGTGGCGCCCCAAGGCTTCCGGCACGCACACCCTGCGGGCGCGGGCCACCGACATCACCGGTGCCGCCCAGCCGGACGTCACCCCGCACAACACCCAGGGCTACCTGTTCGACGCCGTCGTCCGCCATCCGGTCCGGGTGGTGTGAGATGACGCAGTCGGTCGCGGTGAACGGGGAACCGACCGTCGAGCTGACCCTGGCGTTGCGGGTGAGCACCGACTCCGAGCACGCGGCCGCGATCGCCGCGCGCCTGCTCCGGTCCTTTGAGGACACTGTCGGCGTGACGCTGACGGCACGGACGTTCCACGAGGGCGAGACGAACTCCGGTCAGGTCGTCGAACTCGCCGGACGGCGGCGGCGCCTCAGCGATTCCACGCCACCACTGCGTATCGAGCCTGATTCGCGGCGAGTGCTGTTGTGCGGCGAGGTCCTGGATTTCACCAGGCTGGAGTTCGATCTCCTGCTGTTCCTGAGCCGGAACCCGGACCGCGTCTTCGACCGCGGCACCCTGATGGCGCGGGTGTGGGAACTGAGCGGCGGCAACGGACGGACCGTGGACGTCCACGTCCGCAAGATCCGCGGGAAGCTGGAACCCGTGCTGACGCCGATCACCACGGTGCGCGGGGTCGGCTACCGGTTCGACGGTGCGGGCCAGGTACTCATCGCGGACTGAGTGAGGAGTCTGCGAAGTTCGGCTCAGAGTCTTCAGGCGCCTTGGACTCGATGGCGACTGAAGAGTTGTATCGAGCCACGGTCTTCCGGAGTTGGTCGGCGTGTTGGTAGATGTCTTCGACCGCCGCGATGGGGATACGTGTCTCGACCTTGTTCTCGTCGAAGATACCGAGGTACTTCTTTGAACGGTTGAACCACAGCCGGGCGATAGGCTTGCGATTGTTGTCATCGAGAAGTACGCCGAAATAGGTCTTCGTGTCACGGGCGACGATCCGCGCTGCCGGGACCTCTCCGCAAACGATGGCACGTACGATCCGGTACCCCTCGAGTTCTTCTTCGGTAGTGACCACATCGCCGTTGCTGTCACGCGCCCTTGCTTCCTCGGGCACTGCTGGCTGGCTCTCGGCGGGAGTACCTTGCTCGGGAAGTTCGGACGCTCCGCTTGAAACGCTGACGAAGGAATCGGGCCCGCCCAGTGCGTTCTTCAGCCGGTCGTTGACCTGCTCGTTGAGGAACTGGCGGGCCGCCTTGTCCACGAGCGGGGCGAACTGTTCGCGAACTCGTTGGGTGAAGGACCCTTCGTAGACACGGCAGGCCAGGAACTTCACCCATTCGTCCTCGGGCGTCTTGAACTGGGTCGCGAGGATGCGCTTGATCTGGCCGATGTACTTGAGCTCTTCGGCCGCGTTGATGACCGAGTCCAAGTTGAAGGACTCTTTGCTCAGCTTCGCGAGCTCTGGGATGAGGGTATCGTCGATATCCGAAAAATCCAGGACCAGAAAGGGCTTCGCGTCCATTCTGTTCGGCGCGTCCAGGTCGGTGTAGAACTGGTACGTCTCGCCGTTCGTGAGGATGGCGATCCTTGCGTTGGTGACGGCGAAGTACCGGAAAAGCTGGGACGCGTGCTCGATGCGAAGCGGATCGTTGATCTTTTTGGCCTCGACCAGGACCTGCACCTGCCCGTCGTGCACGATGGCATAGTCGATCTTCTCGCCCTTTTTGGTTCCGACGTCGGCCGTGAACTCAGGGATGACTTCGGCGGGGTTGAAGACGTCGTAACCAAGGACTGTACTTATGAAGGGCATCACGAAAGCGTTCTTGGTGGCTTCTTCCGTTTGGATATCGGCCTTGTGCTTCCGGATCTTCAGAGCCAGAGCTTGTGCGCGCTCTGCGATCTCCATGCTTGCCCTCCATTTGACATGTTCTCGGGCGGGCCTCGGCCGCGCCTGTCCCCAGAAGCTCGCGTCTGTGTTGCGGGACATAGGTCGTTGGCAGCGGCTCTCGTGTTACATCCGGTGATCTATCGACTACATGGGAGGTGGTCAAGTGGCTGCGTAACAAACCCGGGCGCCGGAAGGCCGTGGGGTCGCGGCGCATGATCTATCGCTCATGATCATCACCCGGGCAAAGCCGGAATGTCAGGATACGAACCGTGACTCCGACCTACGTTCTCGTCCACGGCTCCAACAGCGCCTCGTTCACCTGGGGCCCGCTGCAGCGCGAGCTCGCCCTGCTCGGCCACCGCACGCTGGCCGTCGACCTTCCCGGCCACGGCTTCAGCGCCGGTTTCCAGGCGGCCTACCAGGCGCCGCAAGACCTCGCGGCCCTGGCCTCGGCGCCGTCGAACCAGGCAGGCGTCACCGCCGCCGAAGCCGTCGAGCACGTGATGGACATCGTGCGCGAGGTCGCCGTGCACGGGCCGGTCATCCTGGTCGGCCACAGCCGCGGCGGGGTCGTGCTCACCGGGGTGGGCAACGCCGTCCCGGAGCTGATCGAGCGGATCGTCTACGTCTCCGCGTGGTGCGCCGTCGACTTGACGCTGGGCGAGTACATGCAGGAGCCCGAGTACGCGACCAGCGCGCTGAACGACGTCGGCGGTGTCGTCGTCGCCGACCCCGCCGCGCTCGGCGCGCTCCGGATGAACTGGCGCACCGCCGATCCCACACTGCTCGCCGCGTTGAAGACGGCGATGCTCGAAGACGGCACCGAGCAGGAGTTCTTCGCCTACCTCAACACTCTTGAGCCGGACGAGAGCCTCGACGCCGGTACCGAGAAGGCCGACGCCGCCACCTGGGGCCGGATCCCGCGCACCTACGTCAGGCTCACCGGAGACCTGTCGATCCCGCTCGCGCTGCAGGACCGCTTCATCAAGGAGGCGGACGCGCTCACGCCGGACAACCCGACCGACGTGCGTTCGCTCGAAAGCAGCCACGTCCGCTTCCTCATCCACCCGAAGGAGGCGGCGGCCATTCTCGCCGGGCTCGCCTGAGCCCCGGGGTACTGTTCCGCAGGGGGGAGGAGGAGACCCGAGAACGATGACGGACGGACCATTCACCAAGGGACACCTGATCACGCTGCTGATCAGTTCCGCGATCGGGGTGGGATTCGGGGCGGGGTGGTGGTTCTTCGGAGCCTCTTCCGTCTCCGGCGGATCGATGCCGCTGGTCGTCTTGGGCGTCCTCGCGGTACTGGGCCTGGTGGGCTGGCTCGTCCTGACCGCCCGTCGCGGTGCCGGGCTGCCCGCGGGCGGCGGCCGGGAGGAGAGCCCGTTCGGCAAGCGGTACGGGATCGCCGTGTTGCTCATGCTGGTGGGGATCTTCGCCGGAGCGCGGGTGCTCTCGGCGGTCTTCGAAGCTCCCGAAGCCGTGCCCGCGTGGGTGCTGTTCGTGGTCGGCTTGCACTTCCTGCCGTTCGCGAAGCTGTTCGGTTCACGGCGTTTCCTGGTGCTGAGCGTGTTGTTGTGCGTCGTCGCCGTGCTCGCGGCCGTGCTCGCGATCGCGGGCTGGACGGCGGCCTGGCAGCTCGTGCCGGGCTTCGGCGGGGCCGTGATCCTCTGGGCGACCGTCGTCGCCGGGCTGCTCGATACGGCTCGTCAGGGAGCGACGAGCCCGGCTTCGTAGCGAAGATCGTCAGCTGGACCCGGCTTGCGCCCGATGACGGCGAGGGCTCATGCGGGTCGCGAGGAGGCCTTCGCGATTCCGGCATGATGCGGTCATGACCGAGCCCGCCCATCCGTTCGCCCCGCCCGCCCACGAACGCCACTGGATCGAAACCGTCACCGAACTGGCGAAGGACTTCGCCGCGACGGCCGCCGAGTTCGACGAAACGGCCGAACTGCCCATCGCCAACCTTCGCGCGTTGCACGCGACAGGACTCGACAGGGCGACATTGCCCGCGGAGTTCGGTGGCGAGGGCCTCAGCTATCGGGCCTACGGCGAGATCGTCCGGATCCTCAGCGCCGCTTGTCCCTCGACGGCGTGTATCTGGGTGATGCACATCGGCGCCGCGGTCGGCCTGGTCCAGCTGTCCGATCCCGCGACGGGCCGCTTCTACGCCGGGGAACTCATCGGCGGCAAGCGGTTCGCCAACGCGCTGTCGGAACCGAGCAGCGGCAACATGTTCCTGATGCCGCAGCAGATCGCCGAGCCCGTCGACGGCGGATTCGGGCTCACCGGCGCCAAGCGGTTCGTCTCCGGCTGTGAGGCCGCAGACCACTTCCTGGTCAACGCGCTCGTCGGCGGCGTGCCCACCTTCTTCGGCGTAGCGCCGGACGACACGATGACCTTCGTGCCCATCTGGGACACGATGGGACTGCGCGCGAGCCGCAGCCAGCTCGTCTCCTTCGAAGGGACCGTCCTGCGGGAAGACCGCAGGTGCCCGCCTTCGGCCGAAAGGCGCCCGAACCACATCTCGGCCGGGCTCGCCTTCTTGTCACTCGGGATAGCCGACGCGGCGGAGGACGCTCTCGTCTCGCACGCCCGAAGCCGCGTCATTCCCGTGACCGGACAGCCGCTCGCCGAGATGCAGTGGCTGCGGTTCGAAGTCGCGGATGTCCACACTCGCCTCGAAGCCGCGCGCATGTACGCCCAAAACATGGCGTGGCTGGCGGATCAGAACTCGCCGGAGTTCCTGCCCGCGACCATGACGGCGAAGGTGCTCGCGAACGACATCGCCCGCGATGTCGCCCAGCTGGCGCTGAAGGCGGGCGGCGGTTCGGGTTTCCTGCGCACTTCGCCGATCCAACGGCTGTTCCGGGACGCGCAGGCGGGCGGGCTGATGGCCTATTCGGCCGAAGTCTGCAAGGACCTGATCGGGAAGACGGTGCTCCTGCCGCAGGACTGACCGCGGATGGACCCGGCCGGGTGACGTCACGCCCGGCCGGCCCCGCCGAAGCGGGTCAGCAGCAGCCGGTGCCGCAGTCACAGTCGCACCAGTCGTCGTTCCGCATGATCATCCACCTCCTCTTCCGGGTTCGTGGTCAGGCGGGCACCACGCGCCGGGAAGGGGATCTGCGCAGCTCTCGCCGGACATCCCGGACAGCATGGAAGTGAGTTCGGCGCGCAGCGCGCCGAGCCGTGTCATCTCCGCGTCGATTTCGGCGAGATGGCGTTCGAGCATGGTTTCGGCGGGTTCGCACGGGCACACCCCGGTGTCGCGCACGCTCAGCAGATCGCCGATCTCCGTCAGCGTGAGCCCGAGCCGCTGGGTGCCCCGGATGAACCGCAGCCTGTCGATGACGCCCTCGTCGTAGCGCCGGTGTGCCCCGGTGGTCCGCGCCGGTGCGGGCAGCAGGCCGATGCGCTCGTAGTAGCGCACGGTGTCCGGTCGCACCCCGGCTCGTGACGTCACCTGGGACATGGTCAACGCCGTCAGCGCCGTCGTCGCTTCGGTTCGCATGTCCCGAGGGTAGAACTTGGACCCGGCTCCAGAATCAAGTCCGGAATTCGACCGGGCTCGCGAGGAGAAGACGACGGCGCGGCGTGTCCGCATCATTCGAAAGGGTGGAAACGGCGAGAGGACGGCACGGTGACTGACTTCCGGTACGTGATCAGGGACCTCACCACGGAGGGTGAACAGGTCGACGCCCTGGTGTCCGAGCTGGACGACGCGGGATGGGATCTGCCCACCCCCGCGGGCGGCTGGTCGGTCAGGCACCAGATCGCTCATCTTTCCTTCATCTTCAAGATCGCCGGACTGGCCGCGGCCGAGCCGCAGAAGTTCGCCGAAGTCATGAAGAGCTCGATGACGCGGGGATTCGACGCCGCCGTCAACGCGGCCCTCGACGACTACCTCGGTGACCCCAACGAGGTCCTCCTGAGCCGGTGGCGCGCCGAACGCGACGCCGGTATCAAGGCGCTCGCCGCGGTCCCGGCGGACCAGGTCGTGCCGTGGCTGGTCAACCCGCTGCCGCCGGCCATCCTCGCCTGCGCGGGGATGATGGAACTGTTCGCGCACGGCCAGGACGTCGCGGACGCGTTGGGGGTACGTCCGGAGCGGACCGACCGGCTCGCGTACCTCGTCGGCTTCGCCGTCCGCGTGCGGGACTTCGGCTACGAGGCCCGGGGCCTGACCCCGCCGGAGCAGGAATTCCGCTTCGAGATCACCTCGCCGTCCGGCCAGCTGTGGACGTTCGGACCCGAGGACTCGCGGCAGCGGATCACCGGCAGCGCGGAGGACTTCTGCCTGCTGGTCACACGGCGCCGTCACCGCGACGACCTCGACGTCCGTGCCGAAGGCGCGCTGGCGGACCACTGGCTGGACATCGCGCAGGCGTACCGCGGGCCCGCGGGCGAGGGGCGCGCGCCGGGGCAGTTCGACCGCTGAGAACCGCACCACGTCCACGGTGATTTACGGCATCCTGGAAGTCGCGATCAACTCCACTCGGTGCGATCGTCGAGGCACACGGGGTCTAGGAGGCGATCGTGGCACGGGTGTGGTTGATCAGGCACGGGGAAAGCGAGACGAACGCGGGGCTTCCCGGCGGCGAGCCGGGTGCCTCGGTGCTGACCGAACTGGGCAGACGGCAAGCCCGCGAAATCGCGAAATCGCTGGCCGAGCCGCCTCGGTTGATCGTGACGTCGCCGTTCGTGCGGGCGCGGCAGACCGCCGAACCGACGATCGAACGGTTCCCCGGCGTGGAGTGCGAGGAGTGGCCTGTCCAGGAGTTCACCTTTCTCGGCGAACTCCATGGACAGGTCACCACCACGGCCACCCGGAAGCCGTACACGGAGGCGTACTGGAACCGGGCCGATCCGCACCACGCGGTGAACGGCGCGGAATCCTTCGCCGCGCTCTTCACCCGGACCCAGGAATTCCTGACGCGGCTGGGCGAGCGGGAACCCGGGCCGATCGCCGTCTTCACGCACGGACTCTTCATCCGCGCCGTCATGTGGTCGCTGCTGACCGGGACCACCACCCCGGACCGTGAGGCCATGCGCGGATTCCGCACGTTCGCCGACACCTATCTCGTGCCGAACGGCGACATCACCGAACTGCGGTACACACCGGGGAAGCGGATTCCGCGAGTGGTGGTCCCGCTCGCCTCCCGGTTCGCCGCCCGCTAGGGCTTCAGCAGCAGCTGGAGCTTGTTCACCCCGGTCATGTGCGGGCTGGGGATGAACGCGGGCGGAGCGGCCGGATCGGTGCGCAGATCGGGGAACCGGTCCAGCAGGATGTTCAGCGCGGTCTTGCCTTCCAGCCTGGCGAGCGGAGCGCCGATACAGAAGTGGATCCCGCGGCCGAACGCCAGGTGCGGGTTGTGCGCCCTGGCCGGATCGAAGGTCCCCGGATCCGTGAACGTGCGCGGATCCCGGTTCGCCGCCGCGACCCAGACGAAGAGCATGCTGTCCGCCGGGATCGTCCGGCCGCCCAGTTCGACCTCGGTCGTGGTGGCGCGCGCGACGAGCGCGAACGGGCTGAGGAAACGCAGCGATTCCTCGATGGTGGCGGGCAGCAGCGAACGGTCCTCTCGGACGCGCCGGTACTCGTCCGGATGGGAATCCAGGCACAGCACGGTGTTCCCGAGCAGCATCGTGGTGGTGATGTGCCCGGCGAGCAGCAGCACGTTCGCGAAGTTGACGACTTCGTTCTGAGTCAGTTTCTCGCCGTCGACCTCGGCTTCGACGAGTTTGGTCAGCAGATCCTCGCGCGGGTTCCGCCGCCTGTCGTCGACGTGCTCGGAGAGGTAGTTCACCAGGTTGTTCACCTGCTCGCGCGTTTCCTCGGCGGCCTTCTTGTCCTCCTCGGTCTGCTTGAGCAGCGACCGCTGCTGGCTGTTGTTCAGCAACTTGTCGACCCATTCCTTGAACAGGTCGCGATCGCCGGCCGGGATACCGAGCAGTTCGGCGATGACGATCACCGGTAGCGGATAAGCCAGGTGGGTCACCAGTTCCATCGAGTCCGCGCCATCGACGGTGTCGAGGAGTTCGTTCGTCAACTCGGCGATCCGCGATTCGAGATCGGCGACGACCTTCGGGGTGAAGGCGTGACTCACCAGCGTGCGCAGCTTCTTGTGGTCCGGAGGGTCCATCTGGAGCAGGTTGCCTTCGACGAACTGGTCCTTCTCCGGCGACATCTCCGCGGGGATCAGGCGGGCGGTGTCGGAGGAGAACACCTTGGGATCACTCAGGGTCTTCAGTGCCTCGGCGTGGCCGTAGACGTGCCACATGCCCGCCTCGGGATCGAAACGGACCGGGTCGGCCGGGAATTCGTCCCGAAGCCAGAACTGGCTTTCGTGGACACCCCAGGTTTCGGCGATCGTGGTCATGGCTTGCCCCCTTCTTCTCGTGGTGGAAGAGCTCGGATCAGGCGGGCTCCTCGGTGCCGTCCTGCCGGTAGATCCAGGCGCGATAGGACGAGACCAGCTCCCGGAACGCTTGGATCACTTCGGCCGCGGTCGCGGCCACGTTCGCCGGGGACGGCGGCTCCGGCGGCTCGAACGCCCTCCGGATGACGTGCGCGAGGGCATCGGCCTTTTCCTCGGCGGTGAGGCCGGTGCCGTCGGTGGTGAAGCTGTCCATCAGGTAGAACCCCAGCGCCGAGGCGCGCAGGGTGAAGAGCAGGTCCGGGATGTCGTCGCGCAGCAGCCCGCGGTCGGTCATCGTCTTCAGGTACCGCTCGGTGACGACGGCGTCCTGATCCTGCAAGGGATGTTTCTTCAACCGGCCCAGCAGTTCGGTGTTGCCGGTGATGAGCGCGCCGAGCAACGGATTCCGCTGGGTGTACAGGAAGACCGTCCGCTGGAATCGATGCGGGATGACTTCCGCCGGATCTTCGTCCAGCCGGTCGAGGAGACTCTCGGCCGCCCTGAGCGATTCACGCAGGAGCAACGCGTGGAAGAGGTTTTCCTTGGTGCGCCAGTGCAGGTAGACCGTGCCCTTCCCGACGTCGGCCTGCTTCGCGATGTCCTCGATGGTCACCTTGCGATAGCCCAGCCGGATCAGCAGGACGCCGGCCGCGTCGAGGATGCGATCGGCGCGGCCGGCGGTGCGGTCCGGACGTTCTGCCACGTGTGCTCCCAGTCTCTGACTTCATGACCAGATTTGCTTATCTGGTCATCCGGTCAGTACGACGGTAGCGCCGAGGTGACGGGTCCGGCAAGGAAAACGGCGGTTTTTACCGCAGACGGTGGGCGAGCAGGAACTTCCAGATGACCGGGGTCGCGTTGATGACGGTCGGGGTGGCGGAGTCGTTGTTGGGCGCCGTACTCGGCCAAACGTGCCCTGCGCCTTCGACGCGGTAGTGCTGGAGCGAGCAACCGAGCCAGCGCTGGACGGTGACGTCGGTCTTCGGCGAGTACTGGATCGGGCGCGGGAAGCAGCCGTTCCGGTCCGCCCATCCGGCGAGCCAGTCCGGCAGTGTCGGCAGGCCCTTGGCGGGATTCCCGGTGTACGGGATCGTCGCGTCGGCCGTGCCGTGGAAGTCGAGGATCGGCGCCGGGCGCGACGGGTGGCATTCGCCGCCCTGCGGGTAGAACGCGCCGGCGACCGGTGCGAACGCCGCGATCCGGCCCGGCATCCGGCAGGCGAGCACGCCGACGAACCCGCCGCCGTTCGACTTGCCCGTCGCGTAGATCCGGCGGGAGTCGACGCACAGTTCCCGCTGGAGTGCGTTCAGCAGGTCGCTGGTGAAGAGCACGTCGTCGGCGGCCGCCGAGTACGGTGCGCCGGTCCAAGCCGATTCACCGTCAGTGCCCGGAAGTCCTTGCGGGTAGACGGAAATCGCGTCATACGCGGAGAACCCGGAGAGTTCCTCCTGGTACTTCGAGGTCCGCTTGTGGCCGTGGAACGACAACACCAGCGGGTACGACCGCGACGGCCGGTACCGCTCGGGCACGTGCACCGTGTACTCGCGGACCAGGCCACCGGACGTCAAAGTCCGCAGCGTCGTCGCTCCCGCGGGCACCGGGGACGGACGGTGGCAGCCGGTGGTCGGCACCGGACGATCGATCGGCGACGGCGCGGCCGACGCCACCGGTGCGGCGAGCAGGGTCAGTCCGGCAGCGGCGGCCGCCATCAGCGCGAGACGGCGTAGATACTTCGTGGGACCAGGCACGCGATCCTCCTTGATCGGGCGGCGGGGCGGTGATCAGGGTCACTCCCGGCACCGGCCTGGTCAGCATTGTGTTCATTGAGTTTTCGGACTGCTTTTCCTGTCACTCCGTCGTGGCCGCGATACCGGGGCCACGGCAGGTCAGCCGCAGGCCTTTTTCGCCTCGAGTACCCGGGTCAGTGCCTCGTCGACCCGGGCGGCCGGGAGCTCGCCGGACGCAAGCGCTTGCTCCAGCGTGGTCAGCACCGTGCCGACGTTGCCGCCGGAGGACCACAACGCCTGATCCGCCCCCGCCTGCAAGGCCTTGAGGACCGCCGTCGGCAAGGGGTACTGCGCCGTGATCGCCTTCATCGCCCCGAGATCGTCCGTGATCACCGGGCCGTCGAACGCGTAGTCCTTCCGCAGCAGCCGGTACGCCGGCGCCGAGAGAGTCGACGGGGTTCCGCCGGTCAGATCGGGCACGTCCAGATGCCCGACCATGACGCCGACCTCGCCGTACTCGCCGATGTCGCGGTACGGCACCAGGTCGACCTTCCGCAGCGAGGCCAGCGGTGGCGTGCGCACCAGTCCCTTGTGGGAGTCCCCGGTGGCGTGCCCGTGCCCGGGGAAGTGCTTCAGCACCGGTTGCACCCCGGCGTCCCGCAAGCCCTGCGCGAACGCCAGGACGTACTTGCGCGCGACTTCGGGATCCGAGCCGAACGAACGGTCGCCGACGATGTCGCGGTCCGGCTGGTCCGTGATGTCGGCGTCGGGCGCGTAGTCGACGGTGACGCCTCGGGCCCGCATCTGCTTGCCCCGCTCGGCCGCCTTCGTCCGCACCTGTGCCGGCGTCAGGGTCGCTGCCATCTTCCGGGCGCTCGGCATGGCGCCGTCGAGGGCGTCGATCCGCTGAACGCGGCCGCCTTCCTCGTCGATCGCCACCGACACCGGGACCTTCGCGGCCCGCTGCACCTCGTCCAGCGCGCGGTTCTGCAGCAGGGCGGTCTCGTTGCCGCCGAGGAAGATCCCGCCGATCTGCTGATCGCGCACCAACTTCACCACAGCCTGGGGATCGCCGGCGTTCACGCCGACCACCACCAGCTGGGCAAGCCGCTGCCGGGGGCTCATCCCGGCGATGACAGTTCCGCAACCCGGATCAGGTGCCTCCTCCGCCCTCGGTGACGGCGAGGAAGGAGGCGGGATGACGCTGGACGGACTCGAAACAGTGCTGCTGCGCGGCGGTACCGTCCCGGCCGGTTGTGCCGATCCGGCCTGTTCGTTCGCCGTACCGCACTGCACGCTGGTGGCCAGAACGGCGGCCGCTCCCAGGATGACGGTCGTCCATCGCTTCGTCGTCTTCGGGCGCCCGGAGTTCATCAGCTCGTTTCGTTCGTCGTCCATGCCGGTACCGACGGTAACCCCAGTTGCCCTTTAGTACGCGCTCGCGTGCCCTTTCGTTCGTGATCGTGCGGGCTCGGGCCTCGGCTCCACCTCCCTCCTCTTTCGTGTTCTCCCTCGTCAAACCGCTGTTCGGCCTTGACAAGTCGATCTGCTCCGCCGTAGATTACCACATGGTTATGGAACCGCAAGGTTATCGAATGGCTCTTGTCGCCGCGGCATGAGAGTCCGATCGTGAGAACTCGAACTCGTGAGAAGGCTCAGAACCTGTGAAAACGGCTCGAGCTTGTGAGAACAGAAAGGCGGGCGACCGTGGCCCAGGATCTGCTCGATGCCACCTTCGCGGCACTCGCCGACCCCACCCGCCGCGCGATCCTCGCGCGGCTCGCGCGCGGCGAGGCCACTGTGACGGAGCTGGCCGAGCCGTTCGCGATGAGCCAGCCGGCCATCTCCAAGCACCTGAAAGTGCTGGAGCGGGCAGGGCTGGTGGCACGGGGGCGTGACGCCCAGCGTCGCCCCTGCCGCCTGGTGGCCGAGCCGCTGAAGAACGCGAACGAATGGCTCGGTGGCTACCGCCGCTACTGGGACGAGGCCTTCTCGCAACTGGACCTCGTCCTCGAAGACGAGTTGCGGCACCCGGAGCGCCGGGACGAGACCGACTGACCACCGCACGAGCGGAAAGGAACAACACGATGGGACGCACTCTCAGCGTGGTGAAATCCGGCGATCTCGAGATCGTCATGACGAGGTCCTTCGACGCGCCGAAGGCGCTGGTGTTCGACGCGTGGACCAAACCGGAGCTGGTTCGCCGCTGGTTCGGTCCGCGCGGCTGCGAGGTCGTCGAGTGCGAGATCGATCTGCGCGTCGGCGGCAGGTGGCGCTACCGGCTGCGTCACGACGGCGGGATGGAGATGGTGCTGCAGGGCGTCTACCAGGAGATCAGCCGTCCGGAAAGGCTCGTGTCCCTGGAGACGAACGAGGACTGCGACGCCTCGGAAGGGCAGGCTCTGGCGACGCTGACGTTGGTCGAACACGGCGGAGTGACCACCCTGACCCAGGTGCTGCGGTACGGCTCGGAGCGGATCCGGGACGCCGTGCTCGAATCCGGGATGGAGCGGGGCGTCGGCGAAGGCTTCGACAAACTGGCCGAGGTCGTGGCCGTCTCCGCGAGGGCGTGAACACGATGAACGCCATCGCGGACCGCTATCGCGTCCGGGCCGACGCCTTCGAGAGCAAGGTCGCCGCCGTCGGAGCCGGGCAGTGGGAGAACAGGTCTCCGTGCGCTGATTGGAACGCCAGGGATGTCGTCGGGCACATCGTCGACATGCACGGCGCGATGCTGCGCCCGGTCGGACGTGAGCTCGGGCCGGCGCCGTCACTCCTGGAAGACCCGCTCGGCGCCTTCCGGGCGGCTCGTGCCGATGTCGAGGCCGTCCTCGCCGATGCCGTGCTCGTGGCCACGGAGCACGAGACACCGGCGGGGAAGATGACCGCCGGGCAGCACATCGACCAGGTCGTCAGCGCCGACATGGTGGTCCACGGCTGGGATCTGGCCCGTGCCACCGGTCAGGACGGCACGATCGACCCGGCGGAGGTCGCCCGGATGTGGCCCGGAGCGCAGGAGATCCCCGACCAGATGAGGATCCCCGGTGCCTTCGGGCCGGGAATCGTCGTCTTCGGTCCCGAAGTGAAAGTGCCCGAGGACGCGCCTTTGCAGGACAGGCTGCTCGGGCTGCTGGGCCGCGATCCGAACGCCTGACAGCGGTCAGACGTGAATGCCCCGGTGTCGCCGGGCCGGCCGGGAAGGAACCGGGACCTCGGCGGCGTCGGTCCCCTTGGCCGCGGCCAGGACACGCTCCAGAACCGACAGAGAGGTGGTGAGCAAGGAGATCTGGTTCTGGATCCGGGTCTTGGCGATCTCCAGTTCACCGGTCATCTCCGGTGAAGGCACCAAATGTGTGTCGTCGCCGGAAACACAGGGAAGGAGTTCCGCGATCTTGCCGCTGCACAACCCGGCCGAATAGAAGAGCTGGATCTGCAGAACCCGGGCGATGTCGTCCTCGGTGAAGGTCCGGTAGCCGTTGCCGCTCCGGTCGGGACGCAGCAGGCCTTCCGTCTCGTAGTACCGCAACGAGCGGACGCTCACCCCGGTCCGCTCCGCCAGTTCGCCGATCCGCATGAGGCCACAGTAACCGGGGACACCGAGGTTGACCGTGACGCCGGTGTCAGGGTTTAGCTTCGCGTTCATGAGGCTGCTCGAAGAATTTCGCGGTGCCGCGATGCGGTTGCCGAACCGCGTCGCGATGGCCCCGATGACCCGGGGGCGAGCCGACGACAAGACAGGCGTGCCACATCCGCTGACAGCCGAGTACTACGCGCAACGTGCGAGCGCCGGCTTGATCGTGAGTGAAGGTGTCTGGGTCACCGAGACCGGCAAGAGCGGTCCGGGTATCCCCGGCCTGGCGACAGACCGCCAGGCCGAGGCCTGGCGTGAGGTGACGGAGGCCGTGCACGAGGAAGGTGGCCGCGTTTTCGCGCAGCTCTGGCACGCAGGCCGGGTCTCCCACCCCGGTGTGATGGGCCGGACCCCGGTGGCGCCATCGGCGGTCCGGCAGGCCGGACGGATCTTCGTGGCAGGCGGCTGGACGGAGACGGTCGAGCCCCGCGCGCTCGGCGAGGACGAGATCGGCGAGGTCGTCCAGGACTTCGCCGCGGCGGCACGCCGGGCCGTCGACGCCGGGTTCGACGGCGTGGAACTCCACGGTGCCAACGGATACCTCATCCAGGAGTTCCTCGCCCGCAACACCAATCGCCGGGAAGACCGTTACGGCGGTTCGCCCGCCGCCCGGATCGGTTTCCCGCTCGAGGTGGTGGCGGCCGTGGCCGAACAGGTCGGCGCGGCCAGGGTCGCTCTGCGGATTTCGCCGGGCAACCCGGAGAACGACATCGTGGAAGACGACTGGAAGGAGGTGTATTCACGACTGCTCACAGAACTACGCCGGCACGAGCTCGCGTACCTGCACGTCATCGACACTCCGGAGGCCGAGGCGCTGTCCTACCTGCGGCCGTTGTGGCCGGGGGCGCTCGTCGCGAACCTTCGCTCTGAGGAGCCGACGTCCCAGGCCGAAGGTGAGTCCTTGCTCGAAGCCGGGCTGGCCGACGTGGTCGCCTTCGGCAGGCTGTTCATCGCGAACCCGGACCTGCCCGCCCGATTCGCGCTCGACGCCCCGCTCGCCCGGGCGGACCACGCCGTCTACTACGGCGCCCGGCTCGACGGCTACACCGATTTCCCGGCTTTCGAACCGGACTCGGCGAAGTTCGCCTGTTCGGCGCGCAGCTGATCTTCGCGGCCCGCTCTACAGTGCGGGGATGGTCAAGACGGCAGTGGAAATCGCGGCGGCTGTGCGTGCCAAGGAACTCGACCCGGTCCAGGTGACCCGTGAGGCGTTGGCCAGGATCGCGGCGGCCGACGGGGTGATCGGTGCGTTCCGCCGGGTCCGGGCCGAAGAGGCGCTCGCCGAGGCCGCGGCCGTCGCCGAACGCGCGGACCTGGCCGACCTGCCCCTGGCCGGAGTTCCGATCGCGGTCAAGGACGTCGCGCCGGTCGAAGGCGAGTACGCCTCGTGGGGATCGCGTGCGGGCTCGTCGACGGTGTCCAAAGAGGACGGTGAGATCGCGCGACGCCTCCGCGCGGCCGGCGCGGTGATCGTCGGCCTGACCCGGGTGCCGGAGCTGTGCATCTGGCCGTCGAGCGACGATCCGGACGGGACGGCGCGCAATCCGCGTAATCCGTCCTACGCCGCGGGCGGTTCGTCGGGCGGGAGTGCCGCGGCCGTCGCGGCCGGGCTGGTGCCCATCGCGCACGGCACCGACGGCCTGGGCTCGATCCGGCTGCCGTCCGCGATGTGCGGCATCGTCGGCCTCAAACCGGGCAAGGGCGTGGTCCAGGTGCCGGGTGAGGACGGCTGGTTCGGCCTGTCCACGCACGGTCCGATGACGACCACCGTGGCCGACGCGGCCGTGCTGATGTCGGTCCTCGCGGAACAGCCCGGCCTGGCGGACCTCGCCGACCCGAAGCGGTCCCGCATCGCCCTGTCGACTCAGGTCCCGTTGACGAGGGCGCCGTTGCCGCGCGCATTCAGCCGGGCCGTCGCCCAGGCCGGAGAGCTTTTCCGCGCGGCCGGGCACACTGTCGCGCCCGGAACGCCCCGGTACAGCGCAGGAGCCATCGGCGGCCTCCTAGCGCGGTGGGTCGCGGGCCCGGCCGAACAAGCGGCCGAGTTCGATCTCGGCGCACTCCAGCCCCGGACGCGCACGCACGTCCGGCTCGGGCATCTGATGGCGAAACGGGTCCGCGAGACCACCCGCGAGCGCTGGCTGGAGCGTGCCGAAGAATTCTTCGCCGACCACGATGTCCTGGTCACGCCCATGCTCGCGAGTCTCCCGCTCAAGGCCCGCAGGTGGCACGAAAGCCGGTGGATCGCCAACGTGCTGCCGTCCGTACGCGTCGCGGGCTTCGCCGGTCTGTGGAATCTCGCGGGCTATCCGGCCATGTCGGTGCCGGTCGGCGTGCATCCTTCGGGCATCCCGGCCTGCGTTCAGCTCGTCGCCGCGCCCGGCGGGGAAGCGCTCCTCCTCGGCCTCGCGGCCCAGCTCGAAGCGGCCAACCCCTGGCCCCGCACCACCACCTCCTGACCCTGGAAAGAGAGCAAGGGACCTTTGCTATCACTCTCCGAAAGAGAGTGATAGCAAAGGTCCCTTGCTACTTCGCGCTGGTCAGGAGCCGGTTTTGGCGGGCGACGGCTTCTGGCCGTTCGCCTTCGGGCCGTTCTGCTCGCCCTGTCCGTTCTTCGGCGCAGCGGCGGCAGGCGCCGAAGAAGCGGGCTTGGCGGGAGCGGGTTTGGCCGGGGCGGCGGCCTTCGACGCGGGCTGCTCGGCGGGCTTGGCGGCAGGCTTCGTCTCTTCGGCCTTGCTGTCGCCGCCGACGAGCTTCGAAGCGTGCGGGATCACCGACTCCTCGGGCAGTGCCGCGAGCATCGTCTCGCTGCCCTTCAGGACCTCGTCGGCCTGCAGCAGGCTCTTGCGGGCCTGCTCGCGGATCTCCGCCAGCCTCTCGACCTTCCGCTGGGCGGCGGTCGTGCGCTGGGCGGCCGTCGTCGTGGCCTCGTCGAGCCGGCGCTTGGCCTCGGCGGTGGCCTCGTCGACGCGGCGCTTGGCCTCCGCGGTCGCTTCCGCGATCCGGCGTTCGGCCTGGTTCTTGCTGGCCGTCTGCTGGTCGGCGATGTGCTTCTCGTGCGACGTGCGCTGAGCCGTGATCGTCTGCTCGAACTCGCGCTCGATCTTCCGGCGCTTGCGCTCGGCCTCGTTGTCCAGCAGTTCCCGGCGCTGGGCGGCCTCGACGGTCAGCCGGTGGACCTCGGCCCGCGTCTCGGCGAGCGCGGATTCGTGCTCGGAGTGCAGCGCGTCCGCCTGCTTGTCCAGTTCGGCGACGAGCCGCGTGTAGCGCTCGCGGAGCTTCTTCGACGCCTCGCTCGAAGACGCCCAGTGCTTCTCGGCCGCGACCTCGGCACGCTTCGTGACCTCTTCGGCACGAGCCTGCGCGAGCGTGACGGTGCGCTGCATCCGCTCGTCGAGGTCCTCGAGCCGCTCCGGCGGCTTCTTGAGCTCCTCGATCCTGGCGTTGAGCTTCGCCACCTCGTGGCGCACGGTTTCGAGTTCGCGCGACGCCGACGTCGCCTGGGCGATCGCGGCGTCGCGGTCGGTGATCACGCGATGCAGCTGGGCTTCGAGATGATCCAGATACTGGCGCACTTCGTTCCGGTCGAAGCCGTGCCAGGCCTGGGTGTACTCGCGCCGCAGGGGCAACAGGCCGTTGTCTCGCTCGGGAACCATGGTCACGACGGTACCTGCGTACCCGGCGTCGCCGTTGTCAGGCTTGGTGATTCACCGACGTGTGTCGTCTTTCAGCTGCTGTTCCTCACCTGAACGGCCGCCACCCGTGTGCGCAGTGTCACCAATGGAAGCCGCGGCTGAGCCGGGCGAGGGCCATCGCGGCGCGGGACAGATGCTGCTCGCCCTTGCCGATCTTGAGCCCGCCGCCGCCACCCGCGGCCGCCGAGTCCGGGAACACGCGGAATCCTTGGTAGGCCACGGCATCCGTGAGCCCCGGGGTGAGCGTGTAGGCGAGACCGATGGCCTGCCCGGCGGGTGTGCCGATGTGCTTCGGACGTTCCTTCAGCGCCTTCATCACCATGTCCGCGGCCTGATCCGGCGATTTCGTCGGAAACGCGTCATAGATCTTCGTCGGCCGGATCATCGGCGTGCGCACGAGTGGCATGTGGATGGTCGTGAAGGTGATTCCGTCGCCGTGGGTCTCGGTCGCGGCGATCCGGGAGAAATAGTCCAAAGCGGCCTTCGACGCCGCATACGCCGAAAAGCGCGGCGCGATTCCCTGCACACCGATCGACGAGACGTTGACGATGTGCCCGAATTTCCGTTCGGACATATGCGGCAGTACCGCGAGGATCAGCCGGACCGCGCCGAAGTAGTTGATCGCCATCGCGCGTTCGTAGTCGTGGAACCGGTCGTACGACAGTTTGATCGAACGCCGGATCGACCGGCCGGCGTTGTTCACGAGCATGTCGATCCGGCCGTGGTCGGCGAGCATCGCGTCGACGGCCTTGTGCACCGACTCCTCGTCGGTCAGGTCGGCCGGGTACACCGACGCCGTGCCGCCCGCGGCGATGATCTCGTCCCGGACCTCTTCGAGTTCGTGCTGGCGCCGCGCCACCAGCAGCGGCACCCCGCCCGCCGCCGCGACCTTGATCGCGGTCGCCCGGCCGATCCCCGACGACGCGCCCGTGATGATCACGCGACGGCCGTCCAGTTCGCCGCGAGGACCGTGCTTGCGCGCGCGGAACGGGTCCAGGTGCTCACGCCAGTAGCGCCACAGGGTGGGCGCGTAGTCCTCGATCCGCGGCACCTCGACACCGGAACCGATGAGCGCCTTGCGGGTCGACGCCGACGAGAACACCGACGGGAACGCCATCGTCTCCAGCAGCACCGGCGGGATGCCGAGCCGCTCCATCACGGCGTCGCGCGCGATCGTGAAGCCGGGGATGTGCTCGCTCAGCTTCACCAGGTTGACGATGCCCTTGGACACGCGTTCGTTGAGCTGCACGGAGATCGTCGGCGCGCCCGCCGCCTTCGCGAAGGCGTTGTAGACCGAGACGACCGGCTGCGGCTCCGGGTTGACCAGGTGGAACGCGCGTCCGTCGAGGCCCTTGGTGGTGACCAGCGCGAGCAGCGACTTGGCGACGTAGTCGACCGGGACGACGTTGGTGTCGCCGAGGTCGGGGCCGACGATCGGCACGTCGGGCAGCCCGGCCAGCCTGCTGATCGCGGGGAACAGGTAGTACGGGCCGTCGATCTTGTCCATCTCGCCGGTCTCGGAGTTCCCGACCACGACCGCGGGCCGGTACACCCGCCACGGCACGTCCTGCTGCTCGCGCACGAGGCGCTCCGCTTCGAACTTCGTGCGGTGATACGGCGTGACGAGCCGCTGGCCGACGTCGAACATCTCCTCGGTGAACATGCCTTCGTGGTCGCCCGCGACGGCGACCGAGGACACGTGGTGCAGGCAGCCCGCGTTCAGCTCGGCGGCGAGCGCGATCACCTGCGTGGTGCCTTCGACGTTGGCCTTGATACTGGCTTCGTCGTCGGCGGTGAGGTCGTAGAGGGCGGCGAGGTGCACGACGTGGTCGACACCGCGAAGGGTCTCGCGGTCCTCTTGGCCGACGCCGAGCAGAGGTTCGCCGAGGTCACCGGTGACGAGGGTGACGCGTTCCGGATGCGGCCAGGCGTTCACGAGCTTCGCGAGTTTGTCCCGCGAGGACGCGCGGACAACGAGCGCGACCTCGTCGACGTCCTCCCTGGTGAGCAGCAGCCGGGTGAACTGGCGCCCGATCAGTCCGGTCGCCCCGGTCACCAGAAAAGTCGCCATCTGCTTCACCCTTCACCGTGTTCGCCCGCGTCCACCGGCATTCTGCTGCATCACCACGGCGCTGACCACCACGGCACCCGTGAAGTTACTCACGGGTAACTAGGCCGGGTCGGCGATGACGACCCGATTTTCGGCATAGCCGGTCTCCCCGCCGACCCAGCGGCCGCCGCAGGTGACGAGGACTATCCGATGTGGACCGGACTGGCCGAACAACTCGTCCGCCCGCTGCGGCAGTTCGTTCTTCTTCAGCGTGATCAGCTGGGAAACCTTGTACTGCCAGGACTTCCCGGCCTTGTCGACCACGGTGACGGCGCCGCCGATCCGCTCGGTCCACAGCTCCGCGAACGGGCCTGTCGCGCCCTTCCAGTTCACGTGCCCGGCGAACACGCTCGCCCCGGTCGCCGAACTCAGCTCGGCGCCCCACCAGGTCACCTCGCCGAGGTTTTCCGGCACCGGCAGTTCCGCGCCCGGCCCGAGTTCCTTGCGCACGAGTTTCGCCGCGCCGCCCGCGGGCAGCCGGATCGTCCCCGGGCCCTGCGGTTTCGGGGCTTCGGGTTCCTTCGGCGGCGGCGGAGTGGCCGAAGGCGTCGTGGGGACGATCTCCGGCGGCGGCGGAGCGACATCTTGCTGCGCAGGTGCGGCCGGGGCGCCGCCCGCGACGGAGACGGAGACGGGCTGGGCCGTCCCCGCCACCACGGTCGTCGGCGGCCAGATGATCAAGGCCGCGACGAGGTCCGCGCACAGGACCGTGACGGCTCCCAGCGCGAACCCGCGTCGTACTGACATTCCTGAACCCTCTTTAGCGTCGCGAAGACCGCCGCGCGGCCACGCCCACCATCAGCGAACCGAGCAGCGCGAGCGCGCCGACGCCGAGGATCCCGGCGGTCGACGCCGAGTTCTCGACGGTGCCCTGCATCATCGCCACCGGCCGGTCGCCGGCGGGGATGGTGCGCGGTACCTCGTTGGGCGTGTTGGCGACCTTGAGCGCCAGCGTCTCACCCGGCTTGACCTCGCCGCAGGCGGACGGCGGATTCTTCGGGTCGAACGCGTTGGTGTAGCCCGGCGGCGCGTTGACCTCGACCACGCAGATCTCCTGCGGGGTCCGCAGGTTCTCCACGGTGACCGTCCCGGTCTCGCCTTCGGTGGTGACGACGGCGGGCTTGCCGTCGGCGCCGTTGAGCGGCTTGCCGTCCTGGCCGAGAGCGGCGGCGGACTTGTCCTTGCCCGTGATCCGCAGCGCGGCGCCCGCGATGCCCTTGCCGGTCTTCGCGTCGACCTTGGTCACCTGGACCTTGCCCGGCTTCGAGACGACGGCGACACCCTGCGCCTTCAGTTCCTTCTCGCCACCGGTCGAGACCACCTTCTGCACGCCTGTCTGGAGCGGGAACTGCACGTATGGCCGGTCCGCGGGGGCGGACAGCGAGCTGGCCAGCTTCGGCTGCTCGCCGGTCGGCGTCACCTTGACCGTGACTGTGCCGTCCTCGCCGGTCTTCACCGTGGTGGCCTTCTCGGCCTTGGCTGTCGAGGTCGACGCGGGTTTGGTGGTCTCACCGCCGTCGACGGTCGCGTTCGACGGCGTCAGCTTCACCGGTACTCCGGAGATGCCCTTGCCCTTGGCGTTCTTGACGCTGATCGTCCACTCGCCCGCGGTGCCGATGTGCTGGTCTTCCTTCGGCGGTGCGATCGCGGTGGTCCACGGCCCGCGGTTGGCCTCGGCGTCCTTGGTCATCTTCTCGAGGGCCGTGGCGGCATCGGCGTGCTGCGCCTTCAGCTTGCCGAGGGCGCCCTGGATGTCGTAACCGATCTCGTCCGGCTTGAGGTTCGGCTTGAGGTCGGCGTCGGAGCGCGGCTTCGACGTCCACGAGTGCAGCAGGTGCGCGAGCGCCGCCGCCTCGGCGTTGTCCTGCGTGCCGCCGTAGCGCAGGAGCAGGTAGGAGATGTTGGCCGCGATGTCGTCCGGCAGCTTCTGTCCCCACTTGTCGAGGAGTTCGTCGCCGGGCTTGTACTTCTCGGCCGAGCCCGGCGCCTTCAGCTGGAAGCTGACGCAGAACACGTGCTTGCCGTTGACGACGTAGGAACCGAGCCAGTCTCGGTCCCTGGGTTTGCTGTCGACTGTCTGGCCGGGTGTGATCTTGTAGCCGACGCCTTCGTTGTCGGCGGCCGAAGCAGGTGTCACCGCGACGGTGGCGGACAGGGCGCCGAGCAGGCACGTCGCGATCAGGCTGGTCAAGGCGCGCGAACGCACGCTCGGGCGTGTGGTCCACCCCATGGTGTGTTGACTCCTTTGGCCGTGCTCTGCCCCGGCGCCTTTACGTCGATGCAGGTCACACGATCGATAGGTTCCCCGACACGCCTTCGGTGAGTAACCGAACACGCAACGTGCAGGGTGTCCTGTGAGCAGCGGTTTTGGCAATAGGGCATCAGGTGGGGTATCGGTGAACGGTCGGTGATCTCCGCCGCATACGGTGTGGGGGATGGGTCTCGCCGGGAATGTGGGTAAAGTCGTCTTTACTTCGACGGGAACCGGGCGGCCCCCGCGGTCGTTGAACCCCATGCAGGTGCCAGTAGATCCAGGAGGATCAGGTGCGATCCAGTAGCAACCCGGCGTTCCGGAACCTGCCGCGTGGCGCGGCGCAGTACGGACCCAACGTAGGCTTCAACCAACCCCAGGGCGGCGTGCCCGGCTACGGCCCTCCGCAGACCTCCGCCGGTGCCGACGACCGTCCGATGACCGTCGACGACGTCGTCATCAAGACGGCGCTGAGCCTCGGCACCGCGCTGGTGACCGGTGTGCTCACCGCGATCTGGGCGATCAGCCAGATCCCGTTGTCGGCGTCCGGCAAGATCATCGGCATCCCCGGTGCCGTGATCGGCGCGCTCGTCGGCTCGATGATCGTCGGCCTCGTGATCTCGCTGGTGATCATCTTCAAGAAGATGCCGAGCGGCCCGCTCACGCTGGCGTACTCGGCCGTCGAGGGTGTCTTCCTCGGTGCGCTCAGTGGTCTGTTCGAAGCGCTGTACCCCGGTATCGCGCTGCAGGCGATCGTCGGTACCGCCGGTGTCTTCATCGCGATGCTGGTCGTTTACAAGACGGGTGCCGTCAAGGTCACCCCGAAGCTGACGAAGTGGATCATCGGCGCCGTGGTCGGCGTCGCGATCATGATGCTCGTCAACCTCGTCACCAGCCTTTTCTTCAATTTCAACCCGCTGCGTGACGGTGGTCCGATCGCGATCATCTTCAGCCTCGTGGTGATCGGTGTCGCGGCGTTCAGCTTCCTGCTCGACTTCGACCAGGCCGACCGGATGATCCGCGAAGGCACGCCGTCGAAGTGGTCCTGGTACGTCGCCTTCGGCCTGATGACCACGCTGGTCTGGCTGTACCTCGAGATCCTGCGGTTGCTGTCGTACTTCCGCGAATGACCGATGTCTCTCCGTGAAAGGGCGCTCCGAGCGATCGGGGCGCCCTTTTCGTCGTGGTGAATACTCTGCTGACATGACCGAGCACAAGCGTTCGAAGTGGTTCTGGGTGGGCATCCTGGTGCCGGTCGCCATCGTTCTGCTCAGCGCCACGACCTGGATCGTCGGCTACGTGTCCAGTACGGACAACGCCGAAGTGGGCGACTGCTACGCGATCACCACCTTCGGCAACGTCGGCGTCGATCCGGTGAAGGCGGATTGCGGTTCCGCGGAGGCCAACGCGAAGGTCGGCGCGAGGACCGAAGGCGGCGTCGCCTGCCCGGACGGCGAGTACGACGAACTCAGCGTCGACGGGACGTTCTCCTCGTACAAGCTCTGCATGATGATCAACGCGAAACAGGGCGACTGCCTGGTCAACTTCCTGGCCGACACGGTGGCGTACCAGAAGGTGGCCTGCACGGATCCCACGAAGGACGCGGAGATCGTGAAGGTCGCCGACGGTGTCGCGAGCGACAAGGCCTGCGAGGACACTCAGGCGACTCACCTCGAGGTGTACTCGACACCGCCTTCGACACTGTGCATCAAGAGCGGCAAATAGCAGACTCGACCAGGGGCTTTCACTCTTTCGGGGGCCCGGTTCATGACCTTGATCACGGTGCGTGTTTGATACCGAGGTTCTCATTCCTCTTCACAACTGTGAGGTTTCTCGGTGACCACTTCCCAGCCGGCCCCTGGGGGCCAAACGCCGGTGGGACAGCCCGACGCTTTCGGACCGCCTCCCGGCGTACAGCCGGCGGCGCCCAAGCGGTCCAAGCTCGCGTGGTTGAAGTTCGCGCTTCCGATCGTGATCGTCGTTCTCGTCGCCGGCGGGTACGCGGTCAACTACCTGACCGGCACCGACGGTGCCAAGGTCGGTGACTGCCTCGCGGTCACCGAATTCACCAGCAAGGCCGACCCGAAGCAGGCCGACTGCGGGGTCGCCGAAGCCAACGTCAAGGTCGCGGCGAAGGTGGGCGACAACGAGTCCTGCCCGGAAGGCCCGTACGACGAGTACTCGCAGTCCGGTCGCATCTCGTACAAGCTCTGCCTGATGATCAACGCCAAGCAGGGTGACTGCCTGACCAACTTCGGCGCGGGCACCGCGGGCTACAAGAAGGTGCCTTGTTCGGACCCGGCCAAGGAGGTCGAGTTCGTGAAGATCGCCGAGGGGCAGGCGGACAAGGCGGCGTGCGAAGGCACTGAAGCCACCAACGCCATCAGCTACTCGACCCCGCCGACGACGATGTGCGTCATCAAGGGCGACAAGTAATCCGTCGTTTCGCGTGAAGGCCCCCTTCTCTCGGCTCAGCTGCGGGAAGGGGGCCTTCACGCGCTGGGGGAGCAAGGGACCTTTGGTATCGCCGCCGCCATCCGGCCGTGTGTGAGCCCCCATTCGTCGCACAGTGTGGGACGGGCTGCGACCGGACGGTCACCGGTCCTAACGTTGCTCGTCCCCAACCCGCCGATCGACCTGGAGTCCTGGTGGCGACGACAGAAACCCAAGCCGGTGAGAAGAAGTTCCTCGACTTCCCGACCTCCTGCGCCGCCCCGGTCCCGCGACCGGAGGAGCCGGTCAAGATCGTGCCGCTGGCTGTCGCGGGTGTCCTCGCGGTCGGCCTGACCTGGTACGTCTGGGCGGCGCACGGGGCGAAGTTCGGGGTCCTGCTCATCCTCGGCCTGCTGCTCGGGCTCGCGCTCTTCCACTCCCGTTTCGGTTTCACCTCGGCCTGGCGCCAGCTGATCGCGGTCGGCAACGGCCAAGGCCTGCGGGCGCACACGCTGCTGCTCGGCACCGCCGCGACCCTCATCGCGCTGATCGTCGGCACCGGCTCCGGGCTGTTCGGCAGCAAACCGAATCCGACCGCGGGCGGGCTGGGGCTCGCGTTGTTCGTCGGCGCGACGGTTTTCGCCATCGGGATGCAGCTGGGCGGCGCGTGCGCTTCCGGAACCCTGTTCGCGGTCGGTTCCGGGCAGTCGACGATCGTGCTGACCCTCGGCGGGTTCATCACCGGCTCGGTCCTCTACACGTGGGCGTATCCGCTGCTGTCGGGCTGGCCCGAGTTCAAGGGGATCCTGCTGTCCGACCACGTCGGCTGGTTCGGTTCGTGGGCGATCACCATCGCCGTCCTCGCCGCGATCGTGCTGGGCACCCGGTTCGTGCAGAAGCGCCGCAACCCGCCGCCGGTCGACGTCGTCCCGACCGCGCGCGGCTTCGCCCGGATCTACCGCGGTTCCTGGCCGATCCTCGTCGGCGCCGTCGTCCTCGGCGTGCTGGCGGGCGCGGTCTTCCTGGTCTCCGGCGGAATCTGGGGCGTCACGAGCGCGTTCAGCCTGTGGGGCGCCAAGATCCTGCAGGTGTTCGGGCTGCACCCGGAGACCTGGGAGTTCTGGCGGATCAAGGCGAACGCGGCTTCGCTGGCGGGTCCGATCTGGAAGGACAAGAACAGCCTCACCGACATCGGCATCATGATCGGCGCCGGGGTCGCCGCCGCGGCGGCGGGCGCGTGGAAGATCCACAGCTCGATCCCGTGGCGCACCGCCGTGGCCGCGGTGCTCGGCGGCATCCTGATGGGTGTCGGCGCGCGGATGGCGGGCGGCTGCAACATCGGCGCCTACCTCGGCGGGATCTCGGTCGGCAGCCTGCACGGCTGGCTGTGGGGCGTCTTCGCGCTCGGTGGCACCTGGATCGGGCTCAAGCTGCGACCGCTGTTCGGGCTCGGCAACCCGGCTCCCAAGGACAGCGTCTGCTGATCACTCTTTGTGACACCTCGTACGCGGTCCTGCCCTTTCGGTCCGCGTACGGGGAAAAAGTTGGCATGTAAAACCCGCGTTCGGCTACCCTCGGCTACATACCCGAGCTTGCGCCTTAATGCACAAGCTCGGTCGGGGAAGGCCTGGCGATGACGTCGGGCGTCAAATTCCGTAGTCGCGACCACGGGGGTTGTCGCGTCCGAGGGAAACACTGAGTATCAGGGACGGGTTTTTCATGTCAACGCAAAGTCCGGCCGCGCCGGGCGGCGACAAACTCGACGCGGGCGTGCTCAAGGTCGCCGTCGTCGTCATCCTTGGCGCGATCATGGCGATCCTCGACACGACGGTCGTCAACGTCGCGCTCCAGAAACTGACCATCGAGTTCCAGACCTCGTTCGACACCATCCAGTGGATCGCGACCGGCTACATGCTGGCGCTGGCCACGGTCATCCCGATCACCGGCTGGGCTTCGGACCGGTTCGGCACGAAGCGGCTCTACATGACCGCGATCGGGCTGTTCCTGATCGGGTCGATGCTCGCCGGCATGGCGTGGGACGTCGAATCGCTGATCGTCTTCCGGGTCCTGCAGGGCTTCGGCGGCGGCATGCTGATGCCCGCCGGCATGACGATCCTGACCAGGGCCGCCGGACCGCACCGGATCGGTCGCGTGATGGGCGTGCTCGGCGTGCCGATGCTGCTCGGCCCGATCGGCGGCCCGATCCTCGGCGGCTGGCTGGTCGACGCGGTGAGCTGGCGCTGGATCTTCTACATCAACCTGCCGATCGGCCTGATCACCATGGCGCTGGCCTGGCGCCTGCTGCCGAAGGACCGGCCGGAACCCAGCGAGCGCTTCGACTTCGTCGGCATGCTGATGGTGTCTCCGGGCCTGGCGGCGCTGATCTTCGGCGTTTCGAACATCCCGGCGGCGGGCGGTGTCGGCGCGGTGGACGTCTGGCTGCCCGCGCTGGCCGGGGTCGGGCTGCTGGTGGCGTTCGTGTTCCGGGCGAACCGGGTCACGAACCCGCTGGTCGACCTGAAACTGTTCAAGAACCGGTCGTTCTCCGTCGCGATGGTGACGATGACGTTCTTCTGCGTCGCGTTCTTCGGCGCGATGCTGCTCCTGCCGACGTATTTCGTGCTGGCGCGCGGTGAATCGGCGATGAACGCCGGTCTGCTGCTCGCCCCGCAGGGTTTCGGCGCGATGCTGACCATGCCGATCGCGGGCCGGTTCGCGGACAAGATCGGCGCGCGGAAGATCGTGCTGCCCGGTCTCGTGCTGATGCTCGCCGGGCTGATCGCCTTCACCCAGCTCACCGCGACGACGCCGTACTGGCTGCTGCTCTCGGCGCTGTTCGTGATGGGGCTCGGCATGGGCGCGACGATGATGCCGATCACCTCGGCCGCGTTGCAGACGCTCAAGTCGCAGGACATGGCGAAGGCGTCGACGGCGACGAACATCGTGCAGCAGACCGCGGGCGCGATCGGCGCGGCGGTGCTGTCGATCATCCTGGCGGCGCTGCTGGCCGGGAAGTTCGGTGTGCCGACGGCGCAGGGACAGCTGGCGGCGACGGCGGCGGTGTTCAACCCGGCGACCCACGAGGTGGCTTCGGGGCTGGCCGCGGACGCGTTCTCGACGACGTTCCTGTGGTCGATGATCCTGCTCGCGCTGTGCCTGATCCCGGCGGCGTTCCTGCCGAAGACCAAGCCCGCGCTGCCCGAGGGAGTCGACGGCGAGGTCCCCGCGGCCCCGCCGATCATGACCCACTAGGGCCTGGAAGGAAGCAAGGGACCTTTGCTCACGTCAGTTAGCGTGCTAACGAACGTGAGCAAAGGTCCCTTGCTTTCCTTTAGATCAAGACAAGCGTTCCAGCACCATCGCCATGCCCTGGCCGCCGCCGACGCACATCGTCTCGAGGCCGAACTGCTTGTCGTGGTGCTGCAGCGAGTTGATCAGCGTCGAGGTGATCCGCGCGCCGGTCATGCCGAACGGGTGGCCGACGGCGATCGCGCCGCCGTTGACGTTCAGCTTGTCCAGGTCGATCCCGAGGTCCTTGTACGACGGGATGACCTGTGCGGCGAACGCTTCGTTGATCTCCACGAGGTCGATGTCGCCGGCCGACATCCCGGCGCGGGCGAGTGCACGCTTCGACGCCTCGACCGGGCCGTAGCCCATGATCTCCGGCGACAGCCCCGAAACGCCGGTCGAGACGACGCGGGCGAGCGGCGTGAGGCCGAGTTCCTTCGCCTTGGTGTCGGACATGATGATCACCGCGGCGGCGCCGTCGTTGAGCGCGCAGCAGTTGCCCGCGGTGATCCGGCCGTCGGGGCGGAAGACCGGCTTGAGGCCGGAAACACCTTCGAGGGTGACGCCGGCGCGCGGGCCGTCGTCCTTCGAGATCACGGTGCCGTCCGGCAGGGTCACCGGGGTGATGTCCTTGGCCCAGAACCCGTCCGCGATGGCCTTCTCGGCGAGGTTCTGCGAACGGACACCGAACTCGTCCATCTCCTCGCGCGAAACGTTCTTCAGGCGCGCGAGGTTCTCGGCGGTCTGGCCCATCGCGATGTAGACGTCCGGGAGGACACCGTTCTCGCGCGGGTCGCTCCAGCTGTCGGCACCTTCGGAGGCCACCTGCGCGGTGCGGGCCTCGGCGTCGGCGAACAGCGGGTTGTGCGTGTTCGGCCAGGAATCCGAGCTGCCGTTGGCGAAGCGCGAAACGGTCTCGACACCGGCGGAGATGAAGACGTCGCCTTCGCCCGCCTTGATCGCGTGCAGCGCCATGCGGGTCGTCTGGAGGCTGGAGGAGCAGTACCGCGTGACCGTGCAACCTGGCAGGTGGTCGTAGCCGAGTTCGACCGCGACCGTGCGGCCCATGTTGAAGCCCTGCTCGCCACCGGGGAGACCACAGCCCAGCATGAGGTCTTCGATCTGTGCCGGGTCGAGTTCGGGGACCTTGTCGAGCGCGGCGCGGACCATCTGCGCGGTGAGGTCGTCCGGGCGGATGCTCACCAGCGATCCCTTGCCGGCGCGGCCGATCGGGGATCGGGCGGTGGAGACGATGACGGCTTCGGGCATGGAACGACACTCCCTTGTTTCCGATCCAGACACGCGCTAAGCGGTTGCTCACCTCGCATCCTTCACCGGTTGGAGGTGCGGGTCAAAGGCGAACGCGATCCACGCCACACCACCCGGTGACGCGGTGATGCCGCCGGAGTTGAGTGGACACATCCCGACCTGCGGCGTTTAGGCTGTCAGCGTGGATTACGTCGAGCACATCGTGGACCTCGTGGGCAACACCCCTCTGGTCAAGCTGAACGCACTGGCCGAGGGGCTGCAACCGCTCATCCTGGCCAAGGTCGAGTACGTCAACCCCGGCGGCAGCGTCAAGGACCGCATCGCGCTGCGGATGATCGAAGCCGCGGAGCGTTCCGGCGAGCTGAAGCCCGGCGGCACCATCGTCGAGCCGACGTCCGGCAACACCGGCGTCGGGCTGGCCATGGTGGCGCAGCGCAAGGGGTACAAGTGCGTGTTCGTCTGCCCGGACAAGGTCAGCGAGGACAAGCGCAACGTGCTCAAGGCCTACGGCGCCCGCGTCGTGGTCTGCCCGACCGCGGTCGCGCCGGAACATCCGGACTCCTATTACAACGTCTCCGACCGTCTCGTGCGTGAGATCGAGGGCGCCTGGAAGCCGAACCAGTACGCCAACCCGGAGAACCCCGCCAGCCACTACCACTCGACCGGCCCGGAGCTCTGGCGACAGACCGAGGGCAAGATCACGCACTTCGTCGCGGGCGTCGGCACGGGCGGCACGATCTCGGGCACCGGCAAGTACCTCAAGGAGGTCAGCGACGGCCGTGTCCAGGTCATCGGCGCGGACCCCGAAGGCTCGGTGTACTCCGGCGGTTCCGGACGGCCGTACCTGGTCGAGGGCGTCGGCGAGGACTTCTGGCCGGAGACCTACGACCGGAACGTCGCCGACCAGATCATCCCGATCTCGGACGCGCACTCCTTCGACATCACCCGTCGTCTCGCGCTCGAAGAGGGCCTGCTCGTCGGCGGCTCGTGCGGGATGGCCGTCGCCGCCGCGCTCAAGCTCGCCGAGGGCCTCGGCCCGGACGACGTCGTGGTCGTGCTCCTCCCCGACGGCGGCCGCGGCTACCTCACCAAGGTGTTCAACGACAGCTGGATGTCCTCCTACGGCTTCCTGCCGCCGGACTCCAGCGGCGCGACCGTCGGCGACGTCCTGATGAAGAAGAGCGGCTCGCTGCCCAGCCTGGTGCACAGCCACCCGAACGAAACGGTCGCCGAGGCGGTGGCGATCCTCGCCGAGTTCGGCGTCAGCCAGATGCCCGTGGTCAGCGCGGAACCGCCGGTCATGGCGGCCGAGGTCGTCGGCGCGGTCAACGAACGCGATCTGCTCGAAGCCCTCTTCACCGGCAAGGCGCAGCTGGCCGACAGGCTCGAGCAGCACATGTCGGCGCCGTTGCCGACCATCGGCGCCGGTGAACAGGTGAGTTCGGCGATGAACGCGCTCTCGGGCGCCGACGGTGCGCTGGTGCTGGTGGACGGCAAGCCGGCCGGCGTCGTCACCCGGCACGACCTGCTCGCGTTTCTCGCGGGACGGTAAAGAGGCATTTCATCGGATGGTCGGGCCGGGGCGTTACGAGCGGCCCACCCGGCTATCCGATAGCGTGTTGGGTGAGTTGAACTTTTATGTCCTCGTCAAGGGGGTTCAAGACCCAAATGAGTGCTCCGCAGCCACCGAATCAGCCTTGGGGTGGCGCCCAGCCACCGCAAGGACCCCCGAGTGGCCCCCAGCCGCAGCAAGACAACCCGTTCGGTTCCCCGGAACCGACCCAGGTGGTGCAGCCCGGACAGCCTGCCCAGCCCGACTACGGGCAACCGCAGTACGGGCAGCAGCCCTCGTACGAGCAGCCCCAGGGTGGCGGGTTCGGCGACACGCCGGAGCCCACACAGGTCGTGCAGCCGGTCCAGCCGGGTTCGGGCGACGCGAACGCGACCCAGGTCGTGCAGCCGGTGAGCCCTGGCGGGGAGACCCCCGCCAGTGAGTCCACCCAGCTCGTGCCGCCGGGTTCGCAGCCGCCCGCCATCCCGTACGCCCCGCCGCCGAGCGCGGCCGACAACCCCGCCGCGGGTGCCTATGGCGCCCAGGGTGGCGGTTTCGGTCAGCAGCAAGGCTTCGGCGGACCCCCGCAGGGCGGGTTCGACCCGTCGCAGGGACAGCAGCAGCCCGGTTACGGCCAGCCGCAGCAGGGCTTCGGCGGACCGCCCCAGGGCGGATTCGGCCAGCAGCCCGGTTTCGGCGGACCGCCGCAGGGCTACAGCCCCGCTCCCACCGGTGGCGGAGGCGGTAACCCGCTGTTCGGGTTCATCGCCGGTGGCCTCGTCGGCCTCCTCGGTCTTCTCGCGCTGATCTTCAGCTTCGTCTACTTCGGCGACGCGAGCGAGTTCTCCGAAGGCGTCGACAGCCAGTCCTCCAAGCTCGGTGAGGAGGCGGTGAACAAGCTTCTCGACCAGTTCGGCTTGGCGTCGCCCGGCACCGTCTGGCTTTACGTGATCCTGCTGCTGGTCGCTTCGATCATCGCGACGGCGGCCGGTGCCGGTCTCGCGCTGGCGAGCAAGCTCCCGGCTTCGATCAAGAAGATCGTCCCGATCGCGGTCACCGCGGGCGGTGCTCTGCTGCTCCTCTTCGGCATCCTGCTCCTGGGCGCCACGACCGCGTCCGGTGACGGCGTCCCGAACGAGGTCAGCATCGGGATCGGCCTGCCACACCTGATCTTCGGCATCCTGATCCTGATCGTCGGAGTGCTGGGCCTGATCCCGCCGACCGCGCAGTTCGTCGGTCTCGGTGGCGGCGGCTCGGTGCTCGGCGCGCCGCAGAGCGGCCAGCCCGGTGGTTTCGGCGGCCCGCCGCAGGGCGGCTTCGGCCAGCCGGGGCAGCCCAACCCGTACGGACAGCCGCAGCCCGGCCCCTACGGCCAGCCCGGTCAGCCCGGCCCGGCTTCGGGTGGTTTCCCGCAGCAGGGACAGCACGGTGGTTTCGGGCAGCAGCCCGGACAGTCCGGTCCGCCCAGCGGCGGATTCGGCCAGCCTGGTCAGCCGCCGCAGGGCGGCTACGGCCAGCCTCCGCAGCAGCACGGTGGTTTCGGGCAGCAGCCCGGGCAGCCGGGTCAGCCCGGTGGCGGTTTCGGCCAGCCGGGTCAGCAGCCCGGTCAGCCGCCGCAGCAGTGGTGATTCGCCGCTACTGAACGGTTTTGCGCAGAACACCTCCGGTCTTTCGGCCGGGGGTGTTCTGTTTTCACAAGGTCTCCGGATTCGCCGACCGTGTCCTGGTCCACCGGGCTAGGGTTAGCGCCGTTAACCCACACCCGGCTGATGGGGGCGACGTGACCGGTCCGTACGGATATCCCGCGCAGCCCGGACCGGCAGGCTTCGGCTTTCACGCACCGCAGATCCGGCCGAGTGGGGCGACGGCGATCATCGCGGCACTGCTGGGACTCGTCGCCGCGGGCGCCGCCGGGTACCTCCCGGTCTACTTCTTCCTCGAACTGCCGTCCGGGTTCAGCATCGGTGACCTGCCCGGTCTCGTGCTCACCGCGTTGGGGCTGTACCTGCTGGCCGCGTTGCTCCTTCTGGTCGGCGCGCTGTCGGCGTTCTTCCGTTCTGTCGCGGGCGCCGTCCTGCTGGCGCTCGGCTCGCTGATGGTGATCACCGCCGTGCTGATGGAACCGTTGGCCTTCAACGGGGCTTACGGCCTGTACTTCCGCATGCAGTTCGAGTTCGAGACGTTCGTCGCCTTCGCTCGCGTGGTCATGTTCGCGGTCGTCCCGTTCACGCTGATCTTCGCGATCATCCCGCCGACACTGAAGTATCTGCGCTGGCGCCCTTCCCCGGCCCAGCCCTACCGGCCGCAGAATCAGGTTCCCCGGCAAGGTGGATGGTGAGACCCTGAGTGGTCCGGCCTGACTTGGGGGAGTTCCATGAGCCAGAACCACTCTTCGGCGACCGCGATCGGCGCGGCCGTCCTCGCTTTCTTGTGCGGCATGCGTTACCTGTCCGAAGCGGGCACCTTCGTCATGCAACTCGTGGTCATGGAGCCGGCTCCGCGGTATTTCGCCGGGGCGGCCTGGAACGGGCTTCTGGCGGTGACCCTGTTCGTCGGCGGTGTCCTGTTGCTTCTGAGAAGGACCCTCGGCCGCACCCTCGTCGTCATCGGGGCGGTGCTGGCGCTCTTGGCCACGCTTCTCGCGAACGGTGAGGTCCGGGCCTATTTCTTCGCCGAGGTGGACGGGCAGCCTCTGGTCACGAGCGAGTTCGCCGCGTTCCTTCTGTTCGCGATGGCCGTCGTCGCCGTGGTGCTGTCGGTGATCCGGCCGACTTCGGATTGGCTGGAAGGAAAACGGCGTGATGACGAAGAACCGCGGAAACAGGATCGCCTTCCGGGCTGGTAGCCCGGCTGACAGGATGAGGCGAGGATTTCGACAGGGGGAGCGATGACGTACCAGCAGTACCCGCCGCATGGCGGGTATCCGCCACCCGGTGCCTACCCGCCGCCGGGAATGGCGCGGCAACCGAACGGCGCCACCGGGATCATCGCCGGGATCCTCGCGATTCTCGGCGGGCTCTGGTTTCTTGCCGGCGTCGCATTCCACGTCATCGAGCTCTCCCATTTCACCATTTCGTTCCTCGTGGCCGGCGCGGTACTCGACTTCCTCACCGCGGCCCTGCTTTTGAGCGGTGGCATCCTGCTGCTCCTGCGCAAAGGCGCCGGGCGAGTGCTCACCGTCGTCGGCGCCGGGGCGACGCTCGGTTTCGTGGCCCTGGCCTTCGTGCTCCGGGCGATCGGCGCGGGCTTCTACTTCACCTACAGCGGGGTGACCCTGCAGTTCGGCGTCGGCCTGCTCCTCATCGTGGTCCTGGCCCCGGCGATCGCGACCCTCGTGCTGGCGCTGATCCCGCCGACCGCGCGCTGGGTGGCGGCCAAGAAGCAGCCCGCGGGGTTCGTGCAGCCGTCTCACCTCGGCTATCCGCCGCCGCACCAGCAGGGCCCGCCACCCGGACAGTGGTGAGTTCAATCCCAGTCGATGGGATCTCGAGGCGGTGGTCGTACCCTGGGAGGTATGGCCGACGACTACTCTCTGCTGGGCTTCGAGACACGCGCGATCCACGCCGGGCAGACCCCTGATCCCCGGACCGGCGCGGTCATCGTGCCGATCTATCAGACCTCGACCTACGCGCAGGACGGCGTCGGCGGCACGCGCGAAGGCGACTACGAATACTCCCGTACCGCGAACCCCACGCGCACCGCGCTGGAGGTCGCGCTCGCGGCACTCGAAGGCGCCCGGCACGGTCTGGCCTACTCGTCGGGGATGGCGGCGAGTGACGTCCTGCTGCGGGCGACCCTGCGGCCCGGCGACCACCTCGTGCTCGGCAACGACGCGTACGGCGGCACGTTCCGGCTGATCGACAAGGTGCTCAGCCTGTGGGGCGTCGAGCACACGGTCGCCGACCTGGGGAACATCGCCGAGGTCCGCGCCGCGATCCGGCCGGAGACGAAGCTGATCTGGTGCGAGTCGCCGACCAACCCGATGCTGGGGATCGCCGACATCGCCGCGCTGGCCGAGGTCGCGCACGGCGCCGGCGCCCGCCTGGTCGTCGACAACACCTTCGCCACCCCGTACCTGCAGAACCCGCTTTCGCTGGGTGCCGATGTCGTCCTGCACTCGACGACCAAGTACCTCGGCGGGCACTCGGACGTCGTCGGCGGCGCGATCCTGACCAACGAGGACGAGCTGCGCGAGCAGCTGTTCTACCTGCGCAACGCGGCGGGCGCGGTGCCCGGCCCGTTCGACGCGTGGCTGACCCTGCGCGGGATCAAGACGCTCGCGCTGCGGATGGAGCGGCACAGCGACAACGCCGAGCTGATCGCCCGGATGCTGCTGAAGCACCCGAAGGTCGATCGCGTCTACTACCCGGGCCTGCCGGAACACCCCGGCCACGAGATCGCTTCGAAGCAGATGCGGCGCTTCGGCGGGATGATCTCGTTCACCCACGTCGACGGCGAGCAGGCCGCGCTCGACGTCGCGTCGAAGACGAAGCTGTTCATCCTCGCCGAGTCGCTGGGCGGGATCGAATCGCTCATCGAGCACCCCGGCCGGATGACCCACGCGAGCACCGCCGGGTCCACCCTCGAGGTGCCGGACAACCTGCTGCGCCTGTCCGTCGGCATCGAGGACGGCAGCGACCTGGTCGCCGATCTGGCCAAGGCCCTGGGCTGACCGCCGCCGAGCCCAGAGTGGGAGCAAGGGACCTTTGCTATCGTTAGCGTACCCACGCTAACTAAGTGACAGCAAAGGTCCCTTGCTCTCTTTGCGCTGGTCAGCGCGGTGTGGTGGGAGAATTGCCCGGTTACGGGCGGAAGTTACTGGGCGCGATACCGCTCTTCGCGTCCGCTTCGTGCGTAGTGCCCTGAGGGGCGGCAGGCAGTTCTGAGCCGTCGACGCAGCCACCGACGAGCTCGATGTGGTTGTCGTGCCGGATGTACTGGCCGGGGTCCACGCAACCGGCGCGATCGACCGTGTAGACGGCGGCGCCGGTCAGCAGGGCGGCCGACGTGAGGGCCAGCACGACCGGGAGCAGCCCGGCTGAACGGGTCGCCCGGGCCCTGCCGATGTTCCCCCGTGTCATGCGCGCTCCCTGGTCGCCTTCGCCGCCGTCGTCAAGAGTACCTGGATGGTGAACTTGTCACGTGACGTATCCGTCAGGTGGCATCATCCGGTCAGCGATCCGGTCGCTCACGCCGTGAGAACGCCGCGCTTCAGGACGCCTGCTGGCCGGTGATGGCGGCGACCGCGAGTTCGCGTTCGGGCTCGCCGACCTCCGGCAGAGTGAACCGCGACGCCCGGATGTGGGTGAGCAGTTCGGGATCGGGCGCCACATCGTGCTCGCGCAGGTAGTAGGCGACCGCGCCCGGCCAGTACCAGCTGCCGTCCGTGCGGAAGTTCAACGGTACCAACGGTTCCCGGTCGGGCTCGAACGCGTCGGCGTCGTAGGTCCGCGACGCCAGCACGACCGGCGCGCCGTCGAGGTACTCCAGCACACGGTCCCGTTCGGCGGGGGACAGCGGCTCGCGGTTCACCACCGGACGGCCCGACTCGTCGAGGCCGTCGTAGACCCGTGGCGAGCGCAGGGCCTCCGGGGCTTCGGCGGGCGGAGTGGCGACCAATTGCTCGGCCGGCGGTGCGGCTTCGAGTCCGGCACGCTGCCGCAGCCAGTTCGGGATGTTCTGTTCGGCGCGAGGGAAGAACCGCAGTTCGTCCTGGAAGCCGATCAGGGGCGGCGCCTGCCGCCACGGCGGCTCGACGTCCGGGAGGAAGTCCGTGCTGAGCACCGTCGCCGAGCCGTAGACCAGGATCGCGCTCAGCCAGGTCCCGCGGCCGGGCTGGTACATCCCCGCGCGCAGGTTTCCGAGCAACTGCATGGCTTCCGGGCTCGGCTGCACCGGCCGTGGCAGACCGTCCTGCCCGGTGACGAGCAGGTCGGCCTCGACATGCCTGCCCGCCGCCCGGTACTCGACCCGCATCTGCTGCCAGCCAGGCGGAAGCGGCGTCGCGAGGGCATGACCGATCTGCCAGACGAGCTGCTGTTGCTGCTGCTGGTTCACCGGCGTCGGCGGCTGGGTCATCGTCTTCCTCAGTCGGTCTTGGCGCCGGAGGCGGCCAATCCACGCTTGAACCAGTCCGGCATGTACGCCTCGCCTCGGGGGAACCGTTCCTGCTCCAGGGCGAACTCGTCCGGTGCGGGGTACGGCTGGAAGTCGGGTTCGTTCTGCCAGTTGTACTGCACGCGGAACCGCGACGGGGGTTCGATGACGAGCCTGGCCGAGAACCAGGTTCCTTCGCCTTCTTGGTACATGCCGCCGCGCAACCGCTGGAACATGCGCCACGTCTCGACGGACGGTTCCCACACCTGGTAGGTGCCGTTCGGGTCGAGCACGCCGACCGCGACGTCGATGTTCTTGCCGACCACCCGGTAGTCCAGCATCACCTCACGCCAGCCCGGCGGCAGAGCACCGACCACCGACAAGGTGATCTCGCCGAGAAGCTCGTTCTGCGCGATGGGGTCGAGCTGAGGCCATTGAGCCATCCGGTAAATCCTCCTCGTGGTCACCGCTGGAATAGCGATGACCCATCATGGCACGGGTGCCGGTTCACGCCGGTGTGTCCCGTTCCCGCTCCAGTTGCGTGCCCTGGGCGACCAGATTCCGCAGCCACGCCGGAACGTGTCGCTCGTCGCGCGGGAACGTTTCCAGGTCGCGGGTGAAGGTGGTCGGATGCAACGGCGGCCACCATTTCGGGTCTTCGTCGAAGTTGAACGTGAACTCGGGTGCCACCCCGGGCGTCAGCACGATTTTCGCCGAGAACCACGTTCCGCGACCTGGTTCGTACATCCGGGTCCGCAGTTCGCGGAACCCGCCCCGTACTTCGGCGGGCAGGTCGATGTCCCCGCTCCGCCCGTCGGCCAGCCGGATTTCCGTGGCGTAGTCGTAGGCCAGTACGGTCGCGGACACGGTGAGGCTGACCTTCGCCCAGCCGTCCGGCGCGGCCTCCGTCAGCGCGGACGCGATACCGGTGGTCAGCTCGTCCGTCATGGGGTCGCTCCGTAATGGGTGTCCGGGCCGTAATTGACCTTGGAAGGATCATTCGGGAAGTCGCGTTGTCTGGTCACTCGCGACACCTCGACCGGTCCGGGGAGAAGATTCCCCTGACCGTCGACGGCGTACACGACCTCTTGCCAGCGCATGACCACGTTCTCCGGAATGCCGTTGCTCTCGCCTTCCATCCTGACCTGGTAGTTCTCGACCTTCTGGCCGGGCACCTCGTCGAACTTGCCCAGTTCGGCCTCTTGCGCCCGCCAGGACGCGTCATGGATCCAGCTGTCCCGGTAGTGACCGCTGTTGGAAGCGGCCATCTGGGGATGCATGTTGACGTACTCGCCGGGACCACCCATCTCATGCGCCGAGAAGTGCCCGCCCGCCCATTCGACGTGTGCGTACGTGCTCCCGTGCACCGGGTGACTCTGGTAGGCCGCCTTACCTTCTTGGCCCGACCTGGTCTGCGACGTGTTGTCGCGGAAGTCGTCGTGTTTCCCCTTGAAGACCGGGTCGCCGGTCATCGCGCTCGGCTTCCCGTTGTCACCGACTTCGAAGGTCCAGTGCTTTGTCGGGTCGTGGAAGTTGGGGACGCGATACTGCGTATTGGGCTGCAGGGGGTAGCGCAGGTCGGGGTTGTGGAAGGGCTTCGAGGTCGGCAGCGTCGTCTCGACGTGCGTCACCTTCCCGGTGTCGTCGGTGAAGAACCGGCTGCTGGCACCGTTCTTGTACTCCACCTTGTACTCGGCGTTCATCGCCAGCGGCTTCTCACCGCGCAGAGCCTGCGGAACCCCTTCGGGATCCGGCTGACTGTTCCGGATACGCGGCTTGACGTCTTCGATGGTCTTGGGCGAGTCGATCGGATCGTGCCCGCCCGGCCGGTCCCGCGGCCCGGCGAACTCCGAGTCGGCCCCTCGGTTCCAGGTGGCGAACCGTTCGTCGAACTCCGGTGAGTCCGGGCGGATCGTCCGAGGTTTGGGGACGTCGTCGTACGGCGGGTGACCGGCGTCGTCGCCGTCGCCGCGGCTCTGGGCGCTCTCGGCGTCGACGTCCTGCTTGTCCGCGTGCGAGGTGTCCGGAGTGAAGCCGTCGTCGCTCGCCCGGCGGGCGGTGCCGTCGGGGCTGTGGACGTCCCATTCGCCGTTCGGCGGGATCCTCGGCCGGGTGCGGCCGTCGGGCCCGATCTCGTAATCGGACGAGAAGACCCGCCCGTTCGCGTCGGTCCACGCCGGCTTGCTCGGCGCCATCACCTCGGTGTCGAGTTCCCGCGACAGACGGCGCGCGAAATCGTTCGAGCCGGCGTCGCAGCCGATCAGCCTGATCGGGCGGCCGTCGTAATCCCCGTTGCGCCGCAGGATGTCCGCGAATTCTTCGGGGGTGTACGTGCGGTTGCCGATGCGGGCGTGTCCGTCCGGCGTCACGTGCACGTCGACGGTGTAGCGGCCGTCCGGATCCGGCTGGACCCGGTGCGGCAGGTCACCCATGTCGCCGTCGCCGCGGTGGTACGAGCTGCCCGCGGGGGTGCCTTCGGAATGCCGCTGGTTGACCTCGTCCGGCGTCAGCGGGCGGTCCGGCTCGGCGTCGGGACCCCGGTCGTGCGGTGAACCGTCGGGGTGGCCGTTCGGGTCCTGGCGCGGACCGTGCCCGTCGGGGCCGTGACCGTCCGGCGAACGCGGCGGCCCGGAGTGACCACCGGGACCGCGGCCTCCGGGGCCGGAGTTGCCAGGACCCGTGCCGCCCGGCCGGTTGCCGGGGCCGTGTGTGCCGGGCGTACCGGTGTGCGGCTGGGCCCCGGGGCCGAAGTCGTTGCCGCGGGCGACCGGCTGCGGCTGATGCGGCTGGTTCGGCCGTCCGCCGGGACCGGTCTGGCCCGGACCGCGGCTGGGGCCGGTGTGGGTGTCGGGACCGCGCGGGGTGTGCGTGTCCGGCGTGCGCGGCGAGCCGGGCGTACCCGTCCAGCCGCCACCCTGCGGCCTGCCGCCGGGCGAACCCGGGGTGCCGCCGGGCGTGCCACCCGGAGCGCCCTGGGGCGGCATGCCGCCGGCGACCGGCTGACCCTGCGGCGGGACACCGGGCGAACCGTCGCCACTGGTACCGCCGCGCTGCGAAGGAACGTGTGACGGGCCCGCGTCGCCGACACGCGGTGCCGTGGGCGCGGTGCCGCTGGTCGTCGTGCCGCTGTCGGTCGGCCGGGTGGGGCTGCCGCCGTCGTTGCCGCCGTGGTGGCCGGGCGAGGGATCGGAACGCGGTGTGGGCGAACCGCCGCCGTCACCGCCGTGCGCGCGGGGCGAGCCGCCACCGTCGCCGGTGTGGCTGGGCGAGCCTCCGCTGTCGGCCCGGGTGTGCGGTGCGGGAGAGCCGCTTTCGGGTGCGTGGCTGGGCGAGCCACCGGTGTCCGCTCGCGTGTGCGGGGTGGGAGATCCGCCGTCCGGGGCGTGGCTGGGCGAGCCTCCGCTGTCGGCCCGGGTGTGGGGAGCGGGAGCGCCGCCGCCGCTGTCGGCCCGGGTGTTCGGGGCGTCGGGTGCGTGGCTGGGAGAACCGCCGGTGTCCGCCCGTGTGTGCGGTGCCGGGGACCCTCCGTCGGGTGCGTGACCCGGCGAGCCGCCGCTGTCGGCGCGTGTCTGGGGCGCCGGGCCGCTGTCCGCACGGTTCGGGCTCGGCGAACCGTTGTCGGGCGTGCGGTTCGGAGTGCCGGAATCGCCGGGTGATCCGCCGTCGGAGCGGGCGGCACTGGGGGAGCCGCCGCCGTCCGGTGTGCTGCCGAGGTTTCCGTCCGAAGTGGACGGTGAGTCGCCGTCGCCGGTGCGGCTGGGCGAGCCGCCACCGTCTCTTGTGGACGATGAGCCGCCGCCGTCGCCACCGCGGGTGGTGGTGCTCGACGGGGTGTCGCCGGTGCGTGAGTCGCCGTTCGAGCCTGAGTCACTAGAACCGGAGTCACTTGAGCCGGAGTCACTAGAACCGGAGTCGCTCGAGCCGTCACCGGAACGGCCGGAGTCACCCGAACCACCCGAGTCGCCGTCGGATCCGTTGGAACCGGAACCGTCGGAACCGTCGCCGGATCCGCTGCCGGAGCCGTCGCCGTCCGGGCCGTCCCCGGATCCCGTGCCTCCGCCGTCGGGCCCGCCGGAGCCGCCGCCGCGGCCACCGCGCTGGACGAAGCCGCCCGCCTTGATGTTCTTGGGATTGAGCGCGTCTAGACCGGTGACCTTGCCCGCGATCTTGCCGAAGATCTTGATGATCTTCTCGAAGACGTCGACCAGTTTGCCGAGCAGCGGCGAAACCCGCCGCATCGCGTCGCACAGTTCCTTGAGCTTGTCGGCGATCTTCGCGGCCCACTTGGCGATCGCGGTGACGGCCTGCGCGACCACGATGGGCGTGCCGAAACCGAGGGAGAACACCGTCTCCATGACCCACGCGATGAGCTTGCCGACCGCGTCCGCGATCAGCTGGCGGATGAATTCGCGGACGAACGCGACGATCTCGCCGAAGATCATCACGACGGTGCTGATGCCACCCGCGACCGTCGCCGCCCCGCTGATCGCCTCGGCCTGTTCCGCGGCCTGCTTGCGGTACTGGTCGGCGGCCTCGCCGGTCCAGCCGGCGGTGCCGTTCTTGACCGTGTTCGAGAACTCGACGTGGGTGTCTTCCAGCTTCTTGGCGACGTTGCCCCAGGTCTCGGAGTACGACTGGATCACCGGCGGGTCGCCTGCCACCGCGTCCAGCATGTCCTTCAACGGCTGCATGTGTTCCATCAGGAACGACGCCACCGACGACATCAGATAGCCGAACGGGTCGATCGCGGCGCTGGCGAGCTCGCCCGCGAGGCTCAGTACCCCGAGCCCGCCGCCGATCCAGTCACCGTTCGAGATGCCGTTGAAGGCGTCCATGGCCGACTCGGCGACGCCGATGCCCGCCGCGTAGCCGTATTCGCTGTTCCCGGCCGTCAGCGGGCCCGGGCCGTCGCCATCCGTCGGCGCCTTCGCGACGAGCGGGTTCCCCTCGGGCATCAGTCAGGCACCTGCACGTTCTTGAATTCCGCCGCGAAGTTCTCGTCCTGTGCCTGGTAGGCGTTCGACGCCGAGCGCACGTTGTTCGCCACCGCTGTCGCGGCTTCGACGGCCTTGTTCAGCGCGTTGATGCCGAACTCCTCGACCGGGTCGAGCATCATCCGGAACGGCTGGCAGATGATGCCGTACGCGTCGGTCGGCATGCTCACCTGCTGGGCGGCGTCGACCGCCGTGCGCAGCCCGTCGGCGATGCCGTCGACCTGCTTGGCGTGCGCGTCGAGGTCGGCGCCGAGCTCGTAACCCTTGCCTGCCATGGTTTCTCCCCTCTACCAGGCCGGATGAACACTAAGAAAGAATGCTGCCGCCGAAATCGTCGTCGTCTTCGTCCTGCGTGCGGCGGCGGCGCGGGATCGGCTTGGGCTGCGGCGGGGTGCCCGTCGCGGGCGGCGGGGGCTCCTCGTCTTCCGGGCCGAAGCGGTGGTGCCGCTCGGGTTCCGGCGGCGCGAGGTCCTCCTCCGGCGGAGCTTCCGGGAAGGTGCTCTGCGCCTCCGCGATCACCCTGCTCGCCGTCTCGTCGGTGGTGCCGACCGTTTCGGCCATCGCCGCCTGCAGCAGTTCCGGGATCCGTGACTGCGCGAGCTGCACGAGCCGCATGACCTGCGACGAGACCTCGGCCATCCGCTTGCCGCTCGCGGCTTCGGCGATGACCAGGTTCGTGAGCAGGCCCTTCGAGTCGATCGTCACCTCGATGGTGTTGTCCTTCGACCGCTCTGTCACGGTCTGCCCCTGCATGCGGGCGGCCATCGCCTGGTAGCGCGCGGCGGTCTCCTGGATCTGCTTCGTCCAGTTGTCCACCATCTGTTCGCTGGCGTCGACGTTGTCCGGCATCGGGACCCTTCCACAAGCTGCATGCTGACGTCTTCACACTGACGGTCCGAAGGAGCCTTCGGTTCCGGAGTGCTCGAAGTTTAATTCCCGTCCGGTGTACCACCCCGCGCCGACAAAGTCGGCCCCGTCACGCAGCGAAAGGGCCCTTCACCACACAAAGTGCGATGAAGAGCCCTTTCACGCCCTGCGAACTGCCGGGGTCAGAGGTTGCCTCGGCGCTGCGCTGATGGCGCCTCGCCGTCAGAGATTGCCTCGGCGCTCCTGCTCACGCTCGATGGCCTCGAAGAGGGCCTTGAAGTTGCCCTTGCCGAAGCCGAGCGAGCCGTGGCGCTCGATGAGCTCGTAGAACACCGTCGGGCGGTCGCCGATCGGCTTGGTGAAGATCTGCAGCAGGTAGCCGTCCTCGTCGCGGTCGACCAGGATGCGGTGCTCCTTGAGCTTCTCGATCGGCACCCGGACCTCGCCGATCCGCGCACGCAGCTCGGGGTCGTCGTAGTAGGAGTCCGGGGTGTCGAGGAACTCGACGCCCGCCGCGCGCATCGCCTTCACCGTCGCGACGATGTCGTTGGTGGCCAGCGCGATGTGCTGGCAGCCCGCGCCGCCGTAGAACTCGAGGTACTCGTCGATCTGCGACTTCTTCTTCGCGATCGCCGGCTCGTTGAGGGGGAACTTGACGCGGTGGTTGCCGTTGGAGACGACCTTGCTCATCAGCGCCGAGTACTCGGTCGCGATGTCGTCGCCGACGAACTCCGCCATGTTCACGAAGCCCATGACGCGGTGGTACCAGTCGACCCAGTAGTCCATCTTGCCGAGTTCGACGTTGCCGACACAGTGGTCGACGGCCTGGAACAGTCGCTTCGGCGCACCCTCGGGGCGGACGATCTTGCTCTCGCGCGGCTCGTAGCCGGGCAGGTAGACGCCGGTGTACTTCGACCGGTCGATCAGCGTGTGGCGGGTCTCGCCGTAGGTCGCGATCGCGGCGATACGCACGGTGCCGTGCTCGTCGGAGACGTCGTGCGGCTCTTCGAGGACGGTGGCGCCCTGCGTGCGGGCGTGGTCGATGCAGCGGTCGACGTCGGCGACCTCGAGCGCGAGGTCGATGACGCCGTCGCCGTGGCGGCGGTGGTGGTCGAGCAGCGAGGAGTCGGGCTTGACGCCGCCGGTGATCACGAAGCGCGCCGAACCGGACTTCAGCACGAACGACTTGCGTTCGAAGTTCCCGGTTTCGGGGCCGGAGTACGCGACGAGCCGCATCCCGAACGCGACTTGGTAGAACCACGCGGTCTGCGTGGCGTTGCCCGCGATGAACACCACCGCGTCCATCGACTTCACCGGGAAGGGATCGGTCGAAGAGTCGTGGTCGACGAGGCCGACGAGCTGACGCAGCTGGTCGTAGCTCACGTCGTCAAGAGCACCCTGGGGTTCCACTGTGTGCGTCATGCCATGAAGCATCCGAGCGCGTGACAAAATGTGCAATGGTCAAAGATTTCGCTGCACACTATGTCCAGTGGAGCGTGGGGTCGCGCGGTCATAGTGGACAACCTGTGTAGGAGGTAGGCACGATGTCGGAAGTGCTCGACGAGCTGGACGCGCGGCTCTTGCTGTTGCTCACCGACTCGCCCCGGCTCGGAGTGCTCGAATGCGCACGGCGTCTCGGGGTCGCGCGGGGCACCGTGCAGGCCCGGCTGGACCGGCTGACCGAACGAGGGATCCTCGGCGGATTCCCGCCCGAACTCGACCTCGCGGCGATGGGATACGGCCTCACCGCGTTCGCCGTCCTGGAGATCGCGCAGGGCCGCCGGGCCGAGGTCGCGGAGGCGCTGTCCGCGATCGACGAGGTGTGCGAGGTCCACGCGACGACAGGCCAGGGCGACCTTTTCGTGCGGATGGTGGCTCGCAACAACGACGACCTGCAGCGAGTGGTGGACGAGGTGGTCGGCGCGCCGTACGTGCGGCGGACGTCGACGTCGATCGCGTTGTCGACGCCGGTTCCGCCGCGCGTACGGCCGCTGCTCGAACGGCTGGCGCGGAGCTAGCGCACTTGGTGCAGGTACCGCGCGGCCGACCGCTGGACGGCCTCGTGCCCGTCCGTGCGGATGATCGCGTCCCACCAGGCGCCGTAGATCGCCTCGAACTCGTACGGTTCGAGCATCTCGGCCGCGCGGCGGACGATTTCCGGGCGCTCCGGGATCAGGTTCGGGTAGCTGTACATCATGCCGACGAAGCGGCGGTCCGGGACGACCTGCAGGATGTCGCCCGAAAGCAGCGCGCCGCGGCCGTTCTCCCCGCCTGGCCAGTGCAGCACGGTCCCGCCGTCGAAATGCACGCCGAGGTTGATCAGCCGCAGGTCGGGGGCGACGTCGAGGGTCGCGCCGCTCCACAGCTTGATCGCCGGATCCGGCCTGCCGATCCACTGCCGGTCACCCTCGTGCAGGTAGACGGGCACGTCGAAGGCGTGGGCCCACTCGACCATGGTGGTGTAGTAGTGCGGATGGCTGATCGCGATGCCGGTGATCCCGCCGAGTTCGCGGACCTTCGCGACGAGGTCGTCGTCGATGAAGCCCGCGCAGTCCCACAGGAAGTTGCCGGATTCGGCCTTGATCAGCAACGCCCGCTCGCCGATGGCGAAATTGGGCGTGGACCCGACCCCGATGAGACCGGGTCCCTGCTCTTCTACGCGGGCTGTGTACGTGCCACTGGCGCGAACGGTGTCCAGATCGGTCCACTGTTGTCCGGCCTGCGGGATGTATTGACGTTCGTCTTCGCAGATCGGGCAGTCGGACCGGGGTTCCGCGTACTGCATGCCACAGGCCACGCAGATCGGTAGCTCGCTCATCGTTTCCCTCCAGATTTCTCCGGAGGTCACGCTAACGGCTCGTATGCGCGCCCGGCCATATCGGGCCGGGCGCGCGGAGACTCACTTGTCGGTGTACGGCACGGCCTTCACGAGCGTCACCTTCTGGATGCTGCCGTTGGGCAGCTCGTACTCACGGGTCTCGCCCTCTTTGGCGCCGAGCAGCGCCTTGCCGAGCGGGGACTCCGGTGAGTAGACGTCCAGGCCGCCCTCTGTGCCCTCTTCGCGCGTCGCCAGGAGGAAGTTCTCGTCTTCGTCGTCACCGTCGTAGCGGACGGTGAGGACCTTGCCCGGTCCCGCGCTGCCGTCGTTGGCGGGCGGCTCGCCCACCTTGGCCGAACGGAGGAGCTCCTGGAGGTGGCGGATGCGGGCTTCGTGCTGGCCCTGCTCTTCGCGGGCAGCGTGGTAACCGCCGTTCTCCTTGAGGTCGCCCTCTTCCCGGCTGTCGTTGATCTTCGCAGCGATGACCGGGCGGAGCTCGATGTAGTGGTCGAGCTCCTGCTTGAGCCTGTCGTAGGCATCCTGGGTCAGCCAGGTCACCTTTGTGTCGCTCACGGTCACCATCTCCTCGTGGGGCCTGCCAGGCTTGGGTGTTCAAGCCGGCCGCCAGGTTCGGCATGGCGTGCCGACCTGGGTGAGATAAAAGGAAAAACACGGCCCGTCTTGGGCCGTGCCGGTAGATCAGAGTAACACGGCGCGAGGCATCGCCGCCGGTGGAATTCGGTCGCGCCTCGGCGTTGGGCGCCCGTTTCACCCCGTTGGCCGCTATGGCCTTGACAGGTACCGTGGTACGTCGTATGAGCATCCGAAGATATCAGCCGTGACGGGCTTTCCGATGCTCTTGATGGTGGTTGTCACCCTGCTGTTCTTCGAACCAGGCTGAATCAGGACCTCTTTGCGGCCGCTTTCCGCGCCCGCCTTGTCACGGACGCGGACGACGCACACCCCCGGACGGTTCACGTCGTCCCTGGTCACGTTGATCGTGATCTCCATCGCGTCGCCCGGCTTCTCGGCGAATGAGACGCGTTCGCCGTCGATGGGCGCGCTGCCGAAGTTCAGGTACATGGCGTAAGCGATACCGCCGCTGACCAGCAGTGCGATCACGCCGAACACCAGGCGCCGCCAGCGGGCGGGGCGCGCGGCGCGGGTCTTGCCGTACCGGGCGTCCAGTGAGTCCGTCCGGGCGCTTTCCGCGGTGGGAGCGTCCTGTCCCGTGCTCAACCCGGGCCTCCCGGTTGGTGTCGTCGTGCTCGCAGGGACAATGGGGTCGTATGCGAGTGGTTCCCCTCGAGTATCCGCGCCCGGTCGGGCGGGCCGTCAGGCAGGGTCGCAGGGGAATAGGGAACGAGAAGGGGACGTTCGGAGCATGGTGCTAGCCGATGAACCGCCGAAGTCACGCCTCCGCCTGATGGCGGTGCACGCGCACCCCGACGACGAGTCGAGCAAGGGTGCCGCCACGATGGCCAGGTACGCCGCCGAAGGACACGAGGTCATGGTCGTGACCTGTACCGGTGGCGAAGCGGGCAGCGTGCTGAACCCCGCCATGGACCGTCCCGACGTACTGGCCAACATGACCGAGATCCGCCGGGAGGAGATGGCCCGCGCGGCCAAGATCCTCGGCGTGAGCCACGTCTGGCTCGGCTTCCTCGACTCGGGCCTTCCCGAGGGCGACCCGCTGCCCCCGGTCCCGGAAGGCTCGTTCGCGGTCGTCCCGCTCGAAGAGTCCACCGGTGCCCTGGTGAAGGTCATCCGCGAGTTCCGCCCGCACGTGATCGTCACCTACGACGAGAACGGCGGATACCCGCACCCCGACCACATCCGCACGCACGAGATCTCGGTCGCGGCCTTCGACGCCGCGGGCGAGGCGGAGCGTTACCCGGACGCGGGCGAGCCGTGGCAGCCGTTGAAGCTCTACTACGTGCACGGGTTCTCGCGCGCCAGGATGACCGTGTTCCACGAGGGCCTGCTCGCGCGTGGCCTCGAGTCGCCGTACGAGGAGTGGCTCAAGTCGTGGGACCCGGAGAAGGCCGACGTCATGGAGCGGGTGACCACCCGCGTCGAGTGCGGCGACTACTTCGAGCAGCGTGACGAGGCCCTCAAGGCGCACGCCACCCAGATCGACCCGAACAGCCGCTGGTTCGCCGTCCCGCGCGACCTGCAGCGCGAGGTCTGGCCGACCGAGGAGTACGAGCTGGTCCGCTCACTGGTGGACAGCACCCTGCCGGAGGACGATCTGTTCGCCGGTTTGAAGGAGAAGGTGGGCTAAATGAGTTTTGTCGTGCCGGCGTTCGCCGTCGTCGGAGTGACGGTGTCGTCGCAGTTCCTGGCACAGCAGCCCGGTAACGGCGACAACGGCGGCCAGGGTGAGGACTTCGGCAAGTCGTCGCCGGTGGGTTTCCTGATCCTGATCCTGTTCCTGATCGCCGTCGCGCTGCTGGTGCGGTCGATGACCAAGCACCTCAAGCGGCTCCCGGAGAGTTTCGACGAGCCCGCCGCTTCGTCGGACGCCGCTTCGGAGACGCCCGCCGACGAGACTCCTGCTGAGAAGCCTGTCGCCGAGGAGCCCGCCGCCGCTCGGGCCGCGGAGAAACCGGCCGTCAAATCTGACTGAGCGCTGCTATGAAAGGCCCGTTACTTGCAAATTTTGCAAGTAACGGGCCTTTCATAGCGTTTCCGGACCGAGTCAAAGGCGAGGGTCGACCGGATCCGACTCCATCGCCAGCACCGCGAACACGCACTCGTGCACCCGCCACAGCGGTTCCCCGCGCGCCAGCCGTTCCAGCGCCTCCAGCCCCAGCGCGTACTCGCGCAGCGCCAGCGCCCGCTTCCGGTTCAGCCCGCGCTTGCGAAGCCGCGCGAGGTTCTCCGGCAGCGTGTAGTCCGGCCCGTAGATGATCCGCAGGTACTCCCGCCCGCGCACCTTCACTCCCGGCTGCACCAGGCCCCGCGTGCCGCGCGACAGGTTCGCCGCCGGTTTGACGACCATGCCCTCGCCGCCCGCGCCGGTCAGGTCCAGCCACCATTCGACGCCGCGCGCCACCGACGCCGGGTCGGTGGTGTCGACCGACAGGGTCCGCGTGCGCGTGAACAGGTCGCCGGTGAGCCGGTCCAGCCGCGTGAGATGCCAGTCGTGCGGCCGGTCGTGGTACGTCTTCCCTTCCGACGCGAGCACCTGGAACGGCGCCAGCCGGACGCCGTCGAGGCCGTCGGTCGGCCAGCAGTAGCGCCGGTAGGCCTGCCGGTACGCGTCGACGGCGGACTCGCGCATCCGCGTCCGCGCCAAAAGCTCCGACACGTCGACCCCTCGGGCGGCTGCGGCGTCCAGCGAAGCGACGGCCGCGGGCAGCACGGACTGGGCCGCCGCGCCGACGGACGCGTACTGGTCCGAGATCAGCGAGCCCGCCTTCGCGCTCCACGGCAGCAACTCCGCGTCGAGCAGCAGCCAGCCGGTGTCCAGCTCGGCGAACAGCGCCGACGCGGCTTCGCGGACGCCGTCGAGCAGCCGGGTGTTCTGGTCGGGTGCGAAGAACGGCCGCCCGGTGCGGGTGTACACCGCGCCGGGTCCCCGGATCCCGAACCGCGCGGGAGCCACGTCCTCGTCACGGCACACGAGCACGATCGCCCGCGATCCCATGTGCTTCTCTTCGCACACGACCGATTGGACGCCCGCCGCGCGAAACTCGGCGAAGGCCTCCTCGGGGTGTTCGAGGTAGTCGTCCAGGGCGGACGTCGCACAGGGCGCCATGGTCGGCGGCAGGTACGGCAGCCAGCGCGGGTCGACGGCGAACCGGCTCATCACCTCCAGTGCCGCCGCCGACTGCTCGGCGGACACCCCGACCCGGCCGTGGTGGCGGGTCTCGACGATCCGCTTCCCGGTGACGTCACCCAGCTCCAGTACGGCGGGCTCGCGTCCGCCCAGCGGCCGCTCCGGTTCGAGCGGGCGCGCCGGTTCGTACCAGACCTTCTTCGCCTTCACCGAGACGACTTCCCGCTCCGGGTAACGCAAAGCGGTCAGCTTGCCGCCGAAGACACAGCCCGTGTCGAGGCACATGGTCCCGTTGACCCACTCCGGCTCCAGCGTCGGCGTGTGTCCATAGAGGACTGTCGCGGTCCCGCGGTAGTCGCGCGCCCACGGCAGCCGCACCGGCAGGCCGTACTCGTCGGTCTCGCCGGTGGTGTCGCCGTACAGCGCGGTGCTCCGTACGCGACCGGACGCGCGCCCGTGGAACTTCTCGGGCAGGCCCGCGTGCGCGACGACGAGCTTGCCGCCGTCGAGGACGAAGTGCGCGATGAGGCCGTCGCAGAATTCCCGCGCCTTGACACGGAATTCCTCGTCCTGCGCGGCGAGCTGCTCCAGTGACTCCGCGAGGCCGTGCGCCACCTTGACCTTGCGCCCGTTCAGCGCGCGGACCAGTTTCTGCTCGTGGTTCCCGCAGACGACCAGCGCACTGCCCGCTTCGGCCATCGCCATCACGCGGCGCAGCACGCCCGGGGTGTCGGGTCCGCGGTCGACGAGGTCGCCGACGAACACCGCGGTGCGTCCTTCGGGGTGCACGCCGTCGGCGTAACCCAGCTCGGTGAGGAGTTCCTCCAGTTCCTCGCGGCAGCCGTGGACGTCGCCGATGACGTCGAACGGCCCGGTCAGGTCGCGGCGGTCGTTGCGCAGCGGCTCGACGACGATCTCCGCTTCGGCGACCTCGGCTTCGCTTCGCAGCACGTGCACGCGGCGGAAACCCTCGCGCTCCAACGACTTCAGCGAGCGGTGCAGCTCGCCGCGCTGGCGGCGGACGACGTGTTCGCCGAAGCCGCGGTCCGGCCGGGACTCGTTGCGTTCGTGGCAGAGCTTGACCGGCAGGTCCAGCACGATCGCCGTCGGCATGACGTCGTACTCCTTCGCCAGTTTCAGCAGGCTCGCCCGGGAGGCGCGCTGGACGATCGTCGCGTCGATGACGGTGACCCGTCCGGCTTCGAGCCGCTTCGCCGCGACGTAGTGGAGCACGTCGAAAGCGGCGGCAGACGCGCTCTGGTCGTTCTCGTCGTCGGCCACCAGACCGCGGAAGTAGTCGCTGGACAGCACCTGCGTCGGCGCGAAATGCGTCCGCGCGAAGGTGGACTTGCCGGAGCCGGAGGCCCCGACGAGCACGACGAGGGACATGTCGGGAATGGTCAGTTTCATGCCACGGCCTCCTTTCGAGACGTGAAGACCGCCATTTGGGTCGGCGGTCCTGATTCCTGGGACTCCTGTCCCACCGGGAGAATCCGGACCTCGTAGCCGCGCCGGGACGCGACCCCCTCGGCCCACGAACGGAACTGCTCGCGTGTCCATTCGAAACGGTGGTCTGCATGCCGGAAGCGGCCCTCTTCGAGGAACTCGAAATGCCGGTTGAACTCGGCGTTCGGCGTCGTGACGAGTACGGTCCGCGGTGCGGCGACGCCGAAAACGGCGTGCTCCAACGCGGGCAGGCGCTCCTCGTCGACGTGCTCGATCACCTCCATCAGCACGGCCGCGTCGTACCCGGCCAGCGACGGATCCGCGTAGGTCAGCGCGGACTGCCGGAGGGTGATCCGGGCCTTGTCCTTGAGCCGCTTGTCGGCGATGTCGAGCGCGCTCGCGGACACGTCGACGCCGACGATCTCGGTGAACGACGGTTCCTTCTGGAGCACGCGCAGCAGCGCGCCGGCGCCGCACCCGAGGTCCAGCACGCGCCGCGCACCCGCGGCCCGGAGCGCCGCGAGCACACTGCCGTGACGCTGGACGGCCAGCGGCTCCGGCCGGTCCGGCAGCTCGGTGACCAGCGCTTCGGCCTCGGCCGGAACGTCGTCCGCTTCGGCCAGCCGCTCGAGCGCGTACGAGACGATCGGCCGTCGCCGTTCGAGGTACCGGTTGGTGATCAGCTCCCGTTCCGGGTGTCCGGCGAGCCAGCCCTCGCCGACCCTCAGCAGCTTGTCGGCTTCGTCCTGGCCGATCCAGTAGTGCTTGTCGCCGTCGAGCGCGGGCAGCAGGACGTACAGGTGCCGCAACGCGTCGACGACGCGCTGCGTCCCGGTCAGCCGGAGATCGACGTAGCGGGAATCGCCCCACCGCGGGAATTCGGGGTCGAGCGGGATGGGCTTGGCCTCGACCTGCCAGCCCAGCGGCTCGAACAGCTTGTGGACGACCTCGGCGCCGCCGCGCGCGGTCAGTGACGGCACGTGGATCTCCAGCGGGAAGCGCTCGTCGACCAGCTCCGGCCGGTTCGCGCACCGGCCGGCCAGCGCGGTGGTGAAAACGGCCCGCAGCGCCACCGCCAGATACGAGCCGCCCGCGTACGGCCGGTCGTTGACGTACTGGGTCAACGACGTCCCGCCGCCGCGCACGAGCTCGATCGGGTCGATCTCGGCCAGCAGAGCGACGGTGCAGCGCTCTTCGGCCGCTTCGGGGTAGAAAACGTGCGCCGTCCCGGCCGAGAGCGTGAACGACTGCGCCTTCTCCGGATGCTTGTGCAGGAGAAAGCCCAGGTCGGTGGCGGGTGTCCGGGTGGTCGTCATGGTCAGCAACACCGCGTCAGTGTCGCGCAGACGGCCGTTCCGCGCGCCCGCTTTTCCGCGTGCGACCCTGATGGTATGTCGAACCGCCTGAAGGCCGCGACCAGTCCGTACCTGCTGCAGCACGCCGAGAACCCGGTGGACTGGTGGCCCTGGGGAGAAGAGGCGCTGGCCGAGGCGAAACGGCGGAACGTGCCGATCCTGCTTTCGGTCGGCTACGCGGCCTGCCACTGGTGCCATGTCATGGCGCACGAGTCCTTCGAGGACGAAGCCACCGCGACGCTGATGAACGCGAACTTCGTCAACATCAAGGTGGACCGCGAGGAGCGCCCGGACATCGACTCGGTGTACATGGCGGCCACGCAGGCGATGACCGGTCAGGGCGGCTGGCCGATGACGTGTTTCCTGACCCCGGAGGGCGAGCCGTTCCACTGCGGCACGTACTACCCGCCGTCGCCGCGGCCGGGGATGCCGTCGTTCTCGCAGTTGCTCGTCGCCGTCGCCGAGGCATGGGGTGAGCGTCCGGACGAACTGCGGTCCGGCGCCCAGCAGATCATCGCCCATCTCACGGAGAAGAGCGGCCCGCTGCCCGAGTCCGTTGTGGACGCCGCTGCGCTGGACGCCGCGGTCGCCCTGCTGCGCAAGGAATACGACGCCGAGACCGGCGGCTTCGGGGGAGCGCCGAAGTTCCCGCCGACGATGGCGCTGAACTTCCTGCTCCGTCACCACGAGCGCACCGGATCCGATCTCGGCCCCGTCACGCACACCGCGGAGGCGATGGCCCTCGGTGGACTCAACGATCAGCTCGCCGGTGGCTTCGCGCGCTACTCGGTCGACGCGCGCTGGGAAGTTCCGCACTTCGAAAAGATGTTGTACGACAACGGGTTGCTCCTGCGTTTCTACGCTCAGTTCCACGGCGTGACCGGGCTCGCGTACGCGCGGCGGACGGTCGAGGAGACCGCGGAGTTCCTGCTGCGTGACCTCGGGACGGCCGAAGGCGGGTTCGCCGCTTCGCTCGACGCGGACACCGAGGGCGTCGAGGGCCTCACCTATGTCTGGACTCCCGCGCAGCTCGTCGAGGTACTCGGTGAGGAGGACGGAGCCTGGGCGGCTGAGCTGTTCCAGGTGACCGAGCGGGGCAACTTCGAGCACGGCGCGTCGACACTGCGGCTGCGCGAGCCGCATCCAGAGGACGAAATGCGCTTCGAGCGGGTCCGCCGCGCTCTGCTGGCCACGCGGGACGGACGCCCTCAGCCCGCCCGTGACGACAAGGTCATCGCCGCCTGGAACGGGCTCGCGATCGGTGCGCTCGCCAAGGCGGGCGCCCGGCTCGGTCGTCCACAGTGGATCGAAGCGGCCGCCCGCGCGGCGGCTTTCCTGATGGACACCCATTTCGTGGACGGACGACTGCGGCGAACCTCGCGCGATGGCGTGGTCGGCACGACGGCCGGGGTGCTGGAGGACTACTCCTGCCTCGCCGAGGGGCTGCTCGAACTCCACCAGGCGACCGGAGAGCCGCGGTGGCTCGCCGACGCGATCACCTTGCTGGATCTCGCCTTGGCGCATTTCGGTGTCCCGGACTCGCCGGGTGCCTACTACGACACGGCCGACGACGCGGAGGTGCTGGTGCAGCGGCCCTCCGACCCGACCGACAACGCGAGCCCGTCGGGGGCCTCGGCGCTGGCGAACGCCTTGCTGACCGCGTCCGTGCTGGCCGGGCACGACCAGGTGGGCCGCTATCGCGAGGCGGCCGAGCAGGCGCTGTCCCGCTCAGGACTGCTCGCCTCGCGCGCGCCGCGGTTCGCCGGGCACTGGCTGACCGTCGCCGAAGCCGCCGCTGCCGGCCCGGTGCAGGTGGCCGTCGTCGGTCCGGATGCCGCTTCGCGCTCGGATCTGCTGACCGCGGCCCTCGCTTCGCTGCCGGACGGCGCCGTCGTCGTCAGCGGGACTCCGGATGCCGACGGCGTGCCGCTGCTCGCCGACCGCCCGTTGGTCGAGGGTGGCGCCGCCGCTTACGTGTGCCGTGGGTACGTGTGCGAGCGCCCGGTCACGACGGCGGAGGAACTGCGCGCCCAGCTCGGCTGAGCACTGCTATGAAAGGCCCGTTACTTGCAAAATTTGCAAGTAACGGGCCTTTCATAGCGCGCGCGGGGCCGTCGACCGCAGGTTTCGCCGGGGGAGAACACGGCTGTCTTTCGGTCATTGCGAGCGTAGCGTCGGTAGCGTTGTAATCATGTAATCGCGGAGGCGAGCATGCACACCTACTTCAGGACGGCGAGGCATATGGGACGCGGTGGCTGGAAGGGCCGGGGCGGCTGGCAGCAGGCGGAGACTCCCTCGGCGGACGACGCGGCGGCGTGGTTCGGCGGACGGCTCCCGGAGGGCTGGTTCACCGGAGACCCCCAGGTCACGGTGGATCGCGAGGAGATCGTCATCGTCGGCGAACTCCAGCCGCTCACCGGTGACTACGCCGACGACGCCGCCCGCGCGGCGGCCGAGGACGGCCGGATCAGCCGGTTCCGCGAGGAGACCCGCGACGAGCGGATCGAGATCGCGCGCCAGGCCGAGCACCGGTATCAGCGCAAGGTCGCCTGGGGCGCGAGCCTCGGCGGCACGAGGCACCTGTTCACCACGCATTCGGCGCCGGTCATGACCAGGTTGCGGCAGCCCGAACGCCTGGTCCTCGACACCCTCGTCGACGCCGGCGTCGCGCGGTCGCGGTCCGAGGCGCTGGCCTGGGCGGTCCGGCTGGTCGGGGAGCACGCGGACACGTGGCTCGCCGAGCTCCGGGAAGCGATGACCAAGGTCGACGATCTCCGCTCACAGGGACCGGACCTTTCCTGAGGCGGGCGTCTCCGCGGGCCGGCGGCGTTCGACGTCCGAGGGTTGCCGAACTCACACGTTCGTGCCGCGAGCACGGAGAACGTCCTGAAACACGCCGATGACCTGCGGTTCGAGAACACGACGAGCAACGGGAAGGCGGTCCGATTCGTGCTGCGCCCCCCGATGCGGTGCGGCAGGCTGAGCGCAGACCGCACCGCATCGGAGGAATCGTGGACACACCAGGACTTCCCGCGAAGATCGACCCGGACGCGCTGACCACCGTCCTCGATGGACGGTGGGCCGGGCTTCGCCGCGCGGTACGCGCGCAGATGGCCGCGGAGGACTTCAAGGACCCCGTCGATCTCGACGTCGAGGCGCACCGCGCGCAGGTCCTCGAATGGCTGCGGCTGCTCGCCCGCACCGACCGGCCGGGACTCGGCTTCGACCCGGCGCACGGCGGAGGCGGCGACGTCGGCGGTTCGGTGATGTCGTTCGAGATGCTGGGGTTCGGCGACCTTTCGCTGATGGTCAAGGCAGGCGTCCAATGGGGTCTGTTCGGCGGCGCGGTGCAGCTGCTCGGCACCGAGCGTCACCACGAGCGCTACCTGCGCAAGATCAAGGACCTGGACCTGCTGGGCTGCTTCGCGATGACCGAGCACGGCCACGGCTCGGACGTCCAGCACCTGCGCACCACCGCGACCTACGACCCGGCCACGCGCGAGTTCGTCGTGCACACGCCGGACCGCGGCGCGATGAAGGAGTACATCGGCAACGCCGCCCGCGACGGCGAACTCGCGGTCGTGTTCGCGCAGCTGATCACCGGCGGCGAGTCGCGCGGCGTGCACGCGTTCGCGGTGCCGATCCGCGGTGAGGGCGCGAGCGGTGTCGAGATCGAGGACTGCGGGCGCAAGGCGGGCCTCAACGGCGTCGACAACGGACGGCTCACTTTCACCCAGGTGAGGGTTCCGCGCGAGGCGCTGCTCAACCGGTTCGGTGATGTCGCCGAGGACGGTACGTACACGAGCCCGATCGAAAGCGACGGCCGCCGGTTCTTCACGATGCTCGGCACGCTGATCCGCGGACGGGTCAGCGTCGCGGGCAGTGCCGGCAGCGCGACGAAGCGCGCTTTGGCGCTGGCCGTGCGGTACGCCGAGCAGCGGCGGCAGTTCGCGCGGCCCGACGGTGACGAGGTCGTGATCCTCGACTATCGCGCCCACCAGCGGAAACTGCTGCCCGCGCTGGCGACGTCGTACGCACTGCACTTCGCACAGGAAGCGCTCGTCTCGACACTTCACGACATCGCCGAGGACGCGCCGGAGGAAGAGCAGCGAGAGCTGGAATCGCGGGCCGCCGGGATCAAGGCAGTCTCGACCTGGCACGCGACGGCCACCATCCAGGCCGCTCGCGAGGCGTGCGGCGGCTCCGGCTACCTCTCGGAGAACCTGCTCGCCGGGCTGAAGGCCGACACGGATGTCTTCACCACCTTCGAGGGTGACAACACCGTGCTGCTGCAGCTGGTCGCGAAGGGCCTGCTGACCAGTTACAAGGACCATTTCGAAGACCTGAGCCCGCTCGCGACCGCGCGTTTCGTGGCGGAGCAGTTCGTCGAAGCCGTGATCGAACGGACGTCGGCGCGCAAGGTCGTCGAGCGGCTCACCGACGCCGACGACAGCGACGTCCTCTACTCACGGGAATGGCACCTGAAGCTGTTCGAAGACCGCGAAGAGCACGTACTCGGCGGAGTCGCGCAACGTCTGCGTAAGGCCGCGTCGGATCCCTTCGGTGTTTTCAACGACGCGCAGGACCACGTGCTGCGCGCCGGGCGGGCGCACGTCGACCGGGTGGTGCTGGAGGCGTTCATCGGCGCGATCGAGCGCTGTGCCGACGCGGAGGCGCGGGAACTGCTCGAGCGCGTCTGCGACCTCTACGCGCTCGCGAACATCGAGGCGGATCGAGGCTGGTTCCTCGAACACGGACGCCTGACCTCGGGGCGCTCGAAGGCCGTCACCGCCGCGGTGAACGCGCTGTGCGCCGACCTGCGCCCGCACGCGCGGACGCTCGTGGACGCCTTCGCTATCCCCGAGCAGTACCTAGCGGCTCCGATGCTGCAGGACTGAGCCCGGCACGCTGCTCGGCGAGCTCGACCCGCAACGCCTTGACCTCGCGGGTCAGCTCGTCGAGGTGCTCGCGAGTGACGGCCTGCGCGCTCTCGTCGGCTTCGGTCACCCGGCGGATCAGCCACGACGCCAGCGTCGCGGTGACCACACCGAGCAGGGCGATCCCGGCCACCATCAGTCCCACCGCGACGACGCGGCCGGTCCCGCTGATGGGGTACCGGTCGCCGTAGCCGACCGTGGTGATCGTCGTGATCGACCACCACACGGCGTCCGGGAAGTCGGAGATCGGCGCGTCCGGCGCGGTGCGCTCGGCGTCGAGTACGGCGAGTGCCGAACAGAACACGATGAGCGCCGTCGCGCCCACCGTGTAGATCACGACGCGGCCGCGCAGCGACAGGCCGGCGTTGCGGTTGAGGACGTTGAGCACCGTGACCAGCCGGAGCAGTCGCAGCTGCCGGATCAGCGGGAGCACGATGATCAACAGGTCGAAGATGTTGTTCTTCAGGAAATCCCGTTTGTCCTCAGCGTGTTTGAGGCGGACGCCGTAGTCCAGGGCGAAGACCGCCCAGGAGATCCAGGTGACCACCTCGCACCAGACCCGGCCGGTGTGCCCGAGCGAGGGTTGGAGGATCGGCCACGCGTAGGCGGCCAGGAACAGTACGGCGGCGGCGTTGAGCGGCCACTCCATCCGCTTTTCCCACATCGGGCGTCTCCTCACCTGGCCTTTTCCAGGTGCGTACGTTAAGCGATGTCGAGGGCTGTGCCATAGAGTTTCCCGGTTTTGAGGGTGATGAAAAGCCTGCGCTCGTCCGGGTCTTCCGGTGTCCGGACGACTTCGGAGAGTTCCGCTTCCCCTTCCACGACGGCGAATTTCCAGTGATCGGCGCTGGAGACGTAAAGGGACGCGTGCGGATTGTTACGGATCTGCTTGACCTTCAGACGGTCTTCGGTCGTGCTGATCCGGATCTCGCGGGTCTCGGGATCCCACTTGTAGACGACGGTGGAGAGATGCGGGCGACCGTCGCGCTTGAGGGTCGCGAGGGCGCCGAAGGTGTGCTCGGCGAGGAAGTCGCTGAGGGCGGCGTCGTCGAGGGCGCGGGGCGGTGCGTTCTTGGCCATGGTGGCGATCATGGCTCTCGTGGTGGGGGCCGGGAAGGAGGCACTTTCTTGTGCCAGAGGGAACACGCGTGTGTCCGTCCTGGTCACGACCCACCCAGCCGAACGGTTGATCGCGCCATACCTCCGGCTGACCCGCCTTTTCCGCCTGCGTCCCCCGCGTTCGGCTGAGGCGCCCCGTCCTCGATCCCGCGACGCTGAACCGCATGGGAAACGAGTTGAGCAGACGCGGAGTACTGGCCGGTGCGGCCGCCGTCGGAGCGACCATCGGCCTCGCGGGAACCGCCGACGCGGCCGAGTCCGCCCCGCTGACGATCCGGCCCGGCGACCCGCGCTACGACGGTTTGGTACGCGCCAACAACTTCCGGTTCGTCGGCAACCCCGGCGAAGTCCGGCTGGCCGGAACCACGGGCCAGGTCGTGCGCGCGGTTTCGGACGCGGTCCGCGCGGGGCGGCGGGTCGCGGTCCGCAGCGGCGGGCACTGTTTCGAGAACTTCACGGCGGATCCGGCGGCACGGACGCTGATCGATCTGTCGAGATTGGACGCCGTCGGCTTCGATCCCGCACGGCGCGCGTTCTTCGTCGAGCCGGGCGCGACCCTCGGGCAGGTGTACAAAACCCTCGGCCGCGGTTGGGGTGTGACGATCCCGGCGGGCGGCTGCCCGGAGGTCGGCGCGGGCGGGCACATCGCCGGTGGCGGGTACGGTCCGCTGTCGCGGCGGTACGGCGCCGTGGTCGATCACCTGGAAGCCGTCGAGGTGGTGGTGGCGGACCGGGCGGGTGTGCGCGCGGTCGTCGCGTCGCGCGATCGGAACGAAGACCTGTGGTGGGCGCACACCGGTGGCGGCGGAGGCAACTTCGGCGTCGTGACGCGCTACTGGCTCCGCTCGCCCGGCGCCACCGGCAACGATCCGGCCCGGCTGCTGCCTCCGCAACCGAGGGAGATGCTGACCTGCCTGGCCGCCTGGTCCTGGGACGAGCAGACGCTCACCCGGGTCCTGCGGAACTTCGGCACCTGGATGGAACGCAACAGCGCCCCCGGCTCGCCGAACGCCGGTCTGTATCCGATCCTCGACCTGAAGCACCGCGACAACGGAAGCTTCGAACTGACCGTTCAAGCCGACGCCGACCTCCCCGGCGTGGATCGGCTGGTGACCGCTCTCGTCACCGGGCTCGGCGCCGAGCCCGCGTACACCTATCGGCACAAGTCGCCGTGGTCGCACATGACGACCTGGCCGGGCCTCGGGCAACCCGGCGATGTGGCGACGCGCCGCTACAAGATCAAGGCCGCGTACCTGAACCGGTCGTTCACCGATGCCCAGATCGCGGCGATTCGGCGGCACTTGAGCGGGGAGACCACGGTCCAGGGCGGGATGCAGCTCGTCGGCTACGGCGGCCAGGTGGGCGCCGTCGCCCCCGAGGCGACCGCGATCGCGCAGCGCGGGGCGATCATGAAGGCGGTCTACAGCTCACTCTGGCTGGAGCAGACCGACGACGCGGCGAACCTGGCCTGGGTGCGGGAGTTCTACCGGGACGTCTATTCGTCGACCGGTGGTGTGCCGGTCGACGACGGTTCGTACATCAACTATCCCGACGTCGACCTGGCCGATCCGGCCTGGAACACGTCCGGCGTGCCCTGGCAGACGCTGTACTACCAGGGCAACTACCCGCGTCTGCGGCAGGTGAAGGCGCGATGGGACCCGCGGAACGTCTTCACCCACGCGCTCGGGATCTGAACCGCTCAGTCGAGACAGAACTCGTTGCCCTCGATGTCCTGCATGACGATGCAGGACTCGTTCTCCTCGTCGGCGAGCATCACGCGTTCGCAGACCGCGCCGAGCGGGATCAGCCGATCGCGCTCGGCTTCGAGGGCGGCTAGGCGTTCGGCGCCCACGAGCCCGGTGCCGACCCGCACACAGAGATGCACCCGGTTCTTGACGACCTTGCCCTCGGGAACGCGCTGGAAGTACATCCGCGGGCCCGCCCCGGTGGGATCACTGCAGACGAAGCCCTTGTCCCGGTCCTCCGGCGGCAGCGAGTCGTTGTACGCGTCCCAACTCGTGAAGCCCTCCGGCGGCGGCGGTACGACGTACCCCATCACCTCGCACCAGAACCGGGCGACGCGCTCGGGCGACGCGCAGTCGAAAGTGATTTGGACCTGCCTGATCGTCCCCATCACCTCACCCTAGCGGCGAGGTGTCAGGCGTACATCGCCAGCCAGATCGCGATGTAGTGGGACACCGCCGCCAGCACCGTGCAGGCGTGGAAGTACTCGTGGTACCCGAAGGTGTCCGGGAAGTGGTTCGGCCACTTGACGGCGTAGAACACCGCGCCCAGCGTGTAGAACAGCCCGCCGACGCAGAGCAGCACGAGCGCCGCGACACCGGCGTGCGCGCCCAGTTCGGGCAGGACGAAGACGGCGACCCAGCCCAGTGCGATGTAGATCGGCACGCCCAGCCAGCGCGGCGCGTTCGGCCACAGCATCTTCAGGGTGACGCCGCCGATCGCGCCGCCCCACACGATCGCCAGCACGATGTACCCGGTCGGCTGGGACATCGCCAGAAGGGTGAACGGCGTGTAAGTGCCCGCGATGAACAGGAAGATCATCGAATGGTCGGCGCGCTTCATCCATTCGTATGCTCGTGGGCTCCACAAGCGACGGTGATACAGCGCGCTGACGCCGAAGACGCCGAGCACGGTCAGGCCGTAGACCGAAGTGGACAAAGCGGCGATAGGCGACACAGTGGACGCCGCGAGGCTGATGAGTGCCGCGGCTCCGGCGACGGCGCCGAAGAAGGACCAGAAGTGAAGGTGACCCCGCAGGCGAGGACGCGTGTCCACCAAGGGCGTGGGGCCGGACGGCTGGGGTTCGGTCTCTACGCTCACCTAGCCAGGTTACGGCACCGTAGGTTTTTTACCAGTCTCCGTGGCGCGTCCCACTGAGGCCCGCGGGGTGACTACTCTCCACTGGCGTGAGTCTTCGGTCCTTCTTGTCAGACGTCGTGTACAGCGCCTACGGCAGGCGCCTGATCCAGCAGGCCAAGGGGCGCCATCCACGCCACATCGCCATCATGCTGGACGGGAACCGCCGCTGGGCGCGCGAAGCGGGCTTCGCCGACGTCGCCGACGGCCACCGCGCCGGCGCCAAGAAGATCGCCGACTTCCTGAGCTGGTGCAACGAGGCCGACGTCGAGGTCGTCACGATGTGGCTGCTCTCGACCGACAACCTCGGCCGCGCGGTCGAGGAACTGAGCCCCCTGCTGAAGATCATCACCGACGTCACCGACGAACTCGCCGCGCCGCACACGCCGTGGCGGCTCCGCATCGTGGGAGCCCTTGACCTGCTGCCGCCGGAGGTCGCGAAGGCCCTCAGCGCGGCCGCGGAGCGCACCGAAGGGCGTTCCGGGATGGAGGTCAACGTCGCGGTCGGTTACGGAGGGCGCCAGGAGATCGCCGACGCGGTCCGCAAACTCCTGCTCCAGCACGCCGACGAGGGCACCTCGATCCGCGAGCTCGCGAAGATCCTGGACGTCGACCATATTTCCGAACACATGTACACCTCGGGCCAGCCCGATCCGGATCTGATTATCCGCACCTCGGGTGAGCAGCGGCTTTCCGGATTTCTGCTCTGGCAATCGGCCCATTCCGAATTCTGGTTCACCGAAGCGTATTGGCCCGCATTCCGCCGGGTCGATTTCCTTCGCGCCATGCGTGATTACGCGTGGCGGCATCGTCGCTTCGGTTCCTGAGGTACCCGACCCCGGACAAGACGAAGGCCCCGGCGTGCACTCCGGGGCCTTCGATGTCGACACTGAAGATCAGTGGTGGTGGTGCTCCAGCGAGTGGGCCAGCAGAGCCGGCGTCAGGATGACACCGGTGTAGGCGCCCGCGACCAGCGAGGCGGCACCGTAGCCCAGTGCGCCGCCGCCCTCGATGAACGTGTTGTAGGCATCGCCGAACGTCGGGTCCGGGGTGCCGGAGTGGTCACCGGTGGCGGCGAAAGCGGTCCCGCCTGCCATCATGAGACCAGCGGCGACCACGGATACGAAACCAGCCTTCTTCAGCACTACGCACACTCCTTGGTAGAGATATTCAGTAATCGGGGCACGGAGTTCCGGTGGGTGTGTCCCGCAGTGAGAAAATTACTCGCTATTCAGGTCTTGTGACCGCCTCGTAATCCCATTGTGTGAGCCGAAAAAGGTTCATTTCACCCGGTACGGTTCTCTGTCTCGGACACAAAATGCGCTCCGCTACCGACCGTGGTAGAACCCGGAGTTCGATCGGGCGAATGCCCTCTGTCGCGTTAATCCATCCGGGTCACATCGACGAGCGTCCCTGAATGGTGATCGACACTACGTACCGTGATGGTGACCAGGTGTTGATGTCACGCGACCGACAGTGAGATGACGGTTTGGCGAATCACCGTGGTGGCTGCCTGCGCGATCGCCCCGACGCAGGTACCTTCCGAAAGTGAGGGTTCGCGTCCCATGCGGACTCTCACGGGAGGCCCTGGTCGTGGCAGTTGTCGACAGGGCGGCACAGCCGCCCAGTGGATGCACGAGGGGGCCGGCACCCGGCCCTCGCGGCCGTGCCGACTGACGCGGAAAGCGTCAGAAGGAGCGGTTAGCCAGGGAGGTGCCCGGCCCAGCGAGTGCGGGCGTGGTGCCACGCCCACGAGGGAGATGCCGTCGTGACTGCGCAGCGTTCACCCCGCAAGGCCTCTGGCCGTTCTTCGACCGGTGCCCCTGGCCCGGAGAAAGCCTCGATCTCGCCCGAATCCCAGCGGTCCACTTACGTGCTCGACACGTCGGTCCTGCTCTCTGACCCCTGGTCGGTGACTCGTTTCGCCGAACACGCGGTCATACTCCCGCTGGTCGTCATCAGTGAACTGGAGGCGAAACGTCACCATCCCGAACTGGGGTGGTTCGCGCGCGAAGCGCTTCGCATGCTCGACGACCTGCGTCGTCAGCACGGCAGGCTCGACGCGCCGATCCCGATCGGTGAGCACGGCGGCACCCTGCAGGTGGAGTTGAACCACTCCGACCCCACGGTGCTCCCGGTCGGCTTCCGCACCGACTCCAACGACCACCGCATCCTCGCCTGTGCGCTCAACCTGGCGGCGGAACGCGCGTCGGTCACGCTGGTGACCAAGGACATCCCCCTGCGCGTCAAAGCGGGCGCCGTCGGCCTCGAGGCCGACGAGTACCGCGCGCAGGAGGTGACGCCCTCGGGCTGGACGGGCATGGCGGATGTGGACGTGTCCCAGGCCCTGGTCGACGCGCTGTTCAGCGGGTCTTCCGTGGATCCCGCGGAGTTCGGGATGCCCGAGGTCGGTGAGCTGCCCTGTCACACCGGGTTGCGGCTGCTCGCGGGTAGTTCGAGCGCGCTGGGCAGGGTCACCGCGGACAAGCGGATCCGGCTCGTGCGGGGTGACAAGGAGGCGTTCGGCCTGCACGGCCGGTCGGCCGAGCAGCGGGTGGCGCTGGATCTCCTGCTGGACTCCGATGTCGGCATCGTCTCGCTGGGCGGACGCGCCGGTACCGGCAAGTCGGCGCTCGCGCTCTGCGCGGGGCTGGAATCGGTGATGGAACGCCGCCAGCACCGCAAGGTCGTGGTGTTCCGGCCGGTGTACGCGGTCGGCGGCCAGGAACTGGGCTACCTGCCCGGTTCCGAGAGCGAGAAGATGCAGCCGTGGGCGCAGGCGGTGTTCGACACCCTCGGCGGGCTGGTCAGCCAGGACGTCCTCGACGAGGTCTTCGACCGCGGCATGCTCGAGGTGCTCCCGCTGACGCACATCCGCGGCCGGTCGCTGCACGACACGTTCGTCATCGTCGACGAGGCGCAGTCCTTGGAGCGCAACGTGCTCCTGACCGTGCTTTCGCGGCTCGGCACGGCTTCGCGGGTCGTGCTCACGCATGACGTCGCGCAGCGCGACAACCTGCGGGTCGGGCGGCACGACGGCGTTTCGGCGGTGATCGAGAAGCTCAAGGGGCATCCGCTGTTCGCGCATGTCACGCTGACCCGTTCCGAGCGCTCGCCGATCGCGGCGCTGGTCACCGAAATGCTGGAGGACCACGGATAGCCGATCGGGGAGTCCTCTTGGGACAGTCCTAAGGGGACTCCCCGTGCCTCCTGCGCACCGCGGCGGAATCGGCGTCGTGACTCGGACCGTGGGAAAGGCGGTCCGGCGCCGCCGTGGAGTAGAAACAGGAGATCGCCGGGACGACGAGCGGGTCGCGATCGGCGGTGAGGCTCAGCAGGAGATCCCAGTCGTCCATTTCGACCAGCGACTCGTCGAAGCGGGCTTCCGTCAAGCCCGCGCGATGGGCGACGGCGCCGGTGTCGGCGAGGTTCTCCTTGAGCAGGGCTTCGCGGCTGTACGGCTTCAGCAGCAGCTCCGGCAGGCCTTCGACGTCGTCGATGACGTACGCGCCGTACGCGACGGTGATCTCCGGGTGCTCGCCGAACGCCCACGCCAACGCCTTGAGCCACAAGGGATGCATGGTGTTGTCGTCGTCGAGGTAGGCGACGGCGTCGCCGGTCGCCACGGCGAGCGCGGCGTTGCGTGCGGCGCTGACCCTGTTGTGCGCCACGCGGATCGTGCGGATACGCGGATCTTCGAGGGCCGCGAGGACCTTGGGCGTGGCGTCCGAACTGGCGTCGTCGACGACGATCAGTTCCCAGTTCTCGTAACGCTGCGCGAGGACCGACTCGATCGCGCGGGGCAGCAGCCCGGCGCGATCGTGCGTGGGCAGGACGACGGAGATCTTCGGGGTGGCGGCGAGTTCCAGCGGCTCGAGCCACTGGGTGAAGGTCTGGACGGCGCGGGCCGCTTCGAGTCGCCCTGCCCGGAGATGAAGGCCTTCGAAGGCGGTGTCGTGGCCGCCGAGCCAGCCGTCGAGCGCTTCTTGCCGCGAGCCGATGGCCTCCTGCTTGGCCTCGACCGTGGTGGTGCGCGCGTCACCGTCCCGCAGCGCCCGGTCGTGGTCCTCCAGCCAGGCGTTGTGGTGCTCCAGTTTCGCGCGCAACCGCTCCAGTTCCGCGGCCTGGGCCGCGACCACGGAACGCAGTTCGGCGATCAGGTCGCTGTCCTCGTGGCGGCGGTCCACCGCCGCCGCCACGGTCCGTCTCAGGCGCTTCACCCGGTGCACCCTAGTGCTTCCGGGGCCCCGGATCACCAGCCCGCGGGCAGCGGGCGTCCTTCCGCGAAACCCGCGGCGGACTGGATACCGAGCAGCGCGCGCTCGTGGAACTCCTCGAGCGTCCGGGCGCCCGCGTACGTGCAGGCGGAGCGGACACCGGAGCCGATGGAGTCGAGCAGATCCTCGACGCCGGGGCGGGCCGGGTCCAGCGCCATCCGCGACGCCGAGATGCCCTCTTCGAACAGGCCCTTCTTGGCGCGTTCGAAGACGTTGTCCGTCCGGGTGCGGGCGCCGACGGCGCGTTTGGACGCCATGCCGAACGATTCCTTGTACGGCTTGCCCTGCTCGTCGTAGCGCAGGTCGCCGGGGGACTCGTGGGTGCCGGCGAACCACGAGCCGACCATGGCCGCCGACGCGCCCGCGGCCAGTGCGAGCGCGACGTCGCGCGGATGCCGCACGCCGCCGTCCGCCCAGACGTGTTTGCCCAGTTCGCGGGCCGCGGCCGCGCATTCGGCGACGGCGGAGAACTGCGGGCGGCCGACGCCGGTCATCATCCGCGTGGTGCACATGGCGCCGGGGCCGACACCGACCTTGACGACGTCCGCGCCCGCGTTGATCAGGTCGCGCGTGCCCTCCGCGGTGACCACGTTCCCGGCGACCACCGGGACCCTCGGGTTCACCGACCGGACGGCCTTGAGCGCGGAGATCATCTTCTCCTGGTGGCCGTGCGCGGTGTCGACGACCAGCACGTCGACGCCCGCCGCGAGGACGGCTTCGGCCTTCGCCGCGACGTCGCCGTTCACACCGATCGCGGCGGCGACGCGCAGGTTGCCGCCGCCGTCGACGGCCGGGGCGTAGATCTCCGCGCGCAGCGCCGCGATCTCGGTCAGGACGCCCGCGAGCCTGCCGTTTTCTTCGATGCCGAGCGCGAGACCGCCGCCGTGGGAGTGCAGGCGCTCGAACACCTCGCGTGGCGGGGTGTCCAAGGGGACCGTGACGAGCGCGGGCTCCGCGACGTCGGCGAGCCGCGCGAAGCGGTCGACGCCGGCGCAGGCCGTTTCGTCGACGATGCCGACCGGCTTGCCCTCGTCGTCCACCACGACGACGGCGCCGTGGGCACGTTTGCCGACCAGGTTCAGGGCGTCGGCCACCGCGTCTCCGCCGGTCAGCACGAGCGGGGTGTCCCACACGGTGTGACGGCTCTTGATCCAGGTGACGATGTCGGCGACCGCGGCGACGTCGACGTCCTGGGGAAGGACGACGAGCCCGCCGCGGCGGGCGACCGTCTCGGCCATCCGGCGGCCGGCGACGGCGGTCATGTTCGCCACCACGATCGGGATCGTCGCGCCGGTGCCGTCCACAGTGGACAGGTCGACGTCGAAGCGGGACTCCACGTCCGAACGGTTCGGCAAGAGGAACACGTCGTCGTAGGTCAGGTCGTGAGCGGGCCGATGCCCGTCGAGAAAGCGCACGAGTCCCCAGGATACCCGCGTGGGACAATGGCGGCATGACCGACCGGGACCGTGACGAAGCCGGACGAGCACGCAACGCGCGCCCTCGGGACGGTCTCGGGAGGCCGCTCCCGTATGGCGCCGACGGTGTCGAACGGCAGCCCGAGGGCATCGAGCGGGCCCCCGAGGACACCATCGCCGAGGCCCAGCGCCTGCTCGACGCGGGCCGCCCGTTTCACGCGCACGAGGTGTTCGAGGACGCGTGGAAGGCCACCGACGGGGCCGAGCGCGAGCTTTGGCGTGCCCTCGCGCAGCTCGCCGTGGGCCTGACCCACGCGGCCAGGGGGAACGGGAACGGCGCGGCGTCGCTGCTGGAACGGGGTGCGGACAACATCGAGCCGTTCCGCGAGGCCAGGCCGCACGGGATCGACATCCCCGGCCTGCAGGTATGGGCGCGGGAAATGGCCGAAGAGGTGAAGGTGCGGATCCGGGTCGAGCCGGTTCCGCCTCGTCTACTGGGACAGGGCCTGTAGCGCCGAGCCGGAGCGGTACAGCTCGATCAGCAGCGGCCGCAGTGCCCGCCCCGCCGGGGTGAGCCGGTAGCTGGTCCGGCTCGGGAAGCCCGGCAGTTCCTCCCGGATGGCGAGGCACCGCGAGGTCAGGTCGCCGAGGCGTTCTGTCAGCACCTTCGCGGACAGGTCGGGCAACGCGGCGCGAAGGTCGCTGAAGGACCGGGCGCCGCCCATCAGCTCCCGGAGGACCAACGTCGTCCAGCGGCCCGAGATCGCGGCGAGCGCGACCTCGACGGGGCAGTCCGGCTCTGGTCGCCGGGTGCGGCCCCGGGCGTCAGGGACGAGCTCGCCGTCGAAGGTTTCCGTTTGGTGACCTGCTTCGCGGTCCGTTTCGCTGTCCGCATGACGCATTCCACCAGTGTGCCTTTGACCGCCGACCCCGCCGAGCATCCCTTCGTCTTCCAGGCCGCCTTCAACACCGGATCCGCCGAAATCCTCGACACGATCTACGAACCGGACGCCGTGTTCGTCCGCCGTGACGGCGTGCAGGTGACCGGTGCGGAACGCCGGGCCGCGAACGGCATGATCCTCGCGCTCGGGCAGCCCGTCACCGTGACGCCGCGGCAGGTGCGCGTGGCCGGTGACCTGGCGTTGTTGATCGTCGATTGGGTGATCGAGGGGCATCTCGCGGCGACGGCCACCGACGTCGCGCGCCGTGGCGAAGACGGGCTCTGGCGCTACGTGATCGACAACCCCTTCGGTCTCGGCGCACCTTGAGTACTCGACATACCGCGAGTATGTTACTTCGAGTAGGGATACTGCTCAGTAGGTAACGGCGGGAGAAGGCGCGATGAGCGAGCCCAAGGAATTGCTGGCCGAACCGCTGAAACTGCGCTGCGGCGCGCTCCTGCCGAACAGGCTGGCCAAGGCCGCGCTGAGCGAGCAACTCGGCGACCGCCGCAACCGGCCGACCGCCGAACTGGCCGAGTTGTACCGGACGTGGTCGCGAGGCGGCGCCGGCACGCTGATCACCGGCAACGTCATGGTCGATCCGACCGCGCTCGGCGAGCCGCGCAACGTCGCGGTGCCGCGGGAACCGGACGCGACCGGGTTCAAGCCGTGGGCGCGGTCGGCGGACGGGACCGAGACCCGGCTGTGGGTCCAGCTCAACCATCCCGGCCGTCAGAGCCCGCGTTTCCTGTCCCGTCAGCCGGTCGCGCCGTCCGCGGTGCCGTTCGGCGATCGCGGCATCCGCTCGGTGTTCGCGACGCCGAGGGCGCTCACCGGAGACGAGATCGAAGCGATCATCGACCGGTTCGGCGTCGCCGCGCGCACCGTCGTCGAGGCGGGGTTCGCCGGTGTCCAGATCCACGGGGCGCACGGCTACCTCGTCTCCCAGTTCCTTTCACCGCTGACCAACCGGCGCACCGACGGCTGGGGAGGCGACGCGGTGCGACGGCGCCGGTTCCTGCTGGAAGTGGTCGCCCGGATCCGGGGCGAGGTCGGTGACGCCGTGCCGATCGCGGTCAAACTCAACAGCGCGGACTTCCAGCGCGGTGGCTTCAGCGAGGAGGAGTCGCTCGAAGTCGTCCGCGAACTGGGCGAAGCTGGCATCGACCTGTTGGAAGTCTCCGGCGGCACCTACGAGAAGGCCGCCATGATGGGCTCCGGCAAGGCGAGCACCGTCAGCCGGGAGGCCTACTTCCTCGACTACGCCGCGAAAGCGCGGCAGGTCACCGACGTCGCGCTGATGGTCACCGGCGGCTTCACCAGCCCGGAGGGGATGGCGGAGGCGCTGCGTTCCGGCGCGCTGGACGTCATCGGTCTCGGCAGGCCGCTGGTCGTCGATCCGGCGCTGCCCGGCCGTCTGCTGGCGGGTGAAGACGCCCGCGCCGAGCGCAAGGCACCGAAGACGGGCATCCGGCTGGCCGACAGCCTGCTCGAAATCCAGTGGCACACCCAGCAGATGCACCGCGTCGCGGCCGGGAAGCCGGTGGACCGGCGGCTCGGCGCGGTGCGGACGCTAGTACGTGCCGGCGTCGCGGATCCGCTCAACGCCTTCCGGCGGGTCCGGGGCTGATCCATCCATGCCCCCATCTTCGCCCTCAACGGAGGAGTTGCGCTCCCAGCCCCAATTCTCGTCCTGCTCGTCTCGACGGCTGAAGGTGCGGTCGAAGCCGACCGCGGCCGCCGCGAGGCCGATGAACAGCACGCCGATCAGCACGCAGTTGAACGCGACACCGCCGTAGCTGTTGATGCCCGGATCGACGAACGGGTACGGGTAGAAGCCGATGATCGCGCCGCGCACCAGCGTGACGGCGAGCCAGGCCAGCGGGTACAGCAGTGACCAGGACAGGACCCGCCACGACAACTGGCCTCGCGGCCCGAACAGCAGCCAGCCCGCGACGCACATCAGCGGTGACACCTTGTGCAGCATCGTGTCGGCGAACACGGCCCAGCCGTGCAGTTCGTAGAGGTCGGCGAGCGCGACCTGGAAGACGACGCCGGTCACGGTGATGCCGACGAGGCCGGTGAGCCGCAGCACGCCGAACAGGGTCGACCGGCCCGCGACGCCGAGCGCGAGCAGCAGACTGCCGACGCCGACCAGGATGTTCGAGTCGATGGTGAAGAAGGCCAGCAGGTTGGCCACCCGCCCGGCCGGGGTGTGGAAGCTGCCGCCCTCGGTGCCCGCCGAGACCGGGATCTGGGCGGCGAGCCCGGCGATCACCACCAGCGCGGTCGCGCCGAACCAGGCACGCGCGATCTTGGAAGCCTGCATTCTGTCTACTTTATGGGTGACCGGCCCGCGACGTCCCGTCACCACCGGGTCCCGCCACTCGATCGGGGGCGCCTCCTCGCCGCGATTAGTCCTCTAGTTGCTGTCAGGGCTTGAGGAGACCACGCACGGTGTCGATGGTGTCGGCGTCGGCGGCCTCCTTGTCGGGCCGGTATCGGACGACGCGCGCGAAGCGCAGCGCGAGCCCGCCCGGATAGCGCGTGCTCACCTGGGCCCCGTCGAGTTCGATCTCCACGACAAGCTCCGGCCGCACGTGCACCGCCCAGTCCGTGCGATGGGTCTCGATCTCCTGGAACGTCTTCGTCTGCCAGGCCAGCAGCTCGTCGGTCATGCCCTTGAACGTCTTGCCGACCATGATCGGCGGCCCGCCGTCGGGGTCGCGCGCGCCGAGGTGCAGGTTCGACAGCGTGCCGGTGCGCCTGCCGTGTCCCCATTCCGCGGCGAGGACGACCAGGTCGATCGTGTGCACCGGTTTCACCTTGAGCCAAGCGCGCCCGCGGCGGCCCGCCGCGTACGGCGACGCGAGGTCCTTGACCATCACGCCCTCGTGCCCGGCGGCCATCGCCGCTTCCAACACCGCTTCGGCCGAAGCGGGCGCGATCTCACCGGGGATCACGTGCTCGCCCGCGACCTTGCGCAGGGCCACGTTCCGCTCGGACAGCGGAGCGTCCAGCAGGTCGGTGCCGTCGAGATGCAGGCAATCGAAGAAATACGGCCGTAGCAGCAACGCCTTGACCTGTTCGTCGCGGCTGCTGCCGAACCGGCTCATCGTCTCCTGGAACGGCCTCGGCCTGCCGTCGTCGGTCAGCGCCAGCGTCTCGCCGTCGAGCACCACCGACGTGCAGGGCAGCGAGCGCACGAGCTCCACCAGTTCACCGACGCTGCCGGTGATCTCGCGCAGCGTCCGCGTGTAGACGTGGACCTCTTCACCGTCGCGGTGGACCTGGATCCGCGCGCCGTCCATCTTGTACTCGACCAGGGCCCCGGCGTGCTCGGCGACGGCCTCTTCCAGCGACTCCGCCGGAGACGCCAACATCGGCCGGATCGGCCTGCCCAGGGCGAGTTTGAACTCCGCCAGCCGTTCCTTGCCGCCGGTCATCGCCGCCAGGCCCGTCACCGGCAGCTGCCCGGACAACATGAACGCCCGCCGGACGTCCTCGGCCGGGATCTCGGACGCCGCCGCGATGGCGTCCACCATGATCCCTTCGAGCGCGCCCTGCCGTAGCTCGCCGGTCAGCAGCCGGAACAGGAACTCCTGCTCGGCCTTGGTCATCCTGACGAACAACGCCCGCAACGTCTCCGTGCGCAGTTTCACCGAGCCGGAGCCGGACGCCGCCCCGACCGTGCCGAGCGCCGTGTCGACCTCGGCCACGGTCAACGACGGCTCGGCGGCCGGTGCCGCGTTCAGCTCGGCCAGCGTCCGCCAGCCGGTGCCGATGCGGCCCTGCGTCGGCTGCCCGGTGAGGAACGCGACCACCGCGGGGAGCTCCGGCTCGCCTGCGGCGCGCAGCAGTGCGGCCAGGGTGGCGATCTTCGCCTTCCTGGACCTCGTGGCGGCCAGTTCGGCCGACGCGGTCACCACCGCGGTGAACAACATGGGTCCATCATGACCCCGGGGACCGACAGTTTCCCGCCGAGCGGGTTCAGGCGTGCGCGGGATCCGCCACCCAGCTGGCCAGCAGCGCGAGCCCACGCTCGCCGGCGGAACCGGGCTCGGCGGTGTAGATCACCAGGGCCTGGTCCGGATCGTCGGGCAGCCGCAGCGTCTCGTAACGCAGCCGGAGTTCACCCACGACCGGGTTGATCATCACCTTCCACGAGTGCGCCTTCTCGCGCACGGTGTGCTTCGCCCACAGCTTCCGGAACTCCTCGCTGCCGAGCGAGAGCTCGCCGACCAGCTGGGCGAGGTACGGGTCGTCCGGGTATTTCCCGCTCTCGGCCCGGAGGTTCGCCACGACCTCTTTCGCCACGGTCTCCCACTCCGGGTGCATCTCGCGGGCGTGCTCGTCGAGGAAGAACATCTTCGGGATGTTGCGCTCGCCGGGCGGGCAGGCGGCGAAGTCGAAGGACAGCGCGGCCCCGAGCGGGTTCCAGGCCAGCACGTCCAGATAGCGGCCGAAGACGAACGCCGGGGACTGGATCGCGTTCAGCATCTGCTGCAGTTCCGGCCGGACCCGCTGCGCGCGGGGCCGGGCGATGCGTTTGCGCTTCGGCGCGGCCAGGTTGCGCAGGTACGTCTCCTCGTCGCGGTGCAGCCGCAGCGCCCGGCTCAGCGAATCGAGGACGGAATCGGACACGTTGCGGGCCCGCCCCTGCTCCAGCCGCGTGTAGTAGTCGACGCTGATTCCGGCCAGCTGCGCCAGCTCCTCGCGCCGCAGCCCGGCGACCCGCCGCTGGTTGAAGCCCGTCGGCAGGCCGAGGTCGGCCGGATCCAGCGCGGCCCTGCGTGCCTTGAGGAAGTCGCCCAGCTCGGCCGTCTCGGTCATGTCGACAAGTATCCCGATTCCGCGTGGCGGGTGCCTGGTCCTGCTGGACCCACCCGGTACCGGCGCCCGGCTTATGGTCCTGTCCAGCGGTCACGTTCTGGCCCTGTCCCAAGGGCCAATTCGCCGACATCGTGGTGACATGGTCAGCGAACGAAGAAGCGTGACGATCGGCGTACTGGGGGTGCTGATCGTCGGCGCGTCCGTGCCGGTGACGGGAATGCTCGACGGCTACCCGGTGATCACCGGACAGGCACTGCGTTACGCGCTGGCGGGACTGCTCCTGCTGGCGTGGGCGCGGTTGAGCGGTCGGCCGTTGCCGCTGCCCGGCCCGCGCGACGTGCCGTCGCTGATCGCTCTCGCGGCGACCGGGATGATCGGGTTCCAGGCGTGCCTGCTGTTCGCGCAGCGGTACGCCGAACCCGGCCTGGTCGCCGCGTTCCTCGGCGGCACGCCGCTCGTGCTCGCGCTGGCCGGACCGCTGACTAAGGGGAAACGGCCGTCATGGGCGCCGGTGACCGGGGCGGTGCTCGCCGGACTCGGGATCGCCGTGCTGTCCGGCGGCGGGGCGGCGCGCTGGCAAGGATTGGTGCTCGCGGCGCTGGCGATGGTGTGTGAGGCGCTGTTCACCCTGCTCGCCGTCGGGGTGCTCGAGAGGCTCGGGCCGCTGGCGACGGCGACCTGGAGTTGTTGTGCCGCGGGCGTCGGCGGCGCTGTCGTCGGCACGATCGCCGACCCGTCCGGCGCCTGGGCGTGGCCGGACGAGCGTGAACTGATCGCGCTCGGCTATCTGACGGTCGTCGTCACGGCGATCGCGTTTCTTCTTTGGTATTCGGCCGTTTCCGCACTCGGTGCGGATCGGGCCGGGGTGCTGGTGGGGCTGATGCCGGTCTCCGGTCTCGCCGTCTCCCTGCTGCTGGGCATGCAGGATTTCCGGCTCTCCCAGGTGATCGGGGTCGCGCTGGTGTCTTCAGGCGTCGTGGTCGGCCTGCGCCGCCGCGAGTTCGGTGAGCCGGGCGCATTTGACGTCGAAGTGCTTGACGACGTCGCCGCCGATGACCGCGACCATGACCGCGCGCAGCGGCCCGGTGAGCGTGACCTTCTGGACGAACTCCGTCCCGCCGTCGACCGCGGTCAGTTCCAGCACGAGATCCATGACACCGAAGGGAATCGGCTGGCGGAGGGCGATCTCGCGGTCCTGGATCAGCGACGTGATCGTGAACGGCTCGGCGACCCGTGAGTGCACGCGGCCGCGGAATCCGTTCGGTACGAGGAAACCGGTCGAGCCCACCTCGGCGGGACCGTGCAGTTCGGCGCCGGTGAGGTCGGGATCCCAGTCGGGCCACCGGGTGAAGTCGGCCAGTGCCGCCCAGAGCGCGGACGGCGGGACGGGCAGGATTTCGCGCGAGGTTCTGGTCCAGGTCATACCCCGACGATATACGGAACTGTCAGTCTCGTAAACTGGGATGCATGGTGCGAGGCAGGCCGAGGGAAGAGGGCATCGACGACGCGGTCCGCGAGGCCGTGCGGGCGCTGCTGACCGAAACCGGGTACCAGCGCTGCACGATCGACGCGGTCGCGGCGCGGGCGGGGGTCGGCAAGGCCGCGGTGTACCGGCGGTGGCGGTCGAAGGCGGAACTGGTGTTCGCCGCGGTGATCCATCCCGTCGAACTCGAACCGCCCGAGGACACCGGTTCGCTGCGGGGTGACGTGGCGGCGGTCCTCGCGGTGATCGAGTCCTCTTTGGACGGTGCGGAACTGCGGCGGGCGCTGCCGTCGCTGCTCGCCGACGTCCGGGCCGATCCGGTGCTGGAGGCCCGGTTCGGCGAGGTCTTCCTCGGCCGTGAACGCGGATATCTGGTCGAAACGCTGGAACGGGCCGTCGCGAGAGGGGAACTCTCGCGACGGCCCGATCCGGCGCTCGTGCACGCGATCCTGCTCGGCCCGGTGCTCACGTGGCTGCACCTGTTCACCGAGACGACGCCGCCGGGCGGGTTGGCGGCGTCGCTCGCCTCACCGCTCCACGCGGCAGTGGCCGCTCTCGGCGCTTAGCGGCCGCCGCGCGCCATCCGGAGCACGTCGAGCGCTTCGTCCAGCTGGGCCTCGGTGAGCTTGCCGTTCGCGACGTGACCGCGTTCGATCACGACCTCGCGGATCGTCTTCAGTTCCTTGAGCGCGAGCTTCGCGATCGCGGCGGCCTCTTCGTAGCCGATGTAGGAGTTCAGCGGCGTCACGATCGACGGCGAACCCTCGGCGTACTCCCGCGCGCGGTCGGCGTTCACCGTCACGCCCACGAACACCTTGTCCGCCAGCAGCCGCGAGACCGCCGCGAGCAGCCGCGCCGATTCGAGCACGTTGCGCGCGATGACGGGCAGGTTCACGTTGAGCTGGAAGTTGCCCGCCGCGCCCGCGAAAGCGACCGCCGCGTCGTTCCCGATCACCTGCGCGACCACCTGCAGCGTCGCCTCCGGGATCACCGGGTTCACCTTGCCCGGCATGATCGACGAACCCGGCTGCAGATCCGGCAGCGCGAGTTCGGCGAGCCCGGTGCGCGGGCCGGAACCCAGCCAGCGCAGGTCGTTCGCGATCTTGTTCAGCGACACCGCGACCGTGCGCAGATGCCCGGACGTCTCGACGACGCTGTCCTGCGTCGCCTGCGCCTCGAAGTGGTCACGCGCCTCGGTCAGCGGAAGACCGGTGACCGACGCCAGCTCCTGCGAAACGGCCGAGCCGAAACCCTCGGGCGCGTTCAGCCCGGAACCGACCGCGGTGCCGCCGATCGGCAGCTCACCGAGTCGCGGCAGGCCCGACTTCAGCCGTTCGACACCGAACCGGACCTGCGACGCCCACGCGCCCGCCTCCTGGCCGAAGGTGATCGGGACGGCGTCCATCAGATGCGTGCGGCCGGACTTCACGATGTCCGACCATTCGGCGGCCCGGGTCTCGATCGCGGCGGCCAGATACTCCAGCGCCGGGATCACGTCGGACAGGACGGCCTCCGTCGCGGCGACGTGGATCGTCGTCGGGAAGGTGTCGTTCGAGGACTGCGACGCGTTGACGTGGTCGTTCGGGTGGACGTCGCGGCCCAGCGCGCGCGACGCCAGCGTCGCGATGACCTCGTTGGCGTTCATGTTCGACGAGGTCCCGGAACCGGTCTGGAACACGTCGATCGGGAAATGCGCGTCGTGCTTGCCTTCGGCGACCTCGTCGGCGGCCTTCGCGATGGCCTCGGCGACCTCGGCGTCCAGCACGCCGAGGCGCGCGTTGACCCGCGCCGCCGCGGCCTTCAGCAGGCCGAGCGCGCGGATCTGGGCGCGCTCCAGGCCACGGCCGGAGATCGGGAAGTTCTCGACGGCGCGCTGCGTCTGCGCGCGGTAGAGGGCGTCGACGGGGACGCGCACCTCGCCCATGGTGTCGTGTTCGATCCGGTATTCCTGTTCAGCCATGCCTCAAGTTTCGCGCAGTGGCCGCTGGCGCGCTCCGTGTCTTTCGGCACGCGAGGGCTAGGATCGAATGTGTTCTCGATCACGCCGCCCACCACCGGCCGGGAGAGTGCCGAATGAGCGAGTCCGCTGGGGAAACGTCGTACGACCTCGTCATCATCGGGGCAGGTCCGACGGGTCTTTTCGCCGCCTACTACGCGGGATTCCGCGGCCTTTCGATGGCCGTCGTGGATTCACTGCCGGAGGCGGGCGGCCAGGTCACCGCGATGTACCCCGAAAAGATGATCTACGACGTCGGCGGATTCGCCGAGGTCCGTGGCCGGGACCTGGTGCAGGGCCTGGTCGATCAGGCGGCGCCGTTCAAACCGGTGTACCTGCTCGGGCGCAAGGCGGAGAAACTCGAAAGCGTCGAGGACGGCATCACCGTCACGCTCGACGGGGGACAGGTCCTGCGTGCCGGCGCGGTGCTGATCACCGCCGGGATCGGCGAGTTCACCCCGCGTCCGCTGCCCGCCGGTGACGGCTGGCTCGGCCGCGGCATGGTCCACTTCGTGCCCGCGCTCCAGGCGCACGCGGGCCAGCACGTGGTCGTCGTCGGCGGCGGGGATTCGGCGTTCGACTGGGTGCTCGCCCTGCATCCGGTCGCCGCGAGCGTCACCCTCGTGCACCGCCGCGCGCGGTTCCGCGCCGCGGAGTCCATCGTGCGGCAGGCGCGGGAACTCGGCGTGCGGATCGTCACCGACGCCGAGGTCACCCGGTTCTTCGACCGCGACGGCGCGCTCGCGGAGGTCGAGATCCAGGTGAAAGGCGCCGAACCCGAAGTGCTGCCCGCCGACGCGGTGGTCGCGGCGCTCGGGTTCACCGCCGATCTCGGGCCGATCGAAAGCTGGGGACTGCAGATCGACCACCGCGCGATCGCCGTCGACTCGACGATGGCGACCCCGCGGGAGCGGGTCTACGCGGCGGGCGACGTCGCGGCGTACCCGGGGAAGGTGAAGCTGATCGCGACCGGATTCGGGGAAGCGGCGACGGCGGTCAACAACATCGCGGTGGCGTTGAACCCGGAAGCGCACCTGTTCCCCGGTCACTCCAGCAACGCCGAGTAGCGCGTGCAATGAAAGGCCCGTTACTTGCAAAATTTGCAAGTAACGGGCCTTTCATTGCATCTCTCAAGCGGGCGGAGCGGGTGCGGGCGGAGCGGGCGGAGCGGGCGTAGGCGGAGCGGGTGCGGGCGGTGTGGTCTTCTCCGCGATCCACTGCGCGTAGGCCACCACCGAAGTCGCGATCGACGGCGAAGTCGCGCACACCGGATCGGCGTTGCCCGGACGGCTGATCGTGCCCAGCAGCACCCATTTCCCGTCCACCTTGGCGACTTCGGGACCACCGGAATCGCCGTAGCACGAACCCGACTTCCCGTCGGGATTGTCGGTGCACAACTCGACGGCGCCGTCGAACTTCGCGGTGCAGCGCACACCTTCGACGATCTTCGTGTCCAGTTGCTGCAGCTTCGCCGGACCCTTGCCGCAGCCCGTGGTCGGGCACGTCTGGCCCCAGCCGAGCAGCCGCGTCGGCGTTCCCGGCGCCACGATGGCCCCGATCGCGATCGGCGCCGCCTTCACCGGGGCGGCCAGCCGCACCAGGGCGAGATCGCCGCCCGCGTGTTCGGGCTCGGGGTTGTAGGACGGGTTCACGACGACCTCGGCGAGCCTCGCGATCTCGCCGCCTTGGGTGTTGTCGTTGCTGCCGATCCGCGCGCTCAGGTTCGCCGGGTTCTTGCTCTCGACACAGTGCCCTGCCGTCACGAGCCACTCCGCCGCGATCAGCGCGCCGACGCAGAAAGCCTTGCCGGAGGCCGAATGCAGCGACACGATGAACGGATAAGGCTCGTCGGCCTCTCTGCCTCCGACGAGGTCGCCCGCGCCCGTGGCCTGTCCGACCGGCATGAAGACCATCGCCGCGAACAGGACCACGAGCACGCGCTTGAGCACTGATTCTCCTTAGGGGAGCGGGGGAACGACGTCGTCTTCCAGTGAATCGTCGAGGTGGCCGTCGAAGTTGACGGACGAGTACGAGCGGAGTTTGGTCAGCCGGTGGTAGCCGTCGATCATCCGGACCGTGCCGGACTTCGAGCGCATCACGATCGACTGGGTGGTCGCGCCGCCCGCGCGGTAGTGCACGCCGCGCAGCAGGTCGCCGTCGGTGACGCCGGTGGCGCAGAAGAACACGTTGTCGCCGCGGACGAGGTCGTCGTTGCCGAGCACGCGGTCGAGGTCGTGGCCCGCGGCCAGTGCCTTCTCGCGCTCCGCGTCGTCCTTCGGCCACAGGCGGCCCTGCAGTTCGCCGCCGAGGCACTTCATCGCGCAGGCCGCGATGATGCCTTCGGGGGTGCCGCCGATACCGAGCAGCATGTCGACGCCGGTGCTCGGGCGGGCCGCGGCGATCGCACCCGCGACGTCACCGTCGGAGATGAACCGGATCCGGGCGCCCGCCTCGCGGACCTCCTTGATCAGTTGTTCGTGACGCGGCCTGTCGAGGATGCACACGGTGACGTCGGAAACGCTGGAGTTCTTGGCCTTCGCGACCCGGCGGATGTTCTCCGCGACCGGGGCGGCGAGGTCGACCTTGCCCGCGGCGTCCGGGCCGACGGCGAGCTTCTCCATGTAGAAGACCGCGGACGGGTCGAACATCGCGCCGCGTTCGGCGACCGCGAGCACGGCCAGCGCGTTCGGCATGCCCTTGGCCATCAGGGTGGTCCCGTCGACCGGGTCGACCGCGACGTCGCAGTCCGGCCCGTCGCCGTTGCCGACCTCTTCCCCGTTGAACAGCATCGGGGCTTCGTCCTTCTCGCCCTCGCCGATGACGACGACACCGCGCATCGACACGGTCGAGACCAGCTGGCGCATCGCGTCCACGGCGGCGCCGTCTCCGCCGATCTTGTCCCCGCGCCCCACCCAGCGGCCCGCGGCCATCGCGGCGGCTTCGGTCACGCGGACCAGTTCCATCGCGAGGTTGCGATCGGGCGCTTCACGGCGTCGGGAAGAGCTGGCGGACGAGGTGGGGGTGGGCATGAGGCCTCCCGGGTCAGGAACTCGGCGGGGTCCCAGTCTCTCAGATACCCACGGTGGTTCGGTGGCTCGAGAGCATGGTGAACGTCACTGACCGTTGCCGGTCTCGTCCTCGACCGACGACAGCGCGGCCTCGATCCGCTCGCGCGCGCCTTCGAGATGGTGCTCGCAGACCTTCGCCAGTTGCTCGCCCTTTTCCCAGAGAGCGAGCGACTGCTCCAGGGACAGCCCACCCGCTTCGAGTTCGCGGACGACCTCGACCAGCCTGTCGCGGGCCTGCTCGTAGCCGAGTTCGGCGGTCTCGCCACCGGGTTTGCTCACGCTGTGCTTCCTTCTACCGGACGTCGGTGCTTGCCGATACCCGCGCACACTACCGCGCCGGCCATGGCGTTGTCGTAACCCACGAAGGCGAGAGCGAACTCCTGGCCGTCACCCTCCGCGATCGCCGCGACGAGGGTTTCCTGCGCCCGGGCCACCCGTTTGCGGTGCTCGGACCCCTCCGCGAACCACCATCGGGTGCCGACGTGCTCAGCCGTCGCTTCGGAGAGCTTCCGCAGCTGCGCGTCGAGGCCGCGTTTGGTCGAATACGGCGCTGATGAGCCCTCGGCGGAAAAGAGCGCCTCGGCCTGGCAGCCCGCCAGCAGCACGGTCCAGCATTCGGCGGCGGCGTGGTCGGTCAGCAGCGCGTTGTGCAACACACCGGGGGCGTTCGCGCGCTGGGCGGCGTCGACGGTCAAAGGCAGGAAACTCGCCGTCAACTGTTCTCCTCCGCCTCTCCCGCGACGACGGCGCCGAGCGCGCCGTCGACCACGCGGACGCGCAGGTTCGCGCCGTCCGTGACTTCGGAGACGGACCGGAGTACCTGGAGGTTGCCTTCGGCGTCGGTGTACTGCACCACCGCGTAGCCGCGTTCGAGGGTCGCCGCCGGGCCGAGCGCGGTCAGCCGCGCGCGGGCGCTGGCGATCTCCGCCTGATCCTTGGCGAGCAGGGTGAGCATCGCGCGGCGCCCGCGTTCGCGGTGGATCTCGACGTCGTCGGAACGCCGCTGGACCGGGCCGAGCGGATCGGCGAGCACCGGACGGCTGCGCATCTGGGTCAGCAGCCTGACCTGCGTGTCCACCCAGCCGTGCAGGGCGCGGCGGCCGCGGTCGCGCATCTGGCGGACGCGCTGGGTCTCCTCGCGGACGTCGGGCACGATCCGCTTGCTGGCGTCCGTCGGCGTCGAGCAGCGGAGGTCGGCGACGTGATCGAGCAGCGGGGTGTCCGGCTCGTGCCCGATGGCGCTGACCACCGGCGTGCCGGCCGCGGACACCGCGCGGCACAGCGCCTCGTCGGAGAACGGCAGCAGATCTTCGACACTGCCGCCGCCGCGCGCGATCACGATGACGTCGACCTCCGGGTCACGGTCCAGTTTGGACAGTGCCTGGAGGATCTGCGGGACCGCGAGCGATCCCTGCACGGCGGTGTTGATCACCTTGAACGCGACATGCGGCCAGCGGGCCTGCGCGTTCACCAGCACGTCGCGTTCGGCGGCGGACGCGCGACCGGTGATCAGCCCGATCCCCTTGGGCAGGAAGGGGATCTTGCGTTTGCGTTCGGGTGCGAACAGGCCCTCGGCGGCCAGCAGCCGTCGCAGCCGTTCGATCCGCGCGAGCAGTTCGCCGATGCCGACCGCGCGGATCTCGTTGGCGCGCAGGCTCAGCGAGCCGCGGTTCATGAAGAACGTCGGCTTCGCGTGGATCACGACGCTCGCGCCCTCGCGCAGCGGCGGTTCGATCGTGCGCAGCAGGCCCATCGGGCAGGTCACCGACATCGACACGTCCGCGGACGGGTCGCGCAGCGTCAGGAACGCGGTGTTGGTGCCTTGGCGGGCCGAGATCTGCGTGACCTGGCCCTCCACCCAGACCGCGCCGAGCCGGTTGATCCACTCGCCGACCTTGCGGGCGACCGTGCGGACCGGCCACGGGTTCTCGGCGGTGGTGGACGGCCCCGCCGGTGCTGCGGTGGGTTCGGCGCTCACCGGCCTTCCGCGCTGCCGGTGTCGTCGCCGTCGGCTTCCGCCTTCTTCACGTTTCCGATGCGACGCGCGAGCATGCCGACGAATGACGCCCTGTCGGCGTTCGCCTTTTCGTAGGTCAGCAGCTCTTCCAGCTGCGCGAGGTCGAACCGGCGCAGGCGGGCGCGCAGCTGGGGCAACGTGAGCGTGTCGTAGTCCTCCAGCCCGGCCGGGCCGGAGGTCACGGGGGCCGCGGAACTGTCGAACTCGCCGTCGGCGTGGTCCTCGGCGAGCGCGCGCTCCTCCTCGGCCCACGGGTCTTCGGTGAGCGCTTCGAGGTCGTGGAAGTGGCCGTTCGTCTCGGCACGCGGTTCGGGAACCTCGGGGTCTTCCCGCAACGGGATCACGCACGAGTCGCGTTCGTAGCGGCGTTCGCCGAGGTCCGGCGGGAGGTCCTCGTCGAAGGTCGCCCAGCTGGGGGCGTCCTCGACCGGGCGGAGACCCGACAACGCGTCGTCGCCCTTGATCGCCAGCTCGGTGACGTGCTGCTGGACGCGCATGGAGAACTGGAGGACCTGGCTGACCACCGTGACGGGGAGCCCGGTGAGCTGCTTGGGAAGTTCGCGAACCCGCTCGGCGGTGGTGACGGCGAGGCCCGCGGCGACCCGGAGGGGGAGCGGGAGAGGCTTCATACGTCTAGCCTGCCGTATCTGGTCCATCCTGCCCAACCGAACGGGTGGGTCGGCTCACAGGACGTGACTCCACGCACATACTTTAGAGGGGTTCCCAGGTCACCTGAACGTGAGTGCGAGGAGCCCCCGGGGCAGCCCGTACCCTGGGGGTCATGAGTTCTGCGAGTCCCGGAATCACGCCAGCCGGCAGTCCGACGATCACCGAGTCCGGTGTGCCGGCAGGTGGCAAACGTGTCCTGCTCGCCAAGCCTCGCGGCTACTGCGCGGGCGTCGATCGTGCGGTCATCGCCGTCGAGAAGGCACTCGAGCTCTACGGCGCACCGGTGTACGTGCGCAAGGAGATCGTGCACAACCGGCATGTCGTGGAGACCCTGCGCGACCGCGGGGTGATCTTCGTCGACGAGACCTCCGAGGTGCCGGAAGGCGAATTGGTGGTGTTCTCCGCGCATGGCGTCTCGCCCGCGGTGCACGCCGAGGCGGCCGAGCGCAATCTGCGGACCATCGACGCGACCTGCCCTCTCGTGACCAAGGTGCACAAAGAGGTCAACCGGTTCGCGAAGGACGACTACGACATCCTGCTGATCGGCCACGAAGGCCACGAAGAGGTCGAAGGCACCGCCGGCGAAGCTCCCGACAAGGTGCAGCTCGTCGACACCGCCGAAGACGTCGACAAGGTCGAGATCCGCGACCCGTCGAAGGTCATCTGGCTCTCACAGACCACCCTTTCGGTGGACGAGACCATGGAGCGCGTCGACCAGCTCCGGGACAAGTTCCCCGCCTTGGCCGACCCGCCCAGCGACGACATCTGCTACGCCACCACGAACCGCCAGGTCGCGGTCAAGGCCATGGCCGCCGAGTGCGACCTGGTCCTGGTGGTCGGCTCCACGAACTCGTCCAACTCGAAGCGCCTGGTCGAGGTCGCGCTGAAGGCGGGGGCGCGCGCGTCGCACCTGGTCGACTTCGCGCACGAAGTCGATGAAGCGTGGCTCGAAGGCGTCGAGACCGTCGGCGTCACGAGCGGTGCTTCGGTGCCGGAGGTGCTGGTCATGGACCTGCTGACGTGGCTGGCCGAGCGCGGCTGGGACAACGTCGACGAGGTCACCACGGCGAACGAGAAGATCGCTTTCGCGCTGCCGCACGAGCTGAAGAAGGTCGGCAGGGCCTAGGCTTCGAGTACGAGAAAGGGCCGTCCGAGGAGTTCCTCGGGCGGCCCTTTTCGGCTGGTCAGAGGCTCAGGCGAGAGCAAAGGTCCCTTGCTTCAGCGCTCGTCGTCCCAAGGGCGGCGGCGCGGCGGTTGACCGCCTCGGCGAGGATCGTCCGGACGCGCCGGACGGCGGCGCGGGGCACCAGGGGCGCTCTCGCCGCGAGGGTCGCGACGGCGGGGTTCGCCGTCTTCCGGCGGACGCGGGCGCCGGGGCTGACGTCCCGGAGGCGGTGGTTTGCGAGCGCCGGGCTCGGCGTCGCGGCGAGGACGGCGCTCGTCGTCGACCGGACGGCGGCGCGGCGGCGCGTCGTCCCGGGGCGCACCCCGGCGTGACGGCGGGGGCGGCGTCTGCCCGGTCCTGGCGGCCGGACGGCGGCCCGCCGCGGCGGCAGCGGGCTTGACCGGCGGTTTCGCCTCGTCGCGACGGTCCGGTTTGGCGTTCGCCTTCAGTTTCACCGGTGCGTCGGGATCGCGTTCGCGGTAGATCCGGAAGAAACCGATCGCCAGGGTGACACCGGTGGTGAGGGCCATCGTCGGGAAGCCGTTGATCAGCGGGGTGCCGATGTCGAAGGCTCTCTCGAGCAGATCCGAGCCCTTGCTGTTGTCCGAGGTCAGGAGGATGACTCCCGGCACGGTCACGGCGAGGACCAGGGGCGGCTGCACCATCGGGCCGAACAGCCCTCTGCGCTGGACGGCCACCACGGCGGCCACCGCGCCGAGCGCGTAGAAGATCTTGAACAGCAGGCCCAGGTCCTTCTGCGTCATCACGTCGATGAAGGCGCCAAGGATGGCGAGCCCGAAGCCCACCAGGACGGCGGCCCACCAGGGCAGCCCGCGCCTGGCGCCGACGAGCGGACGCTCGTCCCAGGCTACGGGAACGTCGTCGGCATCAGGATCGCTCTGGCGATCGCGAATCGCGGTCACAGGTCCCACCGTATATCCAAGCTGCGGACATACCGCCAACAGGCGGTATGTCGATCGCCTGGTAGTGGTCATCCCGGACCACCCGGACGAACTGCCCGGGTGCTTTCGAGAGGTACTACGCGTGGGCGTGCGACAAGGTTGTCAAGCGGGCCGAAACGGAGCCTCCGATTCCGGAAACCGCAGGTGGGGTACGTCCTCTCGTGAGTGGTAAGGACGGTTCTAACCGTCCTTACCACTCACGAGGCCGGGAGCTCGTCCGCCTTCCGGATCAGGGGCACCGGCGCCGGGCTGCCCGCCGCGTCCGTCAGCGGGGAGACCGTGCTCCGGAAGCTCTCGAGCGCCTCCAGTTCCCGGCGCCGGGCCGAGATGAAGCGCTGGAGGTGCGTACTCGACAGGTTCAGCGCGTCGACCGCGTTGCCCGCGGCCCGGTGCGCGGCCGCGGCGCCCGCCCGGACCTGTTCGACGTCCTCGACCAGCGCCCGCTCGGTCGCGGCGAACAGCGCCGCGGACGCCAGCACGGCGAATCCGGTCGGCCCGCAGAGGAAGACCCGCCGGTCCAGCATCCAGCGCAGCAGCTCCGGGTCCGTGTCCAGCGCGGCCACGACGGCCGCGTCGGACGGGACGAACATGATCGTCCCGTAGATCGCGTCGGCCCAGCGCTGGTAGCCCTTGCCCGCCAGTTCGGCCGCCCGCGACCGGAGCTGCCGGACGTGCACGCGCAGCGCGTCGAGCCGTTCTTCGGGGTCGTTGGTCTCGACGGCTTCGGCCCAGCAGGCCATGCTCGCCTTCGCGTCGACAGGCACCGTCCGCCCGCCGCCGACCCGCAGCACCATGTCCGGTTTCGCGGCGCCACCGCCCGCCAGGTCCGTTTGCAGCGTGAAGTGCAGTTCTTCGCGGAGCCCGAGTGCGCGTGCGGTCTCCAGGAGGACCTTTTCGCCCAGCTCACCGCGGCCGCTGATCGAGGCGAAAGCGACCTCGTACCGGCGTAGCGCGAGTTGCTGCTGATCCGCCTTCGACCGTTCGGCGTCGACCAGTTTCGCCGCCGCGTCCGCCCGCCGCATGCCGTCGTTGTACAGCCGCCACAGCAACGCGACGGCGACGAGCAGCAGGAGCGCGAGCACGACGGCCGCGGTGGTGATCACCGTCGCCACCGGTACCTCCCCTCCGGATCCGAGTCCGGGACATCATGGCGGAACCCACCGACAAAAACCGGGTGGCGCGGTCGCGCTCCGTATCTGACCTGGGCCGTCCCCGGCGTGTCGGAAAGCGCGGTGCCGCCAAGGGCGCGCCTCCCCTCTTCGGCCGGTGCGCGGCCCTACCTTGGGCTGCGTGAAGCTCCTGCACACGTCCGACTGGCACATCGGCCGCACGTTCCACGGCGCCGATCTGCTCGCCGAGCAGGAAGCCGTGCTCGGTCACCTCGCCGATCTCGTGGTCGCCGAGTCGGTCGACGTCGTCCTCGTTTCCGGCGACATCTACGACCGTGCGGTGCCCTCGGCGGAGGCCGTCCGGGTCGCCACCACCGCGCTCGGCAGGCTCCGTCAGGCCGGGGCGCAGCTGGTGATGACGCCGGGCAACCACGACTCCGCGCCGCGGCTGGGCGCGTTCGCCGAATTCGCCGCGGCGGGCGGGCTGCACCTGCGCGCCACGATCGACGGCATCGCCGAGCCCGTGCTGCTGCCCGACGAACACGGCGACGTCGCCCTCTACGGCATCCCGTACCTCGAACCGGAGCCCGCGCGTCACGCCCTCGGCGTTCCCGAAGCCCGGGGCCACACCGGCGTCCTCACCGAGGCGATGCGGCGGATCCGCGCAGACCTCGCCGAACGGCCGCAGGGAACGCGGTCGGTGGTGCTCGCGCACGCCTTCGTCACCGGCGGCGAGCCGACCGAATCCGAGCGGACCATCGCGGTCGGTGGCGTCGAGCAGGTGCCGGGTTCGGTGTTCGACGGCGTCGATTACGTCGCGCTCGGCCACCTCCACGGCCCGCAGACCCTCGCCGAGCACCTGCGCTATTCGGGCAGTCCGCTGGCGTATTCGTTTTCCGAGACGCGCCAACGGAAATCCGTCTGGCTGGTCGACCTCGGCGCAGACGGGCTGGCCGAGGTCCGGCGGCACGAACTGCCGGTCCCGCGCCAGCTCGCGATGCTCAGCGGCGAGCTGGCGGATCTCCTGTCGGACCCGGAACACGACGGTCTCACCGACCACTTCCTCTCCTTCACGATCACCGACCGGGTCCGCCCGATCGACGCGATGCGGAAACTGCGCGAGCGCTTCCCGTACGCCGTGCACCTGGATTGGCAGCCGGAAGGCGGTCACGCCGGAGCCGCGCTGAAGTACGCCGAAGCCGTCCGCGGGCGTTCCGACGTCGAGATCACGCGCGGTTTCCTCGAGGACTGCCGCGGGTCCGCGCCGACGGAGAGCGAGGAGCGGCTCGTGCTGGCAGCGCTGGGCGCCGCGGGCAGGGAGCGCGAAGTATGAGGTTGCACCGGTTGGAGGTCGCCGCTTTCGGCCCGTACGCGGGCCGCGAGGTGGTGGACTTCGACGTGCTCGGCGCCGACGGGCTGTTCCTGCTGCACGGCGACACCGGCGCGGGAAAGACGACCCTGCTCGACGCCATCGCGTTCGCGTTGTTCGGCACCGTCCCCGGCGCTCGAGGCGAGGTCAAGCGGCTGCGCTGCGATCTCGCCGAGCCGGATCAGGTCACCGAGGTCGTCCTCGAACTGACCGTGCAGGGCCAGCGGATGCGGATCGCGCGCAATCCCGAGTACCAGCGGCCGAAGCGCCGTGGCGAGGGGATGACCCTCCAGCAGGCCAAGGCGGTGCTGAGCTGGGTCGGCACGGTGCCCGCCGGGCACGTGGCCGAAGGCATCACGCGGATCGACGAGGTCGCGCGCACGGTCGAGCGGCTCATCGGCATGACGCACGAGCAGTTCTTCCAGGTGGTCTTGCTGCCGCAGGGCGAGTTCGCGCGGTTCCTGCGGGCGAACACGGCCGAACGCGAGGAACTGCTGGAGCGGCTGTTCGGCACCGAGCGGTTCTCCGACGTCGAAAACTGGTTCGCGGATCTGCGCGCCGAGCGTGGCCGTGAGCTGCAGGCGCGGCAGCAATCGCTGCGGGAGTGGGTCGCGCGGTTCGCGCAGGTCGCCCGGCAGGAGGCGCCCGAAGAGGGGCAGGCCGAGTGGGTCGAGGCGGTCCTCGCGGAGTCCACCGAGCTTGTCGCGCAGGCACGGGAACAGGAAGAGAAGGCGCGGAAGGCCGCGAAGACGGCTGAGGCCGTGTGGCAGGAGAACCGGTCCACCGCCGAGCGCATCCGCCGGGTGCGCACCGCGTACACGCGTCTTTCGGCGATCGCCGAGCAGGCGGATCAGCGCGCGGAGTGGGCGGAAGAGGTCGAAGCGGCCCATCGTGCGGCAGGCGTCGCCGCTGAGGCCGATCTGCTCGAACGCCGCTCGAACCAGCTCGCCGAGGCGGAGGCCGCGGAAGCGCTCCGGACCCGGGAGGTGCCGGACGCCGCGGACAGTTCCGCCGCCGAACTCCGCGCCCGTGCCGGCGGGCTGCGCGAAGAAGCGGGCGCGCTGGCCGAACTCGTGGCCGAAGGCGAGCAGCAGCAACGGGATCTGGTCCGCCGAGATCAGCTGAGCACCGCCGCGAAGGAGGCGGAGAAGCAGGCCGAGGAACTCGTCGCCGAACTCGAATCCGTGCCGGAGAAGATCACGGCGTTGCGTGCCGAGGCGCTCGCGGCCGCCGAAGCCGAGGCGAAACTCGAAGGCGTCCGCACCCGTTTCGACGAGTTGACCGCGCTGGTCCGGGACGCCGATGAGGTGCCCGGAGCGGAGCAGGCCGTCGAGCAGGCTCGTGGACTGGTCCGCGACGCCGTCGACGCCCATCAGCAGGCGCGGCAGCATCGCCTGGACCTGCGTGAGCGCCGTCTCGACGGGATGGCGGCCGAACTCGCCGCCGGCTTGGCCGCGGGTGAGGACTGCCCGGTGTGCGGCGCGACCGAGCATCCGGCGCCCGCCACGCACACCGGTGGCCTCGTCGATCCCGAGGACGAACGCCGCGCCGAAGCCGCCGAGCAGCAGGCCGACAAGCGGCGGGAGAAAGCGAAAACCTCGCTGCTGGAAGCCGAAGGACGGCTTAAGACGCTGGTCGAGCGGTTGTGCGAGCGCACCGCCGAGGCGCTGCGGGCCGAACTCGGCGAGGCGCGGGAGCTGGGCGCGTCGCTGTCGGAAACGGCGCGCCGCAAGCCCGTCCTGGAGAAGCAGCTCCTCGAACTGGAACGGAAGACCGAGCAGCTGACCGAACGCCGTCGCGTGACCGGGCAGCGGGCGGCCGAGGCAGCGACCGAGGTCCGGGGTCTCACGGAACGGCTGGCCGAACGGGAACGACGGCTGGAAAGCGCGCGCGGCGAGTTCGCCGACGTCGCCGCCCGGCGGCGGCACCTGCTCGGTTTCGCGACCCGCCTCGACGCGCTCGCCGAATCGCGCCTCGGTGTCGTGGGTGCCCGCGAGCGTCGCGACGAGCAGGCGAAACTGGTCGAGAAAGCCTTGCAGGCCAAGGGTTTCGCGGATCTCGAGGCGATGCGGGCCGCGTCGCGGCCGGACGAGCAGGTCACGAAACTGGAGACCAGCCTCGCCGACGCGAAGGTGATGGAGGAGTCCGAGCGGCGCGCGTTGGCGGCGCCGGAACTCTTCGGCATCTCGCCCGAGGACGAGATCGACGTCGTGGCCTCCGAAGAGGCGGCGCGGAAAACCCAGGGCGAAGCCGAGCAGGCTTTCGCGGCGCTGCGCACGGCCACGTCCCGGCACACCGACCTGACCGGCGTGGCCGAGCGGATGGCGTCCCTGATGGCGGGGCTGGCGCCGGTCGAAGAGCGGTACCTCGAACTGAAGGCGCTGGCCGAGGTCGTCAACGGGCGCGGGCAGAACGCGCGGAAGATGTCGCTGCGCTCGTATGTGCTCGCCGCGAGACTGGAAGAGGTCGCGGTCGCGGCGACCGCCCGTCTGCGGACGATGAGCCAGGGCCGGTATTCCTTCGTGCACTCCGACGCGGCCGGTGCCCGGGGCACTCGCGGCGGGCTCGGGCTCGACGTGCTCGACGACTACTCCGGCACCGTCCGGCCCGCGAAGACGCTCTCCGGCGGCGAGTCCTTCCTCGCGTCGCTCTCACTGGCGCTGGGCCTCGCCGACGTCGTCGCCGCCGAGACCGGTGGAGCGCTGCTGGACACGCTGTTCATCGACGAGGGCTTCGGCACGCTGGACGCCGAGACGCTCGACATCGTCATGAACATCCTCGACGAGCTTCGCGCCGGTGGCCGGGTGGTCGGGCTGGTGTCGCACGTGGAGGAACTGCGGCAGCGCATCCCGACCCGGCTGCGGATCCGGAAGGCGCGTACGGGCTCCTCGGTCGAAATCCACGCCGCCTGACCCGCTTCGCGCGCGCTATGAAAGGCCCGTTACTTGCAAAATTTGCAAGTAACGGGCCTTTCATAGCATTCGCGAGGGCACTCAGGCGGCTTCGTGGGTCAGCAGCCACTGCTTCGCCGGGACACCCCACCGGAAGTTCCCCACGCCGCCGCCGGTCCGCACCACGCGGTGGCACGGCACGAACAACGCCGCGGCGTTCTTCGCGCACGCCGACGCGGCCGCCCGCACCGCCGCCGGATTGCCCGCCAGCGTCGCGTACTCCGCATAGCTCACCGGCTCACCGGCGGGCACCTTCCGCAGGATTTCCCAAGCGTGCTCCCGGAAAGCGCCGGACCGCTGCCGCACCTCGACGTCGGCGACCGCGTCCAGGTCGCCGTCGTGGTACCGGCGGATCGCGGTGCTCACCGGTCCCAGGTCCTGTCGCTGCTTCACCTCACCGGGGGCCAGTGACGGCGAGATCAGCGGTGTCAGTTCGCTGACGTCGCCGGTCCAGCCCGAGGCGAGTACGGCCCCGTCCTCCGCCACCACGGCGGTGAACGGCCCGATCTTCGTGTCCATTGTGGACCAATAAGCGATGTTCATCGTCTCCCTTTCAAGCGCGCCACAGGTACATGCCGGCGTACGAGGACCAGGGCTGCCAGGCCCGCCCGCGTTCGGCCAGCGTCTTTTCGTCGTCGGCGATCCCCAGCGCGGCCGCTCCCCGGCGCAGCGCCGGATCACCGGTCAGCAGGACGTCCGGCGCGCCCAGGACGCGCATCAGGACGTAGTCCGCGGTCCGGGGCCCGATTCCCGGGAGTGCCAGCAGTTCCGCCCGCAACTCCGCGGGATCGCGGCCGACGTGGACCGAAACGCCGTCCGCCAGCGCGGCGGCCACGGCGGCGATCCGCTCCGGACCGTGTTCGGCGACCACGGCCGCCGTCGGGAACACCGTGGTCACCCCTTCCAGTGATTCGTCGCAGCTGGGCACACGCTCGCCGAGGGTGTCGGCGAGCGACGCCGCCTCGGCCGGGGACAGCAGGGCGCGCAGCACGAGTTCGTCCCCGTCGACCGCGCCCGGCACCCGGATGCCGGGGATCGCCTCGACCAGCGGCGCGAGCGCCGGGTCGGCCCCGAGGACCCGTGTGACCGCCTCGGGGTCGGCGTCGAGGTCCAGCAGCCGCCGCACCCTGGCCACGGCGCTGCTCAGGTCACGCAGGTCGGCGAGCCGCAGGTCGCAGAGGACGTGGTCGTCCTTCGTCGTCAGCCGCACCACGCCGACGCCGTGTGCGAGCCGGAGCGTGCGGGCATAGGCGGTCACGCCGGAATCGTCGCGCGTCACGTGCTCGACGCCGGGGACGGCCCGGACGGCCAGGAACTCCAGCACCCCGGCCGCGTCGAACGGCTTGCGGAACGGCAGCCGCAGGCTCAGCCGGGTCCCGGTCGGTGTCTCGTCGGCCTTGCGACGTCCGCGACGCAGGCTCGCCGCACGAAGCTGCGAAGGCGTCGTCGCGAATACCTCGCGGATCGTCTCGTTGAACTGGCGGACGCTGGAGAAGCCCGCCGCGAACGCGACGTCGGTCAGCGGGAGGCCGGACATCTCGATCAGCAGCCGCGCCGAGTGCGCCCGGTGCGCCCTGGCCAGCGCGAGCGGTCCGGCACCGAGTTCCGCGGTGAGGACACGCCCGAGCTGACGTTCGGAATAGCCGAGCCGTCGCGCGAGCCCCGGCACGCCGTCGCGTTCGACGGTCCCGTCCGAGATGAGCCGCATCGCCCGCGCGGCGAGGTCGGCCCGGATGTCCCAGTCGGGCGAGCCGGGGACGGCGTCGGGGAGGCAGCGGCGGCAGGCACGGAAGCCGTTCGACTGCGCCGCGGCCGACGTCGGGTAGAAGCGGACGTTCTGCTGTTTCGGCGTCGACGCGGGGCAGGACGGGCGGCAGTAGATCCCGGTGGTGCGGACGGCCATGATGAACTGGCCGTCGAACCGGGAATCACGGGCGGCGACGGCGCGGTAACACCGTTCGGTGTCGCGCCACACGGCCCGTTCGGCCAAGGTCTGCTCGGTCATGACATCGATCGTGCCACCAGGTCGCGGGGTCGGCTGGCGGAAATCCGACACCGCGATCCGGGCCTCGGCGGATGGGGTCGCGGGCGGCACGTAGACTTCTGGCCCGTGAGTCTCACCCTCGGCATCGTCGGCCTGCCCAACGTCGGCAAGTCCACCCTGTTCAACGCGCTGACCCGCAACGACGTGCTCGCCGCGAACTACCCGTTCGCGACGATCGAGCCCAACGTCGGCGTCGTCCCGCTCCCGGACCCGCGCCTGGACGAACTCGCCAAGGTGTTCGGCTCCGAGCGGACCGTGCCCGCCGTCGTGTCCTTTGTGGACATCGCGGGCATCGTGAAGGGCGCCTCCGAGGGAGCCGGGCTCGGCAACAAGTTCCTCGCGAACATCCGCGAGGCGAACGCGATCTGCCAGGTCGTGCGGGTCTTCGACGACCCGGACGTGATCCACGTCGACGACCGGATCGACCCGGCGAGCGACATCGAGACGATCAACACCGAGCTGATCCTCGCCGACCTGCAGACGCTCGACAAGGCGCTGCACCGGCTCGAGAAGGAAGCGCGGACCAAGAAGGAAGCCAAGCCCGCCCTCGACAACGCGGTCAAGGCCAAGGAGATCCTCGACTCGGGCCGGACCCTGTTCCAGGCGCAGAAAGAGGTCGACTTCGAGGCTCTGCGCGAGCTGAGCCTGCTCACCACGAAGCCGTTCCTCTACGTCTTCAACGCCGACGAGGGAATCCTCACCGACGACGCTCGTCGCGAAGAGCTGGCCAAGATGGTCGCCCCCGCGGACGCGGTGTTCCTCGACGCGAAGGTCGAGTTCGAGCTGCTGGAACTGGACGACGAGGACTCCGTGCGCGAGTTGCTGGAGTCCGTCGGCCAGCACGAGCCAGGCCTGTACTCGCTCGCCCGCGCCGGTTTCCACACCCTCGGCCTGCAGACCTACCTGACCGCAGGCCCCAAGGAGTCGCGCGCCTGGACGATCCCGCAGGGCGCGACCGCCCCGCAGGCCGCCGGCGTGATCCACACCGACTTCGAGCGCGGTTTCATCAAGGCCGAGGTCGTCTCGTATGACGACCTGATCGAGAACGGTTCCATGGCCGCCGCCCGGTCCGCGGGCAAGGTGCGGATGGAAGGCAAGGACTACATCATGTCGGACGGCGACGTGGTGGAGTTCCGCTTCAACGTCTGACGGCGGACGCGACTGAGCGGGCGAAGCAGAGCGAGTGTGTCAGTCCTCAAGCTTGCGAGTCTCGGGCAGAGCTGACCGCAACGGGTGCTCACGCAGAAGCACGAGATTCTCGGTGTTGTCGGACTGCTCGCTGGTCATGCCTGCATTCTCCTCACTCGCCGCTTACACCGTGGGGGCTCTCGCAGACAGGTTGAACTCGCTTGTCGCCAGGCTTGCGCACAGCACGAACGTCCGCTCCCGAGGTTCGTTTCGGTGACGACTTATCGCTGGTTGTTACTTTCATTGGGCGCAGGATATACTGCGTCCAATGAAACCTTCGCCGAGTCTGCTGCCACTGCTGCGGTCGCGCACGCAAGGTGAGCTGCTCGCGCTCGTTCTGCTGCATCCGGATCGCGAGTACAGCATCACCGAGCTAGCCGAAGCCTGTGGTGTCACGACCACCGCGGCGTTGCGTGAAGTCGAGCGGCTGACCGAGGGCGGCATTCTGGAAGATCGGAGAGTCGGCCGGAGCCGGATCGTCAAAGCCCGAACGGACACCCCGCTCTACCGGCCGTTGAGTGATCTCATCGCGGTCACGTTCGGGCCGATGCCGCTGCTCGCCGAGGCCTTGTCCGGGCTCGCGGGCGTCAGCGAGGCATACATTTACGGCTCTTGGGCCGCGCGCTACAGCGGCGAACCGGGGCCGCCTCCCGGCGACGTCGACGTCCTCGTCGTCGGTTCGCCTGATCCGGACGAGCTTTTCGACTTGGCGGAGCGGGTGTCGCGGCGGCTGAGCCGCGAGATCAACGTTCATCGGATCTCATCCGAGTCGTGGGCGTCGGGCACGACGGATCCGTTCCTCGTCAGCGTTCGTGAGCGTCCGCTGGCTCAACTGAACCTCGGCTTGGAGACTTGATGACCCCGTGGAATCAAGGGCGCGAAACGATCGACGCACTCATAGCGAGCGGTTCGATCGAGCGTGTCCCCGCTTCGCGAGAAGCCGCCGAGGCGGAGATCGACAGGGCTCGCACGCACCTCACTTCGGCGCGGCTGTTGCTGGATTCGGATCCGGAAGGCGCCTACACGCTGGCATACGACGGTGGGCGCCGCGCCTTGGCTGCGCTCTTGCAGAATCAGGGCCTGCGCGCCACGAGTCGCGGTGGCCATATCGCCGTCTACGAAGCTGTTTTCGCACAGCTCGATCCTCCGCTTGGGCGGGTTTTGCGTCCTTTCAACCGCATGCGGGTCCGGCGGAACGAAGTCGCCTATCGCTCCTCGGAGGCTCCGTCGGTGACCAGCGAGGACGTGACGACCGATATCGCGAAAGTCGAAGCCTTGATCGACATCGCGGCGAGGACGATTCCGAACATGCCGCTTTACTAGGTCGCGACCGTGATCGACGCGGGGTGGACCGCCTCTGCGCAGTCCGTTGTCGGCTTGGCGGCTAGAGAAGGGCCCGCAGTAGAGCCACGAAGCCTGCGATCCCGAAGAGTGCCAAGCCGCCGGTCCAGATCCGGTAGGACCGCAACCGGATCACGCGGCGGCGTGTCCGGCCGGCGTTCAGCGCCCTGACTTCACCTGTTGCGAAGATTTCCGGCCAGCCATGCTCCCGCTCGATGCGATGCAGTAGTACCGAGTCGGTGACTTCGTTCTGTCGCTGGCGGAGCAACAGCTGGATCGACATCGCCGACACGATCATCGAGAGCAGTCCCGCGACGGCCGCGGCGAAAGGCGTCGATTGGGCTCCGTGGGCGAGGGACAGCAGAAAAGACTGCGCGGTCAGGGAAAGCGCGGGCACCTGCCACATCAGCGTGTCGAAGGCCTGCCGTCGCGTGGCGAGGATCTGATACTGGGTGATGGTCACCGGTGAGGCGGCGGGCCGCGGGTCCTGCTCGTCAGGTGAAGGCGTCACCGGATCAGAGTGGCATCCCGGCAGGGCGCTCGTGAGTGGTAAAGGCGGTTAGAACCGCCTTTACCACTCACGAGCCCCACTACTTCCGCAGCAGGCTGTAAGCCGCCGATCCGATCAGCTCCAGCGAGACCTGAAGCCGCTCAAGGGAAACGTTGTCCTTGATGGTGTCTTCCGGCGTGTGATAGGTCGGCTCCAGCAGCGCCGGGCCGCTTTCGCCGCGCCAGCTGAAGTTGCCCGACGCGATCCCGCGCTCGAAGAACGGCACGTGGTCGCTCGAACCGCGCGCGACCGGGCCCTTGACCCGGGGGTCGTAACCGAGCCGCTTGGCCGCGGCGTTGACGGCCGCGGTCGTGGCGTTGTCGGCACCGTCGACCGAAAGCAGCCAGTAGGTGATCGCCGGGTCCCAGCTGGTGGCGACCATGTCGTTCTGGAAGCAGCCCGCGATCCGCTTCGCTTCCGGGTCGGTCAGGTTCGAGACGTAGTGCCGCGAGCCGATCAGCCCGTATTCCTCCGAGCCCCACAGCGCGAACCGCAGTGTCTTGTTCGTCGGCAGGTACCGCAGGACGCGCGCCAGCTCCAGGCACAGCACGGTGCCGCTGCCGTCGTCGTTCGCGCCGGGGGAGCCGGGGACGCTGTCGTAGTGCGCGGTCACCATGACCACGCCGTTGTCCTTGCCGGGGAAGCTGGCGGGCCGCTCGGCGATGACGTTGTACGACGTCAGGTTCTTGTGGTGGGTGGCCGTCGCCTTCACCTTGACCGAGCCCTTGGCGAGTCGTTCGCGCAGCCGCTCCACCTGCACCTGCGCCAGGCCGAGCACCGGGACGGTGACCGGGGTGGCCAGCGTCGGGGAGAAGGCGGACAGTTTGCGCGCCGGGTCGGCGCCGATCCGGCCGATCAGCACGGCGACGGCGCCGCGCTGCGCGGCCGTCAGGTACGCGTCGGCCTTGTTCGTCACGGCCGCGATCAGCACGATCTTGCCGGTCAGGTCGTCCGGAAGGGTGGTCCCGTCACCGGCGTCGACGACGACCGCCTCACGCGTGACGTCCTGCGCGCCCTGCGGCGACGAGCCGGTCTGCCAGCTGTCACGTCCGACCGACAGGCCGCCCAGGAACTTGTCGGCGATCGGGAACGGCTGCAGCGTGACCTGGTAGCGCAGCTCTCGCAGCACCTTCGCGATGTAGTCCTTGGCACGCAGTTCGCCTTCGGTGCCGGCGATCCGGGGGCCGATCTTGTCGCTGAGCACCCGAAGATGCTCCAGCGCCCGCCGTGACCGGACCCGCGCGATCACGGGGTAGTCGCCGAAGTCCAGCGACGGCGGGAACTGCGCGCCCGGACGCTGCTGCGTGGCCGCGGCGGCGGTGCCGGGGTTCAACCCGATCGTCGCCGCGCCCGCCAGAGCCACCGCACCCGCGAGCACCTCACGCCTGCGCAGACCTGCCATGGAACACCCCTCACTTTTCGAACGACCTTCGTTCGAGTAGCTAAGAGTCACCGGGCCGCCAGAGCAACCTCCGATCGTCCCCTTTTTCCGGTTCAGCCCACGGTCGTCCGGCGGTAGGCCTGGGACAAGGCGACACCGCCGCAGGCGATGGCCCCGATCAGCCCGCCGATCAGCAGCACGGTCCCGACGAAGGGGCCGAAGTCGCCCACGTCGGCGAGGCGTCCCCAGAAGGAGCCTTCGAGCAGGGCGCCGACCAGGATGAACAGCGGCGCGGCGACGCCGAGGAACAGGATCCAGCGGTATTTGGCGGCCAGGGTCAGCACGAGGATCCCGGTCACGCCGAGGATGAACGGGCCGGGCGGGACGTCCGGGAATCCGGGGACGCCCGAGACGATCTGGATGATCAGCCCGGCGACGCCGACGAAGAGGAAGAAAGCGTTGGCGACGGCGGCGGTGGAACGGTTCATGGTGGGACTCCTCACTGGGTTTTCGACCACTGAAGAGTCCCGCTCGGAGCCGCTCGGGGCGTCGGCCCGGAAGCGGCAATCGGGCCTACGCAGACCTGCGTAGCGGCTTGCCGAGGGTTTCGGTGAGTTCCGCCGAGATCGCGGTCACCAGTTCGTCGCCGAACACGCAGATCGTGTACTCCCAAGGGTGCCCGAAGGTGCCGAGCCGGAAGTCCTGCGTCAGGTAGATGTAGTAGTCGCCGTCGGGGAACGGGCTGAGCGGCCAGTCCTTCTCGGTGGTCGCGAACCGGTAAGACTCGTGCTGCCAGTCGAGCGCGTACAACTCGTCGGCACACGAGGCCAGACCGCGCTGGACGACGGAGACCATCCGGTCCAGCAGCAGATATCCCGGGTCTTCGTCGAGGGCGGACAGGCTCCAGGTCACCGCCCCCGCGGGTTCGGCGATTCCCGGCCACTCGAACCGGTCGGTGCTGGGCCGGAAGGCGAATTCCGCGCGGAAGCGGTCCCACGCGCGCCGGTACTCGGCGTCGCCCAGGGTCTGGATGCTCACCAGGCGAAAATACGCGAAGGAGGGTGCTACCAGAGTGGTATCATCAACCCATGGCCATGACCCTGCGGTTGAACGACGAGCAAGAGCGCGCTCTCGCCCTGCTGGCGGAGGCCGACGGCGTGAGCAAGCACGAAGCCACCGTTCGCGCCATCACCGAGGCGGCCGGGCGCCGTGTCCGGGACGACAGGGTCCGGGCGCTGTCCAAGGACGGCCGGGAGCGCTACGCCGCTCTGCTCGACCGTCTCGCCCAGTGATCGAGTATCTCACCGTCGAAGACCTCCTGGCGCTCGCGGAAGACCTCGGCGTGCCCAAGGTCCGCGACCTCGGCCTGCTCGATTCCGCCGCGCACCGGCCGCAGGTTTCGCTGATGGGCCGGGACGCGTATCCGACGCTGCACGAGAAGGCGGCGGTGCTGCTGGAGTCCGTCGTGCGCAACCACGCGCTCATCGACGGCAACAAGCGCCTGGCCTGGATGGCGACGTTCGTCTTCTACGGGCTCAACGGTCACGACCTCGACGCGCCGGAAGACGGCGCGTACGACCTGGTGATCGCGATGTCCACCGGCTCACTCGCCTACGACGACGCAGCGGCCGAGCTGGCGGGCTGGGCCAAGCCGCTCGGGTAACTTCGGACGGGTGAAGCCACTGGAAGCGGACATGTTCGCGCCCGAGTGCCCGTCGAATCTCACGCCGTTCAGGATCGGCGACAAGTGGGCCGGCCTGGTCGTGCTGTGCCTCGAAGAGGGACCGCGCAGGTTCACCGAGCTGAGGGTGCCACTGAGGGGCGTCACGTCGAAGGTCCTCACGGAGACCCTCAGAGCCCTGGAGCGCGACGGCATGATCACGCGGACGGCGTACGACGAGACACCGCCGCGAGTGGAGTACGAACTCACCCCGCTCGGCCGGACGTTGTTCGCGCCGATGGAGGCATGCCGCGAGTGGGCGGCGAAGCACCTTCCGGAGCTTGTCGCCGCCCGCGAGGCATACCCGGGCTGAAGGGGCTAGCCGAGAAGGCCGAGCACGATGATCGTCAGCAGCGTGACGGCGGTGGCGAAGACGGTCACCCAGACGCGCTGGGCGGCGGTGATGGAGGCGTTGTTCACGGCGGTTCCCCGGGGGAGAGAAGCGACAGGTCCGCCGGGAACAGCGCGTTGATCAGGGTCCGCGTTACCTCACACGCGCCGGTGTGGCGAAGATCACTGATCGTGCTGGTGATGCCGATCGCGCGCCGTGTACCAAAGCACTCCGGCAGCGGCCGCCACCATCGCGCCGAATGCGGAGAACCCCACCACGATCGCCTGTGTCATCACTCGTCCTTTTCTCGTCGGTCGTACTGGGTAGACGTCCGGGAAGCGGAGTCGTGGCGCGACCGTCGCGGACGTCACATGCCGTCGAGCACCCCGTCGATCTGCGACGCGAGCGCGAAGTCCTTCTCCGTCAGCCCTCCGGCGGAGTGCGTGCTGAGCCGGAACGTCACCGTCCGCCAGCGGATGTCGATGTCGGGATGGTGGTCGGCCGTCTCCGCGAGTTCGGCGATCTTGTCCACCGCTTCGATGGCTTTCGGGAAGCTCGGCAGCTTCGCCGTCCGCTCGATCGTGACGCCGTCGCGGGTCCAGCCCGAGAGCTTCGTCACGGCCTCGTCCGCCTGCTTGTCGTTCAAGATTTCCGCCATGACTCCATGGTGGTACGCCGTCGGCTACGCTGCACGTTTGCCACGGGTCCCCCCTTGAAAAACGCAGGAGGCTAGATGAAACGCGCCCTCCGCACGCTGGTTGCGGCAGGCACGGTGGCCGCCCTCGCCACGGGCTGCTCGCTTTCCGGGACTACGGGGAACGACGCGCAGGCGCCGGCGACGGTCACGCTCGTGACGCACGACTCGTGGCTCGCCCCGCAGGAGGTCCTCGACGCGTTCGAGCGGCAGTCCGGGATCAAGATCTCCGTGCTCAAGCAGGGGGACGCGGGCGCGCTGACCAACAAACTGGTGCTGACCAAGGCGAACCCGATCGGTGACGTCGCGTACGGCGTCGACTCGACGTTCGCTTCCCGCGCGCTCACCGAGGGCGTTTTCGAGCAGTACACGAGCCCGGAGGCCGATCGCGGCCCCCAGCGCTACTCCGTCGACCCCGAGCACCGCCTCTCCGCGGTCGACCTCGGCGACGTGTGCGTCAACATCGACGCCCGGTACTTCGTGGACAAGGGGATCCCGGAGCCGAAGTCGTTCGCGGACCTCGCCGACGCCAAGTACAAGGACCTGATGGTCGCCGAGAGTCCCGCGACGTCGTCGCCGGGACTGGCGTTCCTGCTCGGCACGGTCGCCCAGTTCGGCGAGCAGGGCTGGCAGGCGTACTGGTCGCAGCTGAAGGCCAACGGCCTCAAGACGGTCAGCGGCTGGGAAGAGGCCTACACCAAGGAGTTCTCCGGTTCCTCGGGCAAGGGCCCGCGGCCGATCGTCGTCTCCTACGCGTCTTCGCCCGCCGCCGAACTCGGCGACGACGGCAAGCCACGCACGAAGGCGCTGCTGGACACCTGTTACCGCCAGGTCGAGTACGCGGGTGTGCTGGCGGGCGGCAAGCAGGTCGAGAAGGCCCGCAAGGTCGTGGACTTCCTGCTGTCCCAGCAGTTCCAGGTGACCGTGGCGGCCAACATGTACGTGTACCCGGCACGCCAGGGCGTCGAACTCCCGCAGGGCTGGGCGCAGGCCGCGCCGCTGCCGCAGCAGCCGAAGACGCTCGAACCGGCCAAGATCCAGGCCGGGCGTGAGCAGTGGATCGCCCAGTGGCGCACGCTACTCGAAGGCTGAGTGCGCCCAGGCTGACTTATCGGGGCGCCGGGCTGGCCGCACTCGCCGTGCTGCCGCTCGGTTTCCTCGTGGTGTTCTTCGCCTGGCCGGTCGCGGCGATCATCGGCCGGGGTTTCGGTTCCGGCGGGGTCGGTACGGCCATCGGCGACCCGCTGACCTGGAAGCTCGCGGGATTCACCGTCGCCAGCGCCGGGGTTTCGACGATCGTCGCGGTGCTCGCGGGTTTGCCGGTCGCGTTCCTGCTCGCGCGAGTGCGGCTGCCGGGTGTCTCGCTGGTCCGGACCCTCGTGCTGGTGCCGTTCGTGCTGCCGACCGTCGTGGTCGGCCTGGCGTTCCGCGCGCTCTGGCCCGACGGCGGGCTGCTGCCGTTGGTACTGGCCAACGCCTTCTTCAACGTCGCCGTCGTCGCGCGTACGGTTTCCGGGCTGTGGAGCCATCTCGACCCGCGCACCGTGGACGCGGCGCGGGCGCTGGGCGCGTCGCCGTGGCGTGCCTTCCGCTCGGTGACGCTACCCGCGCTCGGGCCGGCGATCGCGTCCTCGGCGGCGGTGGTGTTCTTGTTCTGCGCCACCAGTTTCGGGGTCGTGCTCATTCTCGGTGGGTCGAAGTTCCGGACCCTGGAGACCGAGATCTACCTGCGCACGGTCGACCTGCTCGACCTCTCCGGCGCGGCCGCGCTGTCGCTGGTGCAGTTCGCCGCCGTCGTCGCCGCGCTGGTCGTGGGGGCGCTGGCGAGACGACGCAGGGAGAACGTGGTCCGGCTGCGTTCGCGGAGCGAGACCGCCCGACGGCCCAGGGGCGGCGAGTGGTGGGCCGTCTCCGCCGGTCTCGCGGTGATCGCGCTCCTGATGACGCCGATCGTGGCGCTGCTCCTCGAGTCCGTGTCCACTTCGGATGGCTGGAGCCTCGCCGGGTACGAAGCCCTCGCCGGTCAGGGATCCCGTGGCGCGCTGCAGGTTTCGGGCTGGGACGCGGCGTCGATGTCGCTGCGGACGGCGTTCGACGCGACCCTGCTCGCGATGATCGTCGGGGTACTGGCCTCGGTCGTGCTGGTGGCGCTGCGCCGCACACCGGGCAAGCTGGCGCGGGGGATGGGCGAGACGATGGACGCGGCGCTGATGCTGCCGCTGGGCGTGTCCGCGGTGACCGTCGGTTTCGGCTATCTCGTCACGCTCGACGCGCTGCCGGGAGACCTGCGGACGTCGCCACTGCTGGTCCCGCTCGCGCAGGCGCTGGTGATCATCCCGTTGATCGTGCGGATGGTGCTGCCGGTGCTCCGGTCGGTCGACGTCCGGCTCCGGCAGGCCGCTTCGACCCTCGGCGCGAGCCCCGGCCGGGTGTGGCGGGAGATCGATCTCCCGCTGACGGCGCGTTCGCTGGTCGCGGCCGCCGGTTTCGGTTACGTGGTCGCGCTCGGCGAGTTCGGCGCGACGAGCTTCCTGGCCAGGCCGGACGCGCCGACGCTGCCCGTCGCCGTCGCGACGCTGATCTCGCGGCCGGGCGAGCTGAACAACCAGATGGCCTACGCGGCCTGCGCGCTGCTCATGATCGTGACCGTGGTGGCGGTGGTGCTGATCGACCGGTTCGGCGCGGTCCGCGGGCAGAATTCGGTAGGGGAGTTCTAGTGTCGCTGTCGGTACGGGAGTTGACCGTCCACTATGGATCTTTTGCGGCCGTGAAGGACGCCGGGCTGGACATCGCCGACGGCGAGGTGCTGGCGCTGCTCGGCCCGTCCGGTTCGGGGAAGTCGACGCTGCTGCGGGCGATCACCGGGCTGGAGCCGCTGACGTCGGGCACCGTGCGGTGGGACGGCGAGGACCTCTCCGGCGTCCCCGTGCACCGGCGGGGGTTCGGGCTGGTGTTCCAGGACGGGCAGCTGTTCCCGCACCAGGACGTCGCCTCGAACATCGCGTTCGGCCTGCGGATGCACGACGTCCCGCGCGCCGAACACGCGGAGCGGGTCCGGGCGCTGCTCGACCTGGTCGGGCTCAGCGGTTACGAGCGGCGGAGGGTCACCGAACTGTCCGGTGGGCAGGCCCAACGGGTCGCGCTGGCCCGCGCGCTGGCGCCGGAACCGCGGCTCCTGCTGTTGGACGAACCACTGTCCGGTCTGGACGCCGGACTGCGCGAGCAGCTGGCGATCGATCTCGCGGCTTTGTTGCGGCGCAGCAAGATCACCGCGTTGCTGGTCACGCACGATCAGGAAGAGGCGTTCACCCTCGCGGACCGCGTCGCCGTCCTCGACGACGGCGAGATCCGGCAGGAGGGCGCGGTGCGCCGGGTCTGGCGGCAGCCGGTGGACGAGGGGGTGGCGCGGTTCCTCGGCGTCACCACGTTCGTCGACGGCGAGGCGTCCGGCGGGACGGTGCGGAGCGCGCTCGGCGAGGTCGCCTTGCCCGACGTCAAGGACGGTGTGGTGCGGCTGGGACTGCGGCCGCATGGTCTGCGGGTCGCCCCGGAAGGCGTCGAGGCCGAGGTCACCGCGGTGGTGCACCGGCGAGAGCACGTCCGGCTCGTGGTCACGATCGGTGATCTGTCCACTGTGGACGCCGTCGCGCCGGTGACCGCCGATCTGCGCCCCGGCGACACCGTGCGGCTCACCCTGGACCCCGACGGCGTCGCCCTGCTCCCGCAAGTCGTCCTCTAGTTGCGGTAGTTGCGCATACGAACTACCGCGACTAGAGGACGAGTTGCGAGGTCGGCGGGTCAGCCGTCGCGGGTGGTGAGGCGCGCGTAGGCGATCGAGAGCCCGATGGCGATGTAGCAAGCGGCGCGCAGCGCGCCTTCGCCGAGCATCGTGGTGTCGATCGGATCCATCAGCACCGAAGCCGGTGCTTGCGTCCAGTCCTGGTTGAGCAGGAACGGATGCAGCCACGAAACCGCGTCCAGGAAACCGAGGATGGTGAACACGATCGTCCCGGCCAGCACCGAGGCGACGACCAGCATCGGGTGTTCGGTGAACGCCGAGATCGCGAGCGCGACCGCCCCGATCGCCCAGAGCTGCAGGACCACCCACGCGGCCACGAGGAGGATGCGGCCCAGCGCGTCCCAGACGCTCAGCGTCGAGCCGGTGAGGGTGAACATCGAGTCGGCGCCGCTGATGATCAGCCCGGTGACGAAACCGGTGAACGTCATGGCCAGTACGGCGATCGTCGAAACCGTCGCGACGCCGAACGCCTTGATCGCGAGCAGCCTGCCCCGGCCGACCGGGGCGATCAGCCAGCCCCGCAGCGTCCCGTGCGCAGCTTCGCCCGCGATCGCGTCCGCCCCGGCCATCGCCGCGGCGAGCGGGAGCAGCAGCCCCAGCGTCATCGTCAAGGCCGCGACCGGCAGGATGAACCCGTTGCTCATCGCGGACGCGAGCAGCGCGCCGTCCCCGCCGCCGCCACCACCGTTCGCCTCCGCAGGGTCGACCAGTGTGAGCGCGACCCCGATCACGATCGGGATCAGCGCGAGCAGCCCCAGCACGGCCAGCGTGCGGGGCCGCCGGAAGATCCAGCGCAGTTCGGCGCGGTACAACCGGAGCAGGCCGACACTGTCTTGGCCGGTCCGTGCCGCGGGTGCCGCGGCCAGAGCGTGGGTCACGACTCCCCCTCACCGTCTACAGTGGACTCCGGCTGGGTCAGCCGGGCGAACAGGTCTTCCAGTCCGGTCCGCGCCCTCGCCGCCTCGTGCACGGCCACCCCGGCCGTCACCAGATGACGCAGCACGTCGGGAGCTTCGGCGGCGGTGAGGTCCACGCGGACGCCGTCCGGCGTGAGCCTGCTGCCGATCCTGTTCTCCCGCAACGTTTCCACCGCGAGCTCGGCGTCCGGCGTCCGCACCAGCAGCGCCGCGTTCCCCGACTCCAGCAGTTCCGTGAGCTCGCCCTGGGCGATCACGTTTCCCGACTGGAGCACCGCGACGTGCGTGCAGGTCGCCTCGACCTCGGCCAGCAGATGCGAAGACACCAGCACGGTGACACCGTCGGCGTGCAGTTCCTCGATGATCCGGCGGATCTCCCTGGTACCGGCCGGATCGAGACCGTTGGTCGGTTCGTCGAGCACGACCATCCGCCGCGGCACGAGCAGCGCGCTCGCCAGCCCCATCCGCTGCTTCATCCCCAGCGAATACCCCTTGTAGCGCCGGTTCGAGGCGTCGGTCAGGCCGACGCGCTCAAGTGCCGCGTCGACCGCGCCGGGGATCCCGGCCGAGGCCAGCCTCGGTTCGGCCGCGGCCACGCGCAGCAGGTTTTCGCGCCCCGAAAGAAAAGGGTGGAAGCCCGGCCCTTCGACCAGCGCGCCGACGTCGGGCAGCGCGTGCGCCGCCTCGTCGGGCATCTTCTTGCCGAAGAGTTCGACCTCGCCCTCGGTGGGGCGCACCAGACCGAGCAGCATCCGGATGGTCGTCGTCTTGCCCGAACCGTTGGGGCCGAGCATCCCCAGCACGGCGCCTTCGGGAACGTCGAGATCGACGTGGTCCACGGCCACCGTGCGGCCGTAGACCTTGCGCAGGCCCCTGGTGCGGGCCGCCATGGGTACCGCCGGGGCGGACGCCTCCTGAGAGACGCCCGTCCCGGCTTCGAACGTGGTGGTCACTTCGCGGCCAATGCCTCGAAGAGAACCTGCTCCGGCACCGCGCCGACGGCGTAGCGGCCGTCGTCGGTCAGCACGCCGGTGCCGACCTTGGTGGTCACCAGCCAGCCACTGCCCCACGCGCCGCTGACCGGCTTGGCGAACCGCGAAAGCAGCGCCTTCGGGTCGACCTGGCGGCCTTCCTCGTCCTTCGCGGAACCGGCCTTGGCCAGCGCGTCGGCCGGGATCTTGCCGGTGATCGCGGTGTCCCAGCCGTCGCCGACGACCTTGACCTCGGACTTCGCCTCCTCGGCGAGTTCACGGTTCTTCGGGTCGACCTCGGCGGTCTTCTCGGTCACCTTCGCGCCCTTCGGCGGGGTGAACTCGAAGTTCGACGCGGGCTGGTTCGCGAAGTTGATCTCGCTGAACGAAACCTCGAACGCCGGCGAGGAGGTGCCGTTGGCCAGCACCGTCAGCCGCAGCGGCAGCCGGGTCTGCTCGTCGATCGCGACCCGGATCTCCCGCAGGAGCGTCCGCTCGGTCGGCTTCGGGGTCAGCACCAGCTCGTACGCGGACCGGCTCGCCACCGAGGACGTCCCGTCGACGGCGATAGTGCTGCTCTCGCGCACCTTGCCGAGCAGCTCCGAAGCCACCGTGGCCGGGTCGACGGCCTGGCCCTCGACCTTGTTCTGGTGCTCCTTGGCCAGGTCGGCCGGGATGGTCACCTTGGTCGCGGAGTTGTCCTTGGAGTTGTACTCCCAGACGGACTGGCCGTTCCGGACGATGGTCTGCTGGCTGGAGCCCTCGGTGAGCGACACCTTGCTCTTGCCCGCGCCGTCGGTCGAGATCTGCGCCGAGTCGATGTTCAGCGCCGACACCCCCGGCAGCGTGCTGCCGACCTGCGGCAGGCCGAGGTCGTTGCTGACCTTGACCTTCCCGTCGAACGCGGCGGGCTTAGCGTTGAGCGTGGACTGCACCAGCTCTTCGGCGCTGATCTGCGGCAAGACCGGAGCGTCACCCGCGGTGGCCGGCATCGCGACGACGGCGAGCCCGCCGACGCCCAGTGCCGTTCCCACCACCGCCGCGGTGATGGCCTTCCTCTTCGGATCCATGCTGTCTCTCCCTGTTTCCCCGGGCCTCAGTGTGCTCGGGTCTTGGCGACAACGCTTCCCCGGAAACGCTGAGATACCACTCAGACTCCGCCGTCGGAGCTGAGATGGCGCTGAGAGCTCGCGCGTGAGCTGGTGAAAGCGTGAATGATGAAGGACGTGAAACCTCGAGTACTGGTGGTCGACGACGAGCCCGGCGTGCGCAAGGCGCTGCAGCGCGGGCTGCGCGCCGAGGACATGGACGTGGTCACCGCCGCCGACGGGCCCAGCGGCCTGCGGCTCGCGCAGACAGGTTCCTTCGACGTCGTGCTGCTCGACATCATGCTCCCGGGTCTCTCCGGCTACCGCGTGCTCGAACGGCTGCGGGCGCTCGGCGTCACCACGCCGGTGTTGATGATCTCCGCGAAGGACGGCGAGGTCGACCAGGCCGACGGCCTCGACCTCGGCGCCGACGGCTACCTCGTGAAGCCGTTCTCGTTCGTCGTCCTGGTCGCGCAGGTGCGCGCGGTGCTGCGGCGGGCCTCGCCGGACGCGATCCGCGGGCCGCTGCGGATCGGCTCGCTCGAAGTCGACCGGAGCCTGCGGCAGGTCCGCTACGACGGCATCGAGGTGGCGTTCAGCCCGCGCGAGTTCGCGCTGCTGGAGGTGCTGGCGGGCCGGGCGGGAACGGTGGTCACCAAGGACGAGCTGCTGCGCGCCGTCTGGGGTGACGAGCAGGCCGCGACCCGCAACGTCGTCGAGGTCTACGTCGGCTACGTGCGCCGCAAGCTCGACGCCGTCGGAGCGGGCGCCCTGGTCCGGACCGTGCGGGGGCACGGATATCTGGCCTCGGACGCGCAGCTCGACGAAGTGATCGCCCCGGCGGGACAGGGGTGATCGGCTCGCCGTCTTGGTGGCGCCGCCGTTCGCTCCAGGTCCGGATCACCCTGCTCACGGCCGCGGTCACGCTCGGGTTCCTGCTCGGGCTGGCGGCGGTCGCCGGGGACAACCTCCAGCCGTTGCTCATCGGCTCGGTCGACGACGAACTGAGCGCCCAGCTGGAGACCGCGAAGGCCGACGTCTCGGCCGGGCGGCGGCCGACGGCCTCGGCGGTCACCGTCCGTGTCCTCGACACCGGTGGCGGCCCGGTCGACGGCCTGCCACCCGCGAACCTGGGCACCGCGGAGGTCCGCGCGCTGAAGGCGGGGGAATCGGTCACCACCGGCGGTGAGCACAGCTGGCGCTGGGCGGGCACCGTGGTCACCGCGCCCGACGGGCAGCAACGGATCGTCGTCGTGGGCGCGGGCTTGGTCGGCTTCGCGACCGCTGTGCACTCCGGTGGGCTGTGGCTGTTCGCGGTGGCGTCCGTCGGTGCGGTGGGCGCCGGGATCGCGACCTGGCTGCTGGTGCGGTTCGCGCTGCGGCCGGTGGCCCGGATGCGCGGGTCGGTGCGGGCGCTCCCGCCGGGAGCGCGGCTGCCGCTGCCGGACTCGCACGACGAACTCCGCGCGCTGGCCGAGGAGTTCAACGCCCTGCTGGCGCGGCAGGAAGAGGGGGCCGACCGGTTGCGGCGGTTCACCGGGGACGCCGCGCACGAGCTCCGCTCGCCGGTCGCGTCGATCCGCGTGCAGGCCGAGGTCGCCGTCACCAATCCCGATCCCGAGCTCGCCCAGGAGACGCTCTCTGACGTCCTTGAGGAGGCGGAGCGGCTCTCCGCGCTGCTCGACGGGCTGCTCGCGCTGGCGAGGTCGGACGCGGGGGAGGTGCCGCCCGCGGAACCGGTCGAGCTGGTGAGCGAGATCCGGGCGGCCGTCGCGCGGATGCCCGCCGACGCGCCGGAGATCCGCGTGAGCGGCACCGTCGGGACGGCGTGGGCGCTGGCCACGCACGCCGAGGTCGAGCTGGTGCTGAGCAATCTGCTGCGCAACGCGGGCCGGTACGCGCGGGGGCAGATCGTGGTGTCGGTGCTGGCGGCGCGGTCCACCGTGCGGGTGGTGGTCGACGACGACGGGCCGGGTATCGCGCCTGAGCACCGTGAGCGGGTCTTCGACCGCTTCTACCGTGTTTCCGATTCGCGGGCGCGCTCCTCCGGCGGGACCGGGCTGGGGCTGGCGATGGTCGCGGAGGCCGTCCGGCGGCGCGGGGGCCGGGTGCGCGTCGGCGAATCACCCGATGGCGGAGCGCGGTTCCAGGTCGTCTGGCAGGCGGCGCGGCCTCAGTAGGGTGTGCGCGTGGTGATCGTGGGTGCCGCCCTCGTGCGGAACGGACAGTTGCTGGCGCAGCAGCGGGCTTGGCCCGCCGACCACGCCGGGCAGTGGGAGCTGCCGGGCGGGCGGGTCGAGGACGGCGAAAGCGACGAGGCCGCCTTGGCGCGTGAATGCCAGGAGGAACTGGACGTCGCCGTGACGGTCGGGGGCCGGGTCGGCGACGACGTCCCGCTGCCGAACGGGAAGGTGCTGCGGATCTACGCCGCTTCGCTGGTCACCGCCGGGGCCGAGCCGCGGGCGGTGGAACACAAGGACGTCCGGTGGATCTCCGCGCACGAGCTCGACGATCTCGACTGGCTCCCTGCGGACCGCGTCCTGCTCCCGGCTCTGCACGCCCTGCTCTCCGGTGCCGGACGCTAGGAAAGGCCCGTTGCTTGCAAATTTTGCAAGCAACGGGCCTTTCCTAGCGTCTCGCGACCCGGATCCAGGCGCGTTCAGCCCGCCCCGATGAGCCGCAGCGCGGACTGGAGCCGGTGTTCGCCCCGCTCCGCCGCCCGGACGGCACCCGCCTTGCGGACCCGCTCCAGCTCACCGGGGTCGGCGAGTAGCGCCAGCGCGCCCTCCCGGACCGGCCGCAGCTCCTCGATGAGCGCCTCGGCGACGGCCTCTTTCACCTGGCCGTAGGAGTCGTACCGGTCGGCGAGGACCTCGGGCTTCTCCTTGACGCACGCCGCGAGGATGTCCAGCAGGTTCGCCATCCCCGGCCGGGTTTCCGGCGCGTAGGCGGGCTTGGCCCCGCCGTCGGTCACCGCGCGTTTCACCTTCCGCCTGACCTGGTCGGCCTCGTCGAGGACGAAGATGACCCCGGCCTCCTCCCGCGTCGATTTCGACATCTTCCGCGTCGGCACGGCGAGGTCCATGATCCGCGCGCCGGCGGGCGGCAGCACCGCCTTCGGCATGGTGAACACGTCGCCGTAAGTGGAGTTGAACCGCTTCGCCAGCGTTCTCGCCAGTTCGACGTGCTGCCGCTGGTCCTCGCCGACCGGGACCTCACCCGCGCCCTGCAGCAGGATGTCCGCCGCCATCAGCACCGGATAGGTCAGCAGGGACAGCCGGACGCCAGCCTGGCCCTTCGACTTCTCCTTGAATTGGATCATCCTGGCGGCCTCGCCGTAGTTGCAGGTGCACTCGAGGACCCAGTTGAGGGCGCCCAGCTCGCGGGCGATGTCGGACTGCACGAACACGCGGTCCGGCTCGATCCCGGCCGCGATCAGCACGGCCAGCTGTTCGGAAGCCATCGAGCGCAGCTTCGCCGGATTGTGCGAGTTCGTCATCGCGTGCAGGTCGGAGACGAAGTACAGGTCGTCCGGCCCGCCCTCGTCCGCCCAGCGCCGGATGGCCCCCAGGTGGTTCCCGACGTGGACATGGCCGGACGGGGTGATCCCGGACAACCTGATCATCTGCCTTCTTCCTTCCGGATTCGGGCCGCCCCAGGGTCCGGGCACGAAAAAGGCCGCCCGGTGGGGCGGCCTGGTGGTGCGCTGGTGTGGTTCAGCGCAGGACTGCGGGGCCGCCGGAGGGCGGCCACCACTGGGCGTTCTGCGCGCGCATGCCCGTCATCCTACCCAGGTCCCGCAAGTAGTCCTCTTGTCGCGATAGTTCGGCATCTAACTACCGCGACAAGAGGACTACTTGCGGGGGGAGAAAAGGCGCGCGTCACTCATTCCGGGCAGGTCGCGTCAACACTTCATATCGGCCGGGGCAGTACGCCCGTCATTTTGGCGATCCGGGTCTACCGTCGTCTCATGTATGTCGTCCTCTTGACCTACACCGCGCCTATCGAAGAAGTCGACTACGTGCTCCCGGATCACGCCGACTGGCTGACCAAGCAGTACGAGCACGGCAATTTCCTCGCCTCCGGCAGGCGGAACCCCCGCATCGGCGGCGTCATCATCACCAGGCCCATGGCCAGGGGAAAGCTGGACGCGATCCTCGCGACCGACCCCTTCTCGATCAAGCACATGGCCGCCTACGAGGTGATCGAATTCTCTCCGACCCGGACCGCGCCGGAACTGCGGGCGGTCAACGAGGCGGTGGTGCACTGACGATCTTCACGAGGACGCTGTCAGGCCGCTTTCGCGATCTTCGTCTTCGCCTTTTTCAGGGCGAGAACGGGGCATTTTCCGCACCGTGACTTCGACCTGCAGCATTTCTTCTTGACCTTGCCGGACTTCATCCATTTGCGCACGAGCTTGCGCGGGTCGTCGGGAAGTTTCTTGCCCACTCGAGCTCCTCGTCGGACTGCGTCGGCGACGCCTTCACGTTAGGTGAGGCTAACCGATCTTGGGGCGTGGGGGTGCTCACAGTTCGGCTACAGGTACCCTGGTGTGGTCTGCGTATGGCCAAAGTCGGCCGACGTTACTCGATCGCGTGAGTGAGCACTCGAGGCGGCGCGGGCACCACACCCGAACTTGAAACCTTTGGAGCCTTCGCGTGCCCGCAGCCAGCGCCACCGCAGTCGATGCCGGCCGCCATTCCGGCAAGACCCGGCCCGACCTGCGCAACGTCGCCATCGTCGCACACGTCGACCACGGTAAGACGACCCTCGTCGACGCCATGCTCCGGCAGTCCGGCGCCTTCGAGGAGCGCGCCGAACTCGTCGACCGCGTGATGGACTCCGGGGAACTCGAGCGGGAAAAGGGCATCACCATTCTCGCGAAGAACACCTCCATCCACCGCGAGACCGAGAACGGCCCGGTGACCATCAACGTCATCGACACCCCCGGCCACGCCGACTTCGGCGGCGAGGTCGAACGGGGACTGGCCATGGTCGACGGCGTCGTCCTGCTGGTCGACGCCAGTGAGGGTCCGCTCCCGCAGACCCGGTTCGTCCTGCGCAAGACCCTCGAAGCCGGCCTGCCGGTGATCCTCGTGGTCAACAAGACCGACCGTCCCGACGCCCGGATCTCCGAGGTCGTCGAGGAGACCCACGACCTGCTTCTCGACCTGGCGGGCGACATCGAGGACGCCGACCTCGACGCGATCCTCGACCTGCCGGTCGTGTTCGCCTCCGCGCGAGCGGGCAAGGCGAGCCTCGAGCAGCCCGCCGACGGCGCGGTGCCCGAGAGCGAGAACCTCGACCCGCTGTTCGAGACCCTGCTGCGTCACGTGCCGCCGCCCTTCGCGGACCGGGAAGGACCGCTGCGCGCGCTGGTCACCAACCTCGACGCGTCGAACTTCCTCGGCCGGATCGCGCTGATCCGCATCCACTCCGGCAACCTGCGCAAGGGCCAGACCGTGGCCTGGATGCGCGAGGACGGCACCATCCAGAACGTCCGGATCTCCGAACTGCTCGTCACCGAGGCGCTCACCCGCGTCCCGGCGACCGAGGCCAGCGCGGGCGAACTGGTCGCCATCGCGGGCATCCCCGAGATCACCATCGGCGACACGCTGGCCGACGTCGAGAACCCCGAGGCGCTGCCCCGGATCGCCGTCGACGAGCCCGCCATCTCGATGACCATCGGTGTCAACACCTCGCCGCTGGCCGGCCGCAGCGGCGGCGACAAGGTCACCGCCCGTCTGGTCAAGGCCCGCCTCGACCAGGAGCTGATCGGTAACGTCAGCATCAAGGTGCTGCCGACCGAGCGTCCCGACACCTGGGAGGTCCAGGGCCGTGGCGAGCTGGCGCTGGCGATCCTCGTCGAGCAGATGCGCCGCGAGGGCTTCGAGCTGACCGTCGGCAAGCCGCAGGTGGTCACCCGGATGATCGACGGCAAGCTGCACGAGCCGTTCGAGCGCCTGTCGATCGACTCCCCGGAGGAGCACCTCGGCGGCATCACGCAGCTGCTGGCCGCTCGCAAGGGCCGCATGGAGCACATGGGCGGGCACGGCTCGGGCCGGATCAAGCTCGACTACGTCCTCCCGGCGCGCGGCCTGATCGGCTTCCGCACCGACTTCCTCACCGAGACCCGCGGCACCGGTATCGCGAACCACGTCTTCGAGGGCTACTTCCCGTGGGCGGGCGAGATCCGCACCCGCCACTCCGGCTCCTTGGTCGCCGACCGCTCCGGCCCGATCACCGCGTACGCGATGATCCAGCTGGCCGACCGCGGCACCTTCTTCGTCGAGCCGGGCGCCGAGGTGTACGAGGGCATGGTCGTGGGCGAGAACCCGCGCGCCGAGGACCTCGACATCAACATCACCAAGGAGAAGAAGCTGACGAACATGCGTCAGTCCTCCGCCGACGTGATGGAGACGCTGGCCCGCCCGCGCAAGATGGGCCTGGAAGAGGCCCTGGAGTTCTGCTCCGTCGACGAATGCGTCGAGGTCGCCCCCGACGTCGTCCGGATCCGCAAGGTCACGCTGGACGTCAACCAGCGCGCCAAGGAGCGGAACCGCAACAAGAACCGCGGTTGATCTCCGCGCGCTGACGTAAACGCGCCGAAGGGGCGCTTGCTCACTCACCGTGAGCAAGCGCCCCTTCGTCATTCCGGGGTTCCGGCGGTCACGCACCGTATTCGATCGGGTGTTTCTTGTGAAAAGGAGTCCTTTCCCGACAATTCCGAGGGCGAAGTCGTTCTCCTTTTTGGACGGTGTTCACAACGCCGGAACGGTCTTCCCCCGGCCGCGAGAGTGCGGTCCCGAGAACGCCGCCGTGAAAACGCGGGATCCTAAATGCGTCCGATGAGGACTCGTCGGAGAGCTTCCCTTCGCTAAACGACGTGAGAACGGCACCGGGGAAGTGATCACGATCGTTTTGCCATGAATCGTCCGGTGGCGAACATTCCGGTGGGCGTTCCGGAATGTTCCGGGCTCGCGGAACCGATTTCCGGCGCGTTCCGGCGGCCGTTCGCCCCGGCCGAAAAGTTTCCTTCGGCCCGGGCAGGAACCTCCCGGGGGTCCCGGACGTCCACCGGAGGGGCGGCATCCGGTCGGGCGACGGCCGGGCCGATATGGGAATCTCGCTGTCAGGGCCGTGCCGGGCGTGGTAGCTCTATGGCGGCGGGGCGAGGGACAAACCAGGAGGATTCAGGCGTGCGGGTAGTGAACACAGCGGCGCCCATGCTGGCGTGCGCGGCCGTGCTCCTCGCTGCCTGCAGCAACACCCCGCCCCCGCCCGTGGTCAGCTCCTCGGCCTCCCCAGTGAGCACCTCGACCACGAAGGCGCCTTCGCAGGTCGTCGTGGGTGTCGACGACGTTCTCGGCGGCTACAACCCGCACAACCTCGCCGACGCCTCCCAGGTGACGTCCGCGCTGTCGCAGCTGCTGCTCCCGTCGGTGTTCCGCCCGAAGGACGACGGCAGCTTCGAGCTGGACAAGAACCTGATGAAGTCCGCCGAGGTCGTCTCGCAGCAGCCGTTCACGGTCGCCTACACGATCCGGCCGGACGCCTCCTGGTCCGACAGCGCGCCGATCGCCGCCGAGGACTTCGCCTACCTCCGCGAGGCGATGCGCGATCAGCCAGGCGTCATCGGCGCAGCGGGCTACCGGCTGATCTCCGACATCCAGTCGCGTGAAGGCGGCAAGCGCGTCGAGGTCACCTTCGGCAAGCCGTACCCGGGCTGGCAGACGCTCTTCAACAACCTCCTGCCCGCGCACCTGCTCAAGGACGCCCCGAACGGCTGGCGGGGCGCGCTGGCGAGCACGTTCCCGGCCGTCGCCGGGCCGTACTCGATCAAGGGGCTCGACACGGCGCGCGGAGAGGTCGTCCTGGAGCGCAACGAGCGCTACTGGGAGAAACCCTCCGCACTGGACCGGATCGTGCTCCGTGCGGCCGATCAGGACGGCACACTGGCCGCTCTGCGCAGCGGCAACGACCAGTTCGTGATGACCAGGACCGACGGCACCGGGCTCAAACGGCTCGGCGAGCTCGGCTCCGCGGTCCAGCTGCACACGGTCGCCCGCCCCACGGTCGCGCAGATCCTCCTGCGGCCGGTGAGCCCGACGCTGTCGGATCCGAAGGTGCGCGAAGGCGTCACCGCGCTGATCGACCGGGGCAAGCTGATCACCGAGGCGGCCGAGGGCGGCCCGTCGGACAAGCTCCGCGCCGACGCCCAGGTCCGCGTCCCGTCGGCCACCGGCTTCCAGCCGACCATCCCGGCGCCCGGCCCGCCGTCGACGGCTGATCCGGCCAGGGGCGAGGAACTGCTCAAATCCGCCGGTTACACCAAGGAAGCCGGGACCTGGCGCAAGAACGGGAAGAACCTTTCGCTGGTCGTCGCCTCTCCCGCCAAGCAGGAGCCGTACGCGACGATCGCCAAGGAGCTGACGGCGCAACTGGTGGCCGCGGGGATCGAGGTCAACGCGATCGCGCCGCAGCCGAGGGAGCTGTTCTCGACGCTGCTGGCCATGCCGGTGCTCAACGGGATCCAGCAGACGACGCCGGAGGGCGCGGGCAACGTCGGCATCGACATCGCCGTGATCGGCCAGGTCACCGGCGGTGCGGACGTCGCGTCGGCGCTGGCGTCCACCTTCGGCTGCCGCCCCGATCAGCTCACCGAGAAGACCAAGGCCGTCGTCCCGGGGAACCCGCTGGGCTTCTGCGACCCGGCCCTGCAGCCGTCGATCGACGCCGCGCTGACCGGCACCACGCCGGTCGCCGACACGCTTTCGACCCTGGAACCGGAATTGTGGCGTCGGAATGTTGCCATTCCGTTGTTCCAGCTGGCCGATACCCTGGCCATCGGCTCTGGTATTTCCGGAGTAACCGCAGGTCCTCCTATGGTGGGCCCTTTCGGGTCGGCGGTGAACTGGACGCGCGGTCCGAAGTAGCCGATTCGAGTCGAAGTTCGCCCCTGGAGGGTGACCTTTCTCGGCACGTTCGAGTGGCCGACTGATTCCTCCAGGTAACCACTGTATTTCTCGATGTCAGCCGCAAGTTACCCTTTGGTCACGATCCCCCCGTAACTGGTGACTGTTCGTGCATTTCCTTTCTAGCGTGCACCCGCAGTGCGCCAAATGAGTGTTGCTTGGCGTGTCATAGGCTCCGGGCCATCTCACCGGAGCGGTGTGGGGTCCTGTTCCGATCTCAGGAGCCCAGTGCTAGGAGGGCACACTTCATGAGGAAGTCCAAGGCAGTCTCCGCCTGGTCGCTCGTCGCGGCCTCCGCGCTTGTGCTGAGCGCATGCAGCGGTGGCGACAGCGGCAGTACCGACCAGAACGGGTCGTCGACCGACATCAAGAGCATGGCGGTCGGCAAGGCGCAGAACGGCGAAAACTTCAAGCTCGCGGACACCCCGGGGTACGAAGGCACCGTCACGGTGGGCATCGACGACGGGTACTCGGGCTACAACAACGACACGCCTGACACCAACTCGTCGTACAACACCTACATCTTGACTGCCGTGCTCGCCGGTGCCGACGTGCTCGACGGCAACAACAAGGTGCTGCTGAACAACGACGTGTTCGACTCCTGGGAGGTCACCACCAAGGAGCCGCAGACCGTCGTTTACAAGATCAAGCCGAACGTCAAGTGGTCCGACGACGCGGCGTTCGACTGTGATGACATGTACCTGTCGTGGCTGGCGCACAGCGGCAAGGCGAAGACCGCGGACGGCAAGCAGGCCTTCCTCGCGGCCTCGACCACCGGCTACTCGCTGATCAACGAGGCGACCTGCAAGGACGACCTCACCTTCGAGACCAAGTACACCGAGCCGTACCTGGACTACAAGGGCCTGTTCAACTCGACCGCGATCATGCCCGCGCACATCATCGAGAAGAACACGAACATCCCGGACATCACCAAGCTGGCCCCGACCGGCGACGCGGCGCAGCTGACCGCCGCCGGCAAGTTCTGGTCGAACGACTTCAAGGGCTTCAAGGCCGAGAACATGCCGGCGTCCGGCCCGTACAAGATCACCGCGTTCGACGCCAACCAGAAGGCCGTCACGCTGGAGAAGAACCCGAAGTGGATCGGTGGCAAGGGTGGCCCCTCCAAGATCGTCGTGAGGGCGATGGAGGACACCAAGGCCATGGCGACCGCGCTGCAGAACGGTGAGATCGACGTCGCGGCGTCGACCCAGCCGGACGCCACCGCGGCCAACACCCTCAAGAGCCTTTCGGCTCAGGGCGTGACCTACGGTTCGGGTTCGCAGCTGACCTTCGAGCACTTCGACTTGAACTACAAGAAGATCTTCGCGGACAAGTCGCTGCGCAAGGCGTTCTTCGAGGTGGTCAACCGCCAGGAGATCACCGACAAGCTGCTCAAGGAAGTCCAGGCCGACGCGACCCCGCTGAACAGCATCGTGTTCATGCCGGGCGAGCAGGGCTTCAAGGACCTGTACAGCAGCAAGGCCGGTCTCGGTGCCGAGGCCGCCGCCAAGACGCTGACCGAGGCCGGCTGGGCCAAGGGCGCTGACGGCATCTTCGCCAAGGACGGGAAGCGCGCTTCGTTCAAGATCTCGCACAACCAGAACGCCCGCCGGACGCAGACCGTCGAGATCGTGATCTCGCAGGCCAAGCTCGCCGGTATCGAGATCACCGACGAAACCGACGCCAACTTCCTGAAGGGTGGCCGTCTCGCGGCCGGTGACTACGAAGTCGCGCTCTTCGGCTGGTCGGCCGCTCCGTTCAAGGCCGAGCAGAAGTCGATCTACATCACCCGGGTCGACGACAGCAGCCAGAACTACCAGGGCCTGTCCAACCCGACGATCGACTCCTCCTTCGAGGCGGCCGTGAAGGCCACCGACGAGGCCGTGCAGCTGGAGAACTACCAGAAGGCGGACCAGGCGATCGCGGACGAGTACGCGACTCTGCCGCTGTTCCAGACCCCGTCCATGTGGGCGTTCAAGGGCATCGACCGCACTTACATGCAGTCGTACAACGGTGTCCTGTGGAACGTCGGTGAGTGGGAGCAGAAGAAGTAGGGTCTAGGCCCGCTTTTTCTCACCATTCGCCTACGCGATCCTGGTGGTACGGGGCCCGGTCAAAAGCCGGGCCCCGTACCCGCCGGAAGTAGCTGTTGACCGTAGGGTTACCGCCACTACGGTGGACAACCGGGCAGCGGTCCAGTACTTCGGCGGCCAGGCCCGGATGAGGAGCAGTTCGTTGAACCTGGTGATCTACATCCTTCGCCGTCTGGCGATCTCGATTCCCGTCCTGCTGGTCGGGACTTTTCTGTGTTTCATCATGGTCGCCGGCACGGGCGACCCGCTGGGTGAGCTGAGAAGCAATCCCGCCATGAGTCCGGAGACCCTGAACCAGATCGCGAGTCAGCTCGGTCTGGACAAGAACATCGTCCTCCGGTACTTCGACTGGCTCGGCAGCTTCGTGAGCGGGGACTGGGGCATTTCGATCGCCCAGGGCAACGCGCTGGCCCCGGTGTTCCCGAAGGTCATGGCCGCGTTCGAGGTCACCGCGAAGCTCGTCGTCGGCGCGGAACTGCTCGCGCTGGTCCTCGGCGTCCTGGTCGGTGTCGTCGCCGCTGTCAAGCAGTACTCGATCATCGACTACATCGCGACGACGCTGGCGTTCCTGCTGTTCTCGATGCCGATCTTCTGTGTCGCGATCGTCCTCAAGGGATACGCGATCCAGTTCAACGGCTGGGTCCGGGACCTGGGACTGTCCGATGTGCTCGGTAACCCCTGGATTCGCACCACGAGCCCCGAATCGTTGAACTTCGACGGTCCGGGCGGGTTCCTGGCCAGTTACGTGGGCGCCTACCTGTTGCCGACGCTGTCCATCATGGCGATCAGCTTCGCCGCGTACAGCCGGTTCCAGCGGGCCTCGATGCTGGAGACGCTGAACGCCGACTACGTCCGGACCGCGCGGGCCAAGGGCCTCGCCAACGGGCGGGTCATCTTCCGCCACGCGTTCCGGAACGCCCTGATCCCGGTGACCACGTTGTTCTCCGTCAACTTCGGTGCCGTGCTCTCGGGCGCGATCATCACCGAGTCGGTGTTCAACTGGAACGGCATGGGTAAGTTGCTCGTAGAAGCCGTGACCAAGAGCGATCCCCAGGTGATGATGGGCTGGCTGGTGGTCATCGCCACGAGCATCATCATCGCCAACCTGATCGCCGACCTGATGTACGGCATCCTGGACCCGAGGATTCGCGTTGGCTGACTTGAATTCCCTAATCACGGCGGACACCGCCGACGGCAAGCTTTCCCCGGAAGCGCTGCCCGAGCCCCGGAGTCAGGGCAAGCTGGTCCTGCGCAAGTTCCTGCGGCACAAGCTGGCCATGGTCTGTACGGCGATCCTGCTGATCCTCGTGCTGACCGTGATCATCATGCCGATCTTCTGGCCGTACGACTACGAGGACAGCTCCTTCCCGTCCTTCGCGAAGCCCAGCGGGGACTACCCGCTCGGGACGACGCAGGTCGGCAAGGAGATGGTGTCGCAGATCCTGCGCGGTACCCAGTACTCGCTCCTGATCGCGCTCATCGTGTCGATCGTCGCCACCACCATCGGCACCGTTTTCGGGGCCATGGCGGGGTATCTGCGCGGGTTCACCGATTCGGCGATCTCGCGGGTGACGGACCTGTTCCTGATCGTCCCGCAGATCGCCGCGGCGGCGATCCTGGCGAAGGTGTTCGGCGGTGGTGCCTGGTACATCGTCGCGATGGTGCTGGCGGCCTTCGGCTGGATGTCGATCGCCCGTATCGCCAGGGCCGAGTCGATGTCGTTGTCCCAGCGCGAATTCGTGGACGCCGCTCGCGCGTCCGGCGCCGGGACGATGCACATCGTGTTCAAGCACCTGGTGCCGAACATGGTCGGCCTCATCACGGTCAACGCGACCCTCGCGGTCGCGCAGGCCGTGCTGATCGAGGCGGCGCTGTCCTTCATCGGGCTGGGGGTGCAGCTGCCGGACACCTCGCTCGGCCGCGTCATCCTCGAGAACTACTCGCAGCTGCAGAACCGGCCGGCGCTGTTCTTCGGCCCGTTCATCGTGCTGGTGCTGATCTCGCTGACGATCAACTTCATCGGTGACGGCCTGCGGGACGCTTTCGACCCGCGGCAGCGCCGGATGAAGGCGTAACACCTGCTTTAACGCGTGAAGGCCCCCTTCCCTCGGGAAGGGGGCCTTCTTCGTGTACCGGATGTGGGGGAGGCGTGAGGGGCGAGTTTCTTCGGCTGAGCCGAGGAAAGGGGCCTTCACGCGCAGCCGCTGTGACCGCTGGTGCGGGTAGGGCGAAGGTGGCGACCGCAGCGATCACGAAGGTAGTGAAGGCCTCCATCCCTACGCTCAAGGTAGGCAAGGGGCCCTTCACGGCCCGCCCCCGCGAACGACCGCAGCCAGAAGCCAGTAGGTGACCAAGACACCCTCGGCCCTACCCGAATCGCCACTCACGACGCCGTGCCGACCATGGCCGAAGGGGTCCTTCATGGCATCAGACGCAGTGAAGGCCCCCTTCACTGCGTCTAGCGCAAGGAAGGGGGCCTTCACGTACTTCCAGAAGCGTCAGTCCGCGACCGGAGCGAGCTTGCCCGCCTCCCAGGCCGCACGCCGCTTGGCCTGCAGCACCGGGTCCGCCACCGGAGCGGCCGAAAGCAGACGGCGCGTGTACTCCTCGCGCGGCGAGTGCAGCACCTGGTCACGGGTGCCGACCTCGACGAGCTTGCCGTGCTGCATCACCGCGACGCGGTCGGCCAGCAGGTCGACGACGGCGAGGTCGTGGCTGATGAACAGGCACGCGAACTGCAGCGAGCGCTGCAGGTCGAGGAACAGGTCCAGCACCCGCGCCTGCACCGAGACGTCCAGCGCCGAGGTCGGCTCGTCCGCGATCAGCAGCGCCGGGTCGAGCGAGAGCGCCCGCGCGATGGCGACGCGCTGGCGCTGGCCGCCGGACAGCTCGTGCGGGTACCGGTTGCGGTAGTGGCCGCCGAGCTCGACCTTGTCCAAAAGGGACGCCACGCGCTCGTTCAGCGCCTTGCCCGCCAGGAACTTGTGCAGCACCATCGGCTCGGCGATCGACTCGCCGATGGTCATCTTCGGGTCCAGCGTGGAGGCCGGGTCCTGGAACACGATCGAGAAGTAGCGGCGCAGCGGGCGCAGATCCTTGTTGGACATGTTCGTGATGTCCTTGCCCGCGATCGAGACGGTGCCCTCGGTCGGGGTCAGCAGGCGGATCGCGCAGCGGCCGACGGTCGACTTGCCGGAACCGGATTCGCCGACCAGGCCCACGATCTCGCCCTTGGCGATGCTCAGCGAGACGTCGTCCACCGCGCGGTTCTTCGCCTGGCCGCGGCGGCCGGGGTACTCCAGCACGAGGTTCTTGATCTCGAGCGCCGGCGCGTTCTCTTCGATCACGGCCGCGAGTTCGCTGTCCTCGAGGCGGATCTCCTCGGCGATCTTCGAGGCCTCGTCGCTGTCGGCGGAGATGCCGGCGTCGTCGAGCAGGCGGCGTCCTTCGGGGCGCTGGCCGAGCACGGGCACCGCGGCGAGCAGCTTGCGGGTGTACTCCTCCCGCGGCGACGCGAACAGGTCGCGCACCGGGGCCTCTTCGACGATGTTGCCCTGGTACATCACGACCACGCGGTCGGCGAGGTCGGCGACGACGCCCATGTCGTGCGTGATCAGCACGATGGCGGTGTTGAGGGTGTCGCGCAGCTTGCGCAGCAGGCCGAGGATCTCCGCCTGCACGGTGACGTCGAGTGCCGTGGTCGGCTCGTCGGCGATGATCACCTTCGGGTCGCACGAGATCGCCATCGCGATGACGACGCGCTGGCGCAGACCGCCCGAGAGCTGGTGCGGGTACTGCTTGAAGCGCAGCGGCGGGTTCGGGATGCCGACCATCTCCAGCAGCTCGATGGCGCGCTTGTCGGCGGCTTCCTTCGAGATGTCCTGGTGGGAGCGGAGCGCCTCGCGCAGCTGCCAGCCGACGGTGTAGACCGGGTTCAGCGCGGTCATCGGCTCCTGGAAGATCATCGCGACCTGGTTGCCGCGGATCTTCTGGAGGTCCTTCTCCTTGAGGTCGGCGAGGTTGCGGTCGCCGAGGCGGAGTTCGCCCGCGATCCGGCTCGTCTTCGGGAGCAGCCCGAGCACCGACATCGAGGTCACCGACTTGCCGGAACCGGACTCGCCGACCACCGCGACGATTTCACCAGGCTTGACGTCGAATCCGATGCCCTTGACGGCGTTGACCACGCCGTCGTCGGTCGGGAACGAGACGCTCAGGTCGGAGATGGACAGAACCGAACCCGACACGCCGCCGAGGTCCGACGATGCTGCTTCAGTGCTCACCAAGATGCCCTTCGTGGGGGTACATATGGTCACGGCGCAAAGCCCGTGACTCGCGCGAGGATAACCGAGAGTGGCCCGACTAAGGTCGGTGCTCGGGGCTTCCGTTCCCGACACCCTATAAAGGAAAGCGCGCCGTGTTCGAATTAGTCTTCAAGCCGTGATCTCCGCGCGGCCCAAATTGCTCCTCGTGCACGCCCATCCGGACGACGAGAGCATCACCACCGGTGGCACCATCGCGCGCTACGCGGCCGAAGGCGCCGACGTGACCGTTGTCACGTGCACTCTCGGTGAGGAAGGCGAGATCATCCCGCCGCCTCTCGCCGGGCTCGGTTCGTGGGCCTCCGATCAGCTCGGCGGCTACCGCGCGGGCGAACTGGCGTCGGCCTGTGCCGCGCTGGGCGTCACCCGGCACCGGTATCTCGGCGGCATCGGGCGCTGGCGTGACTCGGGGATGGCCGGGACGCCGTCCGCGGCGCATCCACGCGCGTTCTCCGGCGGCGACCCCGACGAGCAGGTGGCCCAGCTCGCGGAGATCCTCGACGAGGTCCGGCCCGAGGTCGTCGTCACTTATGACGCTTTCGGGGGTTACGGGCATCCCGACCACATCCGCGCGCACGAGATCACGATGGCCGCCGCGCCGAAGGCCGCTTCGGTCGAGCGGGTCTTCCATACCGTTTCTTCCCGCGACGCCGTGACCGCCGGGCTCGCCGCGCTGCGCGGTCGCTCGGCGTTCCGTGTCCCCGAAGACGGTGAACTGCCGGTGACGCCGGACGAGACGATCACGACCGTCCTCGACGTCGGCGCGCACCTCCCCGCGAAGGCCGCCGCGTTGCGGGCGCACGAGACCCAGGTCAGCGTGCCCGCGGCGCCGCATCTCGCGGACCATTTCGCGCTGAGCAACGACGTCGCGCAGCCGATCACCCCGGACGAGTACTTCGTCCTCGCCCACGGACCGGCCGAAGGTGCCGCGGCCGACCTGTTCGGGGGACTCGCGAAGTGACCGTCCCGTCACAGCCGCTCTCGACCGGACGGCGCCTGATGCTGGTGGTGCTGTGCTTCGCCGCGCTTCTGCTCGGTCTGCTCGAACTGTTCTTCCTGCCGCTCCGGCTCGACGGCATCGTGCTGCCGAAACTCGGTGACGCCCCGTTCCCGGTGACCGTGGTCCTCGCGGTGATCACCACACCGCTGTTGGTGAGGACGACCGCGAAAGTGGTCCGGCCCTCCTTTTCGGTGATTCCGCTGCTCGTCTGGGTACTTGTCGTACTCGGGATGGGTGTGACCGGGCCCGGTGGTGATCTGGTGCTGGTACAGGACTGGCGGGCACTGCTGCTGATCGGCGGCGGCGCCCTTCCGGGAGCGCTGGCGCTGGGCAGCGGTCTGGGCACGGCGGCGAAAGCCGCCAAGGGAGGCGAAGATGGGTGAAGCGATTTCGGATCGCCAGGTCGTGGCGGTGCTGCGGCCGTTCGTCCGCGCCTGCGGTCCGATGGTCGACGCGCTGCGCGACGCGGATCCGTTCGGCCTGCAGGCCAGGGGGCGGCGTGAGGACGCGCTGGAAGGCGTCGAGCCGAAACTGAAGGACAAGCTGCTTGACGGGATCACCTCGGTCAAGGTGCCCGGCACCGCGGCCTGGGCGGAGATGACGAACTACCAGCGGACCGACTGGTGGGTGAACCGGGTCGGCCGGTTCACCGCGCTGATCACCGCGATCCCCGGCCTCGGCGGCGCGCTCGCCGACAGGCTGCCCGTGCAGGACGCGCTCGGCTCGGCGTCGCAGGGAGTGTTGCTGTGCGCGATCGCGGGGGAGTACGGCGTGACCGACGTCGGCGCGCGGGTCCGGCTGATCGCGTGGGTGCTCTTCGAGCGGGACATCGATCCGGTGGTCGCGGCGGGCAAGCACGCCGAACACGACAAGGCCGCCGAAGACGACGAAGCGGCGAAGCTCACCGAAGAACTCGACGAAGCGAAGAAGAAGCACGGCAAGGTCACCCTGAAGGCGGCCGCGGGCACGCTGTGGCGACTCGGCCGGGGGTTGCTGGGCATCGTCGAAGAACTGGAGAAGCGGCCTCGTGGCCGCCTTTTCCACCGTGCGCTCGGGAAGTTGCCGGTCGTCGGCATGGCGGGCGACTACCTCGGCGAGCGGTCCGGCCTCAAACGCGTCTGGAAACGGGCGCACGAGTGGTTCGTCGAACACCCCGACGGCGAACTCAGTTCCAGAACGTGAACGCGTCCTGGCCGTACATGGCGGCGAGTTTGAAACCCCCGACGGTGTCGAAGATCGCGTAGGACACCTTCCACAGCAGCGGGCTGGCTCCCGGCAGAAGGAACAGCACGGCGAACAGCGCGATCGGCGCCCACGGCCGGACCTTCGCGCCGAACTCGCGCGCACCGGGCGAAAGGTACGGCTCGATCGCGCCCCAGCCGTCGAGGCCGGGGATCGGCAGGATGTTCAGCAGGAACGTGACGATCTGAAGCAGCGCCAGGAACGAGAGCCCGATCACGAGCCCGTTCGCCATCGGCACCAGCGCGACGAGGAGCGCCAGCACCACGCCGACGGCGAGGTTGCTCAGCGGCCCGGCGAGCGAAACCCACGACTGGACGGATCGCGACCGCAGGCGCCCGTGTTCGATCCACACCGCGCCACCCGGCAGCGGGATGCCGCCGATGATGAGGAACACCAACGGCAGGATGATGGACAGCACCGGATCCGTGTATTTCCGGACGTCCATGGTCAGATAACCCTTGTGGGCGACGCTGTGGTCACCGCCGCGGAACGCCACGACGGCGTGCCCGAACTCGTGCAGCGTCAGTGACGCGACCCAGCCGCCGGCGACGAGAAGGACCACCCCGGCGATGATCAGCGGGTCGTACTTCTGGCTGGAAATCGTGGTCGCATCACCGAAAGCCGCCAGTACACCGCCCAGGACGGTGACCGCGAGGATGCCGAGGAAGATCGGGCTGGGCCGCACTGCTGATCTCTGCACTCCACCAGTCTTCCGTATGCCCGATGTGAAGTTACCGGCGTGTCCCCTTGCGCGATGGGGCGCGGGTATCCCCCGAACTCGCTACTCCGCTTGACCTGACCGCACTACACGGGTGTAATCACAGTGATGTCATTCGTCGCTGGAAGGGGGCGGCGGATGGTGTTTCAACACCGCCAGCCTGGGGAGTGCGTGGACAGCGAGGAGGCGGACGTGCGGTTGGAAGCAGATGGAAGGGAATGGGGGCAAGTCGTGGGTTGGGGTGAGGTCCCGGAGCAGCAACTGGGCGATCTCACCGAGCTTTTCGACGATGCCTCCGCGGAAGAGCAGGACTGGCAGGAACGGGCCCTCTGCGCGCAGACGGACCCGGAGGCGTTCTTCCCCGAGAAGGGCGGCTCCACCCGCGAAGCCAAGCGGATCTGCCTCGGTTGCGAGGTCAAGGACGAGTGCCTCGAGTACGCCCTCGCGCATGACGAGCGGTTCGGTATTTGGGGCGGGCTCTCCGAACGTGAGCGTAGGAAACTGAAAAAGCGAGCTGTGTGACGGCGATCTCCGGCACCTCCAGTGCGCCGGAGATCGCTTCCTGCCCCGCATCCACATAGTGGGGCCACCAACGGGTGACAGGGTCGCGTCGTAGGGTGGCGGCACTCGACTTCGCCGCCACATCTGGAGTGCCCGTTGTCTCGCACTGCCGCGTCACCTGTGCTGCGCACGGTCCCCGTACTGGCCATTGTGGTCTGTCACAACGGCGAGAACTGGTTGCCACTGGCGCTTTCCGCGCTCCGGCGCAGCGGTGTCCGGCCCCGGCACGTGCTCGCCGTGGACACCGGCTCCACCGACCGGACGGCCAAGATCCTCGCCGACGCGGCCGCGTCCGAAGGCGTCGTCGGCGGTACCGACACCACTCCGGTTCTGGACGGGATTCTCACACTTTCGGATGACGTCGGCTTCGGAGCCGCGGTCGGCGAGGCCGTCGAGCACGCCGTCGAACGCTGGGGAGATCCCGGCGGCTGGCTCTGGCTGCTGCACGACGACTGCGCGCCGGAACCGGACTGTCTCGAAAATCTGTTGGCAGCGGCCGAAAACGAGCCCGAGGCGACGGTGCTCGGCCCGCTCGCGGTGGACTGGAGCGACCCGCGGCTGATCGTCGAAGCCGGACTGTCGACCGACGCCATCGGTCACCGGCAGCAGATCTCGCCCGAAGAGGCCGACACCGCGGTGCTCGCCGTGCCGAGCGCGGGATCACTGGTGCGGCGGGAAGTCTGGCACGACCTCGGCGGCTACGACCCCGGGTTTCCCTTGCTGCGCGAGGATCTCGACTTCGGCTGGCGCGCCAACGCCGCGGGCGGCCGCGTGCTCTCGGTGGCGGACGCCAGGCTCCGGCACGCCCGCGCGCTCAGTACCGGGCAACGGGAACCGGACGCGCTCGGCCTTTCCCTCGCGACGGCGAACCGCGCGCACGGGCTCCGGGTGTTCCTCGTCAATTGCTCCCCGTTGTCCTTTTGGTTCGGCCTGATTCGAATTCCGTTCTTCGCGCTCTTCCGGGCGCTCGCGTTCCTGCTGCTGCGCCGCACCGGCGAGGCGGGCGCGGAACTCGCGGCGACCTGGTACCTGCTGCGCGGCCGCGGCGGACTGCGCGCGGCCCGCGCCGAACGCCGGGAGACAGACCGGCCCGGTGACGTCCGCGGCCTGTTCATCGGGCGGGCGACGCGGATGCGCAACGCGGTCCGCGCCGGTGTCGTCGGCCTCGTCCGGCGCGGTGTCGAACGGGACTTCGCCCTCGGGACCGTGCCGGAGAGCGCGGACCAGGAAGGCGCCTGGATCCCGCCGGAGGCGGTGCGGGCCGGGCAAGATCGCCCCGTCGGCCCCGGGGCGCTGCCCGCCGGGGCGATGCGCGGGGTCGGCTCGCGGGGAACGGGACTCCGGCGGCCCAGCGCGGTCGTCGCGGTCGCGGTCCCCGAAGAAGTGTCCGAGAAACCCGCAGCCGGCAGGCCGAAACCGTCGCCGGTGCCGCGTGACGGCGGGCGGCGGCCGGAGCCGGAACTCGTGTTCGTCGAGGTCGACCGGAAGCGGGTGCTCGGCGCGACCGTGTTCGCCCCGCCGGTCCTCATGCTGGTCGTGCTGACGGCGCTCGCTTTCGTGGTCAACGGTTCCCGGCTCGGACTGGACCTCTTCGGCGGAAAACTGCTGCCTGTCGGCGGGCTCGGCGAGATCTGGTCGTCGTATCTCGCGCCGTGGCACGCGATCGCGGGCGGGACGGCGAGCCCCGCGCCCGCGACACTGCCGGTGCTGGGCACCCTCGGCGCGATCTTCACACCGATCGGCGGACCCGCGGCGCTGGTCGCGATCCTGCTGATCGGGGACATCCCGCTCGCCGCCCTGAGCGCGTACGTGGCCACTCGGCACCTTCGCGTGCGCCGCTGGGTTCGTGCCGTCGTCGCGGCGGCGTACGGCGTGCTGCCCGCCGCCACGGCTTCGGTCGCGCAGGGACGGCTCGACGTCGTCGTCGTGCATCTGCTGTTGCCGTTGGTGATCGCGGGCATCGTCGGGCTGCTGGTCCGCGCGGACTCGCGATGGCTGCACGTTTCCGCGCTGAGCGCGATCGGGCTGGCGCTGATCGGCGCCTTCTCGCCGCTGGCGCACGCGCTGGCGCTGGTCGGGCTGGTGGTCGGGTTCGTGGTGCTGCCCTCGCCGACCGGGCTCGCGCGGCGGATCGCGTCGGTCGGCATCGTGGTCTTCCTGCCGCTGGCGTTGCTGCTGCCGTGGCCGAGTGTGCTGCTGAGGCATCCGGAACTGCTGCTGCACGGGCTCGGCGGTGCCGCCACGGCCGCGTCCGGTGCCGATCTCGCCGGACTGGATCCCGGCGGTCCCGGCGCTTGGCCGATCGGGGTGGCGCTGGTCGCGGCCGCGATCGTCGCGCTGGTGATCCGGCCGTCGAGGGGCGCGGGCGCCGGTGTCGCCGTCGTCGTGCTGGGTGTGCTCGGGCTCGTGGCGGTGCGGTTCGTGGCGGTGACGCCGATGACGGGCGGCGCGCACGCGACCGGGTACGCCGGGGTGCCGCTGCTGGTGATCGGCGCGGGGCTGCTGTGGACGGTGCTGGCCACCTGGCAGCGCGGCGGGACGACCGTCGAACCCGCGCCGTGGCTGACGAAGGTCACGGCCGTGGCCGGGGTGCTCGTGCTGCTGACGCTGGTGACCGGCGCGGTCGCCGCCGGCCGGGAAGGCCCGCTGCGGTCGGGCGCGCGTCCCTCGCTCGCCGTCGACGACCTGGCCTCCAGCGGACGCTCGGTCCTGGTCGTGGGTGAGCCCGTTCGGCAGACCGGGGGCCGGTTGCCGCTCTACGGCGACGACGAACTCGCGCCGACACCCGGCAGCGCCGACAGGCTGGCCTCGTGGCGCCGCGACCTGCTGACCGGTTCGCCGGACGCGGTCAAGCAGGCCTTCGCGGCCGCTGCGGCTTCGGGAGTGCTGTACGTCGTGCTGCCCGCCGGTGCGGACGGTTCGGCTTTCGTCGAACTGGCGCGGGATCTGGTGGTTGCGGCGGCGCAGACCTCGGACGGGCGTCCGGTGCTGCGGCTGCTGCCCGCGGGCGGTCAGGTGGCGCTCATCTCGCCGGAACTGGCGCAGGCGGCCGTGACCGGGAAGGGCGCGCCGGGGGCGTCGCCAGGGGTGGCGCCGGTGCAGGCCGGGCTGCCGGACGTGCGGGTGCGTGTCTCGGAAGGGCCGACCGGACGGCTGCTCGTGCTGGCCGCGGAGTTCGAGGCGGGCTGGCAGGCGACCGTGGACGGCAAGGCCGTGCCTATCGTGCGGGCCTGGGGGCATCAGGTGGCGGTCTCGGTGCCTCCCGCGCCTTCGGAGGTGGTGGTGGAGCACCAGGGCACCACGCGGAACCTGTTGCTGCTGGCGCAGATCGCCGCGGTGCTGTTCACGCTGCTGACGGCCGTGCCTACGCGGCGGGATCTGCCTTCACGGACCTGAGCTCCTTTGAGCCCCTGACGCCGACGCCCCCAATGTGGCATTGGGGACACTCAACGTCCCCAATGCCACATCGGTGCCTCCACCCGGCGGCCCCCGCGCTTCCCCCTCCCCCTCCCCCCTCCCCCCGCAATGAACGGGCCTTTCCTTGCAAAATTTGCAAGGAAAGGCCCGTTCATTGCACGGGGGAGTGAGTTGTCCACAGGGCAGTCCCCTTGTGGACAGCTCAGGGTTCCAGCGCCGTTTCCGCAGGTCCCGTCGGTCCCTCGCGATACGCTGGGCTGGGGACGCCCCCCGGGGAAGGGCGGGGGCTGGGGTCGGGGCGGTGTGGAGAGTCAGTCGCCTTCGATGACGTCGGGTTCGACGCCCAGGTAGCCCGCCACCTGTTCGACGAGGACGTCGTGGACGAGTTCGGCGAGTTCGCCCGGGTCCTTCGCGCGTGCTTCGAGGGGGCGGCGGTAGAGGACGATGCGGGCGCGCGTCGGCAGTCCGGCCCGGTCGACACCGGCGGGCACGAGCCGTGAGAGCGGGACGGCGCCGTCGTGCAGTACGCCGTCCACTCCGGCCGGTGCGCCATCCGAGCGAACTTCGGGAACGTCGTCGACGGCCACGTCGAGCTTCGTCAGCTCGTGCCGCCACCGCGCTTCGATCGGTTCGAGCGCGTCCAAAACCAGCGCGTCGAACCTCTCTGCCCTGCTAGCGGCGGCGGGAAGGGTCGACGGATACAGCGCTCCGCGCAGGCCCCGGCCGTGCCGGTCCCGGCGCATCCGCCGTCGCTGTCGGGAATCACGAGCCGTCGCCACGATCCGAAGGGTACGCGCTCGGCGAATCAAAGCGCGTGTCGCCGGTACACCTGGCCGGGGACGCGCTATCGTTCTCGATCGTGCGGAGCGTACGAAAGTGTTCGCGAACGGGTTGTCTCGAACCCGCTGTCGCCACGCTCACGTATGCCTACAGCGACTCGACAGCCGTAGTGGGGCCACTGGCCACCGCGAGCGAGCCGCACTCCTATGACCTCTGCGAGGCCCACGCCCTCCGGCTCACCGTGCCCAAGGGCTGGGAAGTCGTCCGGCACGAGGGGGCCTTCGCCGCTCCCGATCCCTCCGCCGACGAGCTGACCGCGCTGGCCGAGGCCGTGCGCGAAGCGGGCCGTTCCGACAAGCCCGCGCCCGACCCCGAACCCGAGGGTCCCTCCGGCAGGCGCGGCCACCTGCGCGTCCTGCCCGGCCGAGCCTGACACCAAGGCCCGCCGGTAGGCTTTCGAGGCGCCAGAGGGCGTTGTAACGAGACTATTGGCGGGGAGCAGGCGTGCCAGACCTTTCGGGCATCGTGAAGGCCTACGACATTCGCGGCGTGGTCGGTGAACAGCTGAACGCGGCGCTCGTCCGTGACCTCGGCTCGGCCTTCGCTCTGTTGATCAAAGCCGAGTCGGACGCGATCGTCATCGGCCACGACATGCGCGACTCCTCGCCCGAGCTGTCCGCCGCGTTCGCCGACGGCGTGACCTCGCAGGGCCTCGACGTCGTGACCATCGGTCTCGCCAGCACCGACCAGCTGTACTTCGCCTCCGGGTCGCTGAACCTGCCGGGCGCCATGTTCACCGCCAGCCACAACCCGGCGCAGTACAACGGCATCAAGCTGTGCCGTTCGGGCGCCGCCCCGGTCGGCCAGGACTCCGGTCTCGCGGAGATCCGCGACACCGTCGAGCAGGGTGTCCCCACCTTCGCGGGCCAGCGCGGCTCGGTGACCGAGAAGGACGTCCTCGCGGACTACGCGGCATACCTGCGCAAGCTCGTCGACCTGTCCGGAAGCCGTCCCCTGAAGGTCGTCGTCGACGCAGGCAACGGCATGGGCGGCCACACCGTCCCGACGGTCTTCGCGGGCCTGCCCCTCGACGTCGTGCCGATGTACTTCGAACTCGACGGCAACTTCCCCAACCACGAGGCCAACCCGCTCGACCCGAAGAACATCGTCGACCTCCAGGCGAAGGTGCGCGAGGAAGGCGCCGACGCGGGTCTCGCGTTCGACGGCGACGCCGACCGCTGCTTCGTCGTCGACGAGCGCGGCGAGCCCGTGTCGCCGAGCGCCATCACCGCGCTGGTCGCGATCCGTGAGCTGGAGAAGGAGCCGGGCGGCACCATCATCCACAACCTGATCACGTCGAAGGGGGTACCGGAGATCGTCGCCGAGCACGGCGGCAAGCCGGTGCGCACCCGGGTCGGGCACTCGTTCATCAAGGCCGAGATGGCCAAGACCGGCGCGATCTTCGGCGGCGAGCACTCCGCGCACTACTACTTCCGCGACTTCTGGCGCGCCGACACCGGCATGCTGGCCGCGCTGCACGTCCTCGCCGCCCTCGGCGAGCAGACCGGCCCGCTGTCCGAGCTGACGGCGGAGTACTCGCGCTACGCGGCCTCCGGCGAGATCAACTCCACCGTCGACGACCAGGTCGCGCGCATGATGGCGGTCAAGGACACCTTCGCCGCGCGCGACGGCGTCGAGATCGACGAACTGGACGGGCTCACCGTGCAGCTTCCCGGCGGTGGCTGGTTCAACCTGCGTCCGTCCAACACCGAGCCGCTGCTCCGCCTGAACGTCGAGGCCGCCGACGCCGAGGCCGTCCGGGCGCTGACCGAAGACGTATTGGCGATCGTCCGTGGGTAACGAATGTGTCGTGAAAACACACATAGAGATGTCCCACAGGTAGGGAGAGACCATGGCCGTCACGCTTGACGCACAGTTGCTGGAAATCCTGGCTTGCCCGTCCCCCGATCACGCGCCGCTGCGGCCGGGGACGACGGCCGATCCGGAGGCGGACGCGCTGACCTGCACGGAGTGCGGTCGCGTGTATCCGGTCCGTGATGGAATCCCGGTACTGTTACTGGACGAAGCCACCGAGCCGACGACCCCGGATGGCGCCCATGCCGACGGTCCCTGACGATTCCCTGCTCGACGATCCCGCGCGCTTGGCCGAGGCCGACACCGCGGGGCTGCTCCGTGCCGCCGCGATGGCGGGCGCCCAGGTCCGGGCGACCGCCGAAGCCGCGGCCGAGCTCGAACTGAGCGATCGCCTGGACGTCGGGCGCCCGCGCTCGCTCGTGCTGATCGACAGGCCCGGCGTCAGCCGGACGCTGACCAGGCTGGTCGCCGCGCTGCTGACCCCGGCCTGCCCGGTGCCGGTGGTCGTCGCCGAGGTCGTGCCGAGCTGGATCGGTGCCCTCGACGTCGTCTTCGCGCACACCGACGACGCCGGTGATCGTGAGCTGGCCGCTTCTCTGGAGCGTGCCGCCAGGTTCGGTGCGACGGTCGTGCTGTCCGCTCCCGGCGAGGGCCCGGTCGCGGCCGCCGTCGCGGGCAAGGGACTGATCCTCGCGCCGAGGCTCCCGGTCCCGCCGGAAATGGCCTTCCCGCGCGGGCTCGCCGCCGCGCTGCTGACCGCGAACGCGCTCGGCCTGCTGGTGGCCGATCTGGAGCAGCTCGCCGACCACCTCGACGCGGAAGCCGAGAAGGATTATCTGGCGAGGGACTCGTTCGCGAACCCGGCCAAGGCGATGGCGCTGAAGCTGGCCGACCGCCAGCCGCTCCTGTGGGGGCTGGACCCGGTCGCGGTCGCCGTCGGCGAACACGCGGCCCACGCTTTCGCCGCCCACGCGGCCCTCGTCTGTGATGTCGAGGACTATCGCCAGGCCTTGGCCCGGCCCGCTTTGCGGCGTGCGGCATTGTCCGGGGGCGTGGAGCGCGATATCTTCGCGGACCCGGAGGAGGGGGTCGGCGTCGTGCCGAGGGTGCTGCTCCTCTCGGTTCGGACGGGGCCGGCCACGGAGGCGGCCCGCTACCAGGCGGAAGACCTGCTGCCCGGTGCGGATGTGATCGCCCCGGCCGAAGAAATCGAAACGGACGAGATCGTGCGTGCGGCCGTTCTCGCGCTGCGTTTCGAGCTGGCCGCGGTCTATCTGGGGCTGGCCGTCGGCAGCATCGGCGGCGCTGGGAGGTACACGCCTGCAACGGCGTGAGCCCCGGGTGCGACGTAGGAAATGAGGGCCGGCACCACCCGTGCCCGGCGAGGAGTTGAGGTGACAGTGGAGCTGCTGCGCAATGCCGTGCGGCCCTACGCGTGGGGGTCGAGAACGACGATCCCCGAGCTGCTGGGGCGTCCGGTGCCGGCGCCGCATCCGGAGGCGGAACTGTGGATGGGCGCCCACCCCGGCGACCCGTCCCACGTCATCGGCCCGGACGGCACCGAGCGGAGCCTGCTGGAGCTCGTCGAAGCCGATCCGATCGGCCAGCTCGGCGAGGGCTGCGCCGGCCGATGGGGCGGCAGGCTGCCGTTCCTGCTGAAGATCCTCGCCGCCGAAGAGCCGCTTTCGATGCAGGCTCACCCGTCGGCCGCACAAGCGGCGGAGGGCTACGCGCGCGAGGAGTCGTCAGGCATCCCGCGCGACGCCTCGAACCGCAACTACCCGGATCCGACGGCGAAACCGGAACTCGTCTGCGCGCTGACGGAGTTCCACGCGCTGGCGGGCTTCCGCGACCCGGAACGCACGATCGCGCTGCTGAAGGCGATCGAGACGCCGGGGCTGGCGAAGTACGCGGTGCTGCTGGACGCCCAGCCGGATCCGGCCGGGCTGCGCGCGCTGTTCACCACCTGGATCACCCTGCCGCAGGCCGCGCTCGACGAACTGCTGCCCGAGGTCCTCGATTCGTGCGTGAAGCACATCCAGGAACGCGGCGAGTTCGACGTCGAATGCCGGACCATCCTGGAACTCGGCGAGTCGCATCCGCGTGACGCAGGCGTGCTCGCGGCGCTGCTGCTCAACCGCCTCACCCTCAGCGCGGGCGAGGCGATCTACCTGCCCGCCGGCAACCTGCACCTGTACCTGCACGGCACCGCCGTCGAAATCCTGGCGAACTCGGACAACATCCTGCGCTGCGGGCTGACCCCCAAGCACGTCGACGTGCCGGAGCTGCTGCGCGTCGTCGACTTCGCGTGCGGCGAGATGCCGGTGCAGAGCGGAGACCGCCAGGAGCGCCTGTCGGTGTACCGCACCGACGCGCCCGAGTTCGAGCTTTCGCGGATCGAGTGGGCGGCCGGGGACGACGGCGAGATCGCCGTCCACGACGTCGGCCCGCAGATCCTGCTGTGCACCGCGGGCAGCATCCTGGTGACCGCCGACGACGGCGAGCAGGTCGAACTCCGCCGCGGCCAGTCGGTGTGGCTCCCGGCCGCCGATCCCGCCGTCCGCGTCCGGCCGCTCTCCGGTGAGCGCACCCAGGTCTTCCGCGCCACCGCCGGCACCTGCTGACCTCTCCGCGTTTCGTCCTCTGGTTGCGGTCCTTGCACGCGCAAGGACCGCAACCAGAGGACTGTTGAGGTGAGCGAAGGCGTAACTCGCGTGAACGCCCTTCCCACCCGAACACGACACCTTCTGCTCAAGGAACGCGTCCTTGGCCCGAACTGTGTGCGTTCCGTGTGGCGGGTTCCGCGATCATCATCCGAAGGGGTGACCCTGCGGTTGTCGTCGGCTCGTCCCGATACGGGCCGGCGGCTCTCCGTGGGTTGACTTCGGGTGGTGCTCGTCTGAGGGGTCGGGCACCACCCGGTCAGGCCGGGGCGGGTTCGGTGAGCGACAACAGCAACCGGACAAGGGTCGAAGCGTTGGCGTCGTGGGGGACATCCAATCGTTTCGCCTCTTCACCCGCCGCCTCGGCCGCCTCCGTTTCCCCGACGGCCTCGTACGCCCTGCGCAGGACGTGCAGGGTGAGGCCGGTCGCGGGTTTCCCGCCCATGGCACGGAATTCGCCGAGGCAGTGGCGCAGTACGGGAATCGCGCGGTCGGCCCGGCCGTCGCCGATCCAGCTCGCCGCGATCGCGCGGGTGCAGGAAAGCTCCCGCGGCCGTTCTTCGAGCGCTCCTGCCAGGCGCCGCGCGTTCTCGTACGCCTTCACCGCGTCGGCGCGCCGTCCGGCGCCGGCGAGGATCGCGCCCTGCGTGCGCAGGGACTTCGCCAATGCCGACTTCGCCGTCGTCCGGCGCAGGACCAGGACGGATTCCTCGACCGTCTCCAGCGCCTCTTCCGGGCGGCCGTCGAGCATCAGCGACCACGAAAGCCCTTGCAGGGCGATGCCGAGCCGGCGGTCGTCCGCCGATTCCCGTGCCTCGGCGAGGATCCGGCGATCGATCTCCAGCGCTTCGGAGATCTTGCCCAGCCTGTGCAGCGCGGCGGATTCCGCCCGCCGCGCATGGGTTCCCGAATCCTCCACAGTGGACAGTTCGCGGGCCTGGGTCGCGGCGTGCAGCGATTCCCCGGCCCGGCCGAGGCCGACGAGGCAGTGCGCCAGATTGGTCTCCACCCACGCTCGCGTGGCCAGATCACCCAGCTCCGCCAGTTCCTTCGAACATTCTCGATAACCCTCGACGGCGCGTTCGTACTCGCCGCGAGCGTGCAGCAACACCGCCAGGTTCGCCTCGGCGATGACCACGATGTGCCTGTCGCCCGCCTTGCGGGCGGCGTCGCGCAAGGTCTCGTACGCCGTCCGCATGTCGGTGTAGTGACTGTGCAGGTACAGGTACGCGCTCAGCCTTTCCAGTATCCGCAACGCTTTTCGCAGCCAGCCGACGGCGCACAGCGACGAGACGGCGGTGACCAGGTTGGCCCGCTCCACGGAGAACCACGTGCCGGGATCGCGCAGCAGCCGCTCGACCAGTTCGGCCGGCAACGGCTGCGCGGGTAAGTCCTGATCCGACAACGGCATCGGCACCGTCCTCGGCAGTCGGCGGGCCGCCGTGTCGGCGAGGCACAGCGCCGCGTCCGACACCTTCGCGACGGTGGCGACCCGCTCGTCGTGGGTCTCCAGTTCCCGGCCGAGTTCCGTGGCGAACACTCGCACGAGATCGTGCAGGCGGAACCGCTGCTCACCGGTCGGATCGACACCGGTGGCCTCGAGCAGGCTCGCCTCGACGAGTTCGTCGATGGCCTCGTCGGTGCCGTCAGCATCAGCGCTGTCAGCGCAGTCAGCGCGGTCGATGAGGGCCGAAACCGCCCACGCGGGCAGGTCGAGCGTGCGGGAGCGGCCGATCAACACGAACGCGCGCCGCGCGGCCGGGCTCAAGGCCTGATGGCTCAACGCGATGCTGCCGCGCACCTGGAGATCGCTGACCTGGAGTTCGTCGAGGCGCGAGACCTCGTCTTCCAGCTTCCCGGCGAGTTTCCCGAGCGGCAGGCCCGGCCGCATCGCGAGCCGGCTGCCCGCGATCCGCAGCGCCAGCGGGAGATTGCCGCAGGCCTTGGCGATCCGCTCCGCGTCCGCTCGTTCGGCGCCCACCCGATCCGGCCCGGCCAGCCGTGCCAGCAAGGTCATCGCCTCCGACCCGGACAGCGGCGCGAGGTGGAGGCGATCCGCCCCGGCGAGCCCGGAAAGCCGTTGCCTGCTGGTGATCAGGACGGCGCTGCCCGGGGTTCCCGGCAGCAGCGCGCGAACCTGATCGGGACCCGCGGCGTCGTCGAGCACCACGAGGACCCGCCGATCGGCGAGACGGCCGCGATAGACCGCGGCCCTGGCCTCGACGTCGTCCGGGATGGCGGGGCCGGTGACACCCAGTGCGCGCAACAGGTCGCCGAGGACGTCGGCGAGGTCCCGCGGGCTGGAGGCGCCCGCGAGCGGGACGAACAGCTGCCCGTCCGGAAAGGACCGGCGGAGCCGGTGCGCGGTGCTGACCGCGAGGGTGGACTTGCCCGCGCCGGGTTCGCCGGTGATCACCGCGACCGGGACGCCCGTGCTCGCGCCGAGCAGCCCGGAGAGCTTCGAGACCTCGCCCTCGCGCCCCGCGAAATCCGCGATGTCCGGGGGCAGCTGGCAGATCGGGAAGACCGGCGCGGCCTTGGCGGGCGGCACCGGATCCTCGCCGCGCAACACGGCGGCGTGCACGCGGCGGACCTCGGCGCCGGGCTCCACGCCGAGTTCCTCGACGAGGGTGGTGCGCAGCTCGCGGTGGACGGCCAGTGAATCGGCCTGCCGCCCGGCGCGGTGCAGCGCGGTCATCAGCTGCGCGGCCAGCCTCTCGCGCAGGGGATGCTCGGTGATCATCGCCTGGAGTTCGCCGGTGAGCTCGCCGTGCCTGCCGTCGGACAGTTCGGCGTCCACACAGTCTTCGAAAGCGGCGAGGCGTTCCGACTCGAGCCGGGCGACGTCCGCGTCGAGCCGGGGGAGATGCAGTCCCGACAGGACCGGCCCGCGCCATTCCGCCAGCGCCCGGCGATAGTGCCCGGCCGCCGACGCCGGATCGCCCGCCCGCGCCGCCGCTTTTCCCGCCGCCGCGGCTTCGCGGAAGGACAGCAGATCGAGGTCGCCGGGCTCGACGACCAGCCGGTACCCGAGCGGGTCACGCTCGATCGCCAGCCCCTCGAACCGCGCCCGCAGACGGGAGACGTAGGTGTGCAGATTGGAGGAGTACGACTTCGGCGGTGTCTCCGGCCAGAGGGTCTCGACCAGGGCGTCGACCGGGACGGACGAATTCGCGTTCAGCAGCAGGACGGCCAGCAGGGCACGCTGATGATCGCCGCGCGGCGCGGTGCGCCGCCCGGGCGGGCTCTCGATCGTCAACGGTCCGAGCACGCCGAATCGCGGCACGGGCACCTCCCAGGTCATGAGAGGGGCGAGAATAGCGAGGGGATCCGACAATTCTGTGACCTGTCCCGCCCGGCGCCACGGGCCTCATCTGCACTGCTAGCCTTCGAACCCGGCATATCGGGACACCATTTTTCAGGACACCAGGGGAGTTGCACGTGTCTGCAGGTGGCGGAACCAAGGCGATCATCGCCGCGCTCGTGGCGAACGCCGGAATCGCGGCCGCCAAATTCACCGGCTTCCTCATCACGGGGTCGTCTTCGATGCTCGCGGAGTCCGTGCACTCGCTCGCGGACACCTCGAACCAGGGCCTCCTGCTGCTGGGCCAGAAGACCTCGCAGCGCGCGGCGACCCGCACGCACCCGTTCGGCTTCGGACGGGACCGGTACTTCTACTCGTTCATCGTCGCGTTGATGCTGTTCAGCCTCGGCTCGGTGTTCGCGCTGTACGAAGGCATCCACAAGATCAGCGAGCCGGAGGCGCTGACCTCGCCGTGGGTGGCCGTCGGCATCCTCGTGGTCGCGATCGGACTGGAGTCCTACTCCTTCTACACCGCGATCCAGGAGTCGAAGAAGATCAAGGGCGACGCGGGCTGGTGGGCGTTCATCCGCCAGGCCAAGACCCCCGAACTGCCGGTGGTCCTCCTGGAGGACGCGGGCGCGCTGCTCGGCCTGGTGTTCGCGCTCGCGGGCGTCGGGCTCTCGGTCGCCACCGGCGACCCGGTGTGGGACGGCATCGGCACCGTCACGATCGGCCTGCTGCTCGGCGTCATCGCGGTCATCCTGATCATCGAGATGAAGAGCCTGCTGATCGGCGAGGGCGCCTCCGAGCCCGACCTCGACACGATCGTCGACGAACTCGCCGCGGGCAAGGTCGAGCGGGTCATCCACATCCGGACGCTGTACATCGGCCCCGACGAGATGCTGGTGGCCGCGAAGCTCGCGCTGGTGCCCGGGCTGGAGACCGCCGAAGTCGCGCAGGCCATCGACGACGCCGAAGCGCGGGTTCGCGCGAAGGTACCGACGGCGAAGCTGATCTACCTCGAGCCGGACTTGGACCGCTCGCTGGCGTGAGCCGGTCTCGAACCGCTCTCGAACTAGCTCTAGAGCGCTAGGAAAGGCCCGTTCCTTGCAAATTTTGCAAGGAACGGGCCTTTCCTAGCGTTCGGGGACGCGAAAGCGAGGGATCCGTGATCACCGTGCGGGGCAACTGTCCGTATTCCGCCGATCACCGCCGCGACCTTCGGGTACTTCGTTGCTCTCCCACCGCGCTGCCGCCACGATCGGGCGATAGGGTCCCTTGAACCGCAGTCAGGTGTAGGAGGTCAAGGGTGCCCGGAAACGGTCTGTGGCGTACGAAATCCATTGAGCAATCCATCGCGGACACCGACGAACCGGGGACCAAACTCAGGCGGAACCTGAGCGCTTGGGACCTGACCGTCTTCGGTGTCGCCGTCGTCATCGGCGCCGGGATCTTCACGCTCACCGCGCGTACGGCAGGCGACTACGCCGGGCCGTCGGTTTCGCTCTCGTTCGTCTTCGCTGCCATCGCCTGTGCGCTGGCGGCTCTCTGTTACGCGGAATTCGCGTCGACCGTCCCGGTGGCCGGGAGCGCGTACACGTTCTCGTACGCCACGTTCGGCGAGTTCATGGCGTGGATCATCGGCTGGGACCTGATCCTGGAGCTGGCGGTCGGCGCGGCCGCGGTGTCGAAGGGCTGGTCGGCCTATCTCGAAACCGTGCTCTCCTACATCTTCGGCAAGGGCACGAAAACGACGTTCGAGATCGGCGGCGTCCCCGTCGACTGGGGTGCCCTGATCGTGGTGCTGGTGCTGGCGACGTTGCTCGCTGTCGGCACGAAGCTGTCTTCGCGGTTCTCGATGGTGATCACCGGGATCAAGGTCGCGGTGGTGCTCTTCGTGATCGTGCTCGGCATCTTCTACATCAAGGCCGCCAACTACACGCCGTTCATCCCGGAGGCCCAGTCCGGCGCCGAGTCGTCGGCCACCGGGGTCGACCAGTCGCTCTTCTCGGTGTTCGCGGGCAGCAGCAGTAGCTCGTTCGGCGTCTTCGGCCTGCTGGCCGCGGCGTCGCTGGTGTTCTTCGCCTTCATCGGTTTCGACATCGTCGCGACCACCGCGGAGGAGACCCGCAACCCGCAGAAGGCCGTGCCCCGCGGCATCTTCGGCTCGCTCGCCATCGTCACGGTGCTGTACGTCGCGGTGTCGCTCGTGGTCGTCGGCATGGTGAACTACAAGGATCTCGCCACTTCGGCGGGTGACGGCGGCAAGAAGACGCTCGCTTCCGCGTTCGCGGTCAACGGCGTCGACTGGGCGGCCAACATCATCTCCGTCGGTGCCCTCGCCGGCCTGACGACCGTCGTCATGGTGCTGATGCTGGGCCAGATCCGGATCATCTTCGCGATGTCGCGCGACGGCCTCATGCCGCGCAGCCTGGCGAAGACCGGCCCGAACGGGACGCCGAAGCGGGCGACCATCGTCGTCGGCGGACTGGTCGCCGTCGCCGCCACGTTCTTCCCGGCGGACAAGCTCGAGGAAATGGTCAACGTCGGCACGCTGTTCGCCTTCATCCTCGTTTCGGCGGGTGTGATGGTGCTGCGCAAGAAGCGACCGGATCTCCCTCGCGCCTTCCGCGTGCCGTGGGTGCCGTTGATCCCGATCCTGGCGATCGCCGCCTGCCTCTGGCTGATGCTCAACCTGACCGTTTTGACCTGGTTGCGGTTCATCGCGTGGATGGTGCTGGGCGTCGTCGTCTACTTCGTCTACAGCCGTCGCCATTCAGTGCTCGGCAAGCAGAACAAGGCCGAGAAGACGGAGTCCGTTTCGGACTGATCATTCTCGTTTAGGCGGCCCACCATTCCTCTGTGGATGGTGGGCCGCTTTGTCGGGGGCCCCGGTTTCGGTGTGAAATCGGTGTGCGATAGCGTCCGGTCTCTCGCCTCACCCTGTCGGGTGAACGGAACTCGTGTAGAAGCACCGCGAGTTGACCTTCATCCCTCGAATGAGGCACCGCGCTTTGCTCGTTTGTCCCCCGATCGGTACAGGAGAGCTCTGAATGCAGATCATGTCCGGACGGCGTGTCCGTTCCGCCGTCACCGTCGTCGCACTGGCGACCGCCGCCCTGCTCGGTACCGCCGGTTCGGCGCTGGCCTGTCACTCCGATGACGACCGCGCCAAGCCGATCCCCGGCAACATCAGCAAGTGCGAGCAGGTCAAGGCCGGCGGCAAGGCCCTGTCCGACGCGGACTTCAAGTTCACCGGTGGCGCCGGTGAGAAGCGGCTCAACATCACCGGCCTCGGCGAGGGCGTCAAGGTGACCGCGATCGTCGTCCTCGGTGGCGACGACGGCTACAACGTCTACGAGCCCGGCAAGCGCAAGCTCTCCGACACCCCGCCGTGGACCGAGCTGCGCGCGCCGTTCAACCGCGACGGCAGCAAGGCGAACATCGACAAGTGGTACGCGTGCGGCGAGAAGACCAAGCCGACCGAGCAGCCGAAGCCGTCCGAGCCGACGAAGACCTCGACGGCCAAGCCGTCGACGACCGCTCCGACCACCACGGAGAAGCCGTCCGACACCCCGACCAGCACCTCCGCCCCGGCCCCGAACGTGGGCGGTAACGGTGGTAACGGTGGCGGTCTCGCGGACACCGGTTTCGACAACGCCTGGCTGCTGTGGGCCGGTGGCCTGCTGGTGCTGGCCGGTGCCGGCGTCCTGGTCCTGCTGCGCGTGCGTCGCAAGGCCGACTGAAACTAGCTGATGCCTGAAGGCCCTCTTCCTCGTGAAGGGGGCCTTCAGCGCATTTGCGGGAAGTCCCCGAACAGCGATCCCTGCTCGCCCCAAGGGTTCGACGGGCGGGGGCGGCCGAGCCCGGCGGCCATCGCGACGGCGTTGTCCCATTCGGCGTCGACGACGTAGTCCGTGTGCTTGAGGACGCCGGGCGCCCAGCGGTGCCGCCCGGTCGGCCCGCGCATCGGGTCCGGCAGCCAGTGATCGCCGCCGAGCACCAGGACACCCTGCTCGTCGGCTTCGGCGGCCAGCGGACCCGTTCCGCCGGTGGCCAGGTAGCCGTCGCCGAGCAGTTTCCCGGACACCACCCGGTGCCGCCACGTCGTGACTCCGCCGCCGAAGATGTCCGTGCCGCGGCACAGCGCCCGCCAGCGGCCGTCGAGATCCTCGTACAGCCCGGCCAGCTGCGCCTGCGGCAGCATCGCGGGGAAGGCTCGCTGGTAACCCCATTGCAGCGGTGAGCCCGCCGTCAGCAGCCCGACGCGCTCGCGGTCCTCGGGCGGGAGGTCGGCGAGCACGCGCGCCGCGGCGAGCACGGTCAGCAGGCTGCCGAGGTTGTACCCGGAGAGCACGACCCGCGTGCCCGGATCGGCCAGATGTTCCTTGACCCGGTCCGCGAGTTCCGGGACGACCTTGAGCGCGTAGCTCGGCGGAACGATCGGATGGGCGGCCCGCGGCCAGAAGCACACGAGGTCCGCCAGCGCGCCGAGGTGACGGCTGCGCTTGGGCGTCGTCGCGGCGGCGAAAACGACGCGCAGCAGTCCCGCGGCCAGGGCGCCCAGCGCGAACACCCCGATCCCCGAAATCGGTTTCGACCACTCGCCCAGCGGGCCGAAACCGAAGCGCAGCACCAGGAGCGCGCCGCCGCCCGCCGCCATCGCCAGTGCCACCGCGAGCGCCAGATGGTGCAGATGCTTGCGTTCCCACGAGGCGCGGGCCCAGACGTGGGCGGCCTCCTCTTCCTGCGCCTTGCCGATCTCCATCAGCCCGACGATCTTCGGCACGCCGCGGCGCAGCCGCCGCAGCGGGACGGCCACCGCGAAGCCCAGCAAGCCGAGTACGACGGCGAGCGCGAGCCCGGCGCCCCACAACACGGTCACCAGGACGTAGGTGTCGGGGAGCCGGAGGTCGGTCGCGCCGACCAGTTGCCGCAGCGCGACCGCGAGTCCCGCGCCGAAGCCGCCGCCGAGCAGGCCCGCCAGCGCGACGACCGGCGCCGCGGCCCAGCCGCCGAGCCAGGGCCGCAACCGGCGCGGCAGGTGCTTCCAGGTCGAACGGCCGAACAAGGCGGCCGGGATGAGCATCAGCGCGAACAGCACGGTCACCGCGACCATCGCCGCGCCCAGCGCTTCGACCGTCCCTTCCGCCCCGCCCAGTCCGCCACCCGGCAGTCCGGCGGGCAGCGGCGTCCGGCGGACGACGGCGATCCCGACCAGCGCGACGGCGAACGCGATCATCCCGCCGCGGACCACCGGCCCGGCGGAGAAGCCGACGGTCGAGGCCACCAGCGCGGCGAGGACGAGCGCCATCGCGCAGATCCACACGACGAGGTCGAACGTCGCCGTCGGCAGCCGGAACGGCCCGCCGAGCAACGGAAGCGCGAGGCAGGTCAGCGCGGCGACGGTGTGCAGCGTGCGCAGGCCCGGCGTCCGCGGCATGTCCTGTGGCTGTAGCGGGGCCGAACTGTGCACGCGGTGCAGCCGGTTCCGCGATCGCCAGTCCGACGACGGGATCCGGTCGAGCACGAAGATCAGCACCAGCAGCGGCACCACCCCGATCGCCGTCCGCAGCGGCGCGAAATCCCGCAGGAACGACGGCGCGCCCGCCAGGCACGTCGAGCCGGGTGCGAGGCATTGCGCGGCGAACAGGTCGAGCGAAACCACCGCGAGCTGGCTGATCAACAGCATCGTCAGCAGCAGTGAGGCCACCCGCAGCACCGCCCGGCACGCCGTGCCGAGCGCGGCCGCGAAACGTTTGCCCTCCGGGACCGGCGGCAGCATCCAGTGCGCGACGTTCGCCAGCGAGAACGGGAACAGCAGCGCCCAAGTCGCCTTCGCCGCGCCCCCCGAGGTCATCCCGCTCCACAGGTAGCCTTCGAGGATGCGCGGGATCGAACGGCCGAGCGCGGGCAGCACCGGTCCGGGAGCGGGGCGGCGCAGCCGGTCCGACGGCCGGATCAGCCTGCCGATCCCGTCGCCCGCGACGTCGACCACCGACGTCGAATCCAGCAGACTTTCACCGCTCGTGCCCACTAGCCCGGGTACGCGTATTTCGACGACGCGGGTATCGGGACCCGGCATGACCACGGTGAAGGCCTCCAAACAGTGCAGTGGGCTTTGAGCCGACAACGGTACTGTTCTGTTGTCATCCAACCTTGGAGGAAGCGCGCATATGACCCCCGAAAGCGTTGCCAAGCGGCACGACACCCGCAACGGCATCGAGTTCGCCGTCGCCGATCTCGAGGCCGCCGAGTTCGGCCGCAAGGAGATCCGCCTCGCCGAGCACGAGATGCCGGGCCTGATGGCGCTGCGCCGCGAGTACGCCGAGGTGTATCCCCTGCGGGGAGCCCGGGTTTCGGGCTCGCTGCACATGACGGTACAGACCGCGGTCCTGATCGAAACCCTCGTCGCACTGGGTGCCGAGGTGCGCTGGGCCTCCTGCAACATCTTTTCCACGCAGGATCACGCCGCCGCGGCGATCGTCGTCGGCCCGCACGGCACCGCCGAGGAGCCCAAGGGCGTCCCGGTGTTCGCCTGGAAGGGCGAGTCGCTGGAGGAGTACTGGTGGTGCACCGAGCGGATGCTCACCTGGGACGGTGAGGGTCCCAACATGATCCTCGACGACGGCGGCGACGCCACCATGCTGGTGCACAAGGGAACCGAGTTCGAGAAGGCGGGCATCGTCCCCTCGCCGGACGAGAACACCTCGGACGAGTTCCGCGTGTTCCTCCAGCTGCTGAGCGCCTCCGTCGCGGCCGACACCGGCAAATGGACCAAGATCGGCGAAGGCATCCGCGGTGTCACCGAGGAGACCACGACCGGCGTGCTGCGGCTCTACCAGCTCGCCGCCGCCGGTGAGCTGCTGTTCCCGGCGATCAACGTGAACGACGCCGTCACCAAGTCGAAGTTCGACAACCGCTACGGCATCCGGCACTCGCTGATCGACGGCATCAACCGCGGCACCGACGTCCTCATCGGCGGCAAGGTCGCGGTCGTCTGCGGTTACGGCGACGTCGGCAAGGGCGCCGCGGAATCGCTGCGCGGCCAGGGCGCGCGGGTGATCGTCACCGAGATCGACCCGATTTGCGCGCTGCAGGCGGCGATGGACGGCTACCAGGTCAAGAAGCTGGAGAACGTCCTCGGCGAGGCCGACCTCATCATCACGACCACCGGCAACAAGGACGTCGTGCTCATCGAGCACATGGCCCGGATGAAGCACCAGGCGATCCTCGGCAACATCGGCCACTTCGACAACGAGCTCGACATGGCGGGCCTGCAGCGCTACCCGGGCATCCGGCGCATCAACATCAAGCCGCAGGTCGACGAGTGGGTGTTCCCCGACGGCAAGAGCATCATCGTGCTGTCCGAGGGCCGTCTGCTGAACCTGGGCAACGCGACCGGGCACCCGTCGTTCGTGATGTCGAACAGCTTCTCCAACCAGGTGATCGCGCAGATCGAGCTGTTCACCAAGCACGAGGAGTACGACAAGGAGGTCTTCCGCCTCCCGAAGAAGCTCGACGAGAAGGTCGCGAAGATCCACCTCGACGCTCTCGGCGGAGAGCTCACGAAGCTGACCAAGGACCAGGCCGAGTACATCGACGTGGACGTCGAAGGTCCCTTCAAGACGGATCACTACCGGTACTGACGGTCCTACCGGTCCCGACGGTCCTGAGAGACGCTATGAAAGGCCCGTTACTTGCAAATTTTGCAAGTAACGGGCCTTTCATAGCGCGCGCTAGCGCCACTCGACCTCGATGCCGGCCAGCCCCGGCCCGGCGTCGCTGAAGAACCCGCTGGTCACCCCGCCCATGTCGAGCGGCAGTTCCTCCGACTCGACGGGGACGGCGTCGTCGCGGGTCCGGAACTGCCGCGTGCAGCGGGCGGGCAGCGCGCCGAGCGCGAACTTCAGCTGCACCAGATAGCTCGCGCACTGATCCCGCAGCATCCGGAAGTACCCGGGCGACGCGGTGCCGGAGTCGTCGCGGACCTCGAAGCAGAACACGTGGATCTCGCCCTCGGCGAGCTTCCGGTCGAAGAGCAGTTCGGTCGCCATCGTCTCGGCCTCGGCGTTGCGCCGGATCCGGCCGACGCGGCAGCCCTCGGCGGTGATCAGGTCGACGTCGCCGATGTGGCAGCCGGGGTCGCCGTTGTAGACGGTGACGTACCGGTCCGGGCCGTGACGCCGCGCGCGGCACACCAGCCGGGTGTGCAGGGCGATCTGCCGGTGCGCGGCGTCGAAGGTGATCGTGTCGTGCACCGAGAGCATCTCGAGGTCGGCGTTGTACCGATTGGACGACGGGTACGCGCCCAGCTCCGCCAGCAGCTGATCGACGATCGAACCCATGTCGCCGGACCGGATGTCGTGGAACGACGCGGCCATCTGGTGTCCGCGCGCCCGCGCCGTCCGCGGGCCGATCAGCACGACGAGCGCGTCCGCTGGCAGTTGCAGCACCGATTCCAGCGCGCGGACCGCCGGCAGCGCCTTGGGTACCTCCGGCTGGCGCAATCCGCGCTGCCAGTAGCTCAGGGTCGACTGTCCGATTTGGACGCCGCGGAGTCCGAGATGGGCGCGGAGGCGGGCGAGCGAGAGGCCGCGATAGGCGATCGCCTGCCGCAGCGCGTGGTGGAATTCGCCGCTGCGCAAGGCCTCGACGAGCTCCTTGGGCAGGGTTTCGAGCGGTTGTCGACGCGTGCCGTCGATGATCGTCGGGGTGTCCCCGTCTCGTGTCACCGCTCGTCCCTTCACCAGACCAGTGTGTGCGCTGAGCGTGAACACCGCGGAACGTTCACGTTAGCAGCGCACTGTGAACACTACGTCCCCCGTTCGGGGTGGTTGACCCCGGAAGAGTGACCGTTCCGGGGTGTGGAAACGCCCCGGAACGGTCCGTTCCGCCGAGTGCCCATCTTGCTCTGTGTGAGCCTGCTGTTCACCGTTGTGACCACATTGGTTCGCCATGGTGACCAGGAGGCCCGTTGTGCCTGTGTTCTCGAGGAGGGTTTGCGCCGCGGGCGCCGCGAGTCTCGTGGCGTGGCTCGCGGTCCAGTCCCCGGCGAGCGCGCTGCCCCAGCCGCCTGCCCACCGGAACCCCATCGCCATGCAGGTGCAGCAGAAGTCCCAGTGGTGCTGGGTGGCTTCCGGCAACACCATCGCGGCACACCACGGTGTGACCGTCGCCCAGAACGAATTCTGCCGGATCGCCCACGACGAGCGCCGCCCGGAGTGCGCCGACCGTCCCGGAACACTGGGCGACGTCCGGCGCGCCTTCGGCAAGCTGGGCTTCTCGGCCCCGGGGAACTACCTCAAGAGCCGCATCTCCTACGCCGACGTCCTGGCGCAGACCGGTGCGGACCGGCCGGTGCAGACGCGGGTCGGCTGGGCTTCGGGCGGTGGCCACATGCACGTGCTCTACGGCGCCGACGCCGGCCGGAAGTGGGTCTCGTGGGGGGATCCACTGCCCACCGGTAACCGCTACAACTGGTCGACCTACGACTTCTACGCCGGCAACAAGTCCTTCACCTGGACGCACACTCTCACCGGGATCCGGCGATGAGCGCGCGACGGTTCCTCGGGCTCGCCGGGCTGGTCGCGGTCACGCTGCTGATCTCGGCCCCCGGAGCGCGCGCGGACCAACTGTCGAGTGAAGATCTCGCGGCCGCGAAGGCGGCGGCCGACGACCCCACTCTGCGTGCCGAAATCGGCCGCTTCTTCACACAGACGGGTGGTTCGGGCCGTACGCCGTCGGTCAGTGCTGTCCACGTCGCCGACAAAACCTTCCCGGTTTACGAGCTTTCGAGGGATTTCGTCGCCGGTGACGGCGCGGTCGCCGGGCAGCTCGCCTACGTCGCCGTCCCGGTGACGGCGTCCGACGGGCAGACCGCGACAGTCTGGTCGGTCCGCGGCGACGACGGCGCCTGGCGCGTCGGCAACATCGCCTCGGGCGACCGGGAAAGCGCACTGGCCCGGCGGTTGCCCGAAGGCGCGACGCTGCTCCACGAACCCCAGGTCGACGCCTGGTACGCGTTGCGCGACGGCCGGGTGACGCTGCTCGACTCGGGCGCCAGCGGTTACTCGGCCGGTGCTTCGGCGACCCTCGCGGAGTACCAGAAGACGGTCTCCGGCCGGTACGGCGCGATGCTCGCGAACTCGCCGTACGCCCAAGAAGGCAAGGCCGGCGGCTACAACGCCCAAGTGATGCCCCGCGGCGACGGCGGCCCCGCGCCCGACGCGCAGGACACCGGCTTCGTCCCGCTGCTGATCTTCGGCGGCCTGCTCCTCATCGGTGTCGCCGGCTTCTTCCTGCACTCGAAGAGGCGCATCCCCTAGCGGACCGGTGGGCCGGACGTGTGCTGACCCCGTCTGGCCCGCCGGTCGACCACGGCGCCCTCATCCATCCATGCCCCCGCCGCCGCCCTCCACCGAACCGCTTCGCGGTGCTGGTCATATTCTGTGCGTGTGGGACGACTCGTGGTGATCGAAGGACTGGACGGCGCGGGCAAGCGCACGCTCGCCGACGCGCTGACCGGCGCGCTGAACGCGGCCGGCGCGAGCGTCACGTCCATCGCGTTTCCGCGCTACGGCGAAAGCGTGCACGCCGACCTGGTGAAGGAAGCGCTGCATCGCGGGCACGGTGACCTCGCCGACTCCGTCTACGGCATGGCGATGCTCTACGCGCTCGACCGGCGCGGCGCGGGCGACGAGATCCGCGACCGGCTCGGCGATCACGACGTCGTGCTGCTCGACAGGTACGTCGCGTCGAACGCCGCGTACGGCGCCGCCCGGCTCCACCAGGGCGCGGACGGCGAGTTCGTGCGGTGGCTCCGTGAACTGGAGATCGACCGTTTCGGCCTCCCGGTGCCCGTCGCGCATCTGCTGCTGCGGGTCACCGCCGACGTCGCCGCCGACCGCGCGCAGCGCCGCGCGGAGAGCGACGCCGACCGCGCGCGGGATTCCTTCGAAACCGACGACGCGCTCCAGAAGCGATGCTCGGTGGTCTACGACGAACTCGCCGCGACAGGCTGGCTCGCGCCTTGGCACGTTCTCGACGGTGTCGCCGGTGTGGACACCCCCGCGCTGGCCACCAGCCTGCTCCGCGATTAGTCCTCTAGTTGCTTGTCTAGCCGGTAGCGGAACTCGCCGATGAGGTAGGCCTCCCCAGCGTGTCGCATGGTTCGCGGCCGAGGTCGGCACCGGCCCCGGCCCAGTTCGCCCACATAGGACAGTCGCGTCTTGAAGCAGGCCATCGTTTTGTGCGAGAAGTCCGTTGTGGACAGTGGTTGCGGCACAACCCTTCTCGACTCGTGTGGGTCTACTCCCGGACGCTATGAGAGGGCCGGTCACCTCACTCGGCGAAGTACCCCAGCTGTGCCGAAAGATCCGCCGAAGCCTCCGTCAGCGGCCGCACGATCTGCCGCACCCGCTGCTTCGAGAGCCGGTACGACGGGCCGGAAGCGCTCATCGCCGCGACGACGTCGCCACCGGGACCGAGCACCGGCACCGCGACCGCGTGCATCCCCAGCTCCAGTTCCTCGAAACAGGCCGCGTACCCGTCCTCGGCGACCCGCTCCAGTTCCGCGGTCAGCTCGTCGGGATCGACCGTGGTCCGCGGCGTGAACCGTTCGAGTTTCCGCCGGAGCAAACGTTTGCGCTCGACGTCTCCCAGATACGCGAGCAGCACCTTCCCACTGGAGGTCGCGTGCAGGGGAGTGCGCTGGCCGGTCCAGTTCTGCGCGCTGATCGCGGCCGACCCACGGGCCTGGCTGATGTTGATCGCGACGCCGTCGTCGGCGATCGCGATGTTGACCGTCTCGCCGAGCGTCTCCGCCAGGCCCTGGCAGGTCTGCCTGCCCAGTTTCGCCAGGTCCATCCGGCCGGTGGCCGCGCCCGCCAGCCGGACGACGCCGAAGCCGATCGCGTATTTGCCGCGTTCACCGAGTTGCTCGACGAGGCCGCGGTTCTCCAGGACGCTCAGCAGGCGGGAGGCCGTCGACTTGTGCACACCGAGTTCACCCGCGATCTCGGTGATTCCGGTTTCCCCGTTGCGCGCCAGCAGTTCCAGCACGCTGATCGCGCGATCGACGGACTGCACCTGACTGGGTGTTGCGTTCCCCGCGTCCTGGTTCCGCATGACGCAACAGTAGTCGTTTCGCCCGGATCCGCTCGGCTGAGCGGACGAATCCCTTGACGCACACGTATCCGCCGTCACCGGCCGCCGTCGTCGAAGGATTTCTTGCGGGGCAAGAGGTCGCGTCCGCCTGACCGGCTCCGGACCGCCGTCGACGACAGTCCGTCGTCGCGAATCCGCTCGCCGGCGAGATCGTCACGCATTTCGCACGACACGTTACTTTTGGTCCGATCGGTACGGACGGGGGTTTTGGTTCGCCGGAGTGGCCAAGGAAGACGTGCGGATCGCCGAAGGAGACGTCCCGTGCCCGTTCACCAAGCTCCGGCGGGCCCTCTAGGGGCAGAAGACCCTACTCGGATGGAGCAATTTGCCCGATTCGATGATCTTTCTGGTGGTCACATCGCCGGGTCGCGCGCTCGCGCGGGGAAACTAGTGCGAACATAGGTTTATGAAGGCACGCGTTCTGGTCGTCGACGATGACCCTGCTCTCGCGGAGATGCTCACCATCGTGCTGCGTGGGGAGGGGTTCGACACAGCCGTCGTGGCCGACGGCTCACGGGCGCTGCCCGCGCTTCGTGAGCTGAAACCGGACTTGGTCCTCCTCGACCTCATGCTGCCCGGGATGAACGGCATCGACGTCTGCAAGGCGATCCGGGCCGAGTCCGGTGTGCCGATCGTCATGCTCACCGCCAAGAGCGACACCGTGGACATCGTCCTCGGGCTCGAGTCGGGCGCCGACGACTACGTGGTCAAGCCCTTCAAGCCGAAGGAGCTCGTGGCCCGCGTCCGCGCCCGGATGCGCCGCACCGAGGCCGAGCCCGCCGAGTCGCTGACGATCGGCGACCTCGCGATCGACGTCCCCGGCCACGAGGTGACGCGGGAGGGCAAGGCCATCCCGCTGACCCCGCTCGAGTTCGACCTCCTGGTCGCGCTGGCCAGGAAGCCCCGTCAGGTGTTCACCCGCGAGGTGCTCCTGGAGCAGGTGTGGGGTTACCGCCACGCCGCCGACACCCGCCTGGTGAACGTGCACGTCCAGCGTCTGCGCTCGAAGGTCGAGAAGGACCCGGAACACCCCGAGGTGGTGTTGACCGTTCGCGGCGTCGGGTACAAGGCCGGCCCGCCGTGATGACCCCATGAGCGGACGCTTGCCGAGGCTTGCCCAAACCACGATGCGCCACCTCCGGCGCATCGTGGTTTTCGTGCGCCGCAAAGTCGTCCTGTTCAACGAGCTGTGGCGGCATTCGCTGCAGTTCCGGGTCACGGTGTCCACGCTGGCGCTCTCGTCGGCCGTGGTGTTCGTGCTGGGCATGGTGCTGCAGAACCAGATCACCGACAGGCTGCTCGAGACCAAGCAGAACGCGGCGATCGCGCAGACCAGGGCGGTCGTCGAGACCGCGGCCAGCGAGCTGGTCGGCGTCGGTACCGAGTCGTCCGAAGCGATGACGGCGCGGCTGAAGAACGCGCTGAAGAAGATCTCCAGCACGACGACGTCGCAGGACGGCGCCGGATCGGCCGCAGGCACCTTCGAACCGGTGCTGGTCGCGGGCGGCCGCGATCAGTCGAGCACGCCGGCGGCGGCGGGTCCCTACGACCGGGTACCCGTCCGGCTGCGCCAGTTCGTGGAGACCGAGCAGGTCAGCTACCTGATGCACACGGTCACCGAACCGGACGGCGGCAAGACGACGTATCTGATCGTCGGCGCCCCGGTGACCACGATGATCAACCCGCTCCAGCTCTACCTGCTGTACCCGCTCACCAGCGAGCAGAACACCGTCTCGACCGTGCAGAACACGCTGCTCGTCGGCGGTCTCGTCCTGCTGCTCCTGCTGGCCGGGATCACGAACCTGGTCACCAGGCAGGTGGTCCGGCCGGTCCGGCAGGCCGCCGCGGCGGCCGAAGGATTCGCTGGCGGTGACCTCGATCAACGGCTCGCCGTGCTCGGCGAGGACGATCTGGCCAAACTCGCCGTGTCCTACAACGAGATGGCCGCGAGCATCCAGCGGCAGATCCGCCAGCTGGAGGATTTCGGCGGGCTGCAGCGCCGGTTCACCTCCGACGTCTCGCACGAACTGCGCACCCCGCTGACCACCGTCCGGATGGCCGCCGACGTGCTGCACGCGTCGCGCGAGCAGTTCCCGGCCGGGCTCGCCCGCTCCACCGAACTGCTCGTCGACGAACTCGACCGCTTCGAGGCACTGCTCGGCGACCTGCTGGAGATCAGCAGGCTCGACGCGGGTGTCGAGGAGCTCTCGGCCGAACTGATCGACGTCCGGCCGATCGCGACCAGGGCCGTCGAACAGGTCAGGGTGATCGCGGGCAACGCGGGCAGTTCGGTCGAGCTGATCCTGCGCAACCTGCTGGCCAACGCGGTCGACCACAGCGAAGGGAACCCGGTGGTGCTGACACTGGCGGTCAACGAGACCGCGGTCGCCATCACCGTGCGCGACCGCGGCGTCGGGCTCCGGCCCGGCGAAGCGGAACTGGTGTTCAACCGGTTCTGGCGGGCCGACCCGTCCCGTAACCGCCGCACCGGCGGCACCGGCCTCGGCCTGGCGATCAGCCAGGAAGACGCCCGGCTGCACGGCGGCGTGCTCGACGCGTGGGGCGAGACCGGTCACGGCGCCTGTTTCCGGCTCGTGCTGCCGCGCCAGCAGGACACGCCGATGGGGGAGAGTCCGCTGGTCCTGCCGCCGCCCGATCACAAACCGACCGATCCGCACGGTTCGTCGTCCGGACTGCTCGAAGTCCGCCCGGCGCCCGACGCGATCCTCGCCGAACCCGAGGAGGTCGGCCGATGAAGCGGCTGCTGACCCTGCTCGCGGTGTTCCTGCTGGTCGCCGGCTGCGCGAACATCCCGCTCGAATCCCAGCCCGTCGTCGTCCCCGGGGACAAACCAGGACAGGCGCCGGTGGACGTCCCCGAGCCCGCGGCCGGGATCGACTCGCTGACCGTCACCCGCCAGTTCATCCGCAACTCCGCGACGCCGGGCACGGCGAACGCCGACGCGCGGGTCTACCTGGACGACGAGGCCCGGCGGAACTGGAAGCCGTCGCCGGGGTTGACGATCATCGACAACACCTTCGGCACCGTTTACGACACCTCGTCGCCGACGGCGAACCCGGACGAGCAGGTGGTGAACGTCCGCGGGTTCAAACTCGGCAACCTGAGCCCCGACAGCGCGTTCATCCCGCTCAAGACCGAGTACTCGCAGCAGTTCAAGCTACGGAAGCAGCAGAACGGCCAGTGGCGGATCGTGGACCCGCCACAGGAGCTCGCCGTCACCGACAAGGATTTCGCGACCAACTACTTCCGGGTGCCGATCAGCTTCTACTCGGCCGACTCCGGCACCTTCGTCCCCGATCTCCGGTACGTCGCGGCGAAACCGCAGGCCGGGCTGCCGGGCCGGGTGATGGACCTGGTGCTGCAGGGCCCGTCGGAAGGGTTGAAGGGCGCTGTCCAGGACCTGCTCGGTGACCAGGTCGCCACCGAGACCAACGTGCGCAGCACGGACGACGGGACCCTGGACATCAACCTGACCGGGGTCGGCGGGGCCAGCCTCGCGGACCGGAACCTGATCGCCGCGCAGATCGTGCTCTCCCTGCAAACGGTGACGCTGAGCCGGATCCGGCTGCTCGCCGACGGCAGCGCGCTGGTGCCGGGCAACGAATACTGGCGGGCCAGCGAACTGCTGCCCTACAACACGGAGATCGCCCCCAACTCGGAGCTGAAGGGGCTGATGACCGTGAACGGGCGGGTCCGGTCGCTCGGCGACGGGGCACCGGTCGGCGGCCCGGCGGGCAACGGTGGGTACAAGGTCGTCAGCGCCGCGCAATCCGTCGACGGGAAACGGCTCGCGGTGGTCGAAGAGCGCGACGGCAGGCAGTGGCTCCGGGTCGGCGAACTGGACCGGGACCTCGCTTCGGTGGATCTGTTCGGCGGCAGCCTGAGCCGCCCCACCTGGCGGCCGGTCGCGCGGGGCGGCGGGGCTTCCGGCGAGGTCTGGACGGTCGTCGACCACAACACCGTCGCCAGGGTCACCCTGGCCGCGGACGGCCGCTGGGTGAAGGCCGGTGTAGACGCGACCCAGCTCACCGGGCTCGGCCAGATCACCGAACTGCGCCTCTCGCGTGACGGATCCCGGCTGGCCGCCGTGGTCAACGGGCAGCTGGTGGTCGCGTCGATCGTGCGGACGGCGGACTCGGTGGCGCTGCGCTCGCCGCGGAAGCTGCAGGAACGCGACCTCAAGGACGTCGTCGACGTCGACTGGGCGACCCAGGACCACCTGATCGCCGCGACGTCGTCGAGCACGCTGCCGGTGGTCAAGGTGCCGCTGGACGGGCAGCGGATGGACGCCTTCAACAGCTCGAACCTGACACCGCCGGTCCACGGCGTCACCGCGGCGCCGAGCAGGCAGAACCTGGTCGCGGACGCGGGCGGGCTGTGGGTCGCGTCCGAACTGGGCGAGGTCTGGCGGCCGCAGGCGCACACGGTGACCGACGCGGATCCGTTCTACCCGGGCTGAGTCTCCTGGTCAGGCCTCGTGAGTGGTAAGGACGGTTCTAACCGTCCTTACCACTCACGAGACCCGCCACGGGCCGGCACCTTTGGTCGTACTCCGCTCGCCCTTGCCCTCTCCGGAGGGGGAGCAAGGGACCTTTAGTATCGCTAGCTTTCCTAGCGACGCTAATCGACCTTCTCCTCGATTGCCCTCATGACAGGTCCCCTTAGGACGGAAAGCGTCCAAAGGGGACCTCTCGCGACACATCGGCCCCCGGAACTGTCGGTCCCCGCCGTCACCCTCGACGCCATGTCCAAACTCCTGGATCTCCTCATCCCCGCCCGCTGCGCGTCCTGCGGTGCACCCGGCGCCCCTTGCTGCGCGACCTGTCAGACCGCTTGGGGTTCGCTCAGCGAGATCACCCGCGCCCCGACGGCCGGTCTCGTGCCCGTCTACGCCTTGGCCCGCTACGCCGACGAGGCCCGCCGCCTGATCCTCGCCTACAAGGAACGCGGCCGCCGCGACCTCGCCCCGTCCTTGGGCCGGGCCCTCGCCGAAGCCCTGGTCCACTTGCCCGGGCCGGAGCCGGAACGCTGCCTCGTCCCGGTCCCGTCGAGACGGCACGCCTCGCGGGTCCGAGGCGGCCCGCACGTCCGGCGCATGGCCGAAGAATGCGTAAAAGTGCTGTCAAGTAAAGGAAAACCGGCGACGGTCGCCCCGGTGCTCGAGCTCCGGGCCGGGGTCCGCGACGCCGCGCGGCTCACTCGTGCCGAGCGGGCGGTGAACCTCGACGGCCGCATCCGTCTCGTTGAGGGCGTTCACCCGCACGAGGTCATTCTTCTCGACGACGTGATCACAACCGGAGCGACGGCCGCCGCTTGTACGCGCCTATTGGACATAAGCGGAATTCACGTTTCCGCGGTGGTCGCACTGGCCGCCGCCGGGTGATCACGGGGTCACCTACAAGAGTGATGAATGATCGGGAACGGGAATGGGTACAAGGACGTTGACGGGATATGAGGCAGCTTCCGGGGAACACTCCAACGGCTCGCCACTCCACCGGGGTGGCGGCGGATTCCCTTGGTGGCGTCACCCTCGGCTTTTTCCTGTCCGAAGGCTTGCGCCGTCCGCGTGAAAACAAATCACCGGGACGACGCCCGACAGGCCGGATTGTCCCGCTGGGCACGGTGCCGTCGTCGCGTGCGGTGACGGGGTCTCACGTCCTGATATCCCCCGGCTCGGGGGCTGTTGCTCGGGGCGTGTTGCAGCTAACGTGCAGCGCTATCAGCAATCCCGGCAGGCAGGGAGGTGACCAGCCCATGTCCCTGGCGCCGGAGCCGCGCTGAGTCCGCGCTCGGACATCCGACACGAGACGTCGTGGCCGCATGCCGAGTTCTCTCATCGCCCGCGATCCGGGCTTCGTCCCCGCTTTACCGGCGCCCTAGTGAACACATCTACAGCTCGCAGTCATTTCAGCGAGGGAGGTCGTGTATGGACATCGTCGTTAAGGGCCGCAACGTGGAGGTGCCCGACCACTATCGGGCACTCGTCAGCGAAAAGCTGGCCCGGCTAGAGCGCTACGACAAGAAGGTCATCCGTTACGACGTGGAGCTCTTCCATGAGCCCAATCGCCGGCAGTCGAAGAACTGCCAGCGCGTCGAAATCACCGGGAAGGGCAGGGGCCCCGCCGTACGCGCCGAAGCGTGTGCGGGCGACTTCTACGCAGCGCTGGATTCCGCACTGAACAAGCTCGAGAACCGGTTGCGGAAGACACACGACCGCCGGCGCGTGCACTACGGCCGCAGCCGCCCGGAATCCGTCGCCGAGGCGACTTCGATGGCGGCCGCCGGTGGCATGACCACCGACACCCGACATCTCGCGGGTACCGCTGTACTCGAAGCGCCCGAGGCCGAACCCATGGCCAACGGTTTCGCTGTCGAGAGCGGTGACGACTTCGAGATGCCCCAGCAGCAGCGCTGGGACGACGGGGTGACCGAACACCAGCCCGGTCGCGTCGTCCGCGAGAAGAAGCATGACGCGGTTCCCATGACGGTCGATCAGGCTCTCTACGAGATGGAACTGGTCGGTCACGACTTCTACCTGTTCAACGACTCCGACGCCGGGTGCCCGAGCGTCGTCTACCGGAGGCGAGGCTTCGACTACGGCGTCATCCGGCTGAGTTAGCCGGCCCTCCGACACCCATAAACGCCTACGACGGCGGCCCGCACGCGTTCGGCGTGCGGGCCGTCTTCGGTGTCCGGATCCGGCGGGACCCACCCCGGTCTCGTCAGGTACCGACCGACGGTGCGTGCGCGAACACCGAGGTGTTCCCTACGATGGGGGTCGGACGGCGGTGCGAAACCCGGCGCCGCCGCATACGAGACTGCCCGGGATCGGCTCGGGTGCGATCACAATCAGCTAGTGAGGTCGACCGGATGGTGCTGAACCGCCTGCTCCGCGCGGGCGAGGGCAAGATGGTGAAGCGGCTGCGCAACATCGCCGATCACATCAACACTCTCGAAGACGACGTCAAGGAACTTTCGGACACCGCTCTGCGGGCCAAGACCGACGAGTTCCGTAAGCGGAACGCGGACGGCGAGTCCCTCGACGACCTCCTGCCGGAGGCGTTCGCGGTGGCGAGGGAGGCGGCCTGGCGTGTGCTCGGCCAGCGGCCCTACGACGTCCAGGTGATGGGCGGCGCCGCGCTGCACCTCGGCCAGGTCTCCGAAATGAAGACCGGTGAGGGCAAGACCCTGACCCAGGTGCTCCCCGCCTATCTGAACGCGCTGTCCGGCAAGGGCGTGCACGTCATCACGGTGAACGACTACCTCGCCAAACGTGACGCCGAGTGGATGGGCCGCATCCACCGCTTCCTCGGCCTCGAGGTCGGCATCATCCTGGCCGACCAGGCCCCCGAGGTCCGCCGCCAGCAGTACGCCGCCGACATCACGCACGGCACGAACAACGAGTTCGGCTTCGACTACCTCCGCGACAACATGGCGTGGAGCCTCGAGGACTGCGTACAGCGCGGCCACAACTTCGCGATCGTCGACGAGGTGGACTCCATCCTCATCGACGAGGCCCGGACGCCGCTGATCATCTCCGGCCCGGCCGACCAGTCCTCGCGCTGGTACGTCGAGTTCGCGCGGCTGACCCCGCTGATGAAGGTGGACATCCACTACGAAGTGGACATCCGCAAGCGCACCGTCGGTGTCAGCGAGAAGGGCGTCGCGTTCGTCGAGGACCAACTCGGCATCGACAACCTCTACGAGGCCGCGAACACGCCGCTGGTCGGCTACCTGAACAACGCGCTGAAGGTCAAGGAGCTCTACAAGCGCGACAAGGACTACATCGTCCGTGACGGCGAAGTCCTCATCGTCGACGAGTTCACCGGCCGCATCCTGCACGGCCGCCGCTACAACGAGGGCATGCACCAGGCGATCGAGGCCAAGGAAGGCGTCGAGATCAAGGCCGAGAACCAGACGCTCGCCACGATCACGCTGCAGAACTACTTCCGGCTGTACGACAAGCTGGCGGGGATGACCGGTACCGCCGAGACCGAGGCGGCCGAGTTCCACCAGACCTACAAGCTGGGTGTGGTGCCGATCCCGACCAACAAGCCGATGGTCCGCGCCGACCAGGCCGACCTGATCTACAAGACCGAGCAGTCGAAGTTCGAGGCCGTCGCCGAGGACATCGCCGAGCGGCACGAGAAGGGCCAACCGGTGCTGGTCGGCACCACGAGTGTCGAGAAGTCCGAGCACCTGTCGAAGCTGCTGCTCAAGCTGGGTGTCCCGCACGAGGTCCTCAACGCCAAGCACCACGACCGGGAGGCGCTGATCGTCGCCCGCGCGGGGCGCAAGGGCGCGGTCACGGTCGCCACCAACATGGCGGGCCGCGGTACCGACATCGTGCTCGGCGGCAACCCGGACCTGATCGCCGACGAGGTGCTGCGCGAGCGCGGCCTCGACCCGGTGGAGCACTCCGAGGAGTACGAGGCCGCGTGGCCGAAGGTGCTCGAGGAGATCCAGGCGGAGACCAAGTCCGAGGCCGAGGAGGTCCGCGAGGCGGGCGGGCTGTACGTGCTCGGCACCGAGCGGCACGAGTCCCGCCGGATCGACAACCAGCTCCGCGGTCGTTCCGGCCGTCAGGGCGACCCGGGTGAGTCCCGGTTCTACCTGTCGCTAGGTGACGAGCTCATGCGCCGCTTCAACGCGACGATGGTCGAGCGGGTCATGACCACCATGCGGCTGCCGGACGACGTGCCGATCGAGCACAAGATGGTCTCCAAGGCGATCAAGAGCGCGCAGACGCAGGTCGAGCAGCAGAACATGGAGATCCGCAAGAACGTCCTCAAGTACGACGAGGTCATGAACGAGCAGCGCAAGGTGATCTACGCCGAGCGTCTGCGCGTCCTCGAGGGCGAGGATCTTCGCGAGCAGATCGAGCACATGCTGGTCGACGTCATCAACGCGTACGTCACCGAGGAGACCTCCTCGGGCTACTCCGAGGACTGGGACCACGAGAAGCTGTGGACGGCGCTCAAGACGCTGTACCCGGTCAAGGTCACCTGGGACGACCTCACCGAGGATGACGACCTCGACGCCGAGAAGCTGCGCGAGTCGCTGCTCGAAGACGCCCACCGCGCGTACGACGAGCGCGAGGTCGAAATCGACGGCAAGGTCGGCGAAGGCGCGATGCGCAGCCTGGAGCGTCAGGTCATGCTCACCGTGCTCGACCGCAAGTGGCGTGAGCACCTCTACGAGATGGACTATCTCAAGGAGGGCATCGGCATGCGGGCCCTGGCCCAGCGCGACCCGGTCATCGAGTACCAGCGCGAGGGCTACGACATGTTCCGCGCGATGCTGGAGTCGTTGAAGGAGGAGGCCGTCGGCTTCCTGTTCAACCTCCAGGTCGAGCAGGCCGAGCCCGCCGCCCCGTCGCCGGAGTCCGCGTCCGCGCTGCCCGCCGGTGTCGGCTCCGGGAACGGCCAGGCCGCCAACGGCGACGGACGGCATGCCCGTCCGACGCCTCCGCAGGGTCCGGCGACCGACACCGAATCCGTGCCGTCCGCCTTGCGGGGCAAGGGTCTCGGGGGCGGTTCGCAGTCCGGGCTGACCATGTCGGGCCCGTCCGAGGACGGCGGCGTCGAGTCGCATTCGGACAGTGCCGACAGCGACGGCGGTGACCAGAGCGGAACCCGCCGGGAGCGTCGTGCCGCGCAGCGCGCCTCCCAGAAGAAGGGCAAGAAGGGCCCGCGCCGCTAGACAGTGAACGAGAAGGGGGCCTTCGCCGCACGAGACAGACGCGGCGAAGGCCCCCTTCGTCATGCGGCGAGCCGTAGCGCGGAAACGCGTCGCGGGGGCTTCAACAGGTGGAAACGGGTGCACACCCAGCCCGCCGGTGTCCGCTCGAAGCGCGCGGCCAGGGCGAGGAAGCGCTCGTTCTGTTCGACGGTCGCGCAGGCCTCGATGACGCCGTCCGCCGGGTGGCACAGATGGATCGACTTCGGCCGGTAGCCGCCCGGCGGACGGCGGCGGCCGCGGTCGAGCAGCGCGCTGTGGAGCGCCGGGTCGAGGATCGGCCGCACCTGGACCGCCGGACGGCGCCCGTCGCAGGCTTCGAGGATGGTGGTCAGCAGCCTGCCCACCTGGCGCCCGTCCAGCGTGTCGGGTCCCTGCCCCGGCGGCGGCGTTTCCTCGAACCGTTCGCCGGACAGCGGCAGGTCCAGCGTGAGCTGGTTGTCCGGCTGCGGTACCCGGTGCAGCCGCCGCTCCGGACGGCCGTCGGGACGGCAGGGCGGTTCATACGGTTTCAGTCGTCTCAGTACGTACGAAGTCATGTGATCGTCCCCCTCCGCGGCCCCCTCGGCCGCGCCCAGCAACTAAGGGACCGGCGGTGGACCGAGGCGCGACACGAACCGCCCGAGAGGATGAACCGGGCGGTGATCGCTTGTGTACGGTGGGCCGGTGCTGAAAGGGCTGGTCATCGACTACGTCGGAGTGCTCACGGACGCCGGCGCGGACGAGCTGTACGCCTTCCTGCGGGCCGCCAGGGAGCGCGGCATCAAAACGGCCTTGCTCTCGAACGCTCCCGGGGCGTCGGACGAGGCCAAACGGACGCTGGACCCGTTCTTCGACGCGCTCGTCTTCTCCGGCGAGGTCGGCGTGGCCAAACCCGAGCGCGAGGTCTACCTGCTCACCGCGGGGCTGCTCGGCCTGCCCGCCGAAAGGTGCGTGTTCGTCGACGACGCCGCCCACAACGTCCGCGCCGCGGTGGCGGCCGGGATGGCGGGTGTGCACCACACGTCGGTCGAGGAGACGTTGACCGAGCTCAGCGCGCTGTTCCCTGCGCCTTAGCGCGGCGTACCAGTTCGAACGAGAGCACCGCGGCGGCGGCGGAGACGTTGAGTGATTCGACTTCGCCGGGCATCGGGATCGAAACCCACTCCGTCACCAGCTCGCCGACCTCGGCACCGACGCCGTTCGTCTCCCCGCCCAGCACGAACGCCGCGCGCTGCGGCAGTTCGACGTCGAACACCGAGGAACGTGCCGAAGCGCCCAGCGCGTAGATGCCGTACCCGGCTTCGGTGAGCATCTCGGCCGCTTCGCGCGCACTGCCGCACCGCAGCACCGGCGCGCGGAACGCGACCCCGGCCGAGGCCTTGACCACCATCGGGTCGAGGGCGGCGACCCCGCGCCGCGGCACGACGACACCCTCCAGCCCGGCGGCGGTCGCCGTGCGCAGGATCATCCCGACGTTCGCCGGAGTGGTGATCCCGTCGAGCAGCAGCACCCGCGACGGCGGCCTGCCACCGGACAGCGCCGCGTGCAGCGACCGCATGCGCGGCGCGACGACGTCGGCCAGGACACCCTGGTCCTGCTTGCCGTTCCCGGCGAGCACCTTCACGCGGTGCGCGCTCGCCCGCTGCACCGGCACCCCGGCGGCCTTGGCGGCGCGCTCGATCTCGGCGGCGTTCTGGCCTCGCACGGTGTCGGCGAGAATCACCTTGTCCACCTCGAGCGCCGCGTCGTCCAATGCCTCGAGCACCGGTTTCCGGCCGTACACCGTCAGGAACCGGTCCTTCGGCGAGATCACCGAGTCATCACCCACACCGGCGAGTGTCCCACTATGTAAGGATCGGCTCATGCCCGACCGCCTCTCCGCGCTGGACGCCTCGTTCCTGTACGTGGAAGACCACTCGACCCCGATGCACGTCGGCGGTGTGGCGATCTTCGAACGACCGCGCGACGGCTTCACCTACGAGCAGCTGCTGGACCTGATCGGGCAGCGCCTGGCGTTCCTGCCGCGCTACCGGCAGCGGGTGCTGGAGGTGCCGGGGCATCTCGCCCGCCCGGTGTGGGTCGACGACGTCGACTTCGACCTCAACTACCACGTCCGGCGGTCGGCACTGCCGCAGCCGGGCTCCGAAGGCCAGCTGTTCGATCTCGTGGCGCGGCTGATGTCGCGGCGGCTCGATCCGGGAAGGCCGCTCTGGGAGGCGTACTTCGTCGAGGGGCTCGCGGGGGATCGCGTCGCGCTGGTGACCAAGACGCATCAGTCCGTTGTGGACGGGATCGGCACGATCGAGCTCGGGCAGCTGATCCTCGACGCCACCCCGCAGGAGCCGGAACCGTTCGACGACAACTGGCATCCGCGTCGGGAACCGAGTCGTACCCAGCTGATCCTCGACGCGGTCGCCGAGACGGTGCAGCGGCCGACGGAACTGGTGGAGAACGTCCGCTCCATCGCCCACGACGCCACCGCGATGGCGGGCAAGGTCACCGAAACGGTCGGGGATGTCGCGTCGGCGTTGAAGACCATGGTGAATCCGGCGCCGTCCGGGCCGCTCAACGTCCGCACCTCCGGCGGCCGCATGTTCGCCGTGGTCCGCACGCGGCTGGAGGACTTCCGCAAGGTCCGCGCCGCGCACGGCGGCACGGTGAACGACGTCGTGCTGGCCGCGATCTCCGGCGCGCTGCGGGAATGGTTGCTCTCCCGCGGTTCGAACCTGACCGCGACGACCACCGTGCGCGCGCTGGTGCCGATGGCCGTCCGCGACGCCGAGACGGCCGAGTATTCGACGCCCGCGCTGGTCGGGAACCAGGTCGACGCCTATCTCGTCGATCTCCCGGTCGGTGAGCCGAACGCGGTCCTGCGCTTGCAGCACATCGGCCACGCCATGGCGGATCACCTCGATTCGGGCCGCTCGGTCGCCGCGCGCGGGCTGCTGACGGTCGGCGGCTTCGCGCCGGCGACGCTGCATTCGCTGGGCGCGCGGGCGGCCGGGTCGATGTCGGGGCGCATCTTCAACGTGCTGATCACGAATTCGCCGGGCCCGCAGGTGCCGCTCTACGCGGGACAGGCGAAGATGGTGGAGATGTACCCGGTCATGCCGCTGGTGCGCAATCAGGCGCTGGCGATCGGGGTCACCTCGTATCACGGCGGTGTCTACTTCGGACTGAACGGCGACCGCAAGGCCGTGTCCGATGTGGACCTGCTCGCCGGGATGATCGAGGAATCGTTGGAAGAGCTGAAGGGTGCGCACTGGTGAGGGTCTATCTACCCGGGACGATCGCGATGCTGCGCGACCTCGAAACCGCCGGTGAGTTCCGGGCGCGGAGCGGCACGGGGTTCGCGCTGACCCCGGCGTTGCGGGAGTCCTACGCCAGCGGATCCGACGAAGAACTCGAGTACGCCGCGCTGCTCGACGCCGCCAGGGCGTCGCTCCGGCTGATCGCGGCCGAGGAGAAGCCCGAGCCGCGGCGGGTGGTGATCTCGGCCGACCTCGACGAGGTCACCCTGCGCCCGGATCTCGACGCCGCCGTCGTCCGGCTGGCCGGGCCGGTGAAGCTCGCCGACGTCGCCGCGATCCACGTCGACGCGGCCGAGGCGGCCGAGTCCGTGCAGGCCGCCGCCGCCGTGATCGACCAGGCCGACCTCGGCGACCCGGACGCGGAGTTCACCCTCGGCGACGCCGAAGACCACGAACTCGCCTGGTACGCGCCCCAAGAACTCCCTTTCCTGCTGGAACTCCTGTAACCCACGCGTTTAGTCCTCTGGTTGCGGTCCTTGCGCGTGCAACTACCGCAACTAGAGGACTGAACGCGGGGTGGTCAGAACCCAGGACGGGTTCGGCCCGGGCGCGAGGCGTTTCCCGCTGTCCTGAAGGCCACCTTCGAGACGTTGATCGTCTCAAAGGTGGCCTTCAGGACGTAACGGGCTGCTGGGAGAGTCGCCAGGACCGCGCGCCCTGCATTTAGTCCTCTGGTTGCGGTCCTTGCGCGTGCAACTACCGCAACTAGAGGACTAAACGCGGGGTGGTCAGAACCAGGACGGGCCGGGGACCGGGCGTTCGGGACGCCAGCCGGTCGCCTCGGTGAGCCGCGTCGAGACGACACGCTGCGAACGCGCCAGCACCGCCATCGGCCCCACCCGGTTCGCCAGCCACTTCGGCAGCGCGCGGGCCCGGCGGACCCCGGCCGCGGCCGCCATCGCCTCGCCGAGTTCCCGCTTCCGCACCGGATCCGCGGCCAGGTTGTAGACGCCGCCCGGTGCCCGCAGCGCCGCGATCGCCCCCGCCGCCGCGTCGTCCGGGTGGATCGCCGCGGTCCAGTCGGTCCGGCGGCCGATGATCAGCGGTGAACCGCGCCGCGCGGCCGTCAGCATCATGGTGGTCATCGGGTCGTCCGAGACGAGCAGCCCGATCCGCAACCCGATCGCGGTGCGTCCCTCGTCCGCCAGCTCCGCGATGTTCGCGTGCGCCACCGTCGAAGACGCGATGTGCCCCGTGGGCGCGAGAGGCGCGTCCTCGTCCAGTTCGCCGTCACCGCCGTCGGCGTAGACGAACGAAATCCCTTCCTGCACCACGATTCCCAGTTCGCCGACCCGGCGCACGGCGGCCGCGAGCGTCCGGGTGCCGTCGGTCCGCAGCCGGTCGTTCTCCGCCCAGCCCGCCGACGTCATCGCGCTACGCCCGCCCGGGATCCGGGTCGCGACGTTCACCACCGCGTCGTGCCCGCGCAGCGCCCCGGTCAGGGAATCGACGTCGAACAGCGAACCCGTCACCGGCTTCGCGCCGGTCGCGCTCACGGCCGCGACGCGGTCTTCACCGCGGGCGAGCCCGCTCACCTCGTGGCCTTCGGCCAGCAGACGCCGCACCAGCGGCCGCCCCAGCACCCCGGTCGCCCCGATCACCATCACGCGCATGTCCGTCCTCCTGTTCGCCTTCCCCCTCTGGACGAGACGGGCGCGAGGAACGTGACAGGGTCAGCCCGCCGGGATTTCGCCGATCTCCTCCGGCGGCGGCGCCTGGATGTCCGCCTGCGTGCCCCACTCGCTGTAGCGCGTGACGATCCGGGCCATCGCGGCGTCCGGGACACCCGAAGCGGCGAGGACGGGGGCGAGGTCGAGCACGACCTGCACCGGCTGACGCGCGTCGTCGAGCCAGATCTCCATCGGGATCTTCCCGAGCTTGCCGTTCAGTTCCCCGAGAGCCTCCGCCGACAGCCCGGCGGGCAGATCACCGCCCAGCGCGGCCATGTCGATGTCCAGCCGGTAGTGCTCGGCGGACATACCGTCGAGTTCGGCCCGCCCGGACTCGGTGAGCGTGCCGGCCCGCCGCGCCTGATCGAGCGCGCGGCCCGGATCGTTCTGCTTCGCCAGCTGGTCGATGCTGCCGCCGGCGACTTGCGAGAACGGGTCCGCGCCGTTGGGAGAGACCTTGACCCAGGGCTTCCCGCCGGGAACGTCCTCGCGGGCGCTCTCGGGGACCTTGGCGAAGACGGTCTTGTCGATCAGCCGGAGTTCGAGCGGTTCGCCGAGGAAGTCCGTGGTCATGGCCAGCGCGGCGATCCGGGCCTGCCCCTGGCTCTTCGAGCGCATCGTGCCCGCGGTGACGTCGGTGGCGAACTTCGCGGCCTTGCCGTCGATGGCGGCGGTGACACCGTCGGCGAGCGCGCGGGCGTCGGTGAACGAGACGGTTTCGCCGTCACACGCGCCGAGCAGCGCACCGAGGACGAGGACGACGGCGGGCAGGGCCGTTCTCCGCATGAGGACCTGCTTTCAAAGTCGGGCACTCAAGCGAAACACAGCCGGGGACCTCGCCCCGAACGGGGGAACGGCTCAGCGGCTGTCGCCGATCGCCTCGGGCGGCGGCGCGATGATCACCACGTCGGACGCCCAGCTGTCGTACCTGACCGTGGTCTTGCCGAGGTTGACCCGCACCGGACGCTGCTCGGCGTCCACCCACACCTCGGCGGGGGAACCGCCGAGGTCGAGGACGTAGTGCGTGGTGGCCGTGCCGTTCAGGTCGGCCTGCTCGGACTTGGTGATCTTGCCGGACTTCGAGATCCGGTCGAACGTGCGCGTCGGATCCAGCGTCTCGACGACGTTCGTCATCAGCTCGCCGTTGGCCGCGGACAGCGCGTCCTTGCCATCGGCGGTGATCTTGACCCATTCCTTGTCGGTCTTGAGCTCCTGGACCTGCGCGTCGGACAGGTGGTAGTAGAGGACGCCGTCGGCGAAGATCAGGTCCCGTTTCTCGCCCGCGACCTCGGCGACCATGGAGAACTTGCTGCTCGGTCCCTCGTAGAGCCCGGAACTGGTCACCACGACCTTGCGGCCGTCCTCGGCGGTGGTCTCCAGCGCGATCTTCGACGAGCGGGCCTTCTGCGTGCCCTCGGCGGCGGCCGAAGCCAGCTGCGCCGCGTCCTTGACCGGTGGCGCCGCCGGTTTCTCTTCGCCGGAACAGCCTCCCAGCAGCAGGAGAGCGGTACAGACGGCGGCGAATCCGGTGGCACGCATAGGACTCCCTCGGGTGAATGGTCTGTACCACCACCGTAGTGCCTGGCGCGTGAATTTCCACCGTCCGATTGTCGGGGAGAGCGTGAAGGCCCCCTTCCCGTGGCCGGGGGAAGGGGGCCTTCACGCGCGAGCGGGTACTAGATTCCCTGCTTCATCATTTCCGTGTAGTCGCCGACCTCGGCGGCCGGAGGCGGAACGACGTTCACCGGCGTTCCCCAGTCGCTGTAGGTGTACGTCGACTTGGCCTCGCCGGTCTGTGGCCCTCCCGCCGACTTCACGAACGACGTCATGTCCATGACCATCTTCAGCGGAAGCTGTTCGGCGTTGAGCCAGATCTCGGCCGGGATCCGCAGGTCCTTGCCTTCGAACCGCTTCTCGATTTCCGCGCGTTTGTCCGCGGGGACGTCGTCGCCGAGGAACAGGGCGAGCTGCTTCTTCGCGTCGAACTCGACGAAGTAGTGGTTCACCGGGACGCCGTCCAGCTGGGTCTGCTCCGACCTGATGATGCGGCCGGTCTTTTCGACCAGCTCCAGCTGCTTCGCCGGGTCGCCCATTTCGAACGACCTCTGGATGGCCTTGCCCATGGCCTTCGCCTGGGGATCCTGGCTGTTGAGGTCGAGCTTCCCCCAGTTCTTGTCCGTCTTGGCCCGGGCCTTCTCGGACGGGGGGAGATTGATGAACAGTGTTTGGTCGACCAGGCGCAGGATGCCGGTTTCACCCTCGACGGTCATGTTCGCCTCGATCTTCGAGGCGGGACCGTCGTAGTACGCGAGCAGAGTGCCCGTGACCTTGGAATCCCCGGACGAGGCGTCGATGGTCGTCTTGGACGACTTGGCCTTCCGCGTCCCCTGCTTCGCGGCCTCGACGAGGCCGAGCGCGTCGGTGAACGGGGTGGCCAGCGCGAGCTCGCCACCCTTGTTCTCGGCCGGCGCGCTGGGGCGGGTGCCGCAGCCCGTGACCACGAGGGTCAGGGCCGCGGCCGCCGCGACGAGCTTGAAAGTCGGGCGCATGCTTACTGGCCGGCCTTCTTCATGATCTCCGCCATGTCGCCGACCTGGTCGGCGGGCGGCGCGGTGATGTTCACCGGGACACCCCAGTCGGTGTACTTGACCGTGGTCTTGGCGACGCCGTCGCCGGGGGCGCCCATGGCCTTCACGAACGCGGTCTGGTCCGAGACGACCTGCACCGGCAGCTGGTCGGCGTTGAGCCACAGCTCGGTGGGAATGGTGACGTTCTTGCCCTTGAGCTTCGCGTCGAGCTGCTTCAACGCCTCGGCGGGCAGCGGGATGCCGATGTCGCCCATGATGAGGGCGATGGCCTTCTCGGCCTCGATCTCGATGACGTAGTGGTTGGTCTGCTCGCCGTTCAGCTCGACCTGGTCCGACTTCGTGATCTTTCCCGCTTTCGAGACCTGCTCGAGGATGCGGGACGGGTCGCTGTCCTTGACGGCCTTCGACATCATCTTGCCGAGCAGCTGCGAGATCGGGTCCTGGCCGTCGGCCGCGATCTTCACGTACGCCTTGTCGGTCTTCAGCTCGGCCTTGTCTTCCGCGTCGAGCTTGAAGAACAGCGCGTTGTCGATGAACAGCATGTCGAGCTTCTTGCCGTCGGCGTCCATGATCATCGAGAGCTTGCTGTTCTCGCCGTCGTACAGGCCCTGCCCGGACGCCGTGTTCTTCTGCGCGCCCGCGACGGTCTCCATCGTCATCTTCGACGACTTGGCCTTCTTGGTGCTCTCGCGGGTCAGCGCCGCGAGCTGGATCGGGTCGCCGAGCGGCGACGAAAGCGAGCTCTTCGCTTCGGAAGGAGCAGGGGCAGCCGTGCCCGGCTGCTTCTCGCCACCGCAGGCGGACAGCGCCAGGACGGCGGCCGTGGTGATGGCGGCGAGCATGGTTACGCGCTTCAAGTGGACCCCTCAGAAAAGTTGATCTAATCCGAACGGGTTATCGCGCGCGGGCGAAATTAGTTACCGATCGTCGTCATGTCCAGCTCGGGAGCCCAAAAGGCGGCGCAAAGACTCCAAACGGTCCATGCTTGCGTGACCCTCGGTGACCACGTCGTCGAGCGCGCAGTCCGGATCCGAGGGCGGCCCGAGGTGACCGCAGCCGGAGGGACACTCCTCGGCCGCCGCGGCGAACTCCTCGAACGCGAGCACGATGTCGTCGGCGGTCACGTGCGCGAGGCCGAACGAGCGGATGCCCGGGGTGTCGACCACCCAGCCGCCGCCGGGCAGCGAGAGCGCGACGGCCGCGACGGACGTGTGCCTGCCCTTGCCGACCGCGCTGACCACGCCGGTCGCCAGCCCGGCGTCCGGCACCAGCCGGTTGACCAGGGTGGACTTCCCGACCCCCGAATGCCCGACCAGCGCGGTGACCCGGTCCTTGAGCCGTCCGACCAGTTCGTCCGGGAACTCGTCGTGCCGGGTGACCACGGCGGGGATGTCGAGGCCTGCGTAACCGGCGAGGAGCTCGTCCGGGCTCGCGAGGTCGGCCTTCGTCAGGCAGAGGACCGGCTCGAGGCCGCCCGCGTAGCAGGCGACGAGGCATCGGTCGATGAAGCCGGTGCGCGGCTGGGGATCGGCCAGCGCGGTCACGATCAGCAGTTGCTCGGCGTTGGCGACGACCACCCGTTCGAACGGATCGGTGTCGTCCGCGGTCCGGCGGAGCACGCTGGAGCGTTCATCCACCCGGATGATCCGGGCGAGGGTGTCGGGCTTGCCGCTCACGTCGCCGACGATGCCGACGGTGTCGCCGACGACCACCGAGACCCGGCCCATCTCCCTGGCGCGCATCGCGGTGACGACGCGTTCCGGATCCGAGTCGATCGCGCAGGTCCAGCGCCCGCGGTCCTTCCCGATGACCATCGCCGTGGAGGCGTCGGCGTGCTCGGGACGACGTTTGCTGCGCGGCCTGGTGCCCTTGCCGGGACGGATCCGCACATCGGATTCGTCCAGCTTGCGCCAGTCCTTGCCAGCCAAACCGCCTCCTGCTCTTCGAACACCGCGGAACAATGATCCCATGCTGCTCGCCATCGTCTGCCCGGCGTGTAACGATGACTGTCGATTAGGGAGGTTTTCGCATGTGCGGGCGTTATGCCGCCACCAAGGACCCCGCGGCGCTGATCGACGAGTTCGCCGCGGTGGACCTGACCGAGGGCCGGATCCGGACCGATCACAACGTGGCGCCGACCAAGGACGTCCCGACGGTGGTGCAGCGCCATCCGCGTGACGCCGACGGCGCGGTGCTCGAAGACGAGCCACCCGTCCGGTCGCTGCGGATGATGCGCTGGGGCCTGGTCCCGTTCTGGGCGAAGGACCCCGGAGTGGGCTCGAAGATGATCAACACGCGTGCCGAGACGGCCAAGGAGAAGCCGTCCTTCAAGAAGGCGGTCTCCGCGCGGCGCTGCCTCGTCCCCGCCGACGGCTGGTACGAGTGGCGGCGCGACGGCAAGGAGAAGCAGCCCTTCTTCATGACCGGCCCCGGTGACGGATCGCTGGCGTTCGCCGGGATCTGGGAGACCTGGCGGCCGAAGGACGACCGGGACGCCGACCCGCTGATCACCTTCTCCGTGATCACCACGGACTCGGTCGGCAGGCTCGCCGACATCCACCACCGCATGCCGCTGCTCATGCCGCGCGAGAAGTGGGATACCTGGCTCGACCCCGACCTGCCCGACGTCACCGACCTGCTCGTCCCGCCCTCGGCGGAGCTGGTCGACACGATCGAGCTGCGGCCGGTGTCCAGCCTGGTCAACAACGTCCGCAACAACGGGCCGGAGCTGCTGGACCGGGTCGAACCCGCCGCCGACAGCGCGCTCTTCGATCTGCCGAGCTCATGACGAAACTGGAGATCGACACCGCCTACGGCCCCGCGCGGGCCGAGTTGCACTGCGCCGAGGAGGGTGTCGCGGTGCTGATGCTCGGCCACGGCGCGGGCGGCGGGATCGGCGCGAAGGACCTGGTCGCGGTCACGCGGGCGGCGCAGGCGGCCGGCGTCCACGTCGCGCTCGTCGAGCAGCCGTACCGGGTGGCGGGCCGCCGGGCTCCCGCGCCCGCCACCCAGCTCGACACCGCCTGGCTCACCGTGGCCGACGAGATCTCCGAGCGGTTCGACGATCTCCCGCTCGTGTTCGGCGGCCGGTCCTCCGGGGCCCGCGTCGCCTGCCGGACCGCCGCCGTGGGGCAGGCGGTGGCGGTGCTCTGCCTGGCCTTCCCCGAACATCCGCCGGGGAAGCCGGAGAAGACCCGTCAGGGTGAATTGGACGCCGTCGAGGTCCCGACCCTGGTCGTGCAGGGCGAGCGGGACCCGTTCGGCTTGCCCAAGGCAGGACCGCATCACGAGATCGTGGTGCTCAAGGGTGACCACAACCTCAGCGCAGACCTCGACGGCGTGTCACGCGCGGCTTCCGAGTGGCTCGAGCGTGTTCTGCGGCCGCTCGCCTGAGAACCGTCGCCGGGCGTAGTGCACGGTGACCGCGGCCAGCAGCGGGCCCCAGAGCAGCAGCGGCGCGTAACAGGCGGCCATGACGACGCCGTAGACCGGCGAGTCCTCCCAGCTGCCCGGCGCCATCGACGACCCGGCCTCGTTCCAGCCGGACAACGCCTGGAGGCTCAGCAAGGTCAGAGCGATCGCGCCCGCGGCGGCCGGGACGATCGCGGCGAGCGGCGGGATCGGACGGCCGCGCAGCCCTGGTACCCAGCGCGGCCACACCTCACCCCACGGCCGGACGAGCCCGAGGGTGAGGAACGCGAGTGCCTCGGCGAGGAGGCTCAGCCCGAAGACGTAGGCCGTGCCCCAGCCGGGGATGCCGAATTCCGTCAGGCCTTGCGCGGTGAACCCGACCGGCACGCCGAGGCCCATCGCGATCCGCCACAGCCCGGACGGCAGGGTCGCCAGCAGCGTGGCGTGGGCGGCGAGGTTCGCCCACCTCGGCACGTCGGGCACGGTCTTGGACATGGTGTCGCTCCCCGGGGATCGTCGTTCGCTTGCTGACAACGATTCCGCAGGTGGAGCTCGTGATCTTCCCGCCAGGGACCGAGGCCCTTCCCCCGCGAGGGTGAATCCCCACCCCGCGTTTCGTCCTCTAGTTGCGGTCCTTGCACACGCAACTACCGCAACTAGAGGACGAAACGCGGGACGTCAGCCTGCGATGGGGGCGACGGTGGCGCCGGTGAGGCGCACCAGATCGCCCGGAGCGAGCTCGACCTCCAGGCCGCGGCGTCCCGCCGAGCAGTGCACGGTCTCGAACTTCTCAGCCGACGCGTCGATCACCACCGGGAGCCGGCTCCGGTGCCCGAGCGGCGAGATCCCGCCGAGCACGTACCCCGTCGCGCGCTGCGCGGCCGCGGGGTCGGCCATCTTCGCCTTCTTCCCGCCCGCGGCGGCGGCGAGGGCCTTCAGATCCAGCTGGCCGGTGACCGGGACCACGCCGACGGTCAGCTTCCCGTCGACGTCGGCGACCAGTGTCTTGAACACCCGCGCGGGGTCGAGCCCCAGCGCCTCGACGGCTTCGAGGCCGTACGACTCGGCCCTCGGATCGTGGTCGTAGGCGTGCAGAACGTGCGGCACTTTCTGCTTCGCCAGCAGTGCCGTCGCCGGGGTTCCCTTGCCTGCCATGGCGGGAGTCTACGAGGGCGCCGGGAATGCCCGACCGGGCAACACTGTTGGAACGCACGTGCCCACCACACTGGAAGCTCCCCGAATCCTGATCCCGCGCACGCCGGGCGGCCAGGTGATCCGTCCGCGCGTAAACTCGACGTCGTCTCATGCGCACAAGCGCATCGACGCCGATCGAGAAGGGAACGGTTTGCCGAGCACGCAGAATCCCGCGCCGGACACGGGCACGGACGCCGAAGAGGCGGCCGCGCGGGCCGAGCGCTTCGAGCGGGACGCGATGCCCCTGCTCGACCAGCTGTACTCGGCCGCCATGCGGATGACCCGGAATCCCGCCGACGCCGAGGACCTCGTCCAGGAGACGTACTTGAAGGCGTACGCGGCCTTCGCGTCCTTCAAGGCGGGCACGAACCTCAAGGCGTGGATGTACCGCATCCTCACGAACACCTACATCAACGGCTATCGCAAGCGTCAGCGCCAGCCGGTGCAGCAGCCCACCGAGGAGATCACCGACTGGCAGATCGCCAAGGCGGAGAGTCACACCTCCAGCGGGCTGCGCTCGGCCGAGGTCGAGGCGATGGACAACCTGCCCGACGCCGACGTCAAGGAAGCGCTGCAGAAGCTGCCCGAGGAGTTCCGCCTGGCGGTCTACCTCGCCGACGTCGAAGGCTTCGCGTACAAGGAGATCGCCGAGATCATGGACACGCCCATCGGCACCGTGATGTCCCGGCTGCACCGCGGCCGCGCCCAGCTCCGTGACCTGCTCGCCGACGTCGCCCGCGAGCGGGGCTTCATCCGCGCGGGCAACCGGCAGGAGGTGGCGGGGCGATGAACGACGACTACTGCAGCGGCGCGGACGACAAGGTCAAGTGCGAGGAAGCCCTCGCCGACATCTACCTGCTGCTGGACAAGGAGTGCAGCGCCGAGCGCGACGAGGCACTGCGCAAGCACATCGAAGACTGCCCGCCGTGCCTCGAGGAATACGGCATCGACGAGCACATCAAGCAGCTGCTCGCCCGCAAGTGCGGGGGTGACCACGCGCCGGACGACCTGAAGTCCCGGCTGCGGGCCTCGATCCGCCAGACCGTGCAGACCAAGGGCGCGATCACCATCGAGCGCACCGAGGTCCGGATCGAGCAGACCTTCGAATAACCCGGCTCAAGACACACGAAGGCCCCCGTACCGGATCGGTGCGGGGGCCTTCGCTGTCTGATCGATGATCAGGAGTTGGGCTTCTTGCCGTGGTTCGCGCCGTTCTTCTTACGGTCGCGACGCTTGCGGGCGCGCTTCGACATGTTTCACTCCTCGTCCGAGTGGCCCTCGCGGGGTGGTACGACACCGCTGGGCCAGGGTCAACCTGTTCAGTGTGTCATGCGGCCCTCACCCTGCTTGGATGGGGACGTGTCCACCCTTTCCGATCTGCTCGCGGAGAACACCGGCATGTCCGGTGAAGCCGCGGACCATCTCCAGACCGTGGTCGCCGAATGGCAGCTGCTGGCCGACCTGTCCTTCGCCGACTTCCTGCTCTGGGTCGCCGTCTCGGAGGAGCTCCAGCCCGACGGCGGCGACTACGTCTGCGTCGCGCACGCGCGCCCGACGACCGCGCCGACGGCCCATCCCGAGGACGTCGTCGGCTCCCGGTTCACCGTGGACGAGCATCCGCAGCTCGCCAAGGCGAGCCGCGAGGTGCGGATCTGCCGCGAAGAGGATCCGCACTGGTACCGCGACCTGCCGATGCGCCGCGAGGCCATCCCGGTGGTGTTCGGCGGCACGGTGATCGCCGTCCTCAGCCGCGAGACCAACCTGGCGGCGTCGCGGGTGCCGAGCCCGCTCGAGATCGCCTATCTCGGCAGCGCCGGTGACCTGTGCCAGATGATCGTCGACGGCACCTTCCCCAGCCCGGGGAACCAGACGGACACGCACACCAGCCCCCGCGTCGGCGACGGCCTGATCCGTCTCGACCCGACCGGCACCGTGGTCTTCGCCAGCCCGAACGGGCTGTCGGCCTATCACCGGATGGGGCACGAATCCGACCTCGTCGGTCAGCGTCTCGCGCCGCTGACCAGGTCGCTCATCCGTGACCCGTTCGACGCGACCGAGGTGTCGCACCGCATCATCGAGGCGCTCGACGGCAAGCCCAGCAGCCGGACGGAGGCGGACTCCCGCCGCGGTGCCGTCGTGCTGTTCCGTGCGCTGCCGCTGCGCCCGGCGGGGCAGCCCGCCGGCGCGCTCGTGCTGGTGCGCGACGTCACCGAGGTGAAGCGCCGTGACCGCGCACTCCTCTCGAAGGACGCGACCATCCGCGAGATCCACCACCGGGTGAAGAACAACCTGCAGACCGTGGCCGCGCTGCTGCGGCTCCAGTCGCGCCGGACCTCCAGCGAGGAGGCGCGGCTCGCGCTCGGCGAGTCCGTGCGCCGGGTCTCGTCGATCGCGATGGTGCACGAGGCGCTGTCCATCTCGGTGGACGAGCGGGTCGATCTCGACAAGCTGCTCGACAACGTGCTCCCGATGGTCGGCGAGGTCGCGACGGCCGAGTCCCAGGTCGGGCTTTCGCGCAAGGGCTCGTTCGGCGTCGTCGTCGCCGAGATAGCGACACCGTTGGTGATGGTGCTGGCCGAACTGGTCCAGAACGCCATCGAGCACGCGTTCCCCGGCGGACGGCCGGGCAAGGTCGAACTCGAGGTGGAGCGCTCGGCCCGCTGGCTCGACGTCGTCATCCGCGACAACGGGCGCGGATTGCCGTCGGGTTTTTCCCTGGAACGCAGCGACGGCCTCGGCCTGCAGATCGTGCGGACGCTGGTGGAATCGGAACTGCGCGGATCGCTGTCCCTTCGCGGACTGCGCGGGGAGGCCGAGGAAACCGGCGGTCGCCGGGCGGGCACCGAAGCGGCTTTGCGGATCCCGCTTTCCCGCCGGCTCTGAGTGGCCGTAGTGGACAGTCCTCTTTGATCGTCCTTTGTGGACTGTCTAACCCGGACACGTTTTAGGGCCGGCGCCCGAAGAGAAGATGGCGCCGGCCCTGTAACGGTTCCGCGGGAGGACTTGGAGAAAGTCCGGTGAAGCCGGACCCCCGTGGGGGCGTGTTGGCCTCGCTTGTTAAGCTCAAGTCGGGTAGGTGTCACCTCACAACGCAGGGCCATACAGCCACTGCGCCGCGGGATTCCCGAAGCTTGGGGTGCTACTCGATTTTGGTTACTTCGATGAAGCGTGCTGAGTCTTCTTAAAAACTCAGGCGGAGGTACGCGTGCCGATGTGCGTACGACGGCGCTTCAGGGCCCGTCGCTCGTCCTCGCTCATCCCGCCCCAGACGCCTGCGTCCTGCCCGCTGGCCAAAGCCCAGGCCAGGCAGTCGGAAGCGACGGTGCAGCGGTGGCACACGGATTTCGCCTGAGTTACCTGCGACAGAGCAGGACCGCTGGTTCCCACCGGGAAGAACAGCTCGGGGTCCTCGTCTCGGCAGGCCGCGTCATGGCGCCAGTCCATGTTTCTGAGCTCCTTCATAACGGCGCGGTACTCCGCGCCATAGTCGTCATGGCGGTCGTTTTTTTGGGTGCTTGTGAATGCTTTCACGAAGCACCCGTTTCGACAAGGGTTTTCTGAAGATCGGTGAGTCAGCTCACCCGGCCGAGCGACGCTTCTGACCTGCGGTTTCGTTCCGAAACAGCCTCCCGAAGGGAAGGCCGATGCGGTGAGCGGAGGTTCTGCGTCGATGAGCGGCAGGTTGCACTTTGCCGCAGGCGATCAGTGGTCCGGTGCTCAGACGGTTACTGTCAGTGCTTCCGGAACGCTGAAGAACTCCACTCGCTTCCGCTGGCCGACGAGGTCGCCGTCCACCTGGAAGTTTACCGGTTCAGCAGCGTCGATGCGGATCATCGGCAGGTCATCGTGACGAAGGAGACGTCGTCCGCGTTGGTCGCTCTTCGTGAGCAATGCCTGCCGTACATGCTTGAACACGGTGGGCAATCGCAGACCGCTCAACGCGAAAAGGCCCAATCCGGTGTCGAATGAGCTGCCCGGGTTCAGGTGGACGGGACGGTCCCCCAGGTAACTCCACGGATCGGTGTTCGACACGAAAGCGGTCAGCACTTCGGTGGGCTCTTCACCCGGGATCCGGACCGTGAGGGCCGGACGGCCGAGCGGAGGCCGCAGATGGGACGCCACCGCGGCCCTCAGGTAGAGCCCCGCCGTGGTCTGTTTGCCCCGTCGCTTGGCCACGCGGCCGACGACGTCGGCGTCCCAGCCCATTCCGGCGTTGAAGGTGAACCAATGGCCGTCCGCGAGTCCCAGCCCGACTTTGCGGCTTCGGTCGTTCTCGATGGCGTTGAGGAGCTGGTGCGTCGCTTCCACCGGATCGTGCGCGATCCCCAGCGCGCGGGCGAAGACGTTCGCCGAACCACCCGGCACGACCCCGAGCATGGGGACGTCGCCGATGGCGCCCGGAGCGCCGTCCGAGTCCGCGAGCAGACCATTGACCACTTCGTTGACGGTGCCGTCGCCGCCGTGGGCGACCACCAGGTCGATCCCGTCACGGGCGGCGGACCGCGCCACGGCCATCGCGTGGCCGCGGTAGTCGGTTTCCACCACGTCGAGTTTGACCTGGCTGGCCAGTGCGTGCGCCAGCACGTCACGGCCACCGGCGGTGGTCGAGGTGGCCTGGGGATTCACGACGAGGATGGCACGCACTTCCGCAGGGTAGGTGACGTCCGCCCGAAGAGGGGAGCGTCAGGTGACGCGAAGCTCAGTGCTCCGGGCATCACTGAACACCCGGAGCAGGCCCCTGCTCGTCGTGACAAGTGCACCCGGGCCGACCGCCCGCTCATCGACGACGCCTTCATTTTTTCCGGTCGGCGGCCGGACGAAAACGGCCGACCGGGTGGCATACGATCGAAAGTGCTCACGTACGGTGACCCGCCCTGGTGGAGTGCCGTGTCCGGAAGCCTGGAAGGCTGTTTCGCCGTGTCCATCGCCGACAAGCTCTCGCCCGCGCCCCGTGAAGTCCGCCTCGCCGGCGTCGTCACCGCGCTGCCGGGGCTCGCCCTGATCGTGTTCGCGGTCCTGCTCCTGGTCAACGGCCAGGCCGGACCGGAGAACCTCCTGGCCGAGGTCGCCTATTACCTCGTCCTCGCAGCCGGAACGCTGGCCTGCGCGGCCGGGCTGGTGCTGGGGAAGACCTGGGCGAGGTCGCCCGGGGTGGTCGTCGCGCTGATCCTGGTCGGCGTCGGCTGGTACGGCGCGGGGCCGTCCGGGCAGCCGCTGTGGGGCGTGCCACTGGGCCTGATCGGCGTCGCCGTCATCGTGCTGCTGTTCCGCCGCCCGTCGCGGGCGTGGGCGCTCGGGCTGCGGGAAGGCGAGACCGAGGAAGAAGCCGCCGAACGCGACGGCGCCGCGGGTCGTGCGGCGCGTCGCGAACGCGAGGAGCGGGACTCCTGATCGAGGGGTGAGTCAAAAGTGGCGTGGTCGTGAGTGGCGTTTCGGGTTAGTGCGGACCGGTATTTGCCTACCTGCGTGTGACCAGGGCGAAGGTGAGGTGCGGGAGTCGAGGGGGCGCTCCGGTCTCGGAGCTCGATCAACGGAGGATCGGGGACACTCAACGTCCCCGATCCTCCGTCGATCAAGACCATGCCACCCCCACACCCCCGCGGACGGCAGCCGAGTGGGGAAGATTTGAGACGGTCAACGTCCCAAATCTTCCCCACTCACCCACATCAGGATCCCGTGGGTAGGCAAATATGGGTCCGCTAGAACCCGAAACGCCGCTCACGACCAACCCGACCCCGCTGCGCCTGGCTATCAGATCCCGGCGGCGAGCGCCTTCAGCGGCTCGTCGGTGAGCCGGTCCACGGTCCATTCGTCCATCGGCACCGCGCCGAGCGACTTGTAGAACCCCTGAGCCGGGTTCCAGTTCAGCACCGACCATTCGAGGCGGGCGTAACCACGCTCGACGCAGACCGCCGCGAGCGTGGCCAGCAGCGCCTTGCCGAGGCCGGAGCCGCGCTGCTCGGGGCGGACGTAGAGGTCCTCGAGGTAGATACCGTGCACGCCGCGCCACGTGGAGAAGTTCAGGAACCACAGCGCGTAGCCGACGATCTCGCCGTCGACCTCGGCGACGTGCCCGAACAGGCCCGGAGCCTCGCCGAACAGCGCGACGCGCAGCTGCTCGGGCGTGAGGTGGCATTCGTCCGGGGCGCGTTCGAATTCGGCGAGGTCGTAGACCAGCCGGACCACGGCGTCGATGTCTTCTTCGCGGATCCGCCGGATGCGGTCGTCGCCCATTTCAGTCCTCGGTGGTGGGGAGCAGGTTGAGGTGTTCGATCTGGGGCTCGCCGCGTTCGTCGCCGAGCACCGCGACGCCGGCCGGGTCGAGTCCGAAGTGGACGCCCGCCGTCGAAGGCAGCCCGACCCAGCGCGCGACCAGGACACGGCTGAAGTGCCCGTGGCCGACCAGGATCACGTCACCCTTGCCGAGCGGCTCGCGGACACGGTCGATCAGCTTGTCCGCGCGGGCATTGACGTCCTCCGCGCTTTCGCCGCCGGGGATCGGATGTGACCAGACCGTCCAACCGGGAACGGTTTCGCGGATCACCGGGGTGGTGATGCCCTCGTAGTCGCCGTAATCCCATTCGGACAGCTCTTCGGTGACCTCGTCGACGCGCAGGCCTGCCAGCTCGGCCGTCCGCAGCGCGCGGGTGCGGGGGCTGGAAAGGACGAGGGCGGGGCTGCCGCCGAGCACCGCGCGCAGGGTGCCGCCCGCGGCGCGCGCCTGCCCTTCGCCCGCGGCCGTGAGCGGGATGTCGGTGCGTCCGGTGTGCCGTCCGTTGACGGACCACTCGGTCTGACCGTGCCGGAGAAGGAAGAGCCGATTAGCCACGGTTGCGAATATAGCCTGCGGTCCGGCTATGCTACTGGTGAGTAACATGATGAGGAGACCGTGATGGCGCAGAATCCGACCTACGCGATGTGGAACCGGCTGGCCGGGAAGCCGGTCGGCAAACAGCTGTTCTCGGCGGCGATGTGCCTGCGTGTGCCGTACTTCCGGACGGTGCTCCCGTCGGTGCGCGAACTGCGGCCCGGCCGGTGCGAGGTGACGTCCCCGAAGTGGTGGGGTGTTTACAACCACATCAAGACCTTTCACGCGATCGCGGCGTGCAACCTCGCCGAGATCGCCATGGGCATGCTCGCCGAGGCGACCGTCCCGACGACGCATCGCTGGCTGCCCAAGGGGATGACGGTCTCCTACGTGGCGAAGGCCGAGACCGGCCTGCGGGCCGTCGCCGAACTACCCGAGTTGCCGGAATTCGGCGACGAAGGATTCGAACTCCCGGTGCCGGTGACGATCACGGACACGAACGGCAAGCCCGTCGTGACCGCGACCATCACCATCTGGGTGACCAAGAAGAAGTAAGCGCCCACCTCGCTTCGCGTTTCGTCCTCTGGTTGCGGTCCTTGCGTGTGCAACTACCGCAACTAGAGGACTAAACGCGGGAGTCAGAGGGGCTTGAACTGGACGTAGGTCACCTGCTTGAAGGTGTTCGACCCGCTCGGCGACGGCAGGCCGAGCAAGTGGTCGGCTACTTGCGTCAAGGGTCCGCAGCCGGTCGTGCGCGGAAGGGCGAGCTGGGTGTCGACGACGCCGAACTTCACCGTCTGCGGGTTCTTCGAGATCACCTCGAAGGGCACCGCGGGATCGTCCTTGACCACCGAGTGGAGCGGCGTGTCGAGCGTGCCGATCGTGCATCCCTTGGGCAGCAACGGATGCCGCAGGGCCGCGTACAGGTCCAGTTCGCCGCGGCGTTCGTCGTTCGAGAGGAAGTCCGAGTAACCGCCGTACTTCAGCTGCATGCTCGCCCCGAAGGTGCCGCTGATCCGTGCGGGGGCGTGACGCAGTTCGCCGAACACCTGCGCGAACTTCCCGCCCACCTTGCCTTCGGAGAACGTCAGCCGCATCTCCCCGAGCGGGATCTCGCGGTCGCCGATGGTCAGGACTCCTTGGGAGACAAAGGCTTCGCAGCGCCAGGTGCCGGGGTCGGCGTTGGCGGGCGGGGCGGGGCAGGCGGAGAAGTCGAACTCGGGCAAGGGGGACGACGCCGCGGAGGCGTGGCCGGGCAGGACGACGAGGGCGGCGGCGGAGAGTGCGACAGCGGCCGCGGCGAGAAGGCGTCTCATGACTCGAAAGAGTGGTCCGTCGCGGTCTGGGTCACATCGGGGAAGACCCCCAGGGGATCCCGGAAATCACCTCGTTCGAGTGAAACTTAACGGTGTTTACCCAGCTGACGCGAATCGATTTCGGATTCGGTCTTGAAGGCGCCGCGAGCAGCGGGTGATCATCGGCCCATGTCCCCACTGTCGCGCCGCAAGTTCCTCGGGTTCACCGCACTCAACTCCGCCGCCGCTCTCGGGCTCACCACGATTTCCACCGCGCGGGCCGAAGAAACGGCCCCGGGCTTCTCGACGGCCGTGGTCGTCGGCACCGGCTACGGCGCCGCGGTCACCGCGCTGCGCCTCGGCGAAGCCGGGATTCCCACCGTCATGCTGGAGATGGGCAAACTGTGGAACGAGCCCGGTCCTGACGGCAACGTCTTCTGCGACATGCTCAAGCCGGACAGGCGGGCCATGTGGTTCAAGGACCGCACGCAAGCGCCGCTCGCGTCGTTCCTTTGGCTGGACCTGGCCAACCGGGACATCAAGCGGTACCCCGGTGTCCTCGACAGGGTGAATCACGGTGACATGTCCGTGTACGTCGGACGAGGCGTCGGCGGCGGTTCGCTGGTCAACGGCGCGATGGCCGTGACGCCGAAGCGGTCGTACTTCGAGGAGATCCTGCCCGCCGTCGACGCGGACGAGATGTACGGGACCTACTTCCCCCGGGCCAACCAGGAGCTCGGGGTGAACCACATCGACCAGGACTGGTTCGAAACCTGCCGTTCCTACCGCTACGCGCGGGTTTCCCGGAAGGCGGCGGCGCGGGCGGGGCTCAAGACGGTGTTCGTGCCCAGCGTCTACGACTTCGAGTACATGAAGCGGGAGGAAGCGGGCACGGTGCCACGGTCGGCGCTCGCCTCGGAAGTCATCTACGGCAACAACCACGGCAAGCGTTCCCTCGACAAGACCTACCTCGCGGCCGCGCTGGGCACCGGGAAGGTGACCATCAAGACGCTGCACCAGGCCCGTGGGATCACCCGGCAGACCGACGGCACGTACGTCCTCACCGTGCACGAAACGTCCGAGGACGGCGCGGTCGTGGCGAGGAAACAACTCGGCGCGAAGTACCTCTTCCTCGGCGCCGGCAGCCTCGGTTCGACGGAATTGCTCGTGCGGGCAAGGGAAACCGGGACGCTGCCCGAACTGAACGACGAGGTCGGCCGCGGCTGGGGCACGAACGGCAACGTGATGCTGGGCCGCGCCAACCACGCGTGGGACCTCGGCGGCTCGCTGCAGTCGGGGATGCCCGCGCTCGGCATCGACGCGTGGGACGACCCGGTGAACCCGGTCTTCGCCGAAGTCGCGCCGGTCCCCGCCGGGATCGAGACGTGGCTGAGCCTGTACCTGGCGATCACGAAGAACCCCGAACGCGGCCACTTCACCTACGACGCCGCCAGCGACTCCGCGCGACTCCGGTGGAGCGCCGCGCAGGGGCAGCCGTCGATCGCCGCGGCGAAGTCCTTGTTCGACAAGATCAACCGGGCGAACCGCACGGTCTACCGGAGCGACCTGTTCGGGGACACGCGGTCGTTCGAGAACCGGTTCACCTACCACCCGCTGGGCGGACTGGTGCTGGGCAAGGCCACCGACCTGTACGGCCGGGTCAAGGGCTATCGGAACCTCTACGTGACCGACGGGTCGCTGATCCCGGGCAGCACCGGGGTGAACCCCTTCGTGACGATCACCGCGCTGGCGGAGCGGAACGTGGATCGGGTGCTGCGTGAGGACCTGTCGCGCTGACTCAGCCCTCGGCCCGCAGCTTTTCGTAGTACGCGACGCATTCGTCGTACTTCGGCAGCAACCCCTGCTCCAAGGCTTCCTTCAGATAGGGCGCCTCGGTGTCCTTTTCGGACACCACCGGCTCGATATCCTGCGGCCACGGCAGCGCGAGATCGGCGTCCATCGGGTTGACGCCGTGCTCGCCCGCCGGGTTGTACGGCTCGGAACAGAGGTAGGCCATCACCGTTTTGTCTTCGAGCGCCATGAAAGCGTGACCGAGGCCTTCGGCGATGTAGACCGCTTTGTACTCGGCGCTGTCGAGCAGCACGGACGTCCATTCGCCGAAGGTGGGCGAACCGACGCGGAGGTCGACGATGACGTCCAGCAGCGAACCGCTCGGGCAGTACACGTATTTCGCCTGCCCGGGCGGGGTGTCCGCGAAGTGCAGGCCGCGGACGGCGCCGCGCCGGGAAACGCTGGTGTTGGTCTGTGCCAGGCGAAGCCGATGTCCGACCGCTTCGGCGAACGCCTCCTCCTGGAACGGCGCCACGAACAGACCGCGGTGATCGGGGAATACGCGAGGGGTGAATTCGAAACAGTCGGGGATGCTGAGGCGCCTGGCTTGCATGGCCTCAATGCTAACGAGCCATTCCCAAGCCGGACGGACGTCTTGGGAAACCTCTCCTGAGCTGCGGAAAGCCCGGCCCCTTTGTGACATCAACCGCACCAGAGGGGCACACTGGTCCGTATGCCTGTCACAATGATCTGACCGCTGCGTCCGCGGCCGTCGCCACACCCACGGCACCGATGGCCGAATGGACGCTTCGCCGACAGGCCGGCGCTACCGCGCTGGGCTGCCGTGTCGGAGGACGAGTTACCCCAGGTGGCTGGGCCATGCCCTGTTCGGCCTGCTCACCGGCCAGTTCCCCCGCTCGCAGTCCCAGGAGAAACCCGATGACCTTCGCTCGAATCGAGACTTCGCCGTCCTTAGACACGGCGGAAGCAATGACGGGAACCACGATGACCACGCCAGTGACCGACGCCGAGATCTTCGAAGGACACGAGGGCGGCAAGCTCTCCGTGGCCGCGACGCGCCCGATCTCCTCGCCCCGTGACCTTTCGGTCGCGTACACGCCCGGTGTGGCGAAGGTGAGCCTGGCCATCGCCGAGGACGCGGCCAAGGCGAAGCGGTACACGTGGGCGGACAGGCTGGTCGTGGTGGTCAGCGACGGTACGGCGGTGCTCGGCCTCGGTGACATCGGCGCGAGCGCGTCGCTGCCGGTCATGGAGGGCAAGTCGGTCCTGTTCAAGACCTTCGGCGGCCTCGACTCCATCCCGCTGGTGCTCGACACCACCGACGTCGACGAGATCATCGAGACCCTGGTCCGGCTGCGCCCGTCGTTCGGCGCGGTGAACCTGGAGGACATCTCGGCGCCGCGCTGCTTCGAGCTGGAGGACCGCCTCAAGGAGGCTCTCGACTGCCCGGTCATGCACGACGACCAGCACGGCACGGCGATCGTCACGCTGGCCGCGCTGCGCGGGGCGAACCAGGTCCTCGGCAAGGACATCTCCGGCCAGCGCGTGGTCGTCTCGGGAGCGGGCGCGGCGGGTGTGGCCTGCGCCAGGATCCTGCAGAACGCCGGCGTCGCGGACGTCACCGTGCTCGACTCGCGCGGCATCATCCACGAAGGCCGCGAGGGCCTGAACCCGATCAAGCAGAAGCTCGCCGAAACGACGAACACGAGCGGCCTGCGCGGCGGCCTCGGTGAGGCGCTGAAGGGCGCAGACGTCTTCCTGGGCCTGTCCGGGGCGACCATCGACGAGACCCTGCTGGCAGGCATGTCCGACGACGCGATCGTGTTCGCGCTGTCGAACCCGGACCCGGAGGTCCACCCGGTGGCGGCGTCGCGGTACGCCAAGATCGTGGCGACCGGGCGCAGCGACTTCCCGAACCAGATCAACAACGTGCTGGCGTTCCCCGGCGTCTTCCGCGGCGCGCTGGACTCCGGCGCGCGGGCGATCACCGAGAACATGAAGCTGGCCGCGGCCGACGCGATCTTCTCCGTCGCGCAGGACGACCTCGGACCGGACCGCATCGTCCCGAGCCCGCTGGACCCGCGCGTCGCGCCCGAGGTGGCCGCCGCGGTCGCGAAGGCCGCCGAGGTCGACGGCGTGGTGTGACGGTCCCTTTCACGCTTTCTCAAGTGCTATGAAAGGCCCGTTACTTGCAAATTTTGCAAGTAACGGGCCTTTCATAGCGTCCGGGGGTCGCACATCTCAGCCGGTCGGCAGGGCCAGATCGGCGCCGGAGGCGAGTACGGAGCCGGTCAGCAGTGAGCCGGGCGAGAAGATCGTGCAGTGCACGGTGCGCACGCCGTGCTCCCAGCCGACGCGATCGGGTCCCGCGTAGCTCAGGTAGGCGTCGACTCCGGCCGCGTCGAGCCGCGGGCGGTCCACGTTCTTGGCCATGATCCGCTCGCACCGGGGCAAGGCCTCCGCCTTCAGTTTCTCGTTTCCGGGCCACGGACCGTCCGGCGCGATGAAGGCCCCGATCGCCTCGGTGCTGTGCGCGCCACCGCACGCGGTGAGTTCGACACTGGTGTAGGTGGCGTTGACCTCGGGCTGCTCGAAGCATTCGCCCGGCTTCAAGGTGCGCACCGTGGCGTAGCCGGGCGAAGGGGTCACGCAGCCCGCGCTCGACGGGTTCGCGGTGTAGCGATCCGGGTCCGCCATGGTGTTCCCGAGCAGGGCGACCCAGCCGACGGTCCAGACCCCGGCGGCCGCGAGGCCACCGATCGCCAGACCGCGGCCCGGCCGCTTCCCCGGACCGGTCTGGGCGAGCGCGACGATGCCCAGGATGATCGCGGGCAGCAACGTCAGCGGCAGGCAACCGGTCAGTCCCAGCACGAGCGCGGCTGTCGCCAGGCCGCTGGTCGTGGGGCGCGGCGGAGGGTAGGGGGACCCGTACGGCGGGGCGGGCACGACACCAGTCAGCGGCAGGCCGCGCGGTTCGTTCATGGAGCCGAACCTAGGTACGGCTCGATGAAGTTCCGATGACAGCCGGGAGCGTCAGGCGAGCAGTTCCGCCAGGCGGTGCCGCGGCAGGTCGATCAGCCGCGCGTCCGTCAGCTCCGGCGGCAGGTCCAGCGACACGTTCGCCAGCCGCGCGTGCGCCCGGGTCAGCAGGTCTTCCTGGTGCTCGACGGCGTCCGCGACGACGATGGCGTGCCGGTTGTCCGGGGTGCTCCGCAGCAGCCGCAGCTTGTACTTCGCCCCGACCAGCCGGTTGAGCGCGCCCTGCGCCTCGGCGTTCGTCAGGTCGGGATGCGAGTTCGGGACCAGCAGCGCCAGCCGCCGCGCGTTGGTGCCCAGCAGGGTCCGCAGCAGCCACGGGCCGGGGTCGGCCGAGAGGTCCATCGCGACCGCGTCGCCTTCCGGCCCGGAAACGGACCAGTCGACCGGCCGCGACTCCAGCGCCAGCCCGCCTTCGGTGGCGATTTCGTGCAGTTTGTCCAGCAGCGACGGCTTGGCCGCGCCCGCGGACTCCACCGACTGCGGTCCGTGCGTGTAGATCGCGGCCTTCCCCTTGCCGCCGCGGTTCTTCTTCGACTTCGCGGTCGGCTGGCAGACGTAGAGGTCCGCCGCGCTCCCGATCGCCTGCGCGCCGAAGTACCGGTTGAAGCCCGGCAGGATCGCTTCGAAGGTCAGCCCGAGCGTCGCCAGCGCCCGCTGCACCTGTGCGCCCAGGGCGGGGTGGCGGGGGCTGTAGCCGTAAGCGAGCAGCAAACGCCCGTCCGAGGGTTCGCTGAGCGCCTGGACCCCACGCGCCGCGAAAAGGCCCATTCCTTCGGGGGTGTAAGGCGGATCACTGAACACGAGATCCATCCGCCCGGTCACCGACGGTGGCAGGCCGACGCGCAGATCCGTGTGCAGGGTGCGGATGGATCGCTCGCTGAGCTCGTCGATGTAGGCCAGCACACGATCGTCGAGATCGACGACGGTGAGGTCCGCGTCGGGCCGCAGCGCGCGGACGGCCAGTGAAGTGAGGTCGTGGTCGCCGAGGAACAGCAGCTTCGCGGTGTCGAGGTCGTAGCGCTCGTCCAGCCACAGCGCGCGGTTCAGCACGGTCTCCGGAGTCGCCTGCACGTGGTCGAGCGCGGCCAGCGGAGCCGGGACGTTCTCGACGTAGCTGGTGATGGTCTTCAGCAGGTCAGGATCGGTTTTCCGGTCCTGTGCCCCGAAGCGCGCGTACTTCTCGCGGGCGGCGGGGGTGAGCCGGAGGCGGGACTCGTTCCGCTCGAGGTCGTCGCCGAGCGCGTTCAGGACGTCTTCGACACTCCGGCGCGGCGCGGTGCTGATCCGGATCAGCTCGCCTAGGTCACGCCAATCCGTCCGGAGCAGGGAAATCACCTGATGGAGCGGTCGCACGTGGACACCGTGCGCCGCGAGGACGTCATCGACGGAAGGACTCACGGCCTGCAGCCTAGTGAACCGGCTCCTGGGACACCGTGCCAACAGGGCCGATCTGGGCTACGGTTTTTCGACCAGACATGGGGAGAGACACGTGACTATCGAGTTCCGTGGCGTGACCAAGCGGTATCCGGACGGGACGGTCGCTGTCGACGACCTGAACCTCACCGTGGAGGACGGCACCATCACCGTCTTCGTCGGGCCGTCCGGTTGCGGCAAGACCACGTCGCTCCGGATGATCAACCGCATGGTCGAGCCGACCTCCGGCACCGTGCTGCTCGACGGCAAGGACGTCAGCGACGGCGACCCGGCGCTGCTGCGCCGCGGCATCGGCTACGTCATCCAGCACGCCGGCCTCTTTCCACACAGGACAGTACTGGACAACGTCGCCACCGTGCCGCTGCTGACCGGCTGGGACAAGGCCAAGGCGCGCAAGCGGGCGGCCGAGCTGCTCGAAACCGTCGGCCTGCCCGCGGAACTCGGCAAGCGGTACCCCGCCCAGCTTTCCGGCGGCCAGCAGCAGCGGGTCGGCGTCGCCAGGGCGCTCGCGGCGGATTCGCCGGTGCTGCTGATGGACGAGCCGTTCTCCGCCGTCGACCCGATCGTCCGCGAGGAACTGCAGGACGAGCTGCTGCGCCTGCAGTCGCAGCTGGGCAAGACGATCGTGTTCGTCACCCACGACATCGACGAGGCCGTGCGGCTCGGCGACAAGATCGCCGTGCTTCGCGTCGGCGGTGTGCTCGCGCAGTACGGCACGCCGTCGGACGTGCTGCGGCATCCCGTCGACGACTTCGTCGCGTCGTTCGTGGGCAAGGACCGCGGCTATCGCGGCCTTTCCTTCCTTTCCGCGGAAGGCATCGTCGTCGAAGAGGTCAAGCGGGTCGAGGTCGGCAAGCCGGTCTCCGGGCCGTCCGACGAGTGGCTGGTCGCGGTCAACGCCGACGGGCAGCCGCGCGGCTGGCTGCGCCCCGGGTCCACTGTGGACGGAGAGCTCGCCGAGACCGATCTCGCCGCGGGTGGCTCGCTGTACGTGCAGGGTTCGCCGATCCGCGGCGCGCTCGACGCGGCGCTTTCGTCGCCCGCGAGCCTCGGTGTCGTGGTCGACGCCGAAAACAAGGTCCTCGGCGTGGTCAGAGCCAAGCAAGTCCTCGACGTGATCGAAGCGCTGCCACTGGGTTCCTGATGGGGGACTTCTTCGCGGAACTCGGCCGCTACCTCGCGAGCGCCAACAACCGCTCGCAGTTCTTCGGCGACCTGCTCGACCACGTCTACCTGTCGCTGGTCCCGCTGGTGCTGGGGCTGGTGATCGCGGTACTGGCCGGCTGGCTCGGCCATCGGTTCGCCGCCGCGCGTTCCGTGCTGCTGGTCGTGTCGAACCTGCTGTACACGATCCCGTCGCTCGCGTTGTTCGTGGTGATCCCGGGCATCATCGGCTCGAAGATCCTCGACAGCGTCAACGTCATCGTCGCGCTCACCGTCTACACCGCCGCCCTGCTGGTGCGCCCGGTGCTCGACGCGCTCGACGCCGTCCCGCCGCATGTCGTCGCCGCGGCCACGGCGATCGGCTACAAACCCGCGCGCCGGTTCCTCAGCGTGGAACTGCCGCTTTCGGTGCCGGTGCTCGCGGCGGGCGTCCGGGTGGCCTCGGTCAGCAACATCAGCCTGGTCAGCGTCGGCGCGCTGATCGGCACCGGCGGGCTCGGCGTGCTGTTCACCGACGGCTTCCAGCGTGAGTACTTCTCGCCGATCGTCGTCGGGATCGTCGCGACACTGCTGCTCGCGCTGATCGTCGATCTGGTGCTGGTCCAGCTCCGCAATCTCCTCACACCCTGGGACCGGGTGGCGACAACGGCGGGGGCGAAATGATCGGCGACGTCCTGAACTGGTTCGGCGACCCTGCCCACTGGCAGGGCGCGGAGGGCATTCTCAACCGGCTGCTGCAGCATCTCGGCTACACCTTGCTGGCACTGGTCTTCGCGCTGATCATCGCGATCCCGCTCGGGCTCTACGTCGGGCACACCGGCCGCGGCGCGGTGCTGCTGGTGAGCGGCGGCAACGCGATCCGCGCGCTGCCGACGCTGGGGCTGGTGACCTTCCTGTTCCTGCTCTTCACCGAAAGCGAGATCTCGACGATCATCGGGCTCGTGGTGCTCGCCGTCCCGCCGATCCTCGCCGGGACCTACGCGGGCCTGCAGGCGACCGATCACGGCGTCGTCGACGCGGCGCAGGGCATCGGAATGACCGGCTGGCAACGGTTGTGGAAGGTCGAGGTGCCGATTTCGCTGCCGCTGGTGCTCGGCGGGGTGCGGAACTCGGTGCTGCAACTGGTGGCGACGGCGGCCGTCGCGGCCTACGTCGGGCTCGGTGGACTCGGCCGGTTCCTCCTCGACGGACTGGCCATTTTGGACTATCCCCAGGTGGTCGCGGGCGCGATCCTGACGACCTTGCTCGCCGTGCTGCTGGATCTCGTCCTGGCGGGTGTCCAGCGAGCGCTGGTGCCCAAGGGAGTCCGGCTGGCGCAGGCCGCGAGCGGGAAGAAGGCGAAGGTATGAAGCGGACGGTGACGGCGCTGTTCGCCGGGATCGCACTGGTGGCGGCGGGCTGTGGCAATCCGCTCGCCGGCGGCGCCGAAGGCGGTACGACCGGTGACATCATCATCGGCGCGTCCGACGTCGGGGAAAGTCTTCTGCTGGCCCAGATCTACGCGGGCGCGCTGCGCAACGCGGGTGCGGAGAACGTGACCGTGCGCCCGCCGGTCGGCAGCCGCGAGGTCGTCGTCAAGGCACTGCAGGACAAGTCGCTTTCGGTGGTGCCGGACTACAGCGGGAACCTGTTGCGCTACTTCGACAAGGAGACGCAGGCGACCACCCCGCAGGACGTCTACGCGCAGTTGAAGCAGAAGGTGCCGTCCGGATTCGAGGTGCTAGACCAGGCGCCCGCCGAGGACAAGGACCTTCTGGTGGTGCGCAAGGAACTCGCCGATTCCGGGATCAAGACCTTCTCCGATCTCGGCAAGCGGTGCAAGGAACTCGTCTTCGGCGGTCCCGGCCAGTGGAGCAGCCGCTGGAAGGACAAGATCAAGGCGCTCTACGGCTGCGAGTTCGCCGAGATCCGCACGACCGACACCGGCGGCCCGGTCACGGTCGCCGCGCTGAAGTCCGGCGACATCCAGGTCGCGGACCTGTTCAGCACGTCGTCGACGATCGCCGCGAACGGGTTCGTCCCGCTGGTGGACGACAAGAACATGTTCCCCGCGCAGAACATCGTCCCTCTTGTCGCGAAGGGGACGCTGTCGCCGAAGGAGGTCGAAGCGCTGAACCGGGTTTCGGCGGCGCTCACGACCGATCAGCTGACCGAATTGAACGTCCAGTTCAGCGAGGAGAAGCGCAACCCGCTCGACGTCGCCGAGGAGTTCCTGCGCCGGAACAACCTCCTCGCGCCCTCCTGACTGCCGCGTTTAGTCCTCTAGTTGCGGTAGTTGCGCGTGCAAGTACCGCAACTAGAGGACGAAACGCGGGAAGGGCTAGAGGCGGTCGAACGCGGGCGAGTAGCGGAACTCGCCCCGGAGCCCGGGGGTGTACGCGCGAAGGGTGCGGACCTGGAAGTGCGGCGCCCATTCCGCGACCGGTGGCGTGATCCCGTGCTGTTCGGCGAGGACGAAGCCGAAGCGGGAGTAGTAGTTCGGGTCGCCGAGCAGGACCACCGCGCCGTAGCCGAGCGCGTCCGCCGCGCCGAGCACCGCGTGCACGAGCGCGGAGCCGATGCCGGAGGCGTGGTACTCGGGCAGGACGCCGAGCGGGCCGAGGCCGACCGTCGACTTCTCGTCGGAGCCGAGGCGGGACGGGCTGCAGCAGACGTGCCCGACGACCTTCCCGTCGCGTTCGGCCACGATGGACAGTGCGCCGATCAGATCGCCGTCCTCCCGGAGTTCGTCGACGAGTTTCGCCTCGACCACCGGGACACTGTGTTTCGCGAACGCGGCCAGGTGGACGGCGTGGATCGCCTCGCGGTCGGCCGGGATTTCCTGTCGGAGCTGCATGGGCCCGAGTGTGCTCCATCCGAAGGTAGGATGGAAATCGATTTCCGCCCGCCGAGGTCGCGACTTTAGTAGGCGGCCATCCGTGTGTACTTTCACTCCGCTGAAACGTCCGGTGGGTGGGAAAGCGACCACAAGGTGTGCGGATTCCCCATTCTTCGTGGGCCGTACGGGCGCAAAACGCGACTAAAGGCGGGGGCTGAACGGTGCCCGACCTGCGCCGGAAGACCGCCCATTACTACCGAGATGTCCGTAATGCAAGGTCTTCCTTGGGGTGAATCCGCGACTTAGTCTCAGCCTGCGCTCCTAAGTGGAACGCGCTTCACCTCTGATTCACCCCAACGATCCGGCGGGCTTATTCATGCCCGTGGGTCGACCCTGCCTGGGAGGAATATCTTGAACAATTCCCTGGGAACCTTGAAGAGACGCCTGCCTGTCTTCGGTGTCACTGCGGCCGTCGCCGTGCTCACGGCGCTCGGCGGTACCACCGCCGCGTCGGCGGCCGAGGGTTCGATCGTCAACGCGGGTAGCGCCAAGGCGATCAAGGACAGCTACATCGTCGTACTGAAGGGCGGCTCCTCGGTCGAAGCCGCGGCCAAGAACCTGACGAACCGTCACGGCGGCACGGTCGAGAAGACCTTCGCGTCGTCGGTCCGCGGTTTTTCCGGCGCGCTGACCGAAAAGCAGGCGAAGCGTGTCGCCGCCGACCCCGCGGTGGCCTACGTGGAGCAGAACCAGACCGTCTCGATCTCGGCGGACCAGCTGAACCCGCCCTCGTGGGGCCTGGACCGGGTCGACCAGCAAAGCCTTCCGCTGGACCAGAAGTACAGCTACAGCACCACCGCGTCGAACGTCACCGCGTACGTCGTCGACACCGGCATCCTCACCACGCACCCCGACTTCGGCGGACGCGCGACCCACGGCCGTGACACCGTCGACAACGACAACGACGCCACGGACTGCCAGGGCCACGGCACCCACGTCGCGGGCACCATCGGCGGCACCGCGCACGGTCTGGCCAAGGGCGTCAAGCTCGTCGCCGTCCGCGTGCTGAACTGCTCCGGTTCCGGGACGACCGCCGGTGTCATCGCCGGTGTCGACTGGGTCACCGCGAACGCCGTCAAGCCCGCCGTCGCGAACATGAGCCTCGGCGGCGGCGCTTCGGCGACCCTCGACCAGGCCGTCCAGCGGTCGATCGCGGCGGGCGTCACCTACGGTGTCGCGGCCGGTAACGACTACGGCGCCAACGCGTGCAACACCTCCCCGGCCCGCACGCCCGAGGCGATCACCGTCGGCTCGACCACGAACACCGACGCCAAGTCCGACTTCTCCAACATCGGCACCTGCCTCGACATCTTCGCGCCGGGCAGCGGCATCACGTCGACGTGGCTGAACAACGGCACCAACACCATCAGCGGCACCTCGATGGCGACCCCGCACGTCGTCGGCGCGGCCGCGCTGTACGCCTCGGCCAACCCGACCGCCACGCCCGCCCAGGTCCGTGACGCGCTCGTCAACGCCGGCACCAAGGGCAAGGTGACCAGCCCGGGCACCGGTTCGCCGAACGTCCTGCTCTACACCGGTACCGGCGGTGGCCCCGGCCCCGAGCCCACGCCCTGTGGCACGCAGACCAGCAGCGGCGCCGTCGCCATCCCCGACGCCGGTGCCGCGGTGACCAGCACGGTCACCGTCGCGAACTGCGCCCGCAACGCCTCGGCCACCACCAAGGTCGCGGTGAACATCACCCACACCTACGTCGGTGACCTGGTCATCGACCTGGTCGCGCCGGACGGCACCTCGTACCGCCTGAAGGGTTCGAGCAACGACTCGTCCGACAACATCAACACCACGTACACCGTCAACGCCGCGGCCGAGGCCGCGAACGGCGCCTGGAAGCTGAAGGTGCAGGACGTGTACCGGGTCGACACCGGCACGCTCAACAGCTGGTCGCTGACCCTCTGATCCACCCCTGGAGTACGTGAAGGCCCCCTTCCTCCTGCTGGGAAGGGGGCCTTCCCGTCTCCGGAGGGTGATTCGGCGCCCAGTTGCGGCGTTCGTCCACTAAGGACCTTCCTGAGGCTTTAATCTCTGCGCATGCAGCCCGGACCGCCCTATCAGCAGGGGCCACAGCAGCCGTATCAGCAGGGTTACCCGCAGCAGGGATATCCCGGATACCCGCAGCCCGGGTACGGACCGCCCCCGCCCAAGAAGTCCAACACCGGCCTCATCGTCGGGATCGCCGTCGGCGCGGTGGTGCTGCTCGGCGGTGGCGGGGTCGCGGCCTTCCTGCTGCTCTCCGGCGACTCCGGTTCGTCTTCATCCTCGGCGCCGACTTCGTCCAAGAAGACCGGGCCGCCGGACAAGTACACCTCGATGCCCGGATGCCAGAAGATCGGCGACAGGGTGAGGAACCTGCCCCCGCTCGAACCGCCGAAGGGCGAGGAGCCGGCGAGCACGTCGGCCCAGGACATCGTCTACACGGCGTCTTCGTGCTCCTGGCGTGAATACGGTGCTCCGTCGGCTTTGGTGACGATGTACCTGTCGAAGTCGAAGGAGCCGGGCACGGGCGCCGGCGAGGCATGGGCCAAGGCGGGGTACGACAACGCCATGGACGACGGCGGGGAAGTGATCCCCGGCATGGCGAACGCGACCAAGGCCGGTTACAACGAGATCCGGTCCGACGGGCAGTGCTCGATCAAGTTCTATCAAGGGAACGTCGAAGCACAGATCATCGTGAGTGGCGCCGAGCCCAGCAAACCGATCGACCAGAAGCTGTGCAAGGAGAACGCCCTGAAGGTCGCGAAGGCGACTTCCGAGGCGATCGGCAGCTGAAGGACGCTTTCCCCGCGTAAGACGCAGCGAAGGGGCCCTTCACCGCATGAGATGCGGTGAAGGGCCCCTTCCGCTCGAATCACTCGAATCAGTCGAAGGCCCGCGCGATGAGCGCCTTCTGCTCGACCTCGTGCACCTTGGACGAACCGGCCGACGGCGCGGCCATCGGACGACGCGACACGACGTCCAGGCTGGAGAACACCTCCGGGAGCTTCCGCGGCAGGTTCAGGCCGAAGAACGGCCACGCACCCTGGTTCTCCGGCTCCTCCTGGACCCAGACCGCGGGAGCGCCGTTGTAGCGCTCGAGCGCCGCCAGCAGCTTCTTCTTCGGCAGCGGGTAGTACTGCTCGACGCGCACGATCGCGATGTCGTTCGCCTCGCGCTTCGTCCGCTCCGCCACCAGCTCCCAGTACAGCTTGCCCGAGGTCAGCAGGACCTTGCGCACCTTCGCCGGGTCGACGACGGCGTCGTCGATGACCGACATGAACTTCGTCTGGCCGGTGAAGTCCTCGACCTGCGAGGTCGCGGCCTTGTTGCGCAGCATCGACTTGGGGGTGAAGACCACCAGCGGCCGGTTGACTCCGTCGAGGGCGTGACGGCGGAGGAGGTGGAAGTAGTTCGCCGGGGTGGACGGGACCGAGACGGTCATCGAGCCTTCGGCGCACAGCGAGAGGAAACGCTCGATGCGGCCGGAGGTGTGGTCCGGTCCCTGGCCCTCGTGGCCGTGCGGCAGCAGCAGCACGACATCGGAGAGCTGGCCCCACTTGGCCTCGCCGGAGGAGATGTACTCGTCGATGACGGTCTGCGCGCCGTTGACGAAGTCACCGAACTGCGCTTCCCACATGACCAGCGCTTCGGAGTTGGCCACGGAGTAGCCGTATTCGAAGCCGACCGCCGCGTACTCGGACAGCGCCGAGTCGTAGATCATGACGCGGCCCTGGCCGTCGGCCAGGCTGGCCAGCGGCGAGTACTCCTGGCCGTTCTTGCGGTCGATCAGCACCGAGTGGCGCTGGGTGAAGGTGCCGCGGCGGGAGTCCTGGCCGGACAGCCGCACCAGGCGGCCTTCCATGGCCAGCGAACCGAAGGCGAGCAGCTCACCGAAGGCCCAGTCGATGCCGCCTTCGCGGGACATCTTGTGACGGCGCTCCATGACCGGCTTGACCCGCGGGTGCGGGGTGAAGCCCTCGGGGACGTTGAGGAACGCGTCGCCGATGTGCTCGATGACCTCGCTGGTGGTCGCGGTGGGCACCTTGGCCGGGACCTGCTGCTCCTCCTCGACCGAGGGGCTGGCCTTCGCCACGTGCTTTTCCAGCTCGCGGACCTCGTTGAACACGTGCTCCAGCTGGCTGGAGAAGTCGCGCAACGCGGCCTCGGCCTCTTCGACGGAGATGTCGCCGCGGCCGATCAGCGATTCGGTGTAGGTCTTCCGGACCGAACGCTTCGTGTCGATGATGTCGTACATCGCCGGCTGGGTCATCGAAGGGTCGTCGCCCTCGTTGTGCCCGCGGCGGCGGTAGCAGATCAGGTCGATCACGACGTCCTTGTGGAACGCCTGGCGGTATTCGACGGCCAGCTTGGCCACCCAGTGCGCGGCTTCGGGGTCGTCACCGTTCACGTGGAAGATCGGCGAACCGATCATCTTCGCGACGTCGGTGGCGTACTCGCTCGAACGCGAGTGCTCGGGCGCGGTGGTGAAGCCGACCTGGTTGTTGACGATGACGTGCACGGTGCCGCCGGTGCGGTAACCGCGCAGCAGCGCCAGGTTCAGCGTCTCGGCCACGACACCCTGGCCCGCGAAGGCCGCGTCGCCGTGCATGAGGACCGGGAGGACGGTGAAGCCCTCTCCACCCTTGTCGAGGATGTCCTGCTTCGCGCGGACGATGCCCTCGAGGACCGGGTCGACGGTCTCCAGGTGCGACGGGTTCGCGGTCAGCGACACCCTGGTCTCGCCGTCGCCGAACATGCGGAAGTACTTGCCCTCGGCGCCGAGGTGGTACTTCACGTCACCGGAGCCGTGCGCCTGGCCCGGGTCGAGGTTGCCCTCGAACTCCTGGAAGATCTGCGCGATCGGCTTGCCGACGATGTTGGCGAGCACGTTCAGGCGGCCGCGGTGCGGCATGCCGATGACGACCTCGTCGAGCTCGTGCTCGGCGGCCTTGTCCAGCAGCGTGTCGAGCAGCGGGATCGCCGTCTCGCCGCCCTCGAGGGAGAAGCGCTTCTGGCCGACGTACTTGGTCTGCAGGAAGGTCTCGAACGCCTCGGCGGCGTTGAGCTTCGAGAGCACGTACTTCTGGACCGCGGGGTCCGGCTTCTCGTGCGGGACCTCGACGCGGTCCTGGATCCAGCGGCGCTCCTCGGGGTCGAGGATGTGCGTGTACTCGATGCCGACGGTGCGGCAGTAGGAGTTGCGCAGGACGCCGAGGATGTCGCGCAGCTTCATCCGCTCCTGGCCGGCGAAACCGCCGACCGGGAACTCGCGGTCCAGGTCCCACAGGGTCAGGCCGTGGGAGAGGACGTCGAGGTCGGCGTGGCTGCGCTGCCGGTAGTTCAGCGGGTCGGTGTCGGCCATCAGGTGACCGCGCATGCGGAAGGCGTCGATCAGCTCGATCACGCGCGCGGTCTTGTCGACCGGGCCGTCCGGGATGTCGGCGACCCAGCGGATCGGCTCGTACGGCAGGCGCAGGCTGGTGAAGACGTCGTCGTAGAAGCCGTCTTCGCCGAGCAGCAGCTCGTGGATCCGCTTGAGGAACTCGCCGGACTCCGCGCCCTGGATGATGCGGTGGTCGTAGGTCGAGGTCAGCGTCATGATCTTGGACACGCCGAGGTCGACCAGGGCCTTCTCGCTGGTGCCCTCGAAGTGCGCCGGGTACTGCATGGCGCCGACGCCGATGATCGCGCCCTGGCCCGCCTGCAGCCGCGGCACCGAGTGGTTGGTGCCGATGCCGCCGGGGTTGGTCAGCGAGATCGTGGTGCCGGCGAAGTCGTCGGCCGTCAGCTTGCCGTTGCGGGCCTTCTTGACGATCTCCTCGTAGGCCTGCCAGAACTGCATGAAGGTCATGTTCTCGGTGGCCTTGATGGAGGCCACGACGAGCGTGCGGGAGCCTTCCTTGCCCTTCATGTCGATCGCGAGACCGAAGTTCACGTGCTCCGGCGTGATCGCGAACGGCTTCCCGTCGATCAGCTGGTAGTGCCGGTTCAGGTTCGGGAAGTTCTTCAGCGCACGGACCATCGCGTAGCCGATGAGGTGCGTGAAGGAGATCTTGCCGCCGCGCGTGCGCTTGAGGTGGTTGTTGATGACGATGCGGTTGTCCGCCATCAGCTTCGCCGGGACGGCGCGCACACTCGTCGCCGTCGGCACGGACAGCGAGGCGTCCATGTTCTTCGCGATGGCCGCCGCGGCGCCGCGGAGCTGCTTCGACTCCGGCTCGGCGTCCTTCTCGGCGGGCTTGGCGGGCGCCTTCGCGGCGGCCTTGGGGGCCGCGGCCTTCGGAGCGGGCTTCGCGGCCGGCTTCGCCTCGGTCTTCGGAGCCGCCTTCGCCGGGGCGGTCTGCTTCGCGGTGGACTCGGCGTTGCGGACCGTCTGCGGCGACGGCGCGGAGGCCTGGCCGTTGGTGCCCGAGCCGTCCTTGGCGGTCTCCGCGGAGGTCTGACGGACGTCGTCAGCCTTCGTCTGCGCGGCCTGCGTTGGCTTGAAGTCCGCGAAGAAGTCGTGCCAGGCGGCATCGACTGAGGTGGGGTCGGCGAGGAACTGGTCGTACATTTCCTCGACAACCCACTCGTTGGGGCCGAATTGTGACGCAGGGCTGCTGCTGGACACGGCTTGGACTCGCCTCTATCCGTCTCGAGATCTTGAACACCGCTGATGCGCCTACCAGGCTAACCCCCTCGGTGGCGGTCGTGTGATGGAACTGGCCTGTGTGAGGCGTGGCGCACTAGGCGATGGGTCACTGTCTCGATCAAGAGATCGAAACCGAAGCACTCGGCCGACCGGGTCGCGGCCGTTCGGGGGAGCGGGGGACCTTTGGTGTCGCTTCACCGTCTGTGCAGGTCAGGTCACTGTTTGGTCGGTAAAGGTTGGTGAGGTGGTCGTGCCGGGACAGCCTGGAGTTCACGTCGGCGGGTTTTGCTGGGCGGAGGATGCGGCCGGTGTCGTGCCGGCCGCCGATCGCCCACGAGGGTGGTGGCAGGCGATGTGGCTGGACGAGTGTCCGTCGTTCTGGGACGAGGGACGTGTGCGCCCGTTGGTCACCGAGTCCGGCAAGGTCGTGCTGATGTGCGACTCGTGCTCCGCGGTGTGGCCGACGCTCTCCGACTTCAAGGAGATGGAGCACGTCGAACCCGACGAGCCGGACTGGGCGGTGACGGCCGGGGTGCACGTCCGGCCCGGGACCTTCCGGTGGGCCTCGGAACGGGACCTGGAGGTCGCCGGGATGAGCGGCCTCGCCTGGCACGCCTAGGCGGGGTACGGGCGCTCCGCCGGTAGCAGCGCTTCGGCGTCGTCGATGCGATTCGCCGCGACGAGGGCGCCGATCTCGCGCATGGTCGAGGTGACGTCGGTGACCGCGGTGATCCATTTGTCGACATAGCGATCGACGGCCTCGCCGCTCAACCCCATCTGGAGCGAACGGTGCTTCAGCGGGTCGAGGCGGATGCCGCGTTCCGGGTCCCACTGGACGCGGACCGGGCTGGTCTTGACTTCGCGCCGCCACGTCTCCCGATCGGGATGGAGGTCCCAGTCGTAGTGGCTGAGCGCCGCGTGCCCGAGCGCCCAGGCGAAGCCCTCGCGAGTGAGGTCGAGGGCGAGCACGCGTTCCTGGCCGGGCTTGGCCGCCCAGCCGCAGCGGTACGCCATCCACAGGAAGGACGGCTTGATCCAGGTCATCCGTTCGCGTTTGAACGGCGGCACGAAGGTGCCCGCCTCGAGGGCGGCGTCCGCGATGGCCGGTGAATACGCCTGATAGACGCGGATCGTGGTTTCGGTGTGGACGGCGCGGATCTGCCGCGCCGGGATTTCTTCGTTCATTTGCCGTGATGGTGACAGACGTCGCTGTTCGCGCGCGACCGAAATTCCTTTGCCGTCGGGGATGCGTGCGGCATTGCTGCGCAAGGGATCGCGACGGATCGTGGTCGACGAGACCGCCTATCGGTGGAACATCCGGCGGAAGCCGACCTTTTCGCAAGAAGACGGTTGTTTCCTGTCGTACGCGGTGGAACTCGAAGACGCCCGGAGCGCAGTTCCAGCTGGATCTCGCTGCCGCTTAAGGCTCGTGAGTGGTAAGGACGGTTAGAACCGTCCTTACCACTCACGAGAACTCAGCCCAGGGCCCACAGGCGCGCGTAGTGGCCGCCCGCCGCGACGAGTTCCGGATGCGTGCCCTGTTCGACGATCCGGCCGTGGTCCAGGACGACGATCCGGTCCGCCTTGGCGGCGGTGGCGAGGCGGTGCGCGACCACGAACGTCGTGCGGCGGCGCGCGAGTTGTTCGGTCGCGCGCAGGACGGCGGCTTCGGTGGACGGGTCGAGAGCCGCGGTCGCCTCGTCGAGCAGGAGGACGTCCGGGTCCACGAGTTCGGCGCGGGCGAGAGCGACGAGTTGCCGTTGTCCGGCCGAAAGCGACCGTCCGCGTTCACCGACGGGCTGGTGGAAACCGGCGGGGAGCGCGGCGACACCGTCGAGCGCGCCGACGGACCGGACCGCTTCCTCGACCTCCGCGTCCGTCGCGGAAGGCCTGCCGTAGCGCACATTGTCCGCGACGGTTCCCGAGAACAGATGCGCTTCCTGGGGTACCACGCCCATTCGCGTGCGCAGCGCGGCCAGGTCGTACTCGCGGATGTCGGTGCCGTCGATCCTGACCACGCCGCCCGTCGCGTCGTAGAACCGCGCGACGAGCTTCACGGCCGTCGACTTCCCGGCACCCGTCGCCCCGACCAGTGCGACGGTCTCGCCGGGCGCGACCTCCAGTGAAAGCTGCGTCAGGGCGGGCTCATCCGTTGCCGTGTAAGCGAAATCGACGTCCTTGAACGAGACTTCGCCCCGCAGCCGCTCCGGGACCGCGACCGGTTTCTCCGCCTCCGGAACGGAAGTCGGCGTGCGCAGCAGATCGCCGATGCGCGACAGCCCGACCCGCGCCTGCTGATAGCCGTCGAACACCGAAGAAAGTTGCTGGATCGGCGAGAAGAACTGGCCCAGGTACAAGAGGAACGCCACCAGCACACCGGCCGACAGCGTGCCCGCCGCGACCCGGTTCGCGCCGACGATCAGCACGACCACCTCCGCCAGCCCGGAAAGCATCGCGGCGAAAGGGAAGTAGGTCGCGACGAGGCGCTGGGCGCGCAGCCGCGAACGCCGGTACTCGTCGCTGCGGGAAGCGAACTTCTCCGCCGTCCGCTCCTCACGCGTGTACGCCTGCGCGACCCGCAGCCCGTTCACGTTCTCCTGCATGTCCGCGTTGACGACGCTGACGCGTTCCCGCGCTTCGGTGTACGCCTTGGACGAGGCGCGGCGGAAGAACACCGTCGCCACGACGAGGATCGGCAGCACCGCGAGCGCGTACGCCGCCAGCCCGATGTCGGTGATCATCAGCGCCGCCGCGATCCCGACCAGCGTCAGCGCGCTCACCACGGCCTGTGCGACACCGGTTTGCAGGAACGTCGAGAGCGCGTCGACGTCGGTCGTCATCCGGGTCATGATCTTCCCGGACAGCTCGCGTTCGTAGAAGTCGAGCCCGAGTCGTTGGAGATGGGCGTAACTGCGCACGCGCAGCGAGTACAGCACCGTTTCGCCGACCCGCGCGGTCATCTTGGTCTGGAGGTAGATCACCAGCCAGTCCGCGAGGATCACCAGCGCGCCGATCCCGGCGGTCAGCCAGATCACCGCCTCCGCTCCGGCGCGCACCCCGTTGTCGATGCCCTGCTGGTACAGCGCGGGCATCGCGATGGTGGCCAGCGCGTCCGCCGCGACCAGCCCGATCACCACGGCGAGCGGACCGCGTACCGGTTTCAGCAGGCGGCCGAGGCGGAACTTCGGCTCGGGCGCGGTGACGTCGGTGCCCGGCAGCCGGGGGACGTCCGTGGCGGGCGGCAGTTTCCGGACGCCTTCGAGGAGCTCGCCGGTCGGCGGCAGGTCGACGTCCCACTCGCCGCCGGTGCCCTTGCGCTCGCCCGCCAGTTCGTCGGACTTGTCCTGCTCCGGCCACAGGGCGGGGGTGATTCCCGAGGGGCCGCAGTCGAGGCCCTCGCAGCGATGCGGTTCCTCGACGTCGTCACCCGGCCCCGCGACGAGCTCGCGGAACAGCGGGCAGCGCGCCAGCAGTTCTTCCTCGGTGCCGATGTCGACGACGTGGCCCTTGTCCAGCACGGCGATCCGGTCGGCGAGGGCGAGGGTGGAGCGGCGGTGCGCGATCAGCAGGGTCGTGCGGCTCGCGGTGACCGAGCGCAGGGTGTCGTGGATCGCCGCTTCGGTGACCGTGTCGATGGCGGAGGTCGCGTCGTCGAGGACCAGCACACGCGGATCGGTCATAAGCGCCCTGGCCAGGCCGAGCCGTTGACGCTGCCCGCCCGACAACGTGAGGCCGCGCTCGCCGACGAGCGTTTCGTAGCCCTCGGGGAGGCGCTGGATGAACTCGTCCGCTTCCGCCGCCCGCGCGGCCGCGCGGATCTCCTCGTCGCTCGCGTCCGGCCTGCCGTAGGCGATGTTGTCGCGCACCGACGAGGAGAAGAGGAACGCCTCCTCGAAGACCACGCCGATCGTGCTGCGCAGGTCGTGCTGCCGGACGTCGCGGACGTCGAGGCCGCCGACCTGGACCGAACCGCTGTGCACGTCGTAGAACCGGGGCAGCAGCAGGGAGATCGTCGACTTGCCCGAACCGGCGGTGCCGACCAGTGCGAGTGTTTCGCCGGGAAGGGCTTCCAGAGTGAGACCGTCGAGCACGGGATCCGACCGCGTGTAGCCGAAGGAGACGTCCTCCAGCCGGACGCCGAGCGGGCCTTCGGGCAGCGGCCGCGCGTCCGGGCTGTCGACGACGTCCGGCTGCGCGTCGATCAGTTCGTTGACCCGTTCCGCGCCCGCCCTGGTCAGCTGGGCCTGGACGACGAGGCTCGAGATCATCCTCGCCGGGCCGATCAGGATGGAGAGGTAGGTCGCGAACGCCAGGAACGTGCCCAGGCTGACCTCGCCCTTCAACGCGAGGGCGCCGCCGACAGCCAGCACCGCGACCTGACCCGCCGCGGGCAGCGCCGCCGTCGTGGCCGTCGGCAAAGAGGAAAGCCGCGCGGCGCGCATGCGTTCGGCGAAGAGCTTTTTCGCCGTCTTCTCCAGCTTCGCGACTTCGCGCGCCTCCTGGCCGAAGCCCTTCACGACGCGCACGCCGGTGACGGTCTCCTCGACCTGCTGCGCGACGTCGGCCGCGCGCTGCTGGGCCGCCCAGGTCGCGGGGAAGAGCCGCTTCCGGCTCACCGCCATGATGATCGCGATCGCCGGGGCGACCACCATCGCGATGAGGGTCAGCGTCGGCGACATCCACAGCATCGCGCCGAGGGACAGCAGCGCGAAGATCACCGAACCCGCCGAGAGCGGCACCTGCATCAGGACCGACGTGACCAGCTGCAGATCCGAGATCGCGCGCGAGGCGACCTGCCCGGTGCGCAACGCGTCCTGCTTGCCGCCGTCGAGCCGGGAGACCGCGTTGAACACCTGGCGGCGCAGATCGTGCTGGACGTCGAGCGCCAGCCGTCCGCCGACGTACCGGCGGGCGAAGGCGTTGCCGAAGGTCAGCACCTGCAACACCGCCATGACGGCGGCGAGCACGCCGAGACGGGAGGTGTCACCCGCGACGGCGCCGTCGAGCGCCTCCCGGATCAGCAGCGGACCGGCGGCCTGCAGCCCGACGCCGATGATCGCCGCGCCCAGCGACAGGACGACGAGCCACGGGTGTTTCCAGCACGAAGCGGCCAGGCGTCGGATCCAGCCCCCGGTGGACACCGGGGCCGTCTCACGTACCGGACTGGCTTGACGCGGGCGAGGTGGAGCAGTAGTCACCCCGCCAGCCTATGCGGCGCGACCGACAGGATCGGCCGGTTCTGGGGAGAGCCTGGTGACATGAAAGGCCCGTTACTTGCAAATTTTGCAAGTAACGGGCCTTTCATGTCGTGCTTTGGCGAAGACCTACGTGATGTCCTTCTTCTGGTTCACGGCCCAGCCGGCGAGGAAGAAGACCATCGTCCAGCCGAAGAAGATGAGCGCCGAGGCCCACCACGAGAAGGCACCGGGGGCGCCGGCCGCGTACTGCAGCGCCCACGCCGTCTCGTCCTGCAGGCCGGGCACCTTCACACCGGCGGCGCCGAAGGCCTCCGCGCCGATGGCGCCCACGATGCCGTTGACCGTGCCGTTCGGCAGGACCCCGCCGAGCCACGTGATGTCCCAGGCACCGAAGGACACGAACACCAGGACGTTCTCGACCACGAGCATCCAGATGGTCAGCGTGATGATGCTGCCGATCACGCTGCGCCAGACCGCGCCGACCCCGATGCCGAACAGGGTCGCCAGGATCGTCGCGAGGACACCGGCGCCGAGCACGCCCAGCCACTGGCCCGCCGTCGGCAGGCGCGCGCTGTCGACCGTGATCACGGTGCCGAGGCTCGCCGCGCCCACGATGATCACGCCGTAGATCGCGCCCCAGGCGACGTAGGTGATCATCTTCGCGCTCAACGCCGAAACCCGGTTCGGGGCGGTGAGGAACGTCGTGGTGATCGTCTTCTTCGTGTACTCGCCGGCGAGGGCGAAGACACCGAAGATGATCGGGATCATCGTGCCGATGTTGATGCCGTGCCCGAGGGCGAGCAGGCCGACGGGCAGTTCGCCGGTCGAGATGCCGAGCGCTTCGGTCAGTTCACGAGTGTCCGAGCGGCCGAGGAAGTCGCTGAAGTCGTTCGTGACCATGCCCCAGAACAGGGCGAACGCGAAAGCGAAGACCACCGCGGGGATCATCAGCGCCCACCACGCCTTGAGCGTGAGCGTCTTGCGGAACTCCGCCTTGATCAGGTTGCCCATCAGCCCTGGCCTCCCCAGCCCTCGTTCTGGCCCTGCTGCTGCGCCTGCTGCTGAGGCGGCGCCTGCTGGTACTGCTGTTGCTGCGGCGGCTGACCCTGCTGCTGGAACTGCTGCTGCGGCGGTGCGAATCCGGGAGCCGGGGTGTTCGGCGGCGCGAAACCGGGCGGCGGCGTGTTCTGTGGCGCGTAGCCGGGCGGCGGCCCCTGATACCCGGGCGGCGGGCCCTGGTAACCCGGAGGCGGACCCTGGTAGCCCGGCGGCGGGCCCTGCTGGAAACCGGGCTGCGGCGCCGCGTACTGGCCCTGGGTCAGCTGGAAGAACATCCGCTCGAGATCCGCGGTCTCCTCCTGCATGCCGTAGACCGCGATGCTCGCCTTGGCGGAGATGTCACCGATCTGCTGCACCGTCGCACCGGAGACCGCGACCCGGCCGTCCGGCATCGGCGAGACCTGCGTGATGCCCGCTTCCTGCAGCGCGGCGACGAGACCGTTCGCGTCGGCGGACTGCACCAGCACGCGGGACTGGTTGCTCTTGCGCAACTGGTCCAGCGAGCCGTTGTAGCGCGTCATGCCCTGGCTGATGATCACGACCTGGTCGATCGTCTGCTCCACCTCGTTCAGGAGGTGACTCGAGACCAGCACCGTGCGCCCCTCACGCGCGTACGCGCGCAGGAAGTTCCGGAGCCACAGGATGCCTTCGGGGTCGAGGCCGTTCGTCGGCTCGTCCAGTACCAGCACCTGCGGGTTCCCCAGCAACGCCGTCGCCAGCGCCAGCCGCTGCCGCATGCCGAGCGAGAACCCGCCCGCCTTGCGGTCGGCCGCCGACGACAGGCCGACCAGGCCCAGCACCTCGTCCACCCGCTGATCCGGCATCCCGATCGCCGCCGAGTACACGCGCAGGTGATTCCGCGCCGTGCGTCCCGGGTGGAAGCCCTCGTTCTCCAGCACCGAACCGACGACCCGTGCCGGATTGCCCAGCTGGTCGTGCGGGCGCCCGTTGATGGTCGCCGTGCCGTTCGTGGGCGTCACCAGCCCGAGCAGCATCCGGAGCGTCGTGGTCTTCCCGGCCCCGTTGGGTCCCAGGAACCCGGTCACCGAACCCGGCTCCACCGTGAAGCTTAGATTCTGGACCGCGTTGACCGCACCGAACTGCTTGCTCAAATTCTGCACCGCGATGCGGCCACTGCCGTCGTGCATACCGTCCCCTTTTGTTGACGAAGGCCGATCACGCGACATCCTGCCTCACCCGGTGAGTCCGCACCCGCGGAAGGGGTCAATCCGCCGAAAGCGACCTTCGTCACGTTCGGCGCGGTGACGACTCCGTCCCTCAGCGCACCCGTCGCTGGGCCGAATGGCCGCTGACTACCGGTTATGCGGTCCAGAGCGCGGAAATTCACCGACCGTTGAGGCGGTTCGTGAAGAAATATTTCCGAAGACATGGCAACCCCATGCAGCGCGACGGCGACTTATTACCTACGATGTAGGAGGCGGCCCGCTCCCAATGACCCCCAGGTTGGTTGAGCGGGCCGCCGTTATGTCTGGGTCCCGAGGTTCTCCGAAGTACATGAAGGCCCCCTTCCTGTCGCTAGGCGCAAGGAAGGGGGCCTTCATGTACTTCGAAAAGGAGCGAGGGACCTTTGCACTGGGGTGACAAAGGTCCCTCGCGTGGGAGTGTGGCTTGGGGGTCAGGCCAGGACGGCGGCCAGATCCGTGGCGGGCAGGCCGTGTGCGGCCGCGACCGGGGCGTTCGTCAGGGCGCCCGCGTGCGTGTTGAGGCCCTTCGCGAGCGAAGCGTCCGCCTGCAGCGCCTTCTGCCAGCCGAACTCCGCCAGCTGGACGGCGTACGGCAGCGTCACATTGGTCAGCCCGTAGGTCGACGTGCGCGGGACGGCGCCCGGCATGTTCGCGACGCAGTAGAACACCGACTCGTGGACCTTGTAGGTCGGCTCGTCGTGCGTGGTCGGCCGCGAGTCGGCGAAGCAGCCGCCCTGGTCGATCGCGATGTCCACCAGCACACTGCCCGGGCGCATCCGCGAAACGAGGTCGTTCGAGACCAGCTTCGGCGCCTTCGCGCCGGGCACGAGCACCGCGCCGATGACCATGTCGGCCTCCAGCACGGACTGCTCGACCGACAGCGCGTTCGAGGTCACCGTGCGGATGCGGCCGCCGAAGTCGTTGTCGATCTGGCGGAGGCGGTCGACGTTGGTGTCGAGGATCTCGACGTCCGAGCCGAGGCCGAGCGCGACCCGCGCCGCGTTGATCCCGGCGACACCGCCGCCGATCACGACCACGCGCGCCGGGTGGACACCGGGGATGCCGCCGGGCAGCACGCCGCGGCCACCGCTCGGCTTCATCAGGGAGAACGCGCCCACCTGCGGCGCCAGCCGACCGGCGACCTCGGACATCGGCGCGAGCAGCGGCAGCGCGCGGTTCGGGGTCTGCACCGTCTCGTACGCGATCGCGGTGGTGCCCGCGGCCAGCAGCGCGTCGGTCAGCGGCCGGTCCGCGGCGATGTGCAGGTAGGTGAACAGCACCTGGTCGGCGCGCAGCCGCGGGTACTCCTCGGCGATCGGCTCCTTGACCTTGAGCACGAGCTCGCCCTCGGACCAGGTCTCCTCCGCCGTCGCGAGGATCTTCGCGCCCGCGGCGAGGTACTCCTCGTCGGTGATGGACGAGCCGAGGCCGGCGCCGGTCTCGACGAAGACGTCGTGGCCGCGCCCGGTCAGTTCGTGCACGCCCGCCGGGGTGAGCGCCACGCGGTACTCATGCCTCTTGATTTCACGGGGGACGGCGATACGCACGGGACTGCCTCCTGCGGCGGGTTGAGAACAAAGGTGCTGCCACTCACGGTGAGCCACCCGGACGGCGGTGTCATCGTGCGCACAGGACAATGTTGAGCACCGATCATGGTTTTTCGGGCACAACCACTTGACCTCCAGTCAACTGGAGCTTGCACCTTGGGTCACATGAGAGCCGTGTGGTTGAAAGAGTTCGGCGGGCCCGAAGTGCTCGTCGCGGGTGACGCCCCCGATCCGGTGCCCGCAGCGGGCCAGGCCCTGGTCGAGGTGGCGTTCGCCAACATCACGTTCGTCGAGACCCAGTTCCGCGCCGGCGGAGGCGGGCCGTTCCGCGCCGAGCTGCCGATGATCCCGGGCAACGGCGTCGGCGGTGTGATCAGCGCGGTCGGCGAAGGGGTCGACCTCGGTCTGGTCGGCAAGCGGGTCGTGACCTCGACCGGGGGCTCCGGGGCGTACGCGCAGCGGGTCGCGGTCGCCGCCGATTCCGTCTTCGAGGTGCCGGACGGGCTGGCCCTCGACGCCGCGGTGGCGATCCTCGCCGACGGCCGCACGGCGACGGCGCTGGTGACCGCCGCGCGCGTCCGGCCGGGGGAGCGCGTGCTGGTCGAAGCCGCGGCGGGCGGAGTCGGCGGACTGGTCGTGCAGCTCGCGAAGGCCGCGGGGGCGGTGGTCGTCGGCGCGGCCGGTGGCCCGGCGAAGACCGAGCACGTCCGGGAACGCGGCGCCGACCTGGCGGTCGACTACCTCGAGCCGGACTGGGCGGCGAAGGCAGGCGAGGTCGACGTCGTGTTCGACGGTGTCGGCGGCGAGGTCGGGAAGACGTCGTTCGGGCTGCTGAAGCCCGGCGGCCGGATGCTGATCTACGGGCTCTCGAGTGGCTCGTGGACCGAGGTGTCCGAAGAGGACGCGGCCGCGCGCGGGGTCACGGTGATCCGGGACATCGGCGGCCAGGCGGAGATGCGGGCGTTCACCGGGTCCGCGCTCGCCGAGGCCGCCGCCGGGCGGCTGGAACCCCTGATCGGTCAACGGTTCCCGCTCGAACGGGCGGCGGACGCGCACGCGGTGATGCAGTCGCGTGGCGCTCTCGGCAAGACGTTGCTCGAGGTCTGACGTTCGACGTCCCACGTGGACGGCGGCCGCTGAGCCGGTATCTCGGGGCCGACGAGTGCAAATGGGATGCGCGATTTCGTTCTTACCTGCACGATGATCCCGAGGTGAAAGGGACCGTCTGGGTCCGGACGGTGCCGAAGCGATTCGCCGCCGAAGACCTCGGTTATCGGGTATGACGTACGGCCGCGTTCGCTGGGGGTGAGCGCGGCCGTGCAACCTGCGAAACGGTAAATGCAGCACGATCGAGTCAAGATGTTGATCTTACTGGCCGGTAAGCTGCCATTCTGTTGCGCATGACAAATCAGGACTGGCGGCGGGAGCGGCGTGTCCGCACCGTCGACACCGAAGGCAATCCGGCTGATGTCATCGTGGGTCTGGTCGAAACTCCCGGGCATGGCTACGAAGCCGCCCTGCGGGTCGACGGTGGCCCCGGTGTGCTTCTGCCGCTTTACCCCGGTGCGGATCTGCTCGCCGCGGTGCGGCAGACCATTGAGGACGGATATCGCGCCAGCGCGCACTAGCCGTCCGGATGTCAGGAAAGGGTCTTTCAAGACGACAGCGCTGATCAAAGCGCGTCCTGAAAGACCCTTTCATGACGTCTGCTCAAGATTTTGTCGCACTACAAAGTGTTCGTTAGTGAACATTCTTCAGTCGAATGCCGATCAGCTCCAGCGCAGGGAAACGAGCTGCGTGATCAACGCCAGCCGGACGTCGGGATCGTCGAGATCCAACGGGACGAGGTCGAGCAGCCGCCGCAGGCGATACCGCAGGGTGTTCGGATGGATTCGAAGTTCCTTCGCGGCCGCGCGCGGGTCGCCGGGATGCCTGAGCCACTGGTAGAGCGTGTCGACGTAGCCGCTCTCGTGGGCTTCGTCGTGCGCGCGCAACAAGCCGAGCGGGCCCAGTTCGGCGACCTTCGCCGTGCTGGCCGCGGTCGCTCCCCGGTGCAGCGAAAGCTCCGTCCACGCCTCGTCGAAGACCACGACGCGACCGGGTACGAGCTTCGCGCGCAGCAGGCCCAATGCCTCGTCGGCCTGGACGCGGGACGTCGCGAGCTCGCCGATTTCGCAGGCGGATCCCGCGGCCGCCCGGGGTGTCCCGCCCTTCCTCGACGCGGGCAGGGCTTCCAGTGCGGCCCGGAGTTCGCTCCAGCCGTCGCCGTCCGGGACGACGGCGTAGAGCACGCCGCCGAGTTCGGTGGCCACCGGCCGCCTGCCGACACCCTGTGAGATCCGTTCGAGCAGGGCGAGCCGCAGCCCCTCGTCGTCGCGGCCGTCGCCGCCGGAAACCTCGATGACGACGACGCGGTGCGGCTCCTCGGACAGGTCGAGTTCCGCGATCGCCTTGCGCGGGCTGGCCTTCCCTTCGAGCACGGCGCGCAGGAGTTCGGCCGAGACCCGGCGTTGGGAATCGGTGTGCGCGCGACGGCGCAGCAGGTGCAGGGCGACGACGGGCGCCGCGTCGGCGAAGGCGGCCGCGCGTTCGTCGGAGACCGGGCCCGCGACGACCGCCCACATCGACCCCAGCAGTTCGCCGCCCATCCGGATCGGCACGATGAGCCGGGGCAGCGTGCCGTCGCGTTGCGCGGGCACGAAGATCGTTTGCCGCCCACGGGAAAGCTCGCGGAACACCCCTCGTGACCGGAATCGCGCGAGCACGTCGTCGGGGATGCGGCGGCCCATGATCGTGGACACGCGCGCCGAGTCGGTCAGATCCTGCCTCGCCGAGTAGGCGAGCACCCGCGAGTTGGTGTCCTCGATGGTCACGGGCGCGTCGACCACCGAAGCGACGGCGTCCGCGAGGCGGAACAGGTCACCGGACCCGGGTCCGCCACCGTCCTCCAGGGCGTCGGACTCGTCGGCCAGCGCGTCGAGGACGGTCCTGAGCAGCCAGACGAGCTGAGCCCACGACGTCGCCGGGCGCACTTCGATCAACGCGATGTCCGCCGTTTTCGCCGCCCGCTTGACCGAGGGTTTCGCCGCGAGCGGCGGTTTCAGCAGGACGGCGGCCGCACCTTTGGCCGCGCTGTGCTTGACGAGTTCCGCGGCTTCGGAGGTTTCGGTGATCGCGACGCCGAGGACGAGGTCCCCCGCGGCGAGGGTGTTGCCGGGTTCGGCGATGACGACGTCGCCGACGGCGGGGGATTCATCGGGGACCTGGAGCGCGTGCAGCAGTGTCGGCCCGACCCGGTCGACAACGCTACGCACAGAAACCATGGTGTGATTGTCCAGTAGGTGGGAGCCGAATACACCTCAGACCTCGGGTGGGGTCCTGGCGTCGATGTCCTCGGGAGTGAACCGCTCCCGTTTGGTCGTCAGCGCCCAGCGGTGCCCGTCGGGATCGACGATCCGGCCGTAGCGTTCGCCGAAGAACATTTCCTCGACCGGCGCCTCCACCCGGGCACCCGCGAACACCGCGCGCCGGACGAGGTCGTCGGGATCGTCGGTCTCCAAGGTCAGCAGCATCGGCGTGCCGCCGAGGGTCGACGGCGCGAGGGCGTCCAGCGCCGGGATCTCCTGGCTCACCAGCAGCCGCGCGTCACCGACGGCGAGTTCCACGAACAGCACGACCCCGTCCGGCAGCACGTTGCGGAACAGCTCCACGGCGCCGAACACCTTGCCGTAGAAGGAGATCGACGTGTCGACGTGCTTGACGAACAGATGCGGCACCAGGCCGAGCGCCCGGCTCACGCCGACTCCGCGCGCTTCAACAGCCCAGCCTGGCCCGCCACTGCGACGAGCCTGCTCAGGAACTCCGCCTCCCGGGCGGCGACTTCCCGGCCGGCGCGGGTCAGCCGGTAGTAGCGGCGGCGCGAGTCGTGCGGCTGGTCCTCGCTCGCGTCCGGAGCCTCCTCGACCAGGCCGTCGGCGACGAGCCGGGCCAGCGTCCGGTACAGCGTGCCGGGCCCGAGTTGAGCGGTCCCGCCGCTCAACTCGTCGACGAAACCCATGATCGCGTAGCCGTGCGCGCGGCCGCCTTTGCCGTTCGCGAGTGCCAGCAGGGTCTGGAACGCCGCGGGGGTGAGCTGCGGGTTGCCGTCGGCCATCGGGGAAGCATACACTCCGATATCGTTATATCCATGATGGATACAAAGGGAGCCGGGCATGCCGATTCAAGGTGTCCACAAGATCGTCGTCGGGGTACGGGACCAGGAACGGGCGAAGAAGTTCTGGTCCGAGGTCGTCGGCTTCGAGATCACCACCGATGTGCCGTACGACGACAAGGGGAACAGGTGGGTCGAGGTCACTTCCCCCGATCGTGTGACGGCACTTGTCCTGAGCACCGCCCCGGAGGACCTCGAACGCTTCGCGGTGCGGGACGAACTCCCGACGGCCAACTTCTTCTTTTATGCCGACGACATCGAAAAGACCTGCGAGGAGCTCACGGCGAAGGGCGTCGAGTTCCCGGCGCGTCCGGAGAAGCAGCCCTGGGGCTGGTGGGCGATGTTCACCGATTCGGAGGGCAACAGGTTCGCTCTTCAGGAGCGGAATCCCACCTCCTGAGAGTGGTTGGGTGCTCCGTTCGGCGGAGCTAGCTTCGGTGACCACAGCCGAAACCCTTGAACCGCTAGGAGAATCGCGATGAGCGCGGACGGATGGTCGTTCGAGACCAAGCAGATCCACGCGGGCGCGGCGCCGGACACCGCCACCGGCGCGCGGGCGACCCCGATCTACCAGACCACCTCGTACGTGTTCCGTGACAGCCAGCACGGCGCCGATCTCTTCAGTCTCGCCGAGCCCGGCAACATCTACACGCGGATCAACAACCCCACGCAGGACGTCCTGGAGCAGCGGCTCGCCGCGCTCGAGGGCGGTGTCGCGGCGCTGGCGTTCGCCTCCGGGACCGCGGCGACGACGGCGGCCATCCTCAACCTCGCGAACGCGGGCGACCACTTCGTCTCCAGCCCGTCGCTCTACGGCGGTACCTACAACCTCTTCCACTACACGCTGCCGAAGCTGGGCATCGAGGTTTCGTTCGTCGAGGACCAGGACGACATCGAGCAGTGGAAGGCGGCTGTCCGGCCCAACACCAAGCTGTTCTTCGCCGAGACGCTGGCCAACCCCGGCAGCAACGTCCTCGACATCCGGAAGGTCGCCGACGCCGCGCACGACGCCGGTGTCCCGCTGGTCGTGGACAACACCGTGCCGACCCCGTACCTCGTCCGCCCGATCGAACACGGCGCCGACATCGTGGTCCACTCGGCGACCAAGTACCTCGGCGGTCACGGCACCACGGTCGCCGGTGTGCTGGTCGACGGCGGCACCTTCGACTTCGGCAAGGACCCGGCGCGGTTCCCCGGTTTCAACGAGGCCGACCCGAGCTATCACGGTCTCAAGTACTGGGAGGCGCTCGGCCCCGGCGCGTACGCCGCCAAGGCCCGCGTCCAGATCCTGCGCGACACCGGTGCCGCGATCGCGCCGCTGAACAGCTTCCTGATCCTGCAAGGGATCGAGACGCTGTCGCTGCGGCTGGAGCGGCACGTCTCCAACGCGCAGGCGCTGGCCGAATGGCTGGAACAGCGCGACGAGGTCGAAAAGGTGTACTACGCGGGCCTGCCGTCGAGCCCGTTCCACGAGGCCGCGAAGAAGTACCTGCCGAAGGGCGCCGGCGCGGTGCTTTCGTTCGACCTGCGGGGCGGTGTCGACGCCGGACGGGCCTTTGTGGACGGTACGGAACTGCACAGCCAGCTGGTCAACATCGGCGACGTGCGCAGCCTGATCGTGCACCCCGCTTCGACGACGCACAGCCAGCTCACGCCCGAGGAGCAGGTCTCCAGCGGGGTGACGCCGGGCCTCGTGCGGCTCGCCGTCGGCCTGGAAGGGATCGAGGACCTCAAGGCCGACCTCGAGGCCGGATTCCGGGCGGCCAAGGCGGCCCTGTGACCCAGGCTCCGGATCTCCCTCCCGCCACCGGTGCGTGGCGGGAGGGGGATCCACCCGGCCGCCGCCGGTTCGTCACCGGCGTCCAGTCGCTCGAAACCGGGCCGGAGATCCCGTTCACCCTCGCCTACGAGACTTGGGGGACGCTGAATTCCGGCGCCTCCAACGCGATCCTGGTCGAGCACGCGCTCACCGGGGACAGTCACGCCGTCGGCCCGGCGGAGGACGGCCACGTCAGCCCGGGCTGGTGGGACGGCTTGATCGGCCCCGGCAAGGCCGTCGACACGGACGCTTTCTTCGTCGTGGCCCCGAACGTGCTCGGCGGCTGCCAGGGCTCGACCGGTCCGTCTTCGCCGCATCCGGACGGAAGTCCTTGGGGCAGCAGGTTTCCCGCCGTGACCGTCCGGGACCAGGTGGCCGCCGAGGCCGTCCTCGCCGACGCGCTGGGCATCGGCCGGTGGGCCGCGGTGCTCGGCGGTTCCATGGGCGGGATGCGCGCGCTGGAATGGGCGGTGAGCGAGCCGGACAGGGTCGCGTCGCTGCTCGTCCTCGCGTCGACGGCGCGGGCTTCGGCGGACCAGATCGCCTGGGCCGCGCCGCAACTGCACGCCATCCGGTCCGATCCGGGCTGGCACGGCGGCGACTACCACGACGTCCCCGGTGGCGGCCCCCACGCGGGCCTCGGCATCGCCCGCCGGATCGCGCACGTCACCTATCGCAGCGAAGGTGAACTGTCGCAACGGTTCGGCCGCCGCCATCAGGACGACGAGGACCCGTTGCGCGGCGGCCGGTTCGCCGTCGAGTCCTATTTGGATCATCACGCGGGGAAACTGTCCCGCCGGTTCGACGCCGGCAGCTACGTCGTGCTCACCGAATCGATGAACACCCACGACGTCGGCCGCGGGCGGGGCGGCGTCGAGAACGCGCTCGGCCGGATCACCGCGCGCACGGTCGCCGCGGGGGTGGACAGCGACCGGCTTTACCCGTTGTACCAGTCGCAGGCGATCGCGGACGGGGTCGCCGGGGCGGAGTTCGCCGTCATCGGCTCGCCCTACGGGCACGACTCGTTCCTGATCGAAACCGAGCAGATCGCCCGGCTGGTGAAGCTGCTTCTCGGCTAGGCCAGGTGTCTTTCGCCGCGTCCGGTGCTGAGCGGCCGTGTCGGGAGTGGACAGTCGGAGCCCGGATCCGGCGTCGACCGACCTGGCCGACGTCTAGTCCGCCACGGCGTCGGAGATCCAGGGCGCGACCGGCAGATCCCGGTCCAGGCATTCCGCCGACAGCCGGATCGTCCAGCGCAGCGCCTGCAACACCAGGCTGTCGACCTCGTCCGGCGCGGCGTTGGCGAGCGCGATCTCGACCTGTTCCTGTGCGGCCTCGCTGTTGCCGTGCACCTCGGCCAGCAGGGTGCGCACGGCGGTCCGCACGGGAGGATCCGCCTGATCGATCGAGACCTCTTCACCGTCCTCGTCGAACACCTGCACCTTGACCGGCGCACTGCCGCCGTCGCCGAGCGTCGACACCATGGCGCTGCATTCGCCGAAGAGCATCATCACGAGCTCTTTGGTCTCTTCGGACCGGGCTTGCGGCTCGACGGCCGTCGGCGTGAGCTCGTCGAGCGCCTCGGCGTCCTCCCCGAGGCTGATCGCCACGAGCGCACGCTGCGCCTTTTCGACGAGCCTCCGCTCGTACTCGCTCCTGTCCGGCTCCACGTGCCTATCAAACACCAGAGGACGGAAAAGTGGGGATAGACCGAAACCCGGACGTGGTCACTTCGCGGCGTGCAGTGCACCCAGCGCGAGACGGCAGAGCATTTCGGCCAGTTCGCTGTCACCGAGATGGCGGTTGTACGGCGTCGAGTTGATCAACCCGAAGACCGCGTGCGCCGCCGAGCGCGCCTGGCGCTCGCCGATCCCGGGGACGGCGTCGCTGATCGCGCGCACCCAGACCTCGACGTACTGACGCTGCATCGCGCGGACCTGTTTGCGGTCACTGTCGGTGAGATTGGCGAGGTTCCGCTCCTGGACGGTGATCAACGCGGGATGCGCGAGCGCGAAGTCCACGTGAAAATTCACCAGTGCTTCGAGAACCTCACCCGGCTCGTCCCGCTGGCTCGCCCTGGCCGTCCCACCGTCGAGGAGGTAGCGGCTGATCGAGTTCAGCATCTCGCCGAGAATGGCGTCCTTACTGCGGAAATGCCGGTACAGGGCCGGGCCGGAGATGCCGACCGCGGCGCCGATGTCATCGATGCCGACACCGTGGAAACCGTGGTGGGCGAAGAGTTCGGCGGCGGCGGCCATGATCTGTTCGCGCCTGTTCGCCTTCTCGCCGTTCACGAGTGGGGTGGGGTTCGCCGGCATCTGGCCATATTAGGGCCGTGTGTTAGCGAGCGCTAACACGCGGCCGTACTTCCAGCCTGGGCCAAGCGGGTTACCTGGGGAAATGACCCTTTTGTGTCGAGCTACCACCTGGTAATGCTGTGTCTCGTTAACTTGTCACGAAGGAGTGACCATGGCCGTCCCTGCTCGGATCAAAGCGCTTTCCTTCACTCGATCGGTTGCGGCCCTGGGGGTCGCTGTCCTTGCCACGTTCGGGCTCGCCGGTACCGCTCAAGCGGCGACCAACTACGTGGCGCTCGGTGACTCGTACTCGTCCGGCGTCGGTGCCGGCAGTTACGGGAACTCGGGCGACTGCATGCGCAGTGCCAACTCCTATCCCCAGCTGTGGGCCAACGCCCACGCCGGGACCTCGTTCAAGTTCGTCGCGTGCTCGGGGGCGCGCACCGGCGACGTGCTGAGCCAGGCCGCGAACGTCACCTCCAGCACCACGCTGGTCACCGTGTCGGTCGGCGGCAACGACGCCGGGTTCGCCGACGTCATGACCACCTGCACCACCGGCAGCGACCAGACCTGCATCAACCGGGTCAACACCGCGAAGAACTACGTCAACAACACGCTGCCGGGGCTGTTGAACAACGTCTACAGCACGATCAAGTCGAAGGCGCCCGGCGCGAAGCTGGTCGTCCTCGGGTACCCGCGCTTCTACACGGTGCCGGGTTCGTGCTCGGTGGGGCTGAGCGACACCAAGCGCTCCGCGATCAACTCGGGCTCCGACGCGCTGGCGTCGGTGCTCTCGGCCCGTGCCTCCGCGCACGGTGCGAAGTTCGTCGACGTGCGGGGTGCCTTCACCGGGCACAACATCTGCTCGTCGGCCAACGACTACCTGCACAGTCTCACCTGGCCGATCGTGAACTCGTACCACCCGACGGCCACCGGCCAGCGCGGTGGCTACTACAACCCGCTGGTCTCCGCGATCGGCTGACGTTTTGCGCGTGAAGGCCCCCTTCCCTCGGCTGGTCATCTAAAACCAGGGCCGAGGGAAGGGGGCCTTCACGCGCATACGGGGTGCGGTGGACAAGTGAGGTTAGTGGCCGTTAACCTACGGGGGCGAGTTAACGACGGCTAACTTGGCGACGAGGAGCCATGGACACACCCGTACTGAGCACTTCCGCCGACCCCGGCAGCGACGAATACGCCCGCAGCGTCACCTCCCACGCCGAACTGGTCGAGGACCTGCACAAGCGTCTCGACGCGGCCCGGCTCGGAGGCCCGGAGAAGTCCCGCACCCGGCACGTCGAACGGGGGAAACTCCTGCCGCGCGACCGGGTCGACACCCTCCTCGACCCGGGGTCGCCGTTCCTGGAACTGTCCCCGCTGGCCGCCACCGGACTGTACGACGACGAGGCGCCGTCGGCCGGGATCATCACCGGGATCGGGCGGGTCTCGGGCCGCGAATGCGTGATCGTCGCCAACGACGCCACGGTCAAGGGCGGCACCTACTACCCGATGACCGTCAAGAAGCACCTGCGCGCCCAAGAGGTCGCGCTGCACAACAACCTGCCGTGCGTCTACCTGGTGGACTCCGGCGGCGCTTTCCTGCCGAGGCAGGACGAGGTCTTCCCGGATCGTGAACACTTCGGCCGGATCTTCTTCAACCAGGCGACCATGTCCGCGCGCGGCATCCCGCAGATCGCGGCGGTGCTCGGCTCCTGCACCGCGGGTGGCGCGTACGTCCCGGCGATGAGCGACGAAGCGGTCATCGTGCGGAACCAGGGCACGATCTTCCTCGGCGGCCCGCCGCTGGTGAAGGCCGCGACCGGCGAGGTCGTCACGGCCGAGGAACTCGGCGGCGGCGACGTCCACTCGCGTCAGTCCGGCGTCACCGACCATCTGGCCGAGGACGACGCGGACGCCCTGCGCATCGTTCGCTCGATCGTGTCTACTTTGGGGCCGCGCGCGCCGCGCCCGTGGGACGTCCTCCCGACCGAGGCCCCGGTCGCCGACCCGAACGAGCTGTACGGCGTCGTCCCGACCGACCCGCGCGTGCCCTACGACGTCCGCGAGGTCATCGCGCGGATCGTCGACGGCAGCCGGTTCGGCGAGTTCAAGAAGGAGTACGGCTCGACGCTGGTCACCGGGTTCGCCCGGATCCACGGCCACCCCGTCGGCATCATCGCGAACAACGGCGTGCTGTTCGCCGAGTCCGCGATGAAGGGCGCGCACTTCATCGAGCTGTGCGACAAACGCTCGATCCCGCTGCTGTTCCTGCAGAACATCACCGGTTTCATGGTCGGCAAGGCCTACGAGGCCGGCGGCATCGCCAAGCACGGCGCGAAGATGGTCACCGCGGTGGCCTGCGCGCGGGTGCCGAAGCTGACCGTCGTCATCGGCGGCTCGTTCGGCGCGGGCAACTATTCGATGTGCGGCCGCGCGTACTCGCCCCGGTTCTTGTGGATGTGGCCGAACGCGCGGATCTCGGTGATGGGCGGTGAGCAGGCGGCGTCGGTGCTTTCGACCGTCCGCCGTGACGCCATCGAGTCCCGCGGCGGCGAATGGTCCACGGAGGACGAAGAGGCCTTCAAGGACCCGATCCGCGAGCAGTACGAGGCGCAGGGCAGCCCGTACTACTCGACGGCGCGGCTGTGGGACGACGGCGTGATCGACCCGGCGGACACCCGCACGGTGCTCGGCCTCGCGCTGTCCGCGACGGCCAACGCGCCACTTTCCGATGTCAACTACGGCGTTTTCCGGATGTGAGCATGTTCGACACGGTTCTGGTCGCCAACCGCGGGGAGATCGCCGTCCGCGTGATCCGTTCGCTGCGGGGTCTCGGCATCCGCTCGGTCGCGGTGTACAGCGACGCCGACGCCGATGCCAAGCACGTCCGCGAGGCGCACACCGCGGTCCGCATCGGCCCCGCCGAGGCGGCGAAAAGCTATCTGTCCATCCCGGCGATCGTCCAGGCGGCGCTCGACACGGGCGCGCAGGCGGTGCACCCCGGCTACGGTTTCCTCGCGGAAAACGCGGAGTTCGCCCGTGCCTGCGCGAAAGCCGGGCTGGTCTTCATCGGCCCGCCGGTCGAGGCGATCGACGCCATGGGCGACAAGATCCGCGCCAAGGCGACGGTGTCCAAGGCAGGCGTCCCGGTGGTACCCGGCGCGTCCGATGTGGACATTCCCGAGGGCGGTTTCACCGCCGCCGCGGAGAAGGTCGGCTACCCCCTGCTGATCAAGCCGTCCGCCGGTGGTGGCGGCAAGGGCATGCGGCTGGTGAACGCGACGGCCGAACTGGACGCCGCCGTGGAGTCCGCTCGCCGTGAGGCCAAGGGTTCCTTCGGTGACGACACCCTGCTGATCGAGCGGTTCGTCACCACGCCGCGCCACATCGAGATCCAGGTGCTCGCCGACACCCACGGCAACGTGATCCACCTCGGCGAACGCGAGTGCAGCCTGCAGCGGCGGCACCAGAAGATCATCGAAGAAGCCCCGTCGGTCCTGCTGGACGAGGCGACGCGCGCGAAGATGGGCGCGTCCGCGGTCGAGGCCGCCCGGTCTGTCGGCTACGTGGGCGCGGGAACGGTCGAGTTCATCGTGTCGGCCAAGGCACCCGACGAGTTCTTCTTCATGGAGATGAACACGCGGCTGCAGGTCGAGCATCCGGTGACCGAACTGGTGACCGGGCTCGATCTCGTCGAGTGGCAGGTCAAGATCGCCGCGGGCGACGTGCTCACCGTGTCGCAGGACGACGTCCGGCTGGACGGCCACGCTGTCGAAGCCCGTGTCTACGCCGAGGATCCCGCTCGGGGCTTCATTCCCACCGGCGGGACCGTGCTCGCGGTCCACGAACCGTCCGGCGAGGGCGTGCGCGTCGACTCGTGGATGAGCGAGGGCGCGGTCATCGGCTCGAACTACGACCCGATGCTGGCCAAGGTCATCGCCTGGGGACCGGACCGCGCGGCCGCGCTGCACCGGCTCGATCTGGCGCTCGCCGACACCGCGCTGCTCGGCCTCGGCACGAACGTCGCGTTCCTGCGCGGGCTCCTCGCCGACGGCGACGTCCGCGACGGCAAGCTCGACACCGGCCTCGTCGACCGGCAACTGTCCACTTTGGTCTCCGAAGAGGTACCGCCGGAGTTCTTCGTGGCCGCCGCGCTCGACAGGCTGCTTTCCTTGCAGCCGCAGGGATCGGTCATCGATCCCTGGGACGCTCCCGACGGCTGGCGGCTCGGCGCGTCCGGCGGGATCGACTTCGCTTTGAAGTCGGGAAGTTCCGAAGCCGTCGTCCGGGTGCAGGGCACTCCGGCGAACGCGCTCGTCAGCGTCGACGGCGCCGAGGCCGTGCGGGTCTCCGCACGGCGCGAGGGCGACCTGCTGGAAGTCCGGCACCCCACCGGTTTCCATCGTTACCGGCACGCCGCCGGCCGCGGGAAGACCGTCTGGCTTGCGCGGGACGGCCACAGCTTCGCGATCGGTGAGCGGGAAAGGCTGCGGTCGGCCGCCGGTGCCGCGGGCGGCGCCGGACCGGTCACCAGCCCGATGCCCGGCACCGTGCTCGTGGTCAAGGTCGCCGCGGGCGACGTCGTGAGCGCGGGAACGCCGCTCGTGGTCGTCGAGGCGATGAAGATGGAGCACACGATCACCGCGCCGATCGACGGCGTGGTCAGCGAACTCCCCGTCCGGGCGGGCCAACAGGTCGCGCTGGACGAAACCGTAGCCGTTGTGACACCCCAAAAGGATGGCCAATGATCGACTTTCGGCTGGATGACGAGTACGAGGCGCTGCGCAAGACGGTCGAGGAATTCGCGCGCTCCGAGGTCGCCCCGGTCATCGGCGACCTGTACGAACGGGAGGAGTTCCCGTACGAGATCGTCGCGAAGATGGCCGAGATGGGCCTGTTCGGGCTGCCCTTCCCCGAGGAGTACGGCGGCATGGGCGGCGACTACTTCGCGCTGTGCCTGACGCTGGAAGAACTGGCGCGCGTCGACTCGTCGGTCGCGATCACCGTCGAGGCCGGGGTTTCCCTGGGCGCTATGCCGATCTACCGGTTCGGCACCCAGGAACAGAAGGAAAAGTGGCTCCCCGAGCTGTGCGCCGGCACCGCGCTCGGCGCTTTCGGGCTCACCGAACCCGGTGGCGGCTCGGACGCGGGCGCCACCCGCACGCGGGCGAAACTCGACGGCGACACCTGGGTGATCAACGGCAGCAAGTCGTTCATCACCAACTCCGGTACCGACATCACGAAGCTGGTCACGGTCACCGCCGTCACCGATGTGAAGGAGAACGGGCGCAAGGAGATCTCGGCGATCATCGTCCCGTCCGGCACCCCGGGCTTCGCGGTGGCGCCGAAGTACTCCAAGGTCGGCTGGAACTGCTCGGACACCCACGAGCTCTCGTTCGACGACGTCCGCGTCCCGGCCGAGAACCTCGTCGGCGAACGCGGCCGCGGGTACGCCCAGTTCCTGTCCATTTTGGACGAAGGCCGGGTCGCGATCGCCGCGCTGAGCGTCGGGCTCGCGCAGGGCTGTGTCGACGAATGCCTGCGGTACGTCAAGGAGCGCGAGGCGTTCGGGCACAAGATCGGCGAGTACCAGGCGATCCAGTTCAAGGTCGCCGACATGGAGGTGCGCACGCACACCGCGCGGCTGGCGTACTACGCGGCGGCGTCGAAGATGCTGCGCGGTGAGCCGTTCAAGAAGGAGGCGTCGATCGCGAAGCTCGTCGCGTCGAACGCCGCCATGGACAACGCGCGTGAGGCGACGCAGATCTTCGGCGGGTACGGCTTCATGAACGAGTTCCCGGTGAGCCGGTTCTACCGGGACGCGAAGATCCTGGAGATCGGTGAAGGGACCTCGGAGGTGCAGCGGATGCTGATCGCGCGGCACCTCGGCGTCGCCTGACGATCCCTGACGCCAGAACCGCGCGTCCTCACGATGTTGTAGAACGGAAGGATGAACGATTTCATCATCCGGCAGGGTGGTTCTGGGGACTTTCCAGCGTTGCTGAACATGTTCGACGAGGCTGTCGCGTGGCTGGTCGAACGGGGCAGCGAGTGCCAGTGGGGGACCGAGCCGTGGTCCACGATCCCGAAGCGGATCGAACGGGTGCGCGGGATCGCGGACGGGCCGGGCCTGTACGTCGCCGAGGTCGGCGGCGAGGCGGCGGGGGCGATCGTCCTCGGTGACCGGTTCCCGCACGTCCCGCCGGTCGACGAACCCGAGATCTACGTCGGCCTGCTGCTGACCTCGCGCCGGTTCGCCGGTCACCGGGTCGGCTCGCGGCTCGTCGAGTTCGCGCTGGCCGAGGCGCGGGAGCGCGGGATCGGCCTGGTGCGGGTCGACTGCTGGGCCGGTGGCGACGGTGACCTGCAGCGTTACTACGAGAGCCAAGGTTTCAAGCCGACCGAGCGCTTCGACGTCAACGGCTGGATCGGCCAGGTCTTCGAGCAGCGGCCGCCGATTTAGGCTCGGGAGCGCAGCTCCTCCGTTGAGGGTGGTGGCGGGGGCATGGATGGATGGCTTTTTCGCGGCTTCGGGTGCACCATAGTTGACACATTGCCAACAGTGCCCCGGACAGCGGAGTCGCAGAGGAGCCCCCATGGCCAAGCGTGAACGTTCCCTCGCAGGCAAGGTCGTCGTGATCACCGGAGCGGCGCAGGGCATCGGGGCGAGTACCGCGAAGGCGCTGGCCGGGCTCGGCGCCAAGGTGGTCATCGGCGACCTCGACCAGGTCCTCGCGGAGAAGACCGCGGCCGCACTGGGCGCGGAGGCGCTGCCGCTCGACGTCACCGACACGAAGGGCTTCACCGAGTTCCTCGACGAGGTCGAGCGGCGCGTCGGCCCGATCGACGTGCTGATCAACAACGCGGGCATCATGCCGCTCGCGCCGCTCGACGAAGAGGACGACGCGGCCACGCGGCGGCTGCTCGAGATCAACCTGCACGCCGTCATCCACGGCACCCGGGAGGCGGTCAAGCGCATGCGCCCGCGTGGCACCGGCCACATCGTCAACATCGCTTCGATGGCCGGTAAGGCCGGATTCCCCGGTGCCGCCACCTACTGCGCCACGAAACACGCCGTCGTCGGTTTGTCGGAATCGGTGCATCTGGAATTGCACGGAACGGGCGTGCTGGTCTCGTGCGTGATGCCCGCCGTGGTGCGCACGGAGCTGGCCAGCGGGCTCGGCGAGGCGAAGTTCTTCAAATCGGTCCAGCCGGAAGATGTGGCGTACGCCATTGTCGATGCCTTGCGACGTCCCAAATTCGACGTCTTCGTTCCCGCATCGCTGGACGCCATGGGCAGGATCACACGACTGCTTCCGCGCCGCTTCGGAGAAGGACTCCTTCGCGCCCTGGGCGGCGACAAGATTTTGTCCTCCGCAACGCATTCCAGTGCTCGCGCGGAGTACGAATCGCGTGCCGCGAGGAGTGCCCCGGCGGCCGAAAAGGGGGCCGGTTCTTAGCTCGGACGGCCTAACAACCGTCCGAAGTGGACGGCCTGGGGCGGCGACGGTGTTGAGTAGTGCGCCCGTACGCGGCAAGATTGCCCATTACCGCGTTCATCCCTCCAGGAGGCACCTCATGGCAACACCCCCGGCACGGCTCGCCGCCGCCGCGTCGAACGTCGTCGGGAAGGTGCTGAACGGTGGTGTCGCCGATCTCCGCCCGGTGCCGCGGGTCCTGATCGACCAGGGCCCCAACCGTTCGGTGTACCGGCTGACGAACGGCAAGGCCCCGGCGTCCGGCCCGCCCGTGCTGCTGGTGCCGCCGCTCGCCGCGCCCGCGCTGTGCTTCGACCTGCGCCGCGGCTGCAGCCTCGCCGAGCACTTGGTCGACGAAGGCCGCAACACCTACCTGGTCGATTACGGCAACGTCGCGTTCTCCGACCGGCGCCTGGGCATCGAGCACTGGATCGACGAGGTCCTCCCGCGCGCGATCCGCAAGGTCAGCGAGGACGCGGGCGGCCAGCCCGTCCACGTCATCGCCTGGTGCCTCGGCGGGATCTTCTCCTTGCTGACCGCGGCCGACCAGCCCGACCTGCCGATCGAGTCGATCGCGACCATCGCGTCGCCGTTCGACTTCACCGCGATCCCGCTGATCGCCCCGTTCCGCCCGCTGGTGGACCTCACCGGCGGTCACCTGCTGACCCCGATCTACCGCGTGCTCGGCGGCGCACCGTCCTATTTGGTCAGCCGGGTCTTCCGCGCGACCGGGATCAGCAAGGAGATCACCAAACCGCTGGCCATCCTGAAGAATCTCGATGACCGGGACTACCTCGCGCAGATCGAGGCCGTCGACCATTTCATGGACAACATGATCGCCTACCCCGGGCGCACGTTCGGCCAGATCTACCACCGGTTCTTCCGCGCCAACGACCTCGCCGAGGGCACCGTCGACCTCAACGGCCGCATCATCGCGCTTTCCGGCGTCAAGGTGCCGACCCTGGTCATCGCCGGGCAGAACGACACGATCGCCCCGCGCGCGGCCGTCGAACGGCTCACCGGCCTCCTGGACAACTCGCCTTCGGTGACCTTCAAGACCGCGCCAGGCGGGCACCTGGGCGTCCTCACCGGCCGGAAGGCCCGCGGGACCACGTGGCGCTATCTCGACCGCTTCCTCGACGAACAGGCCGGCTGAGCCTCAGTCGGCGAGGTCGTCGCTCCTGCGCTGGTTCATGGCGCTGCGCAACGACTGGCGTGGCGCGATCATGTCGACCATTTCGGTGATCTGGAGCCAGGCTTCGGTGATCTCGGCGGTCGCGCGGTCGCGTTGCAGGACGATCGTGGACAGCACCAGCGCCGTCATCCCGACAGTGGCGTCGAAGGCCTGTACGTGCAGCATGCGGGGGACGAGCGCGTACGAACCGTAGGGGCCTAGCCCGCGCACGGCGGCGAAGATCGTGAGAGTGCAGACGCACAAGGAGCACAGCATCGCCCCTGCCTGCCGGAAACGCAGCGCGGCCCAGACGAGCACCGGGAAGACCAGGAACAGCTTGGCCGGGGTGGTGGACGAGAGGAGCGCCGTGCCGGTGCCCACGATCGCCAACGCGATCGCTTCGCCCCAGCGCGCCGGGGAGACTCGCGTCGGCAGCCGGAACCTCGGCACCAGGAGCAACAGGGGAGTGACCGTCAGGACGCCCATCGCGTCGCCGGTCCACCACACGAGCGCCGTGGACCAGAAGTCCCCGGCGACCAGCGCGCCGTCGAGGACCAGGACGCCGGTGCCCAGCACGGCGCTGACGGCCGTGCCTCCGATCGCCCCGATCGTCACCAGGAGGACGGCGTCGGGAAGCCGGTCGAGCTGGGTGCGGAAACCCAGCCGCCGCATCACCGCGTAGGCCAGCATCGGGCCGATCGTGTTGCCCGCGGAGATCGCGATGACGGTGGCGAGTGAAGGCCCGATGGCGATGTTCGTCAGGAGGGCGCCGAGGAAGATCCCCGGCCAGAACCGCGGCCCCAGCAACATCGGCACCGCCAGCGCGACCCCGGCCGCCGGCCACAGCGGTGAGATCTGTTCCCGCACGATCGCCCACTGGATGCCGATCTGGCCGGTCGCGAAGTAGCAGATCGTGACGCCGAGGACGATGAGGCACCACTGTGCGGCAGGGGGGAACTGTCGAGCGGCGAGTCTCATCGCGACTCCGGCCTTGGCGGGCGGGGAAGGTACGAGAGTACCTCCGCCCGGACGTCGGGGCGGTTCACTTGATGGTGTTGTCGTGATGATGGAGTTTGTTGGGAATAAACAGGAAAGGGGCCCGTGCAGCTGCACGGGCCCCTTCACGGCACTTCGGGCGCTACTTGAGCTCGGAGCTCGTCTTGCCCAGGATCCGGCGAGCCACGATCAGCTGCTGGATCTGCTGTGTCCCCTCGAAAATGTCGAGGATCTTCGCGTCCCGGCTCCACTTCTCCAGCAACGATTCCTCGGTGTAGCCCAAGGTTCCGGCGAGCTCGACACACTTCAGCGTGATCTCGACGACCGAGCGGCCCGCCTTCGCCTTGGCCATCGAGGCCTGCAGCGAGTTCGGCTTGCGGTTGTCGGCCATCCACGCCGATTCCATGGTCAGCAGGTACGCCGCTTCGTAGTCGGCTTCCAGCTGCAGGAACGTGGCCGCAGCCGCGTGCTGGCTGTGGACGGGCTTGTCGTAGTCGATGGTCACCCCGGCGTCCGTGAGGATCTTCCGGGTCTCCTCCAGCGCGGCGCGGGCGACGCCGATGGCCATGGCGGCGACCAGCGGACGGGTGTTGTCGAAGGTCTGCATGACCCCGGCGAAACCCTTGGCGGTGTCGATCTCCGGCGTGCCGAGGAGGTTTTCCACGGGCACACGGACGTTCTCGAAGCGCAGCACGGCGGTGTCGGAGGCGCGGATGCCGAGTTTGTGCTCGACGCGCACCACCTCGAAACCGGGCGTGCCCTTCTCGACGACGAACGACTTGATCGCCGCGCGGCCCTTCGTCTTGTCCAGAGTGGCCCAGACGACGACGGCGTCGGCGCGCTCGCCCGCGGTCACGAAGATCTTCTCTCCGTTGATCACGTACTCGTCGCCGTCGAGGCGCGCGGTGGCGGTGATCGCGGCCGAGTCCGAGCCGCAGTCCGGTTCGGTGATCGCCATCGCGGCCCACAGCCCGGAGAACTTCTTGAGCTGTTCGTCCGTGGCGACCGAGCCGATCGCGGCGTTCCCGAGGCCCTGACGCGGCATCGACAGGAGCAGACCGACGTCGCCCCAGCACATCTCGATCGTGCCGAGCACGATGTTCAGGTTGGACCCGTTGCGGTTGCCCGGCTTCTCGTTCTTTTCGGACCGGCGGACACCCGCCGCGCCCGCGCCGCCCTCGCCGGAGGAGTTCAGCCCGTCCAGCAGCGCGGCGAACATGTCGAGCTCGGCGGGATAGGTGTGCTCGGCGCGGTCGTACTTGCGCGAGATCGGCCGGAACACCTCGGCCGCGGCCTGGTACGCCTGGTTGATCAGGGTGCCGGCCTTCTTCGGAACCTCAAGGTTGATCATGATTGCCTTTCGAAAGTCCTAGAGGAGGACGGCGCCTTCCATCACGCCGATCGCGCGGAGATCGCGGTACCAGCGTTCGACCGGGTGTTCCTTGACGAAGCCGTGCCCGCCGAGCAGCTGCACCCCGGCGCTGCCGATCTGCATTCCCTTGTCGGCGGCCAGTTTCCGGGCCAGCGCGACCTCGCGGGCGTACGGCTTGCCCTGTTCGGCGCGAGCGGCGGCGCGGAGCGCGACCAGCCGTAGTCCTTCCAGCTCGATGGCGATGTCGGCCACCGAGAACGCGACGGCCTGCCGGTGACTCACCGGTTCGCCGAACGCCTTGCGCTCGTTGACGTAAGGCACCACGTAGTCGAGGACTGCCTTCGCGGTACCGGCGGCCAGCGCGGCCCAGCCGAGGCGCGAGAGCCGGACGACCTCGGTGAAGACCTCGGCCTTGCCGCCGCCGAGCAGTGCTCCGGCGGGCAGGGCGACCTTCTCCAGGTGCAGCTTCCCGGTCGCCGCGCCGCGCAGGCCCATTGCCGGTTCGGTCTCGATGGTGACGCCCGCATTGGACGACTCGACGAGGAACAGCGCCGGGCCGCGACCTTCGAGGTCGGCCGAGACGATGAACAGCTCGGCGTCCGCGGCACGCGGGACCAGCGACTTCACGCCGTCGAGCTGGTAGCCCTTCGGAGTGCGGCGGGCCTTGGTGGCGGGCTTGAACGGGTCGAACAAGGCCGTCCGCTCCTGCAGCGCGAGCGCCGCGGCCGGGACGTTCTCGCCGACGAACGCGGGCAGGTAGTCCGCCTGCTGCTGCTCGTCGCCGTAGGACACCAGCGCGGTGCTGACCGCGGACGGCGCGAGTACCGCGACCGCCAGCCCGAGGTCGCCGTGCGCGAGGGCCTCGGCGACCAGCGCGTTCGTGACGACCGACCGTTCGGTGCCGATGCCGCCCAGCTCCTCGGGGATGCCGACGAGCGAAATGCCGAGTTCTGCGGCGCGGCTCAGCAGGCCTTCGGGGGCCTGGAGCTTCGCGTCGGCGTCGGCCGCGGCGGGCCGCAGCTGTTCGGCCGCGAACTCCGTCACGGTCTCGACGATGAGCTGCTGGTCCTCACTCGGGGTGAGGTCGAACAGTCCCGTGTCCTCGGCCGGCGCGAGCCGCGCGGGCTTGCCGAGCTTCTGGGCGGACTTGAACGTCCGTCCCGCCGCGCCCGCGACCCGGAAGCCGTTGCGCGTCCCGGCACTGACCAGGTTCTGCACGGGCTTCCGAAGTCCGGCCCGTTCAATGACCTTGCTCCCGGCCAGCCGGGTGAGCGCGGACAGGCCGAAGCCCATCGCGTCTCGTTTCCTAGGCGCACCCACGGTGAGTCTCCCTGCCTCGCTTACCTACTCGTGAGTAGGTTAACTCCCTCGGGGCGGATGCGCTACTACGGGGGAGGCGAACGTCACGCTCGTGAGTGATTTGGGTGGTGAGGGCGCCCGGATTGCTCACGAGGGGAAGGGGTGGGGCGGCTGTGGCGATCACGAAGGTAGTGAAGGCCTCCATCGCTACTCTCAAGGTAGGCAAGGGGTCCTTCACGGCCTGGCCCCTTCAGCCCCGGTCCGGCGTCTCAGCCATCAGCCGCACCCGGGCCGCGCCCGCCCGCTCGAACAGGACCAGCCCCACCGCCGCCGCGGCCACGACACCCACGAGCGCGATCGCCGGCACCAGTTCCAGCAACGGCGTCGCCGCCAGCAGGACGACCGCGAGCACCAGCCGCCGCACGTTCCACGAGCCGAGGTTCCGCCGCCGCAGCCCGCTCAGCGCGATCAGGTACAGCGCCAGCCCGCCGGTGAGCGCCCAGATCGGCGTCCCGTGCAGGCCGTCGGAAAGGCTGTGGTGTTCGGTGTCGGACACGTACAGCAGCGACTTCTTCAGTCCCAGCGCCACGAGCACGATCCCGGCGATGAGCGGGAGGTGCAGGAACGTGTAGGTGTCCGTTCCGATCCGCACCCGCTCCACGCCTTCCGCGCGTTTGAGGTTGTGCTCGGATACGTGCGCGACGACGGCGAAGTACATCCACCACATCGCCGATGCCAGCGTCAGCCCGAAAACGGCGGCCAGCGTGATCGGCCACGACATCGGGTACGAGCTGATCCCGATGCCGATCGCCACGATCGACTCGCCGAGCGCGATGATCACGATCAGCCCGAACCGCTCGGCGAAGTGGCCCGGCTGGTGCAGCCGCCAGTCCGAGGAGCGCGTCCGGAAGACGTTGACGTAGTCCGCCAGCATCGCGACGCCCCAGATGCCGAGCTGCACCCAGCCGGAGAAGAACGCCGCGACGGTCAGCAACGCCACGCTCGGCAGCAGTCCGACGAACATCTTCAGGACCACCTTGCGCAGGCCCGGATCCGTCCGCGCGGCGCCGAAGTACGCGACCAGGTGCAGCAGCCGCACGACGAAGTAGCAGCCGACGAACATCAGAGGCGCGTACAGGCCGCCGGGCAGATCGGTGAACGCCTCCGGGATGGTCAGCGAGACGAGGAACATCGTCCCCATCGCGGCGAACATCGCCAGCTGGGCGATGCCCCGGTCGACGTGCAGGGTGTTGGCCAGCCAGGCGTAGGCGCACCAGCACCACCACAGGACGGCGATCATGGCCACCCCCTGCCCGATGCCGAGCGGGCTGAGGTGATCGGCCATCAGCTGCGTGGTCTGGGTGATGGCGTAGACGAAGACCAGATCGAAGAAGAGCTCCAGCGGGGAGACCTTGTGGTCTTCGTCCCGGGTCACCAGATGCAAGGGCACGCGCACATCGTGCCCTTCACTCCTTTGCAGTACACGCGAGTTTGCTCAGAGCTGACTTTCAGACGCCGAGAACCGCGTGCATCAGCGTCGTCAGCTCGGCCTCGATGTTCGGGCGGCCGTTGACCCGGCGGGTGCGCGCGAGGTCGTTCGCGATGGTCAGCGCCGCGTGAACGGTGATCTTCACTTCACGCAGGCTCAGTTCCGGGCGGACTTCCGAAGCCAGCGCGATCCAGCGCGCGACGTAGTCCCGCTGGACCCGGAGCAGGTCCGCCTTGTCGCGTTCCGGCAACTCCATGGGACTGCCGGAGAACGACACCAGCAGCTCGGGAGTGTGCAGCAGGGTGTGCACATAGGACGCCGCCAGCCTGCGCAGCGCGTCGCGTTCGTCGTCGGTCCGCAGCGCGCGTTCCGCGGCAAGCGCCAGTCTGTCGGCCGCGCGGTGCCCGATCGCCACCATCAGCGCGGCCTTGCTGGGGAAATGCCGGTACACGCTGGGCCCGGCGATACCGGCGGCCGCGCCGATCTCCTCCATGCTGACCGCGCGGAAGCCGCGTTGCCCGAACAGCTCGGTCGCGGCCGCGAGGATCTGCTCGCGCCGGGACGGCTCGCCGAGCGCGATCGACGGCGTCTCGGGGGACGGCTCGGCGGGCTCGGGCAGTGTGACATGCAGCACCGACTCCGCCAGCTGCACCAGGATCTGCGCGAAGCGTTTCTTCGCCACGGACGTGTGATGGACGGACACGCTGCCGAAGATGCTCAGCCCCGCCCAGCACAGCAGCTCGGCGTCGTCGGCGGTCAGTTCGGGACGCAGCGCGAGCAGCGCCTTGGACCACGCGGCGAGCACCGCGCCCGACCGGCGGCGGATCTCACGGCGTCCCTCTTTCGGCAGATGCCTGCCCTCCCAGCGCCACAGCGCGGCGACCTCGCGCCGCTCCACGGCCTGTGCGGCGAGGGTGCTCAAAAGGGCGTTGACCTGGGCGGGGACCGGTGTGTCGAGGTCGGCGAGCGTGTCGAGAGTGGCCGTCTCCATGTCGTCGATGCCGGACAGCACGACGTAGGACAGCACCGCCTGCTTGTCCGCGAAATGGCGGTACAGCGCGGGCCCGGTGATCCCGGCCGCGGCGGCGATGTCGTTGATGCCGACGCCGTGGAACCCGCGGGCGCGAAACAGCTCCGCGGCGAGGCCGGCCAGCTGGGCCTTGCGGTCGCGCGGTCGGGCTGAACGCTCGGTCGGGTGATCCATAGGTGAACCCACGATAGCGTGGGTTGCGTGCATCGCAACCCATTGACACCATGGGGTTATCGCGGTTTATGTTAATGACGATTAGCATGGCTACTGGCCGGTACGATCCGGCTGTGTTCATCCTTGATACAGCGCCGTACGCGGAGGAGTTTTTCTGTGAGTGAGGCCTACATCTACGAGGCGATCCGTACGCCTCGCGGCAAGAACAAGGGCGGTGCCCTCCACGGCACCAAGCCGGTCGATCTCGTGGTCGGCCTCATCGAGGAACTGAAGGTCCGGCACCCGAACCTCGACCCCGCCGTGATCGACGACATCGTCCTCGGTGTGGTGTCCCCGGTCGGCGAGCAGGGCGCCGTGATCGCGCGCACCGCCGCGCTGAACGCGGGCCTTCCCGAAACGGTCGCGGGCGTACAGCTGAACCGCTTCTGCGCCTCCGGCCTCGAAGCCACCAACACCGCCGCGCAGAAGGTGCGCTCCGGCTGGGACCAGCTGATCATCGCCGGTGGCGTCGAGTCGATGTCGCGCGTGCCGATGGGCTCCGACGGCGGCGCGCTGTTCATGGACCCCGCCACCGCGTACGACAACTACATCGTCCCGCAGGGCACCGGCGCAGACCTGATCGCGACCATCGAGGGCTTCTCCCGCGAGGACGTCGACGCGTGGGCCGTGCGTTCGCAGGAGAAGGCCGAAGCGGCCTGGTCCGGCGGCTACTTCGCGAAGTCCGTCGTCCCGGTGAAGGACATCAACGGCGTCACGATCCTCGACCACGACGAGCACCGTCGCCCGGGCACCACCGTCGAGGGCCTCGGCAAGCTCAAGCCCGCCTTCGCCGGAATCGGTGAGCTGGGCGGCTTCGACGCCGTCGCGCTGCAGAAGTACCACTCGGTCGAGCGCATCAACCATGTCCACACCGGCGGCAACTCGTCCGGCATCGTGGACGGCGCCGCGGTGGTGCTGGTCGGCAACGAGCAGATCGGCAAGGACTTCGGCCTGACCCCGCGCGCCCGCATCGTGGCGACCGCGACCGTCGGCTCCGAGCCCACGATCATGCTCACCGGCCCGACCCCGGCCACCGAGAAGGTCCTCAAGATCGCCGGCCTCACCCCGGACGACATCGACCTGTGGGAGCTGAACGAGGCCTTCGCCTCGGTCGTCCTCAAGTGGATCAAGGACCTGCACCTCGACGAGGAGAAGGTCAACGTCAATGGCGGCGCCATCGCGATGGGGCACCCGCTGGGCGCCACCGGCGCGATGCTGGTCGGCACCGTCGTGGACGAGCTGGAGCGTCGTCAGGCGCGCCGCGCCCTGGTCACCCTGTGCATCGGCGGCGGCATGGGCGTCGCGACCATCATCGAGCGGGTCTGAGGAAGAGACAATGACTGAAGCGAAGACCATCCGCTGGGAGCAGGACGCCGACGGCATCGTCGTGCTCACCCTGGACGACCCGAAGCAGTCCGCCAACACGATGAACGCCGACTTCCGCGAGTCGCTCGGCGTAGTCGTCGATCGCCTTGAGGCGGAGAAGGACACCATCACCGGTGTCGTCCTCACCTCGGCCAAGAAGACCTTCTTCGCCGGTGGCGACCTCAACGACCTGATCAAGGCCAAGCCGGAGAACGCGGCCGAGATCACCGAGAGCAGCGCCCTGATGAAGGGCCAGATGCGACGGCTCGAGCAGCTGGGCAAGCCGGTCGTGGCCGCCATCAACGGCGCCGCGCTCGGCGGTGGCCTCGAAATCGCGCTCGCGACGCACCACCGCATCGCGGCCGACGTCAAGGGCAGCCAGATCGGTCTCCCCGAGGTCACCCTCGGCCTGCTCCCCGGCGGCGGTGGCGTGGTCCGCACCGTGCGCCTGCTGGGCATCCAGAGCGCGTTGCTGAACGTCCTGCTGCAGGGCCAGCGGCACCGCCCGGCCAAGGCCAAGGAACTCGGCCTCGTGCACGAGCTCGTCGGCACCGTCGAGGAACTGGTCCCGGCCGCGAAGGCGTGGATCAAGGCCAACCCCGAGGGCGGCGTGCAGCCGTGGGACGTCAAGGGCTACAAGATCCCGGGCGGCACCCCGTCGAACCCGGGCTTCGCGGCGAACCTGCCCGCGTTCCCGGCGAACCTGCGCAAGCAGATCAAGGGCGCGAACATGCCCGCCCCGCGGGCGATCCTGGCCGCGGCCATCGAGGGTTCGACGGTCGACTTCGACACCGCGATCACCGTCGAGACCCGCTACTTCATCAGCCTCGCCACCGGCCAGGTCTCGAAGAACATGACGAAGGCGTTCTTCTTCGACCTCCAGAGCATCAACTCCGGCGGTTCGCGGCCGGACGGCTTCGAGAAGTACACGGCCAAGAAGGTCGGCGTCGTCGGCGCGGGCATGATGGGCGCCGCGATCGCGTACGTCTCGGCGAAGGCCGGTATCGACGTCGTGCTCAAGGACGTCACCCTCGAAGGCGCCGAAAAGGGCAAGGGCTACGCGGTCAAGCTCGAGGAGAAGGCTCTCTCCCGCGGCAAGACCACGCAGGAGAAGTCCGACGCGCTGCTCGCCAAGATCAAGCCGACCGACAAGGCGGAGGACTTCGCCGGCGTCGACTTCGTGATCGAGGCCGTCTTCGAGAGCGTCGAGCTGAAGCACAAGGTCTTCAAGGAGATCGAGGGCTTCGTCAACCCGGACGCCGTACTGGGCTCGAACACCTCCACGCTGCCGATCACCTCGCTCGCCGAGGGCGTCCAGCGGACCGAGGACTTCATCGGGATCCACTTCTTCTCGCCGGTGGACAAGATGCCGCTGGTCGAGATCATCTGCGGTGAGAAGACCTCGCCCGCCACGCTGGCGAAGGTCTTCGACTACACGCTGCAGATCAAGAAGACCCCGATCGTCGTCAACGACAGCCGCGGCTTCTTCACCTCGCGCGTCATCGGCACGTTCATCAACGAGGCCGTCGCCGCGCTGGGCGAGGGTGTCGAGCCCGCGTCGATCGAGCAGGCCGGTTCGCAGGCCGGTTACCCGGCCCCGCCGCTGCAGCTGATGGACGAACTGACCCTGACGCTGCCGCGCAAGATCCGCAAGGAGACGCGCGAAGCGATCGAGGCCGCCGGCGGCACCTGGAACGGGCACGCGTCCGAGGGTGTCATCGACCGGATGGTGGAGGAATTCGACCGCAAGGGCCGCTCCACCGGCTCGGGCTTCTACGACTACGACGAGGCGGGCAAGCGGACCGGTCTCTGGCCGGGCCTGCGCGACGCGTTCAAGTCGGGCAGCGCCGAGGTTCCCTTCGAGGACCTCAAGGAGCGCATGCTGTTCGCCGAGGCGCTCGAGACCGTGAAGTGCTTCGACGAGGGTGTGCTCACCACCATCGCCGACGCCAACATCGGTTCGATCTTCGGCATCGGCTTCCCGGCGTGGACCGGCGGTGTCATCCAGTACATCAACCAGTACGAGGGTGGCCTGCAGGGCTTCGTCGACCGCTCGCGCCAGCTGGCCGAGCGCTACGGCGACCACTTCACCCCGCCCGCTTCGCTGGTCGAGAAGGCCGCGAAGGGCGAGATCTACGAGTAGGCCCCTTCTCCGTCTCGGCTGAGTGACATGAAAGGCCCGTTACTTGCAAATTTTGCAAGTAACGGGCCTTTCCTAGCGTCCCTGGGGGTCAGCGTGACGAAGGCTCGAGCGCCACGTGAGGCAGTCGCCGGTCCAGCCACCGCGGCAGCCACCAGGCGCGCTCCCCGAGCAGCCGCATCACCGCGGGCACCACGAGACAACGGATCACGAACGCGTCCACCAGCACCGCCACCGCCAGCCCGAGGCCGAACTGCGCCAGCATCCGGTCGGGGTTGAGCAGGAACGCGCCGAACACCAGGATCATGATCACCGCCGCCGCCGTGATCACCCCGCCGGTGGAGGCGAGCCCTTCGCGGACGGCGTGCCGCGCGTCGCCGGTGCGCCGCCATTCCTCGTGCATCCGGGACACCAGGAACACCTCGTAGTCCATGGAAAGCCCGAACACGATCGCGAAGATCAGCACGGGCACGAACGCCTCGATCGGCCCCGGTTGCGCTCCGAACAAGCCGTCGCCGAACACCGCCGTCATCACACCGAGCGCGGCGCCGATGCTCAACAGGTTCAGCACGGCCGCCTTGAGCGGGATCAGGATCGACCGGAAGACCACCATCAGCAGCAGTGCCGACAATCCGACGACCACCAGCACGAACAGCGGCAACCGGTCGCCGACGGCGTCCGCGAAGTCCACCGCCGCCGCGACCGAGCCGCCGACGAGGTACTTGCCGGGCAGGCTCGGCAGCACCTCGGTCCGCAGCCGCTCGACCAGGTCACCGGTCGCCTCGTCCTGCGGCGACGATGTGGGAAAGGCGAGGACCGTCGTGACACCCTGCCCCATCGGCGGCGTCGCCTTGGCGATACCTGGGGTGGCCTCGAGTTTCCGTTGCAGCGCGACGCCGTCGCCGTTCTCCGTGACGATGATCAGCGGTTCGCTGAAGCCCGGGCCGAAACCTTCCGACATCAGGTCGTAGGCCTTGCGCGTGGTCGAAGTCTCGGGATTCGTGCCCGCGTCGGCGAATCCGAGGCGCATGCCGAGTGCCGGCAGCGAAAGTCCGACGAGGACGAGCAGGCCGATCGCGAGCGGGACCATCGGCCGCCGCTGGACCGCGTCGCCGAGTTTGCCCCAGGCCTTGCCGTGTTCCCGTTTCGCGGCGTGCTTGCGGATGCCCTTTTCCAGTCGACGGCCGAAAAGTGAGAGCAGCGCGGGCAACAGGGTGACCGACGCGAGCATCGTCACCAGGACGGTCAGCGCCACCGCGAGAGCGACTCCCCGCAGGGAACCGAGACCGAGCGCGAGCAGGCCGAGCAGGGCGATGATCACCGTTCCGCCGGCGAACAGCACCGACCGGCCGGCGGTGTCGAGTGCGCGCCGCGCCGCTTGTTCGCGGTCGAGGCCGCCGAGTATTTCGCTGCGGTAGCGGGAAAAGATCAGCAGCGCGTAGTCGACGCCGACACCGAACCCGACCAGCATCATCAGCGGCGCCGTGTAGCCGGCGATGTCGACGAACCGGCTGACCAGCACGATCACGCCGAGCGTGCTGCCGACGGCGAAGATCGCCGTGATCACCGGGAGCCCGGCGGCGAGGATCGAGCGGAACAGGAAGACGAGGACCACCAGCGCGGCCAGCAGCCCGACGCCCTCGGACGGCCCTCCGCTCTCATCGGTCCGTTCGATCGGCTCACCGCCGAGTTCGACCTGGAGCCCGGCCGATTCCGCCTTCTTCGCGGTGTCGGCGACGCGCACGATGTCGTCGTACGGCAGGTCGTTCGACTCCAGGTCGAAAGCGATGGCGGCGTAACCGATCGTTCCCTCGCGCGAGATCGCGGACGGGTCGTCGAACGGACTCGTCACCGATTTGACGTGGGGCTGGTTCCGGACTTCGGCGAGCATCGAGTCGATCGGGCCGCGGGCGGTGGCCAGTCCGGTGCCGGTCTTGAAGACGATTTCGGCCGTCGCGCCGGTCCGGGCGGGAGCCTGTGCCTTGAACAGGTCCATGATCTGCTGGGATTCGGTGCCCGGCAGGGAATGGTCGTCGTGGTAGGCGCTGCCCGCCACCTGTGAGCTCAGGGTGACGCCGAGAAGGGTGAGCAGCCAGAGCGAAACGGCGAGCCAGCGATGGCGCTGTGACCAGCCCGCCAGCCTCGAAAGGCCGCCCCCAGGCCGCCTTTCGGAAAGCGTAATGGTGTCCATGGCGGAAAGCATCGGCTTTTCCGCGCCGCAGGGCGTCGGGCTCCGGCGGGCACTCCGGCCACAACTTCTGGGTACCCCTAAGGCGCTTCCCGTACTACCGGAGTTGTGTTCACGGGGTCAACCAGCGAGGGGTGACCATGCCCGATTCGTAGGCGAGCACGACGAGTTGCGCGCGATCGCGGACGTCCACCTTGGTCATGATCCGGCTGACATGCGTTTTCGCCGTGGCAGGGCTGAGCACGAGTTCCTTCGCGATCTCGTCATTGGACAGACCGGCCGCGACCAGGCTCATCACCTCGCGTTCGCGTTCGGTGAGCCGGTTCAGCACCGGCGACGGCCCCGGCCGCGCCACCCGTCCCGCGAACTCGGAGATCAGGCGGCGGGTGATCGACGGCGCGAGCAGCGCGTCGCCCCTCGCGACCACCCGGACGCCGTGGATCAGTTCCTCCGGTTCGGTGTCCTTGACCAGGAATCCGCTGGCCCCGGCGCGCAGGGCGCCGTACACGTCCTCGTCGAGGTCGAAGGTGGTGAGGATGACGACCTTGACCCCGGCCAGCGCCGGATCTTCGAGCAGATGCCGGGTCGCGGTGAGCCCGTCCATCACCGGCATGCGGATGTCCATCAGGACCACGTCCGGCTTGTGCTCGCGCGCGGCTTCGAGGGACTCCCGCCCGTCGGCGGCTTCCGCGACGACCGTGATGTCGGCCTCGCCGTCCAAAATGGACTTGAACCCGGCGCGGACCAGCCGTTGGTCGTCGACGAGCAGGACCCGGATCATCGCGCCGCCCGCAGGGGGAGCCGGGCACGGACGCGGAAGCCGCCGTCCTCGCGCGCGGCCGCGGCGAATTCGCCCCCGAGCGCTTCGGCTCGTTCGGCCATCCCGCGGATCCCGTTGCCGGGCCTCGCGGCACCGCCCCGGCCGTCGTCGTCGATCTGCACGGACACATCATGGTCGGTGTACCCGATCCGGACCACGACGGTGTCCGCCGCGGCGTGCCGAGCGACGTTGGTCAGCGCCTCCTGGACGACGCGGAAGGCGGCGTGCTCGACGTCGGGCGGCAGATCCCTTGCCGTGCCGTCGATCTCGGTCCGGACGGTCAGCCCGTGCGCGCCCGCCGACTCGGCCAGTTCGGCGACCCTCGCCAGACTCGGCGTGTCCGCCTGCCTCAGCATGCCGAGGGTGGCGCGGAGTTCGCGCAACGCGTCCTTGCTGGTCTGTTTGATCGTGACCAGCGCTTCCTCGGATTTCACCGGATCCTTGCCGTGCAGCGCGGCACCCGCCTGGACGTTGATGAGCGCGAGGTTGTGGCCGAGGACGTCGTGCAGTTCGCGCGCGATCCGGAGGCGTTCGTCGGTGGCCCTTCGCCGTGCTTCGGACTCCTTGGTGCGCTCGGCTTCGCGGCGGTAGTACGTCACCGCTCCGACCGCTACCAGCGCGATGAACCAGCCCGCCATCAGCAGGAAGGCGAAGTTGTCCACCTGACGCGATGCGCCTGCCCTCGCCTCGCCGAACGCGACGCCGCCCATCGAAGCCGCCGCGACGACCGCCGCGCTGCGGATCCGCCCGGTCGAGGCGTTGTTGTAGAGCGCGAAGGCGAACGCGAGCAGCACGAATCCGTCGGGATCGGTGTACGGGTAGTAGATCGCGCAGCACACCGCGGTGAAGATCGCGACGGGGAGCGGGTGGCGGCGGCGCAGGAACAGCGCGGCGCAGGCGAGTATCACGCAGGCCCAGCCGATCACGGCGTTGCGCGGCTGTTCCGCGCTCGCGCCGAGCGAGACCGCGACGGAACTCGCGAGCACCGCGACGGTGATCGCGAGTTCTGCCATGTACCGCCGCAGGATCGCCACACCACGAGAGTAGCGCGCACCGACCCGATTGACAAAATGGATTTTTACGTTCAAGATGATTTTCGTGATGAAGGATGTGGCGTACCTGGAGCGGCTGGATCAGGCGGAGGCGTTGCTGAAGCCCCAGCGCGTGGACGTCCTGCGGCAACTGGCGGAGCCGCGATCCTGCACCGAGGTGGCGACGGTGCTGGGCCAGACTCCGCAACGGGTCTACTACCACGTGAAAAAGCTGGTGGAAGCCGATCTCGTCACGCAGGTGTCGGAGCGCAGGGTGCGCGGCATCAGCGAGGGCGTGTATCAGGCGAGCGCGCGTTCGTACTGGTTGTCACCGGGCCTGGTCGGCCGGATCGGCCCGCGAGCGGTGCGTGACGAACTGAGCCTCGGCTATCTGCTGGACCTCATGGAGGAGGTCCAGGCGGACGTCGCCGCGCTCGACAGGACCGCGCCGGAACTGCCGTCGATCGGCGTCTCCGGCGAGATCCGGGTGGAGCCGGAGCGCCGCCAGGAGTTCCTCGACGAACTGAAGACGACTTTGCAGGATCTGTTCACCCGCTACGGCGGAGCGGAAGGCGACGCCTTCAAGCTCGCCGTGGCCTGTTACCCGAAAGGAGAGGCCCATGACTGAACCGGCGAGCTTCCAGGTGCGCGTGCGCGCGCCGATCGACGAGGTCTGGCACGCACTGACCGACCCCGGGGCACTGCGCGCGTGGTTTTCCGAACACGCGGAAGTCGACCTGCCGTCCCGCTACGAGTTCTGGGGTCGCTACACACCGGACGGCGAGGTCCCGCGTCAGAGGCTGTTGCTGGCCGAGGACAACGTTCTGCGGTTCGCCTGGACCGTCGACGGTACGGAGACCGTCGTCGAACTCAAGCTGGCGGAAGACGGAGACGGAACCTCTTTGTCGTACAGCCAGACCGGCCTGCCGGACTTCGCCGAGCTGATGGCGGACTCGGACTCGCCGCTCGGCATGATGCACACGTTCTGGGCGCTGGCGGTCGCGAACCTGGTCGACCACGTCGAAGGACGTCCGATCACCGCCCGCTGCGATCTCACCTCACCGGTGATGCGGGAAGAAGTGCGCATCGGCGCGTCGCGGCCGGAGGTCTACCGCTCGATCACCGATCCCACCGAGTTCACACGTTGGTTCGGCGCGCGGATCGAAGCCGAGATGCGCGTCGGCGGACGCTGGGCGATGGGCTCGCTGGAGCAGGACCCGGATCCGGCGAAGATCGTCGATCTGGTGCCCGACGGGAGGATGACGCTCGCGTACGAGGAAGGCATCGTGACGTCCTGGGAACTCGAGGACTCCGGCGGTGGTACCAAGCTGACGTTCGTCCAAAGTGGATTCTCCGGCGAGAAGCCGCCGTATGGCTCCTGGATGGGCTGGCTCAGCGGCTTGGCCGAGCTCCGCCGGTTCCACGAGGTCGACATGTGGCTCCCGATCTGGGTCGACGTCCACCTGGACGGAATGCCCGAAGGGCTCATCGCGCTGGACGGGAAGTAGGAGGATCCGATGTTGCTCGAAGGCCGGAACGCGATCGTCTACGGGGCGGCCGGCGGAATCCGGTCGGCGGGCGGGAAAGCCGGGACCGCGCAGTTCGACGCGCTCGGCGAAGCGGCCATCGACGAACACGCCACTGGTCGAGATGTCGTTGGCGGACTTCGAAAGCCCGGTCCGGGCGGCGTCCTTGGAGGATGTCGCCCGGGGTCGCCGCCTTCGCCGACTCGGAGCACGCGCGCAGCATGACGGCGACGGCACTGAACATCAGTTGCGGCACGATGGTCGACTGACCTCTCTTCGGCGGTAACACCGGCGAACGATCTCCCGACTACGCGGCACCACCACGTGCCAGGGAGGCCGTTATGCCGAAGAGAACGACGAAACTGGGCATGGCACTGGCGATCGGGCTTCTGGTCGCCGGGGGCTGTGGGGTGGAGACCGTGCCCGCCGGGCGGGTCACGCCGAAGACCGGCTCGGTGTCGACATCCTCGACGTTCTCGATGCCGCCGACGCCGACCAGCAGCTGGGCCCCGCCCACGAGCACGGCTGTGCCGACACCGACACCGACACCGACGCCGGCGCCCCAGCAGTTCGTCCCGCCGACCACGGCCGCGGTCGAGGTGCCGAAGCAGGTCGAGCCGCCGCCGTCGAAGGCGCGCCCGAAGACGACACCCACGGCGAAGGCGCCGAACCTGGCGGAGTGCGGAAGCGACTACTACCGCAACACCGACGGCGTCTGCGTCCACCGGCCGGCGACCGGACCGGGAGCGGCCGACGGCGCGACGGCCCTGTGCAAGGACGGTTCCTATAGCTACAGCCAGAATCGCCGCGGAACCTGTTCCGGGCACGGTGGGGTCCGCACCTGGTTGTGATCCCGTCGGTCAACCATTCACGACAGAGGGAGGTGCTGTGTAAGGTCGGATCATGGGATGCGAATGGTGAAACCGGCCGGCCGGGCACCTTCGCCCCGGGTCTTCGTCGTCGTGCTCGCCACCTGCGGGCTGGTGGCCTCGTTCATGCAGACGCTCGTCGTCCCGCTGATCCCGTCGTTTCCCCGGCTGCTCAACGCGACCCCGTCCGACGCGTCGTGGGTGGTGACGGTGACCCTGGTCGCCGGTGCCGTGGTGATGCCGGTGAGCGGAAGGCTCGGCGATCTGTACGGCAAACGCCGGTTGCTGCTGATCAGCCTGGGCTTCCTGGTCGCCGGTTCGGTGGTCTCCGCGCTGACCAGCTCGCTCGCGCTGATGGTCGTCGGCCGTGGCCTGCAGGGCTGCGCGATGGGCGCGATCCCGCTGGGGATCAGCATCATGCGCGACGAACTCGCGCCCGAACGCGTCGGCTCGGCGATCTCGGTGATGAGTTCGACGCTGGGCGTCGGCGGCGCCATCGGGCTTCCCGTATCGGCGCTGGTCGCGCAGAACGCGGACTGGCACGTCCTCTTCTGGGCGTCGGCGGGGCTCGGGCTCGTCTGTGGCCTGCTGATCCTGTTCGTGGTGCCGGAGTCGCCGGTGAAGACACCCGCGCCGTTCGACTACCTCGGCGCACTGGGGCTGACAGCCGGGCTGGTCTGCCTGCTGTTGCCGATCGTCAAGGGCGGCGAATGGGGCTGGGGCAGTGGCCGCACGCTCGGCTTCGCCGGAACCGCGGTCGCGATCCTGCTGGTCTGGGGCGCCTATCAGCTGCGGCGCCGCGATCCGCTGGTGGACCTGCGGGTCTCCGCGCGGCGCCCGGTGCTGTTCACCAACCTCGCGTCGATCATGATCGGGTTCGCGCTGTACTCGATGGCGTTGTCGTTCCCGCAGTTGCTGCAGGCGCCCGCCTCGACCGGCTACGGCCTCGGCTTGACGATGGTGCAGGCCGGGCTCTGCCTGGCGCCGAACGGGCTGGTCATGTTCATGCTGTCGCCGGTTTCGGCCCGGCTCATCGAGCGCTACGGCCCGCGGACGACACTGATGACCGGCGCCGTCACCATCGCGATCGGGTACATCTTCGCGACCGTGTTGATGGACAACGCTTTCGAGCTGATCACGGCGTCGATCATCATCGGTGGCGGCGTCGGCATCGCCTACGCGGCCATGCCCGCGCTGATCATGGGCTCGGTCCCGGTCACCGAAACCGCGTCCGCGAACGGCTTGAACTCGCTGATGCGCTCCGTCGGCACGTCGACGTCCAGCGCGGTGATGGCGACCATGCTCGCGTCGCTGGCGATCACCGTCGGCGGGGTTTCCGTTCCGTCCGCGACCGGGTTCCGGCTGAGCTTCGCGGTCGCCGCCGGTGCGGCACTCCTGGGTCTCGCCTTGACCGCCTTCGTCCCGAAACAACGCCAACCCGAACCGCTGGTCGCCTCGGTCCACTAGCCCCATGTGCAAGGAAAGTCCCCTTCATGGCGAAATTCGCCATGAAGGGGACTTTCCTCGCACACCCTCAGAACAGGGTCGGAACGATCGCGTCGATCAGGTGCGGACCCGGCTCGGCGAGCGCGCGCTGGAACTGCTCGGCCAGCTCCTCCGCGGTCGTCGCCCGGGTCGCCGGGACACCCAGGCCCTCGGCGATCTTGACGAAGTCCATGTCCGGCCGCGAAAGGTCGAGCAGTTCGTTCGCCTTGGGACCGCTGGCGTCCGCGCCGACGCGCTGCAACTCCAGCCGCAGGATCGCGTACGCGCGGTTGTTCAGCAGGACCGTCGTGACGTTGAGGTTCTCCCGCGCCTGCGTCCACAACGCCGAAATCGTGTACAGCGCGCTGCCGTCGGACTGCAGGTTGATCACCGGACGGTCCGGCGCGGCGACGGCCGCCCCGGTCGCGACGGGCATGCCGTAGCCGATCGCGCCACCGGTCAGGGTCAGCACGTCGTGCCGCGGCGCACCCGCGGTGGCGGCGGGCAGCAGCAGACCGGAGGTGTTCGCCTCGTCCGCGATGATCGCGCGCTCCGGCAGCAGCGCGCCGATCACCTCGACCCAGTTCTGCGGCGTCAGCGGGCCGGACGGCAGTGCGGGCCGGGCGGCTTCCTGCAGCACCGGCTCCGTCTCGGCGGCGACCAAGGCCGCGACGTCGTTCAACGCGCGCGGGACGTCCTGCCCGACTTCGGCCAGCACATGGACCTGCGCGCCTTCGGGCACCAGGTTGCTCGCCTTGCCGGGATAGGCGAAGAACGACACCGGAGCCTTCGTCCCGGCGACGATCACGTGCTTGATCCCGTCGAGCTGGTACGCGACCTGCTCGGCGAGGTAGCCCAGCCGTTCGATCGTCGGCAGGCCTTCGCCGCGCTCGAGCCGGGAGGGGAACGTCTCGACGAACGCCTTCACCCCGGTCGCGGTGGCGATCCTGCTGGTCGCCAGCAGCCCGGCCTCGCGGCAGCCGCTGCCGCCGACGAGCAGCGCGACCGGTTCACCGCTCGCCAGGATCTCGGCGATGTTCTTCACCGTCGTCGCGTCGACGGCCTGCGGGATCCGCGGCGGGATGGGCGCGCACGTCTCGCCGCCCTCGCCCCAGGACGCGTCGGCCGGGAGGATCAGGGTCGCGATCTGCCCGGGCGCGTCCTGCGACGCCGCGACGGCCGCCGCGGCGTCGGCGCCGACGTCCTTCGTGTGCTCGGAGCGGCGGACCCAGCCTTCGAGGGAACCGGCGACGGCTTCGATGTCCGATTCGAGCGGGGCGTCGTACTGCTTGTGGTAGGTCGCGTGATCGCCGATCACGTTGACGATCGGGGTGTGCGCGCGGCGCGCGTTGTGCAGGTTCGCCAGCCCGTTGCCGAGGCCGGGGCCGAGGTGCAGCAGCGTCGCGGCCGGCTTGTCGGCGATGCGCGCGTACCCGTCCGCGGCGCCGGTGACGACGCCTTCGAACAGGCCGAGCACGCCGCGCATCTCGGGCACGGTGTCGAGCGCGGCCACGAAGTGCATCTCCGAGGTGCCCGGATTCGAAAAGCACACATCGACGCCACTGTCGACGAGCGTGCGGATCAGGGACTGGGCGCCGTTCATCTCACTCACTTTCAAGCCCTCTCAGCAAAAAGAACACCGGGGTTGAGGATCCCGGCCGGGTCGAAGCTTTCCTTGATCCGGCGCATCAGCGCGATCTTCGCCGGGTCCTCCAGGTCGAGGAAGTAGCCGGATTTGGCCTGCCCGAGGCCGTGTTCGCCGGAGATCGCGCCGCCGAGTTCCATGCCGAGCGCGAAGATGTCGGTCAGCAGTTGCTTCCGCTTCTCCAGGTCCTTGCAGAAGATGGCGAGGTGGACGTTGCCGTCGCCGGCGTGCCCGCAGCCGAGTGCGCCCGCCTCGCGCGACAGCGCCATTTCCCTGGCCCTGCGCAGGAACTCGGGCATCGCGGACCTCGGGACCACCACGTCGATGACGTCGTCGGCCCCGGCCGCCTTGGCCGTCCAGAACGCCTTCTCACGGGCCTCGATGAGCTTGCGCGCCGAATTGCCCTCGAGCACGTAGACGTCCATCGCCCCGACGTCGGCCAGCAGTCCGCCGAGCTCTTCGATGTCGGCGTGCAGCCGATCGTTGTCGCGGTTTTCCAGCGCCACCACGAGATACGCCTGCGCGGAGTCGCGGATGGCGTCCGGAACGCCGAGGCTGAGCTTCTCGTTGTAGCTGATCGCGGCGAGCGTCAGGTTGTCGATGTATTCGAGGATGTGCGGCGCGAGCCCGCTGGAGATGATCTTCGGGACGACGGTCATCACCTCGTCGAAGGTCTCGAACGGGGCGAACACCGTGGCGCCGTGCGGCAGGCGCGGGTACAGCTTCACGATGACCTCGGTCGCGATCGCGAGGGTGCCTTCCGAGCCGATGATCAGCTGGGTCAGGTCGTACCCGGTCGACACCTTCGAGGTCTTGCCGCCGGTCCGGATGATCTCGCCGGTCGGCAGCACGGCCTGCAGGCCCACGACGTTGTGCCGCGTGACGCCGTACTTGACCGCGCGCATCCCGCCCGCGTTCGTGCCGACGTTGCCGCCGACGCTCGCGCTCAGTTCGCCAGGGTAAACGGTGTAGCCGAGTCCGGCCGCCGTGGTCTTTTCGTCCAAATCGGACAACGTGACACCCGGCTGGACGACGGCGACGTGGTTCTCCGTGTCGATCTCCAGTACCGCGTTCATGCGTTCGAAAGAGATCACCAGACTGTCTTCGCGCGGTGTGGCACCGCCCGAAAGCCCGGTGCCCGATCCTCTCGCGGTGACCGGCACACCGTGTTCACCCGCCGCCTTGAGCAGCTCCGCGACCTCCTCGGCGGTTTCCGGTTTCGCCAGGAAGGCGGGCCGCCGCGGAGAGGTGGTCAATGCCTCGTCGTGTGCGTAGTCCTCGGGGATCGCTTCGCCTGCCAGCAAATTCGTGTCCCCGACGATCTCGGCGAACCGTGCCGCAACATCGCCCATCGACTGCCCTTCCTCACGCGTCTTTGCCTGGTTACCGAAGCGTAGTACGTCGTGGGCGACGATGGCCATGAATCATTTTCATGTTTGCTGTCCGGCTGTCACAACCTCACGACAACCTCACTCGGTTACCCATGTCGCAACGGGCCGCGGCGGCCCGCCGGAAGGGGTGGACGCTCGATGGGACCAAGGATGAAACGGATCGCGACGCTGGGGGCGGCGTTCGCGATCACGTTCGGGTTCGCGGCACCGGTGGCCGAAGGCGGGGAAGCGGGCTGCACGGCACCCGTGGTGAACGTCAGCGGGGTCAGCCAGGCCGAGGGAACGAGCGCCGGGTACACCACCCTTCTCTTCACCGTTTCCCTCGACGACGGCGGCTGCGCGCCGCAAGGCTCGGTCGACTACCGGACGATCGAGGGCAACGGCTCGCCGGTCGATCCGGCGTTCACCGCCAAGGAGGGCGTCGACTACCAGCCGGTCACCGGCACGCTGACCTGGTCCGGGAGGACGGATCCGCAGACCGTCGCGGTCAAGGTCCGCGCCGATTCACTCGTCGAGAACGACGAAATGTTCTCCCTCCGGCTCTACGGCGAGAAGGGCCTGCGGATCGGGCACAGCGTCGGCGTCGCCTGGGTGGCCGACGACGACGCGGCCAAGACGTCGCCGGTGGGGACGACCCAGGAAGGTGAGATCTGCTGGTCGATCCCGCCCAACTTCTCGCAGGGAACCACCTGCAAGGTCCCGCTCGTGCTCTCCCGGCCGTGGGCCGGACCGCTCACGGTCCGCTATCGCACCGAGGGCTCCGGCCACGTCCCGGTGAAGGACGGTGTCGTCACCTTCCAGCGCGGCGAGACGAGGGGATACGCCGAATTCACGCTCCTGCCCGGTCAACCGGGGAAGGCGCGGGTCGAGTTCTTCGAGCCGTCGCAGGGCAGGCTCGTGTACGCGACCTCGACCGTGGTGATCACCCCCGCCCGGTGACGAGGTCGGCGTCGGCCGTCGCGTTCGCCCGCCGGTACAGCTCGATCGCTCGAGCCCAGTGGGCGGCCGCGGCGGCCGTGTCGCCGCACCTCGCTTCGAGGTCACCGAGGTCGCGGTGCAGGTGAGCCTCCTCGTACGGATCCGGGACCCCCGCCCGGACCGCGAGGCCGCGCTCGAGGTTCTCCCGCGCCGCGACCAGGTCGCCGAGCCCCAGGTGGGCCCGGCCGAGCCGGTCGAGTGCCGCCGCCTCACTGTGCCGGTTCCCGACGTCCCGGCTGATCAGCAGCGCCTGGTCGAAATCGTCGCGGGCGGCCGGGTAGTCGCGGCGGGCGAGATGGACCTGGCCGGCGTGCAGCAGCGATTCCCACTCCTGCCATCGGTCGCCGATCGCCCGTGACGCCGCCAGCGCCTTGCCGAGATGTTCCAGCGCGACTTCGTGATCGCCGAGTTCCTCGTAGGCCTCACCGAGCGTGTCCAGCGTGGCGGCTTCCAGCCGGGCGTTGCCCAGCTCACGGAACGTCTCCAACGCGGCCGTCAGTGGGCTGAGACCGTCCATCGGCTGGCCGCGGCGGATGTAGGCGTGGCCGAGGTTGCGCTGCGACAGCGCGCGCCCGAGCCGATTGCCCGCCGACGTGCACCGCTCCACCGCCAGCTGATACGCGGTGATCGCCTCGTCGAACCGGCGCAAGGCGGCGTAGGCGTTCGCGGTGTTGTTGTAGATATGGCCTTCGCCTTCGAGATCACCCGCCGCACGGGCGGCCTTCAACGCGCGGGCGTTGGTTTCGAGCGCGTCGGTGAGCCTGCGGGTCATGAAGTAGGCCGCGCCCAGCGCGCGCAGCATTTCCGCCTCGGCCAAGGGATCGTCGAGTTCGGCGGCCGCGGCCGCTCCTTCACGGCAGAGCCCGATCCGCTCGTTCCAGCCACCGGTGGTGTCGTAGAAGCTGGTGAGCAGGTAGGTGAGCTGCCAGGCGGCGGTGTTGCGGCCGTGTTCACGCGCGAACCGCACCACCGGCAGCAGATTCGCTCGTTCGGCGCCCAGGAAGGCGAGCGCCGCACGTCTTTCGGCCGGGAACGGCCGCTCCGGGGGAGGGTGACGCAGTGCCGGGGTGACCAGATCGCGGTTCGGGTCGATGATCCTGTTCGCCTCCGCGGCGACGTGCAGGTACCAGTCGATCAGCCGGTCCGCCGCCTCGGCGCGGCTCGCCGTCGTCTCGTCGGCGCGGGCGCACGCGACGGCGAATTCGCGGATCAGGTCGTGGAGGCGATAGCGGTCCGGGCCCGCCGGGGTGATCAGGTGCGCGGCGGACAACGCGGCGACCGCGGTCCGGCCCGCTTCGGCGGGCACCCCGCACAGCGCGCTCCCGAGCGCCGAGCTGAACGACGTCCCCGGGGTCGTTCCCGACAGCCGGAACAGTTGTGCCGCGGCGTGGTCCAACGGCAGGTAGGCGCTCGCGAGGACGGTTTTGACGGTCCGGGAATCTCCTTGCACCGCAAGGGTTTCCAGTCGTCCGACGCCGGTCAGCTCGCGGGTGAGCTCCGCGATCGGCCGGTTCGGTTCACCGGTCAGGCGCGCGGCGGCGATCCGCAGCGCCAGCGGCATCCCGTCGCAGAGCCGCGCCAGCCGCGCCGCCTGCCCGGGCTCGCGGCTTACCCGATCGGCGCCCAGCACCTGGGTGAGCAGGGCCATCGATTCCGGGTCGGCCAGCGCGTCGAGGGCGAACACGCGGACGGCGTGCCTGCTGCCGAGCGCGGCCAGGGTCTGCCTGCTGGTCACGATCAGCATCGCCTTCGTCGTCCCCGGGACGAGCGGAAGGATCTGGTCGACGCTGCCCGCGTTGTCGGCGACGATCAGGCAACGCCTGCCGTGCAGCAGCGAGCGGTAGAGCGCCGCGCGTTCGGCCGTCGCGTCGGGCAGCCGGTCGTCGGGGAGGCCGAGCCCGCGCGACAGATGGGCGAGCGCGTCGCCCGGTGACACCGCTTCGTGCGGGTCGTGCCCGGCGAGGTCGAGGAAGAGCTGACCGTCGGGGAAGCGGTCCGCGATGCGGTGCGCCCATTGCACGGCGAGCGCGGACTTGCCCATCCCGGCCGCGCCGGAGATGACCACGACCGGCGGCTCGGCTTCTTCGAGGAGCAGGTCCAAGGAGGCGAGTTCCTGCTGCCGTCCGGTGAAGTGCCCGACACGGGCGGGGAGTTGCGCGGGTGCCGTGCCCCGCGCGGGCGCGTCGAGTTCGGGCGCGCGGCGCAGGATCGCGGTATGCAGTTCGACCAGTTCCGGTCCGGGGTCGACACCGAACTCGTCGGCCAACCCCCGGCGTACGGCCTGGAACGTCTCCAAGGCTTCGGCGTGCCTTCCGCAGCGGTGCAAGGCGAGCATGTGCAGCGCGGCGAGCCGTTCGCGGTACGGCTGCCCCGCCCGCAGCCGCGGAAGTTCCCGGAGGACCTCCTCGTGTTCCCCGAGTTCGAGCTCGGCGTCCCAGAGTTCTTCCCAAGCGGACAGCCGCAATTCCTGGAGCCGCTCGACCTCGCGCGGCCCCCAGCCGTCGAGTTCGGCGTCCGCGAAGGCTTCGCCGCGCCAGAGCCGCAACGCCTCGCGCAAGGCCGCCACCGCCTGGCCGGGATTGCTCCGTTTGGCGGCACGGAGCTCTTCTTCGAAGCGGAGAGCGTCGACTGAGGACGGTGCGACCGTCAGGACGTACCCGGGTTTGCGGGTCAGCAGGACCGGCGGGAAGCCGCAGTCCTCCAGCGCCTGCCGGATCCTGGCGACGTGGCTGTGCAGGGTCTTCACCGCGGTGCGGGGCGGATCCTCACCCCAGAGCACGTCGACCAGCCGGGGGATCGGGACGACCGAGCCCGCGTGCAGCGCGAGCACGCCGAGCACGGCTCGCTGGCGGGCGCCGTGCAACTCCGCCCGCCCGGTGGGGCCGATCGCTTCGACCGCGCCCAGCACCCGTAATTCCCCTGGCCCGGGCACGCTGCTCCCTCCGGCATGTGATCTCGGTGAGCGTATCCGGGCGAAGACTCACCGAAATCGGCCAATTAGGGCACACGATCTCTACAACCCCGCCACAACCGGCCTGACCGACGGTCAATGGGTCGAATGTTTCGCCCAAGGAGGGAAACATGATCAGCAGGAACCCGCGACGCCGTCGAACCTTGATCGCCGCGGCCGCAGTGGCCGTCGCGACCTTGTTCGCAGGTGTGGCACCGGCGGTGCAGGCCGCACCGGAGGCACGCAGTGACGTCTTCATCCGGGACAACGGATCCGATTACGGTTACGAGGACTCGTCCGGCTCGCTCTACTCCAGCCCCGACATCCGGGTGTGTTTCTCGGCGACGGTCCTCTGCGCCACCGATGACCCGATCGTCCAGGGTGGCAACGCCTACATCCACGTCACGCTGAACCGCCCCGGCCCGTACGGTGACGCATACGAGAAGGGAAACCTGCAGGTCTGGTACACCAAGCAGGGCACCGTGGCCCAGTGGCCGAACCAGTGGAACTACATCGGCTCGAAGCTCGACGTGGACGTGCCCTACGGCACCAAGACGGTCGTCATCCCGTGGAAGGTCCCGATCGGCTCGCACTTCTGCCTGCTGGCCCGGTGGCTCTCGCCGACCGACCTGCCGACGGAAGGTGTCAGCACTTCCCTCAACACACGGAAGAACAACAACATCGCCTGGCACAACGTGAACGCGGTCCCGTTCAAGATCAAGGTGCCGGTGATCCGGCCGATCGTGTTCGGCTGGCACGGTCCTGACCCCACGGCGGTCGGTGACATCGTCTTCACCCAGCCGGGCAAGCCGTTCACCGGCCCGGGACGGATCACCATCGACCTCGGCCCCGACCTCGCCGCGCGGTGGCGGGCAGGCGGCGCGAAGGGTGAGGGCATCGAACGGGTCGGCGAGACCGAACTGGCCATCGTGAACCCGCAGCGGGCCCGGATCAGCGGGCTGGCGTTCAAGGCGGGCGAACAGATCGACGCACGGCTGAACTTCACCGCCGGCGCCGAGGCGGCCGGTGGGCAGTACACCGTGCACGTGACCCAGGTCGACCAGCGCGGCGAAGAGGTCGGTGGCGTCGAATACCGGCTCGCGGCCGAACGGCAGTAAGCCAGGGAGGGGTGCCGGCCCGTGGGCGGCGAGGGTGGGGAACCCTCGTCGCCCACGGGTTTTCACGCGCGTGCGAACGAAAGCGTCTCGCCCTCGACACCTCGCAGCCAGAGGTCTTGCGCCGCTTCGGCCATTTCGGCCAGTCCCTCTTCGATCGTCGCGAACACGTTGCCGGGCACCCAGCCCGCGTCGCCGTTGATCAGCAGGTTGTTGCGGCCGTAGAAGATCGCGAGGTCCGTCGCGCCCTGGTCGCTGTGGGCCTCACTGTCTTCGTCGTAGCCGTACGCCGGGTTGCCGATCTCCCACGCCTCGAACCCGAAGTACACGACATCCCCCGGAATCGGGGTCACCGTGGGGTTTTCGCGGCCCGGCTTCGGTTCGGCGAAAGGCGGCACGAGGGTGTAGACCTCGTTGCGCGCGTACTTCGCGTGGTAGGCCGAACCGCTCTGCGGCAACGCGTCCCACACCGCGCGGCAGGTCCGCGGGGCTTCGGCGTCGAGCAGCCGGGCGCGGCAGGACACCCCGCGCTTGTCGAGGGTGATCGTGATGTAGCGGGCCATCACTCGACCCCCGCCACGACGTCACCCCAGATCCGCAGCGCCTCGTCGACCTGTTCGGTGTCGACGACCAACGGCGGGACCATCCGGACGACGTTCATGTACGCCCCACAGGTCAGCAGCAGCAACCCGTTGGCGGAAGCGGCTTTCTGGGCCGCCTGTGCCTTCGCGGTGTCCGGCTCGCCGTCCGGCGTGGTGAACTCGGAACCGACCAGCAGCCCCAGCCCGCGGACGTCGCCGATCGACGGCGACTTGTCCGCTATCACCCGCACGCCTTCGAGCAGCTGGCGTCCGCGTTCGGCGGCGTTCTCGACCAGGCCCTCCCGCTCGATCACTTCGAGCGTGGCGACAGCCGCCGCGCAGGCCACCGCGTTTCCGCCGTACGTCCCGCCTTGCGAACCGGGGAGCGCCTTCGCCATCAACTCTTCCGACGCGGCGATGCCCGAGATCGGGAACCCGCTCGCGAGTCCCTTCGCGATGAGCACGATGTCCGGGCTCACCCCGAAGTGGTCGTGCCCCCAGAACTTGCCCGTCCGCCCGAAGCCGGTCTGGATCTCGTCCATCACCAGCAGGATCCCGTGCCTGTCGGCGCGCTCCCGCAGCCCGGCCAGGAACTCGGGGTTCGCCGGGACGTAGCCGCCTTCACCGAGCACCGGCTCGATGAAGAACGCGGCCGTCTCGTTCGGCGCGCAGACCGTCGCGAACAGGTAGTCGAGCTCGCGGAGGGCGAACTTCGTCGCGGTCTCCTCGTCCCAGCCGTAGTGGAAGGCGTAGGGGAAGGGCGCGACGTGCACACCGGACATGAGCGGCGAGATCCCGGCGCTGAACCGGGTCCCCGACGTCGTCATGGTCGCCGCCGCGACGGTCCGGCCGTGGAAACCACCCTGGAAGACGATGACGTTGGGCCGCTTGGTCGCCTGCCGCGACAGCCGGAGTGCCGCTTCGACCGCCTCACTGCCCGAGTTCGAGTAGAAGAGGGAATTCAGTCCTTCCGGGAGGACACCGCCCAGCTTCTCGGTCAGTTCCAGCATCGGCTTGTGCATGACCGTCGTGTACTGCCCGTGGATGAGTTTGCCGATCTGCTCCCGCGCGGCGCTCACCACGTGCGGGTGACAGTGGCCGGTGCTGGTCACGCCGATACCGGCGGTGAAGTCCAGGTGACGTTTGCCATCGGTGTCGTAGAGGTACACCCCTTCACCGTGGTCGACCACGACCGGCGTTGCCTGCTTGAGCAGCGGTGATAGCTGGGCCATGGGCTGCGCTCCTAGGTCGGCTGAGCTGTTGTCGATTGTTGACAATATCCATAGCATGGCGTTCGGGACAACATGGAGGAGCGTTGGGATGAGCTCGATCAGTGAGGCCGGCGTAGTCAAGGCGGTCGACAAGGAACTGTTCATCGGCGGCAAGTGGGTGCCCGCCGCGGGTGGGAAGACCTTCCCCGTTCTCGACCCCTCGACAGGCGAAGCCCTGTGCGAGGTGGCCGACGCGTCACCGGCGGACGGTGTCAGCGCACTCGACGCCGCCGTCGCCGCGCAGGCCGACTGGGCGACCGTCGCCCCGCGCGAACGCGGCGAGATCCTGCGCCGCGCGTACGACCTGCTCATCAAGCGCGCCGACGAACTCGCGCTGCTGATGACCCTCGAGATGGGCAAGCCGCTCGCGGAGTCCAAGGGCGAGATCACCTACGCGGCCGAGTTCTTCCGCTGGTTCGCGGAGGAGGCCGTCCGGATCGACGGTGGCTACGCCGTCGCGCCCAACGGGGCGGGCCGGTTCCTGGTGACGAAGCAGCCCGTCGGGCCGTGCCTGCTGATCACGCCGTGGAACTTCCCCATGGCGATGGGCACCCGCAAGATCGGGCCCGCGGTCGCGGCAGGCTGCACGATGATCATCAAGCCCGCTGCTCAAACCCCCCTTTCGATGCTGGCCCTCGCGGCGATCCTCGCCGAGGCGGGATTGCCGGAAGGCGTGCTGAACGTGCTCACGACGTCGGACTCCGGCGGCGTGATGGAGCCGCTGATCCGGGACGGCCGTGCCCGGAAGCTGTCCTTCACCGGCTCGACCGGTGTCGGGCGGAAGCTGCTGGAACAGTGCGCGGACAAGGTGCTCCGCACCTCGATGGAACTCGGCGGCAACGCCCCCTTCCTGGTCTTCGAAGACGCCGACCTCGACGCGGCGATCGACGGCGCGATGACCGCGAAGATGCGCAACATCGGTGAGGCCTGCACGGCCGCCAACCGCTTCTACGTCCAGCGAGGCATCGTCGACGAGTTCTCCCGGCGCCTGACCGAGCGCATGGAGGCCCTGCCCATGGGACGCGGCACCGAGGAAGGTGTCGTCGTCGGCCCGCTCATCGACAAGGCCGCCGTCGAGAAGGTGAGCAGCCTGGTCTCCGACGCCACCGGGCGAGGGGCGCGCGTCCTCACCGGTGGGTCTACTGTGGACGGTCCGGGAAACTTCTACCAGGCCACGGTGCTCACCGACGTGCCCAAGGACGCCAGGCTCGCCGCGGAAGAGATCTTCGGTCCGGTCGCCCCGATCACCGCGTTCGACAGTGAGGACGAGGCCATCGCGGCGGCGAACGACACCGAATTCGGTCTGGTTTCCTATGTGTACACCTCCGATCTCAAGCGGGCGTTGCGGGTTTCGGAACGATTGGAAGCCGGCATGATCGGCCTCAACCAGGGCTTGGTCTCGAACCCGGCGGCGCCGTTCGGCGGGATCAAGCAGTCCGGACTCGGCCGTGAAGGCGGCACCGTCGGTATCGACGAGTTCCTCGAGACCAAGTACATCGCGGTGGCTCTGTGACCTCTCAAGCAGCGACATCTCAAACGGGGAACTCTTACCGGATCGCCAGCATCCCCGGCGACGGGATCGGCGTCGACGTCACGATCGAGGCCCGCAAGGTGCTCGACCGTGCGGCAGAGTCACACGGTTTCTCCTTGTCCTGGAAGGAATTCGACTGGAGCTGTGAGCGGTACACCAAAACCGGCGCGATGATGCCGGACGACGGTATCGAGCAGCTTTCCCGGTTCGACGGGATCTTCCTCGGCGCTGTCGGTTTCCCGGGTGTCCCGGATCATGTGTCGTTGTGGGGCCTCCTCATTCCGGTGCGGCGCGCGTTCACCCAGTACGTCAACCTCCGGCCGGTCCGGTTGCTGCCGGGGACGACGTCGGCACTGGCGGGCCGGAGCGCCGAAGAACTGGAGATGGTGATCGTCCGGGAGAACTCCGAGGGTGAATACTCGGAGATCGGCGGCAGGCACAACCGTGGCCTGCCGAACGAGTTCGTCTTACAGGAATCCGTGTTCACGCGGGTCGGGGTGGAGCGGATCATCCGCTACGCCTTCGAACTGGCGAAGACGCGGACGGGCCGGGTCTGCTCGGCCACGAAATCCAACGGGCTCATTCACTCGATGCCGTTCTGGGACGAGATCTTCTTCGAAATCGCTTCGGACTATCCGGACGTCCGAGCCGAACAGTGCCACGTCGACGCGCTCGCCGCGCGGATGGTCCAAGCACCGGACCGGCTCGACGTCGTGGTCGCTTCCAATCTCTTCGGCGACATCCTGAGCGACCTGGCGGCGGCCGTGACGGGCGGGCTCGGAATGGCGCCTTCGGGCAACATCAATCCCACCGGCGAGTTCCCTTCCATGTTCGAAGCGGTGCACGGCAGCGCTCCCGACATCGCCGGACAGGGCATCGCGAATCCGGTGGCGCAGATCCTGGCGGGTGCGATGCTGCTCGACCATCTCGGGGAAACCGCCGCGGCACAAGACATTCACGCTGCGGTGGAGAAGGTTCTCGAGGAAGGGACCGTGCAGACCCCTGACCTCGGCGGGAAGTCCACCACCGCCGAACTCGGGTCCGCGGTGGTCGCCGCTCTATCTTGAACCATCCGCATAGAGGCGTGTCAAGTCCGGGATGTCATGAACGGTCCGTTCATGACATTCCGGAGTGATTCGGTCGCCTGAGCGACGCGATGTGAAGTACGTGAAGGCCCCCTTCCTTGCGCTAGGCGCAGTGAAGGGGGCCTTCACGTACTTATCGGGAGGTAAGGCAAAGGTGCCGTGATGGCAGCCCGGGCTCAGGTCGGTCGAGACGTTGCTCCACGCTGCGGGCAGTGGCCGCGGTGCGCTTCCCGTGTCCTGAAGGCCACCTTTGGGGCGATCAATGTCTCAAAGGTGGCCTTCAGGGCAGCTCGGCGGCGGGTAGTGGGTACGTGCCGGTCGACGGATCAAAGCCAGGTGAAGATGCGGGCCTGGCGTCGCATGGGGGTGTGTGGAAATAGGGACAGCCGTGCGGGACCGTGTGGATTTTGGGACATCTGACGTCCCAAAATCCACACAGCGAGGAGGCGCGGTCCGGTAGCGGGACCGGTGACGGCACCGCGCTCGAACACGACACCTTTGCCTGGGGAATTCAAGTCGGCAAACACGTCGAAATTCGCGAAGTTCCCTGTCTCGCAACGGAAAACCAGGACGGAAAGGCCTCCGTATCGTACGGGCGATCACCCAGGTCGCGAGTTTTTGTCGGTGCCCCGGTGCACGGTGTCGATCATCGGATTCGACGACTGGAGGAGTGCCGATGTGCTGGCATTGCGACAACCCCGGGAAGACCCGCGACGACTACCTCACCGAGGAGGTCCGCCCGCTGATCCGGAAGTACGGCTGGATGGTGCAGACCGTCGAGCGGGGAGCCGCTCAACCCGGCTTCGCGTATACGGTCGGGCTCACCGACGCCGGGCTGCCGGAGCTCGTCGTCACCGGCTTGCGGGAGCGAAGATCGGGGCAGCTGCTGAACTATTTCGCCCAGCAGGTGGTCCGGTCGGGTCCGCCGGATTCCGGCGAGGTGCTGCCCGCGGCGGTGGGATGGCCCGCGCTCGAGGTCGTTCCGCTGAGCTCGCCGTCGGCGCACCTGCTCACCGCCGTCCTCTTGTACGGCGCCGATTTCCGTGCCCTGCAACTGGTCTACGAGGACGAGCACGGCAATTGGCCATGGGACAGGGAGTTTCGCGGCGGGACGGGCGGGCAGCCGGTGCTGGGGGCGCGTGGCCGTGGCTGAATCCCTAAGGCACCGCGGGAGCTTCGCCCTCTCGCAGGCTGGTCCCCGGGGCCAGCCGTTGCACCGCGTCCTCCATGTGGGCTTCCAACAGGGACAGCGCTGTCTCTTCGTCGCCCGCGCGCAGGGCCTCGATGATCCGCGTGTGCTCGGTGACCCGCTCTTCGACTCGCTGATAGGTCCCCTGCAGTGCGGTGAGGCACATCCGGGTCTCGATCAGCAAGGTCCGCGCCATGCGCACGAGCCGCTTGCTGCCGGAAGCGGCGATCAGCGCCTCGTGGAAACGGAGGTCCGCCCAGGAGAGCGCGGTCGGATCGTCGTCGTCGGCGGCGACGGCCATGGCGCCCACGGCCTGTTCGAGTTCGGTGGCGACCTTCTCCCGGTCACCGCGCAGGGCTCGCAGCATCGCGGCGCGCTCGATGGCCGAGCGCGCCGAGTAGATGTCGTAGACGTCGCCGGGTTCGAGGTCGATCACGAACAGGCCGCGGTGGCGCTCGCTGCGCAGGAGCCCCTCGGAGACGAGATGCTGCATCGCCTCTCGCAGCGGCCCCCGCGAGACTTGGAACCGGGAGGCCAGATCGGTTTCGCCGAGCTGGGTGCCGGGAGGGAGGGCGCCGGTCATGATCGCGTCCCGCAGCTGGCGCGCGATGATCCCGGCGGTCGATTCCCGGCTGACCGGCTCGATATCCGGCAAGGACATGGTTCAGTTGCCTCTCTTGCCGAACAGCGCGCCCAGTGTGCGGACGAGCGGGGACTTCCCGGTGAGCCGCAGGCCCTCCCAGACGGTGACCTGGTTGGCGGTCAGCACCGGCTTGCGGAGCCTGATCTCGAGTGTGTTGATCTCGCCGAGCGTCCGCATGGCGGTGTCGGGGACCAGCAGTGCGTCAGCGGCCGGATGGTCGCGGCTCACCGCGAGTTCGACGACGGCTTCCGGGCTGAGTTCCCCGACCTCGGCGGCGGTGTCGATGTCGGCGCTGCCCATCGAGACCACTTCGATCCCGCCGGCGTCGAGGAACTCGACGAACAGCCGGGCGACGTCGTCCGGATAGCTGGCGGCGACAGCGACCCGCCGGACGCCGAGGGCCCGGGCGGCGTGGACGAAGGCGAAGGAGGTGCTCGACGCCGGGACGCCGGCGACGGCGGCCAGCCGGTCGGCCTGGTCACGGGCGCCTTCCCAGCCGTAGACGAAGCTGCCGCTGGTGCACGCCCACACCACCGCGTCCGGTTCGTGTTTGGCCAGCAGCGCGGCACCGTCGGCGAGCCGGCTCTCGCTGCCGAGGTCCAGCAGCTCGGGTACGGCGTGCAGATCGGTCCCGTAGATGTGCTCGACCGGCAGTTTGATCCCGGCCATGTCCCCGCCGAGGAGCTGTTCCGCGAGCGGGTAGTCGTCCTCGGCCGCGTGATCGGGGTAGATGAATCCGATCGTGGTCGTCTCGGACGGCGGCTCAGGTGGGGTGAGCGGCGAGATGGACACGGGACCTCCGGAGGCAGATTGTCGACAATCGTAGGGGAAGAGGTCAATCGACCTCGCGGAGCCACTTGCCGGGGCCGACGATCGGCAGGTTCATCCGCCGGAGGCAGGCCCACATCGTGAGCTGGTTCGCGGTGAGGACGGGTTTGCCGAGCGCGCTTTCGAGCGGCTCGATCAGATCGTAGGTGGGGAGGTTGGTGCAGCTGACGAAGATGGCGTCCGCGTCGGCGTGGTCGGCGGCGAGGATGCGCTCGGCGATGGTCCGGTAGCTGACCTTCCAGATGCCGCCGCCCAGGCCGAGGTGGTCGCTCGAGACGGTGCGCACGTGGAGTTCGGCCAGGAAGTCGTGCAGCTTCCCGGTCAGGTCGCCGTCGTAGGGCGTCAGCACCGAGACCCGGTGGAGGTCGAGCTGGTGCAGGACCTCGGCCAGTGCCCCGGAGGTGGTGACGGCGTCCGGCGCGCCCGCGTCGCAGATGGCCTTGGTCAAGGAGCGTTCGTAGTCCACACCGTTGACGAAACTTCCGGAGGTGCACAGATAGGCGACGACTTCGGGCTCCACGTGGAGCACGTCTCTCGTGGCGGCGGCGAGATGCCTGCTGTCGCTGACGAGCTGGGCCATCTCCATGCTGACGGGCACGGGTTCGTACGGCGTCCGCGCCAGATGGAGGGAGACCTCCATGGGCACCCAGCGCCACAGCTCGCGTTCCAGGGCGAGGTCGAAGGGAGCGATCACGCCGATGCCGCGCTGCGCCAACGGGCCTTCGAACTCCAACAAGTCGAAATCCAAGTTTCAGCCTCCGGAGAACTTCTGCTGCCACAGGTCCGGTGCTCCGGGGGTCGTTCCTCGGATTGTTGACAATCATACGAGCCACTTTTACGGTGTCAACGTGAAACCCTCGGAGACCCCTGTGCTGGCGGTGCTCTGCGGAGACGCACGCCCACCGGACATGCGCGCTATCGAAGCCGAAGCGGTGGTTCGTTACACCGACGAGGCAGGGCTGGCCGATGCGTTGTCCGGAGCCGACGCGCTCTTCGTCTACGACTTCCTTTCGACCGCCGTCCCCGGTGCCTGGCACGCGGCCGACGGACTGCGCTGGCTGCACATCGCCAGCGCGGGAGTCGACCCGGTGCTCTTCCCCGGGCTGCAGGCGAGCGACGTCGTGCTCACCAACTCGCGCGGGGTGTTCGACGGGGCGATAGCCGAGTACGTCCTCGGGGTCGTCCTCGCGTTCGCCAAGGACTTCGTCCGGTCGTGGGACCTGCAGCGGCGGAAGCAGTGGAAGCATCGTGAGAGTGAGCGGATCTCCGGACGCCGGGTCCTGGTGGTCGGCACCGGGCCGATCGGCCGGTCGATCGCGCGGTCGCTGCGGGCGGCCGGGATGTCGGTGGCCGGCGTCGGCCGTCGCCCCCGGGAAGACGATCCCGATTTCGGCGACGTGTACTCCTCCTCGGACCTGGCCCGTCATCTCCCCGAGGCGGACTACGTCGTCGCGGTCGCCCCGCTGACCGAGCAGACGAAGGGCATGTTCGACGCCGAGGCCTTCGCCGCGATGAAGCCCGGCGCGCGGTTCGTCAACGTCGGCCGCGGGGAGCTGGTCGTCACCTCCGACCTGGTCGGCGCGCTGCGGGACGGCCCGCTCGGCGGTGCGGCTCTCGACGTCTTCGACACCGAGCCGCTGCCCGCCGAAAGTCCTTTGTGGAGTATGGAGAACGTGCTGATCTCGCCGCATATGTCGGGCGACTTCGTCGGCTGGCGCACTACTCTGGTAGAGGTGTTCGCGGACAACTTCCGTCGCTGGCGGGCGGGGGAGCCACTGCGCAATGTCGTGGACAAGCAGCTCGGATACGTGCCGTCGGAGACGCTTCGTCAAGGGTTAGGGGCCGGATGAACGACACCAAGTTGACCGCGAGCGAGCTCGTCGCCGCTTATGCCACCGGAGAGCTTTCACCGGTCGAAGCCACCCAGAACGCGTTGCGCATCATCGAAGAACGCGACGGCGAGACCAACGCCTACTGCCTCGTCGACGCCGATGGCGCGCTCGAACAGGCGAAAGCCTCCGAGATCCGCTGGCGGGACGGTAACCCGATCGGCTGGCTCGACGGTGTCCCGGCCTCGATCAAGGACATGTTCCTGACGCAGGGCTGGCCGACGTTGCGCGGTTCGCGGTGCATCGACCCGGACCAGCCGTGGGACGTCGACAGCCCGGTCACCGCGCGACTGCGTGAGAACGGCTTGGTGCTGCTGGGAAAGACCACGACGCCGGAACTCGCTTGGAAGGGCGTCACCGACAACACGCTGACCGGGATCACCCGCAACCCGCACGATCCGTCGACGACGGCGGGCGGATCCAGCGGCGGGAGTGCCGCGGCCGTCGCGGCCGGAATGGGCGAACTTTCCGTCGGTACCGACGGCGGTGGCTCGATCCGGATTCCGGCTTCGTTCTGCGGAATCGTCGGCCTCAAGCCGACACACGGCCGGATCCCGCTGTTCCCGGCGAGCCCGTTCGGCCCGCTGTCGCACGCGGGCCCGATGGCGCGTTCGGTCGACGACACCGCGCTGCTCCTCGATGTCCTCGCCTTGCCCGACCACCGCGACCCGGCCGCGCTCGCCCCGCCCGTCTCGACCTTCCGTGAAGCGGTGCGCCGGGACGTGCGCGGGCTGAACGCCGCCTATTCGCCGACGCTCGGCTATGTCGACGTCGATCCGGAGATCGCGGAGATCGTCAAGTCGGCGGTTCAGTCGCTGAGCGACGCGGGCTTGCACATCGAGGAGACAGACCCCGGCTTCAGCGACCCCAAGCCCGCCTTCGACATCCTGTGGTCGACGGGCGCGGCCAAGTGGCTGGACACCTTCCCCGCCGGTTCGGACGCGATGGTCGATCCCGGGCTGCGGAAGGTGTGGGAACTCGGCAAGACCTTCTCGGCGAGCGACTACCTCGGCGCCAACGCCGAGCGGGCCGCGCTGGGCATCCTGATGGGCGAGTTCCACACGCGGCACGACGTGCTCATCACGCCGACCCTCCCGATCGCCGCCTTCGAGGCCGGGCACGAGGTTCCTCCGGGCAGCGGGCTGAGCGGCTGGCCGGACTGGACGCCGTTCACCTACCCGTTCAACATGACCCAGCAGCCCGCCATCAGCGTGCCGGCCGGTCGCACCTCGCGCGGCCTCCCGGTCGGCCTGCAGATCATCGGCCCGCGGCACTCCGACGACCTGGTGCTCGCGGTCGCGAAACTCCTCGAAGAGGTCCGTCCCTGGCCGTGACCAGCGGAAAGAGAGCAAGGGACCTTTGCTATCGCCGGTGAGGGTCAGGGTTGCGCGGCGTGGGTCTTACGCACCAGGCCGCGCACCTGGCCACTGCACAGCGCGAGGCAGGTGGCGGCCACGACCAGCGCGGCGCAGGCGATCAGGGTCGTGCTGACCCCGAAGTGCTGCGCCGCAGGTCCCGCGGCCATCTGGCCGAGCGGCAAGGCGATGAAGGAACCGAGCATGTCGTAGGAGTAGACGCGCGCGAGTTTGTCCTCGGGCACGTTCTCCTGCAGCGAGACGTCCCAGGCCACCACGAACTGCTCGATCGCCATGCCGGAGACGAACATGGCCGCCAGCAACAGCGGCAACCACGGTGCCTGGCCGAGAAGGATCAACGGCGGCGCTTCGAAAAGGATCACCGCGACACCGACGAACAGCGCGCGCCGCGGTTGCCATCGGGCCACGAGGATCCCGCCGACGAGCGAGCCGATCGTCTGCGCCGCGATGGCGAATCCCCAGCCGGAGCGCCCGAAGGTGCCGTCGGCGACGAGGGGGCCGAGCACCGCGATCCCGCCGGCGATGACGGCGTTCACCACCATGAACTGCACGACCACGACCCACACCCAGGTCCGTGACCGGAACTCGCGCCAGCCTTCGGCGAGTTCCGCCAGCGGACGGCTGCCGGGGATCCGTTCCCGGCGGTTGAGGCGGATCCGCCGATAGGACAGGGCGGAGCCCAGGAACAGCAGCGCGTTCCCGCCGAGCGCCCAGCCGGGGCCGACCGCGGTGACCAGGACACCGCCGAGTCCGGCGCCGGCGATCCGGCCGGAGTTCGAAAGCAGCCTGCCCAGCGCGTTGGCCGGCGCCAGCAGGGTGGCGGGCACGGTCAACGGGGTGAGCGACGCCGAGGCGGGCGCGGAGATCGCGGCCACCGCGCCGTTGACCAAGCTCAGCCCGACCAGCAGCGGGATCGAAGCGAATCCACAAAGGATACTCGCGGCGATCGTCGCCTGGGTCAGCGTGGCGGCGAGTTCGGTGCCCTGCAGGATCACCGATCGCGGCAACCGGTCGGCCAGCACCCCGCCGAACAGCAGCAACACGACACTGGCCACCGACCGCGCGCCCACGACGATGCCGATGTCGACGGCCGAACCGGTCAGGTCGATCACCGCGAACGCCAGTGCGAGCGGGGCGACGGCGTTGCCGAACTCCCCGAACGTGCGGCCGCCGATCAGCCAGCGGAAGTTGTGATGGCGCAGGGGCTCGCGCAGCGAAGTCACGATCGCGTCATTTCGAACAGCGAAACCGTCGCGCTGACCGGGATCGTGCCCTGGGTACGAGGCGGTCGCGCGGCCGAGTGGAGGAGTTTGCTCAGCTCGTGAGCGTGTTCGACCGCCTTTTCCCAGGTCTCGCGGTCGACCCAGATCTCCGCGTCGGTCGTCGAACCCCGTTGACCGGCGGCGCGGAATTCGCCGCGCCGCTTGAGTTCTTCGGCCATCGCCGCGATGAGGATCTGGTCCTCCTGCGGATTCGTCGACGCGAACCGACCGCCGGACTCCGGATCGTGCCGGTAGCGTTTCGCCAGCCCGCCCCGGATCCGGACCTCCTCGGCGACGTCGAGCAGGCCGGCCTCGTGCAGCCGCCGCAGGTGATAGCTGATATTCGCTTGTGTCTCACCGAGTTCGCGCGCGGCTTCGGCCGCACTCATCGCGACACCGGTCAAAAGCGACAGAATGCGCAGCCGCACGGGATGGGCCAGCACGCGCAGCCCGTCGAGGCTGGGGGACTCGGACATGAGGGTGAGTATCGACTGCCGGGACGCCAACCGTCAAACAGTTATTTGGGGGTTTCGTTGGCCGGGAGATCCGGTGCGATGGTCCGATGTCTGTGCTCTGCTGGAGGTATGCGTACGACGACATTGGGCAGGAGCGGCCTCGAGGTTTCGAGGATCGCCTTCGGCACCTGGCAGCTCGGCGGGGACTGGGGATCGTTCGACGAGGACGCGGCGATCGCCGCGATCCACCACGCCCGCGAACTCGGTGTCGATTTCTTCGACACCGCTCAGGCCTACGGTTTCGGGAAGTCCGAGGCCATGCTCGGGAACGCGTTGCGCGAGGAACTCAAGCGCGACCGCGACAGCCTCGTCATCGCCACGAAAGGCGGCATCAAGCCGCGTTCCGACCGTCCGCGCGACTCCCGGCGCGAGTGGCTGACACAGGGGATCGAGGACAGTCTCCGCTTCCTCGATGTCGACCACATCGATCTCTACCAGATCCACTGGCCCGATTCCGACGCTCCGGCGGAGGAGACCGCGGGGATCCTGCAGGAGTTCGTCGACGCCGGGAAGATCCGGCACATCGGTGTCTCGAACTACGACGCCGCCGGTCTGGCCGACTTCGACAAGACCCGCCCGATCGAAACCCTCCAGTCGCCGTACCACCTGTTCCGCCGCGACATCGAGACCGATCCTCTGCCGTACGCGCGGGAGAACGACATCGGCGTGCTCGTGTACAGCCCGCTGGGCAGCGGCCTGCTGACCGGGGCCTTCACGCCGGAGACGACGTTCGAGAAGACCGACTGGCGCTCGCGCTCGTCGGCGTTCACCGGGGAGACCTTCCGTCGCAACCTCGCCATCGTCGACAAGCTCGAGGAATTCGCCGCGGACAAGGGGATCTCTGTCAGTCAGCTCGCGATCGCGTGGACGCTCGCCCAGCCGGGCGTGCACGTCGCGATCGTCGGCGCGCGCAAGGCGGCCAACATCGAAGCCAGTCTCGCCGCGGCCGACATCGACCTGACCGCGGACGAGCTCGTGGAGATCGATCGCCTCACCGCCGACGCAGTTCCCGTTTCGGGCGCCAGTCCCGAGGGCGTCGCTTAGAGCTTGAACTCAGTGCCGTCCAAGGGAAGCGAGGCGCCGCCGTCCAGGACGGCGGCGTGCTCCGGCGAGGACGGGTCGACGACGGGGTTCGTGTTGTTCAGATGGGTGTACGCCCACCGGGGACCGGGCCGGAGCTTCGCGAGACTGCCGGTGATCGGCAGATGCCCCATCGCCAGCTGGGCGCCGTCGCCGATCTCGGCCGCCGTGGCGCCCGACATCTCGTCCGGCGCGTAGAAGGTCCCGTCCAGGAGAACCAGGCTCGCGCCCTCGGTGAAGGCGTCGAACCCGTCCGGCCAGCTCTTCAGGCAAGGCGCGTACACGAACACCCCGCCGGTCTGGACGTCTTCGATCCGGTACGCCACCACCCACGGACCGTCCTCAGTGGATGAACGCGCGTACTTCGGCTTCTTGTCACTGACGGGAAGCGCGCTCACGCGGAGTCCGTCGATGGCGATCTCCGAGTTCGGCAGCCAGTCCCAGCCGCCGTAGCCGTCGATGATCGACCGCGCGGGGAACTGCTCCGACAGCGCGCCGAGCACCGCCTCCGGCGCCCACACCGGCAGCCCGCCGGCCTCCCGCAGCAGGAGCAGACCGAGCGAATGATCGAGCTCGGCATCGGTGAGCAGCACGCCGCGCAGCGGGATCTCCCTCGGCCCGGGACCGGCACGAAGCGGTGGCGTGGTGAGGATCTGCGCGCGGATGTCCGGAGACGCGTTGAGCAGGTACCAGCCTTCGCCGTCCGCGCTCACCGCGACACAGTCCTGGGTCCGGGGCGGTGCGTCCGAAGTGCACAGTGCGCAGGCGCAGTTCCATTGCGGGAAGCCGCCTCCCGCCGCGGTGCCGAGCAGGATCACCCTCATCGCGGCGCCCTCATCACGAGCTCGTCCGTTTTCGGGGGCGTGGCGAGGATGAGATCGACGACGTCGCGACGCGGCGAACGCGAGCACACCGGGTCCGTCGCGGCCGCGTCGCCGGTGAGCTGGAACGCTTGACACCGGCAGCCGCCGAAGTCGATCGAGCGCCTGTCGCAGGTGCCGCAGGTGTCCGGCATCCAGTCCTCGCCGCGATAGGCGTTGAAGGAACCGGATTCGTACCAGATCCACGCCAGCGGCTTGTCTCGCACGTTGTCGAACGTCAGGGTCTCGATCGCGGTCGACGCGGGGCACGGCAGCACGTTCCCGTCGGGCGCCACGGTCAGCTGCCGCGCGCCCCAGCCGTACATGCACGGCTTCGGGTACTGCTCGTAGTAGTCGGCGACGACGTAGATGATCTCCATGCTGCCGCGCAGCCGTTCGGTGGCCGCGCGCACGATCGGCTCGGCCTCGTCGAGTTGCCGCCTGGTCGGCATCAGGGCGTCGCGGTTCCGCAGGGCCCAGCCGTAGTACTGCGTGTTGGCCAGTTCGAGCCGGTCCGCGCCCATCTGCTCGGCCAGGTCGATGATCCCGGCGAGCTGGTCGTGGTTCTGCCGGTGCAGGACGACGTTCACCGAAAGCGGCAGACCGGCCTTCTTGATCAGCCCGGCGACGACCAGTTTCCGGTCGTGGGCCCGGGCACCCGCGAGCCGGTCCGCGCGTTCGGCGGTCGCGCCTTGGACGGACAACTGGATGTGCGCGATACCGCGTTCGACGAGATCGTCCAATCTGGGCTCGGTCAGCCCGAGTCCGGACGTCACCAGGTTGACGTAGCAGCCGAGTTTCGTGGCGTGCTCGACCAGGATGGGCAGATCCGGCCTGGCGAGCGGTTCGCCGCCGGACATGTGCACCTGGAGCACGCCGAGCTCCCGTGCCTGTGAGAGCACGGAAATCCATTCCTCTGTGGACAGTTCGCCGTCGCGGGCGATCATCTCGACCGGATTCGAGCAGTACGGGCAGTGCAGCGGGCAGCGATGGGTCAGCTCGGCCAGCATGCCCAAGGGCGGAGCCGCGGTGGAGGTGTTCAGGTCCATTCGACGATCCGCCGATCTCCCAGCCGGGTCAGGACGTCCAGGATCTCTTGCTCGCGCACACCGGTATAGCGCTCGCGCAGCGCGGCCGCGATCGCGGCGACGTCCGCCGCGCCGTCGCAGAGTCCGAGCACGGCGGCGGCGGTCGGATTCGGGACGAGCACGCCTTCGGGGAACAGGAGGACGTGAGTTTCCCTTGTCCGGTCATAACTCAGCCGGACGCCGCGCCGCAGCCGCGGCACGGAACCGGTGGTGATGGTGGTCATCGCTACTCCTTGGCCGCGGCGCGCTCGATGGCGTCGAGGATGGACCAGAGCACGTCGGTCTTGAACGACAGCGCGGCGATCGCCTTCTCCTGCTGTTCGCGCGTGACGGCGTGTCGCACGACGATGTCGAGTGTTCCTTTGCCCTCGCCCGAGACCTTGTCGATGCGATTGGTGAAGTAGGCGAGGTCCTCCCGCGCGATCCACGAATAGTTCGCCAGCATGTCGGCGACGCGTCGCTGCATGAGGTGCCCCGCGAACATTTCGGTCAGCCCCGAAGCGACCGCTTCCAGCCAAGGTTTCGTTCGGGCGAAATTCACGTAGGCGTCGACGGCGAACCGGACGCCGGGGGCGACGTGCCGCTGATCGAGAACCTCTTCGCGGTCGAGTCCGACCGCGGTGCACAAACGGAGCCATCGCTCGGTTCCGCCGTCCCCGGCTTTCGTCCCGTCGTGGTAGACGATGCGGTCGAGCCATTCACGGCGGATCTCGGGCAAGGGGCAATTACTGATGATCGCCGCGTCCTTCTGCGGGAGCACGCATTGGTAGTACCAGCGGTTCGCGGCCCAGATCTTCAGTTCTTGCTCGGACAGTTCGCCGCCGTGCATCCGGTGGTGGAACGGATGCGTGCCCCAGTAGCGGTGGGAAAGCCCGCGCAAGGCCGCGATGAATTCCGCCGACGACATCGGCGCGGCGGAAAGAGGAAGAGACACGGTGCTGCCTCCAACGGCTCGCTGATCGGGACGGCGGCACGGTGGTGGGGGACGGCCCCCACCACCGGGTGGGAAATCAGTCCTCCATGCGGGCCGCGTAAGCGGTGACCTCCATGGGAGTTTCGTACTCGACGAAGTCGGGTGTGGTCCATACCTCGATGGCTTCGATCATTCTCTCACTCCTCGGATCGCTGACCTTGATCCCCGGAACGTCCACATGGGAACGAACCGGGCCGAGCCCCGCCACCCTAGAAGCGGGCCGCCGATTCTGACCAGACGTAAGGACCAAGTTCCGGAGCCGTTTTGTAAAGTTTCCTACCTATGGCCGATCGTGCCGCCCCGATCGTCACGCTCGGCGCACACAACGGTTAACAGGTGGCGCTTTCGATACCCCGTCCAGTGGTGTCCGTTTCGTCCCATGGTGTGTTTGTATCCAACTCGACGGGTGAACCCCGGCCACCCGCCGACCGCCGCCATCCGAGCTCCAGGGGTGTAGCTGAAGGAGGCGTCCCATGTCCTTACGTCGTACTCTCGCCGCCACGTTCGCGGCCGCGACGGCCGTGTCGATCGCGGCAGTCCCGGCGGCCGCCGCCGAAGTGCCGTCCATCCAGGCGATCAGGCAGCTCGCCGGTGGTCTCAACCAGGCCTGGTCGATCGACTTCCTGCCCGACGGCACGGGTCTTTTCACGCAGAAGGACGCCAAGACGATCAGCAGGATCGACAAGGCGGGCAAGGTCACCACGGTCCAGACCATCCCCGGGGTGAGCGTCACCGCGGAGGCGGGCCTGCTCGGCATCGCGGTCTCGCCGAAGTACGCCACGGACGAGACGGTCTTCATCTACTACACGACCAGTTCCGACAACCGCATCGCCAAGCTGAAGCTGGGCCAGACGCCGACACCGATCGTCACCGGTATCCCGCGTGGCTCGCAGTATCACCACGGCGGGCGGATCAGGTTCGGCCCCGACGGCTACCTCTACGCGGGCACCGGCGACGGCCAGAACGGCGCCAACGCGCAGAACAAGAACTCCCTCGGCGGCAAGGTCCTTCGCGTCACCACCGACGGCGCCGCCGCACCCGGTAACCCGTTCAACAGCCGCGTCTACTCCTACGGCCACCGCAACGTCCAGGGCCTGACCTGGGCGAACGGGCAGCTGTACATCTCCGACATCGGCAACAGCAAGCTCGACGAGCTGAACAAGATCGACCCTGGCAAGAACTACGGCTGGCCGACCTGCGAGGGCCCGTGCAACACGGCGGGGATGACCAACCCGGTCAAGGCATGGCCGACGGCTTCGGCGACGCCGAGCGGGCTGGCGGCCTACAAGGGCTCGCTGTACATGGCCTCCCTGAAGGGCGGCACGTACAAGCTCGACCTGAACGGCAACGGCGGCAAGCTCTGGACCAACCTCGGCCGCACCCGTGACGCCACCGCCGGCCCCGACGGCCAGCTCTACACGATCACTCCGGGCGCCATCTACGTCTCCGACGGCAGCTAGCGCCGGCGCGTTTAGTCCTCTGGTTGCGGTGGACAACCGCAACCAGAGGACTGAACGCGGGAGTCAGCTGCGCCCGACGGACGCCGCGTGCTCTAGTTCGGCGAGCGCGGTGTCCAGGTGGGTCAGGATGCGCTGCAGATGCGGGACGCTGCGACGGCAACCGGTGATGCCGAAGTCCAGGTTGTCCCCGTTGCTGGTCAGCGTGATGTTCAGCGCCTGCCCGTCGAGCAGCACCGACGCCGGGTAGATGCCGTCGAGCGACGCGCCGTTCCAGTACATCTGCTTGCGCGGCCCCGGCACATTGGAGATCACCAGGTTGAACGGCGGTTTCGTGTTGTTCACGATGCCGGGGATCGGGGACACGCCGAGCTGGGCGACGTTGATCCCGGACAGCAGGAGCGTCTGCAGCGGGGTCAGCTCCGAGAACAGCTTCTTCCCGTTGCGCATGGACGCGTTGATCGCCGTGAGCCGCGCGGCGGGGTCGGCCAGATGGGTGGCGAGGTTGCACAGCAGCGCGCCGATGTTGTTCCCCGCCGCGTCCCCGCTGTCCTTGCGCCGCAAGGAAACCGGGACCATCGCGGTCAGCGGGGCGTCGGGCAGCGCGTTCTGTTCCATCAGGTAGTCCCGCAGCGCGCCCGAGCACATCGCGAGGACGACGTCGTTGCGTGACACCCCGGCGGCGGTCGCGACCTTGCGCACGCGGTCCAGCGACCACGACTGCGCGGCGAATCGCCGTGCCCCGCCGATCGGGACGTTCAGCATCGTCTTCGGCGCCTGCGCAGGCAGCGTGAGCGTGTGCTCCTGGAACGCCTCCCGCGCCACCTTCATCGCGGCGGGCGCGATGCCGGCGAGCTGGTTGAACGTCTTCCCCATGGTCTGGAGCACCGAGGGGGACGCCTTGCCGTTGCGACCGTCGTCCGGTTTGGCCCGGCGGCCCCACGGCGGCGGGCAGTCGAGGTCGTTCGGGTCGTCCGACAGCGTGCCCTGCAGATGCCTCAGCGCCGAAACGCCGTCCATCAGCGCGTGGTGGATCTTGCTGTAGATCGCGAACCGGCCGTCCTGCAGGCCCTCGACCAGGTGGATCTCCCACAGCGGCCGGTGCCGGTCGAGCAGGGTGCTGTGCCAGCGCCCGGTCAGTTCCAGCAGCTCTCGGATCCGGCCGGGCTGGGGCAGCGCCGAATGCCGGAAGTGGTAATCGAGTTCGAGGTCGACGTCGGTCGCCCAGGCGATGTGCCCGGCGGTGTTGACCGGCCGGGCGGGACGCCGCCGGAACACTGAGCGCATGTTGTCGGAATCGAGCAGTTTCCGGCGGATGTCACGCAGATAGTCGGGCCCGGCGTCCTCGGGTTTCTTGAACAGCTGAAGTCCGCCGACGTGCATCGGATGTTCGCGCGTTTCCACGAGAAGGAACATCGAGTCGGTCACGGGCATGAACGGCATCGTCGGGACCACCTTCCGCGCGGCGGCGTGCGAGCACGCCGGGTGCCAGAGTCTACGCACACCGAAACCACCCTCTCACGCTTTAGGGTGGCTCACATGACGATCCCGACCGATCCGAAGACGGGTGAGTTCCGTCGGTCCGCCAACCATTTCGACGCGCGAGTCACCGCGGACGGCCGCGACGGCTGGCCGGTGGAGGCGGGGAGGTACCGGCTGGTGGTCAGCCGGGCCTGTCCCTGGGCGAGCCGGGGACTGGTCGTCCGGCGGCTGCTCGGCCTCGAGTCCGCGCTGAGCGTCGCCGTCGCCGACCCGATCCAGGACGACAAGAGCTGGCGGTTCACCCTCGATCCCGATGACCGGGACCCGGTGCTGGGCATCAAGTACCTGGCCGAGGCCTATCACGCGGCCGATCCGCACTACATGGGCGGGATCAGCGTTCCGGCCATTGTGGACATTCCGAGCAAGCGGCTGGTGACCAACGACTATCCGCGGATCACGCTCGATCTTTCCACCGAATGGACCAGTCTCCACCGGCCCGGCGCGCCCGACCTCTATCCCGAGCGGCTGCGCGACGAGATCGACGACGTCAACGCGGGGGTCTTCGCCGACGTCAACGCCGCTGTCTACCAGGCCGGTTTCGCGACCAGGCAGCGTGCGTACGAGGACGCGTACACCCGGCTCTTCGCCATGCTGGACGCGCTTTCCGAGCGGCTGGAAAACCAGCGTTACCTCGTCGGCGACACGATCACCGAAGCGGACATCCGGTTGTTCACCACGCTCGTCCGCTTCGACCCGGTCTATCACGGGCATTTCAAGTGCAACCGGGACAAACTGACCGAACTGCCGGTGCTGTGGGCCTATGCCCGCGACCTCTTCCAAACGCCGGGCTTCGGTGACACCGTCGATTTCGACCACATCAAGCGGCACTACTACGGGGTGCACGAGCAGGTGAACCCGACGCGGATCGTCCCGATGGGACCGGACCTGTCCGGCTGGACGACCCCGCATCACCGGGAGCAGCTGGGCGGGCGCCCGTTCGGCGACGGCACGCCGCCGGGACCGCCGCCCGAGGACGAACGGATCGAGGCCACGGATGGAGTCACTTCCTGAACGTACCGACGTCGTCGTGATCGGCGGCGGCATCATCGGGGTCAGCTGCGCGTACCGGCTCGCCGCGGCCGGGGTCTCGGTGCTGCTCCTCGAACGCGACAGCCTGGGCGCGGGCTCGACGGGGAAGGCGGCGGGCGGGATCCGGTCGTCGTTCACCACGCACGTCAACATCGAGATCGGCCTGCGCGGGCTGGCCGAGTACGCCTCGTTCGCCGAGACGTACGGCGCCGAGATCGACTTCCGCCGCGACGGCTACCTGTACCTGGTCACCGATCCCGCGGATCTGCCCGAGTTCGAACGCTGCGCCGAACTGCAGAACTCCTACGGCGTCCGAAGCCGTCTCGTCGAGCCGGCCGAAGCGCGACGGTTCTCCCCGATGATCGACACCGAAGGCGTGATCGCGGCGCTGTGGTCGCCGGACGACGCCAAGGCCACGCCGGACTCCGCGGTCCAGGGCTACGCGCGGGCGGCCCGCGGGCACGGCGCGGTGCTGAAGACCGGTGTCGAGGTCGTCGGGATCGAACGCGACGGGGACGAGATCACCGGTGTCCGGACCGGCGACGGTCTCGTCCGGACGGACGCGGTGGTCTGCGCGGCGGGCGCGTGGTCGGGGCGGATCGGCGAGTTCGCCGGTGTCGAGCTCCCGGTGCGGCCGTTCCGGCGGCAGGTGGTGTTCACCGGCCCGGTCGCGGGCCTGCCGGAATCCGTGCCGCTCACCATCGAGATGCCGTCGGCCTTCTACTTCCACCGCGAGGGTCTCGGGCTGGCGATGTCCTTCTGCGACGGTGACGGCGACCCCGGTTTCGACACCCGGTATCAGCCGGGCGACTGGTTGCCGAAGCTCGCCGAGATCGCCGCGAGGCGGGTGCCCGCCGTGCTCGAAGCGGGGATCCGCAGCGGCTGGGCCGGGCTGTACGAGGTCACCCCCGACCGCAACCAGATCGTGGGGGAAAGCGTCCAGGTGTCGCGGTTCTTCTACGCGACCGGATTTTCGGGACACGGGTTCCAGATGGGCCCGGCCGTGGGGGAGCTCGTGCGGGACCTCTACCTGGGGCGGGTCCCGGCCATCGACATCACCGGGCTCGACGTCCGCCGGTTCGCCGGCGACCGGGCCGCGACGAGGGAGCACAACATTGTCTGACGGGTTCATCGAGGTCACCAGCGAGGCGGAGCTGCGGGAGATCCTGCCGCCGCCGCTGGAGCGGACGGCGAACAAGGCGCGGCCCGCGCTCCACGAGATGGACCGGCGATGGCTGGCGGAGTCGCCGTTCGTGCTGATCGCGACGTCGGCGGCGGACGGCACCTGCGACGTCTCGCCGAAGGGCGACCCCGCCGGGTTCACGCTGGTACTGGACGACACGCGGATCGCGATCCCGGAGCGTCCCGGCAACCGTCGCGCGGACGGGTTCCGCAACGTGCTGTCGAACCCGCACGTCGGGCTGATCTACCTGATCCCCGGCCGCGGCGACACGCTGCGGATCAACGGCCGGGCGCGGCTGGTGCGGGAGGCGCCGTTCTTCGACGACATGATCGTGCGGGGCAACCGGCCGCGGCTCGCGCTGGTGGTCGACATCGACGAGATCTTCCACCACTGCCAGAAGGCGTTCATGCGGTCGAAGCTCTGGTCGCCCGAGAGCTGGACACCCGGCGCGATGCCGTCGAGGGCGGTCATCTCGAAGACCTTCGAGCGGCCGGAGGACAGCATCGCCGAGCTCGAGGCGTACTACGAGCCGAGCAAGTACTCGGCCGGTCTGTACTGACCTCGTGAGTGGTAAGGATGGTTCTAACCGTCCGTGCCACTCACGAGGCAGGAGATCACGGTTGCTGGATCGTTGAACGATCTGGCACTATCGGCGGGGTGCCTGCACCCACCGGAGCCCAGCATCTCGCCGACGCGCTGACCGCTCTGGGGACCGAAGTCGTCTTCGGTCTCCCCGGGGTGCACAACCTGCCGTTATGGGAGGCGCTGGCCGATACGGACATCCGGCTGATCGGGGTCCGGCACGAGCAGACGGCCGGGTACGCGGCCGACGGGTACGCCCGCGCGACCGGGAAACTGGGCGTCGCCATGGTGACCACGGGGCCCGGCGCGGCGAACACGCTCGCCGCCGTCGGCGAGGCCATGGCGTCGGCCGCGCCGATGCTCGTCATCGCGACCGACATCCCGTCCACGCTGCGGCGGCCCGGCGTGGTCCGCGGCGTGCTGCACGAGACATCGGATCAGCAGGCGATGTTCGCGCCGGTCACCAAGGCCGGCTTCACCGTCACGAGCGCCGACCAGGTCGCCGCCACCCTGCACCGCGCGGCCCGCCTCGCGCTCCAGCCGCAGAGCGGGCCGGTCTACCTCGGCATCCCCGCCGACTTCCTGTCCGAGCGGACGCCCGCCCGCCGTCCGCCGCGGTCGCACGCCCGGCCGTCCGAGATCCCCGATCTCTCCGAAGCCGAGGCCCTGTTGGCCACCGCCGACCGGCCGCTGATCTGGGCGGGAGGCGGCGCGCTGCGCGCCGGTGCCGGTGAGGCGATCGGCAAACTCGCCGAGCGGCTGGCCGCTCCGGTGCTCACCACCTTCGGCGCTCGCGGGCTCCTGTCGGTCGACCACCCCTGTCTCGCCCCGAACCCGGTGCACGCGCCCGAGGTCGGCGCGCTGTGGGACGAGGCCGACGTCGTCCTCGCCATCGGCACCGACTTCGACGGGCTGATGACGCAGAACTGGCTGATGCCGCAGCCGAAGAAGCTCATCGCGATCAACGTCGACCCGGACGACGCGGCCAAGAACTACCAGCCGGACATCACGCTGGTCGGCGACGCCCGCGTGCTCACCGAGGCGCTGAAAGTCGAGGAACGGCCGGGTATCGCGGCGCTCGTCGGCAGGCTCGCCAAGGTCTCCGCCCGGGTCCGGCGGCGGATCAAGGAAGAGGAACCGCAGGCCGCGGACCTTCTGTCCACTTTGGACGAAGTGCTGCCGCAGGACGCCGTCGTGGTCGCGGACATGTGCGTCGCCGGGTACTGGATCGGCGGTTTCCACCGCGTCCGCGCCCCGCGCAAGCTCGCGTATCCGATGGGCTGGGGCACCCTGGGCTACGGTTTCCCCGCCGCGCTCGGCGCCGGTGCCGCAGGCACCGGCCGCGCGATCTGCGTCAGCGGTGACGGCGGATTCCTGTTCGGCTGCGGTGACCTCGCCACGCTGGCGCAGGAACAGTTGCCGGTCACGGTGATCATCGTCGACGACGGCGGGTACGGAATGCTCCGCTACGACCAGGATCGCGCGGGCCTGCCGCGCCGGGGCGTCGACTGGGACAGCCCCGATTTCGTCGGTCTCGCGCGGTCCTTCGGGGTGCACGCGGACCGCGTCTCCGGGTTCGGGCGCGCGTTCCGCCGGTTGCTCGGCGAGTTCGTCGAGTCCGACGAGCCGAACGTGCTGGTCGTCCGCGCGAAGATGGCGCCGCCGCTCAACACGTCGCCGCGCTGGTATCGCAAGGGTTCTTCGTGACCGGGCTTCGCGTCGGCGTGGACATCGGCGGCACGTTCACCGATCTCTGCGTGCTCGACGAAACCGGTGTCGTCGCCGTCGGCAAGGTCCTGACGACGCACGACGAGCCCGCTCGCGCCGTCGAGGAAGGTCTGAGGAGGACACTCGCCGACGCGGGGCTGGTGGCGGCCGACGTCGAGCAGTTCGTGCACGGCACCACGCTGGTCACGAACGCGCTGATCGAACGCAAGGGATCGCGGACCGCGCTGCTGGCGACCGCGGGTTTCCGTGACGTGCTGGAGATGCGGCGTGAACATCGGTACGAACTGTACGACCTGCTCATCGAGCTCCCCGCCCCGCTGGTCCCGCGCCACCTGCGGTTCGACGTCCCCGAGCGGATCCTCGCCGACGGAACCGTCCACACAGGACTGGACGAGGAGTACGTCGCCCGCCTCGGCCGCGAGCTCGACGCCCGCGGGATCGACGCGGTCGCGATCTGTTTCCTGCACGCCTTCACGAATCCCGCGCACGAACGGCGGGCCGCCGAAATACTCCAGGACGTCGCGCCGAGGTTGCGGGTCGCGTTGTCCAGCGAGGTCGTCCCGGAGATCCGCGAGTTCGAACGCGCGTCCACCACGGTCGGATGCGTCTACGTCCAGGACCTCACCGAACGCTATCTGCGCGATCTGGAACGTCGCCTGCACGCGGCCGGGGTCCGGCCGTCGCCGCACATCATGCTGTCCAACGGCGGGATCGCGACCGTCGACACGGCCGCGCGCTACCCGATCCGCATCCTCGAATCCGGCCCGGCAGGCGGGGCGCTGGCCGCGTCCGCGATCGGTTCCGCGGCCGGTGTCGAGGATCTGCTGGCCTTCGACATGGGCGGCACGACGGCGAAACTGTGCATGATCTCCGGCGGCGCACCGCTGGTGACGCACGAGTTCGAGGTCGACCGGAAGTACCGGCTGCTCCCGGGATCCGGGCTGCCGGTCAAGGTCCCGGTCATCGACATGATCGAAATCGGGGTCGGCGGTGGTTCGATCGCCCGCATCGACGCACTCGGCCTGCTGACCGTCGGCCCGGATTCGGCGGGGTCCGAGCCCGGCCCGGTCTGTTACGGGCGGGGCGGCACCGAACCGACCGTGACCGACGCCGACCTCGTGCTCGGCTATCTGGATCCCGGCTACTTCCTCGGTGGCGGAATGACTTTGGACGCCGAGGGCGCGCGCGAGGCGATCCGCTCGAAGATCGCCGGACCGCTCGGCGTCAGTGTCGAAGAGGCCGCCTGGGGTATCCACACGAGCGTCAACGAGGACATGGCCAACGCCGCCCGCGTCCACGCCGTCGAGCGTGGCAAGGATCCGGCGAAGCTGCCGATGTTCACTTTCGGTGGCGCCGGGCCGGTGCACGGCGTCGGCGTGGCGCGGGCACTCGGCGCGCCCGAGGTGGTCGCCCCGCCCGCGGCGGGAGTGCTGAGCGCGGCGGGATTCCTCACCGCGCCGCTGGCCTTCGACTTCGTGCGCTCGGCGCGTTCGGCGGTCCTCGATCTCTCGTGGGAACAGGTCGACGCGCTGTTCGCCGAGATGGAGACCGAGGGCGGGGAACTGCTGGAGAAGTCCGGTGTGGACGGTGCGAAGGTGACGCACCGCCGGATCGCCGAGATGCGGTATTCCGGACAGGGCTACGAGATCCGCGTGCCGGTCGAACCGGGGAACTGGCCGGAATCGCTGGTCGACGCGTTCACCGGGACCTATCGGACGCTGTACCGGCGGACCGGGCCGGACGTCGCGATCGAGGTGCTCAACTGGCGGGTCGTTTCCAGTGGCCCGGTACCCGAGGTCACCTTGAAACTCGCGGGCGCGGTGGCCGAAGGCGACGCGCGCAAGGGGAGTCGTCCGGCGTACTTTCCCGCCGAAGGTGGATTTGTCGACACGGCGGTGTTCGACCGGTACCGGCTCAAGCCGGGTGATCGTGTCGCGGGACCGGCCATCGTCGAGGAGCGCGAGTCCACCGTGGTCGTTCCGCCGGGAGCTCACTGCGTGGTAGGCGATGATGCCAGCCTGGTGGTGACGGTATGAGCGTCGACCCGATCCTCGTGGGAGTGCTGGGAAACCGGCTGCATTCGATCCTCGCGGAGCAGCAGAACGCGCTCGTCAACACCGCGTTCTCCTCCGTGGTGCGGGAATCGCTCGATCTCGCCTGCGCGGTGTTCGACTCGCGCGGTGAGATGATCGGCCAGTCCGTCGGCGGGACCCCCGGCCACATCAACGCGATGGCGACCGGGATGCACCACTTCGTCGCCGCGTACCCGCCGGAGACCCTCGCGCCGGGCGACGTCCTGCTCACCAACGACCCGTGGCAGACGGCGGGGCAGATCAACGACATCACCGTCGCCACGCCGGTGTTCCTGCGGGGACGGCTGGTCGCGTGGTTCGCCTCCTGCTGCCACGCCCCGGACATCGGCGGACGGCTGGTTTCGGCCGAGGCCAACGAGGTCTTCGAAGAGGGCCTGCGCCTGCCGATCATGAAGTTCCTCCGCGCGGGCGAGGTCAACGCGGATCTCGAACTGCTGATCCGCGCGAACGTCCGCACCCCGGAGGAGACCCTCGGCGATCTGTACGCCCAGGTCACCGGGAACGAGGTCGGCGCCGCCAGTCTGGTGCGACTGCTGGAAGAATTCGAGCTGGACTCGCTCGACGACATCGCCGCGGAGATCATGAACCGCTCCGAGCGGGCGTTGCGGGACGCGCTGGCGAAACTGCCGGACGGCACGTACACCAGCGAACTGGTGACCGACGGATTCGACGACGAAGAGGTCGTCCTCAAGGTCGCCGTGACCATCGACGGCGACGAGATCCATCTCGACTTCGGCGGATCGTCGCCGCAGAGCCGTCGCGGGATCAACGTCGTCCTCAACTACACCCGCGCGTACGCCTCGTTCGCGGTCAAGGCGGCCATTTCCCCCGAGGTGCCGCACAACGCGGGCTCGTTCCGTCCGGTGCACGTCACCGCTCCCGAGGGTTCGGTACTCAACTGCGCGCCGCCCGCGCCGGTCGCGTCCCGGCATCTGATCGGGCACTTCCTGCCGTCACTGCTGATCACCGCGCTGCACGAGGCGTTGCCGGGCAACGCTTTGGCGCACAGCGCGGACGCGCTGTGGATGACGATCTGGCGCGGCGCCGACGCCGGGGGCGGCGAGTTCATGCTCAACGTCTTCCAGACCGGCGGGATCGGCGCGAGGTCCACAAAGGACGGCCTCAGCACGACGGGATTCCCGAGCGGGCTGCGGTCCACGCCGACGGAGGTCATCGAGACGATGGCGCTGCTGGTCCAGCGCGAACGTGTGCTGCGAGTGGACTCCGGAGGCGCCGGGCGACGGCGCGGCGGCCTCGGCCAGCGCACGTCGATGGCGGCGCGCGGCGAGATTTCCTGGAGTGTCAACGGGAACATCGACCGGGTGCGCCGACCGGCGTCCGGTGTGGACTCGGGACACGAGGGGGCCGTCGGCCGGTTCAAGCTTTCCGGTGGCGCGGACCTGCCGTCGAAGAGCCGGGTGAACCTGCGGCCGGACGACGTCGTGGACGTGATCCTGCCCGGCGGCGGTGGATACGGCGACCCGTTCGAACGAGAACTGGAGGCGGTACTCGCCGACGTCGTCGATGGTTACGTCTCGGTGGAAGGGGCGCGCGAACTGTACGGCGTCGAGGTGACATATCACGGGGAACCGGGGGCTTTGGTGCGGCTTCCGGAGGACTACACAGCGGTTTCGTCGAGAGGGAAGAGATGAGCATGGGTCGGCTGGCCGGCAAGGTCGCGGTGGTCTTCGGCGGCGCGAGGGGCATCGGTCTCGCCACTGTGAAGGAGTTCGTCGCCGAGGGGGCGACCGTGTTCTCCAGTGACATCCGCGAGCCCGCCGAGGCCGTCGAAGGCGCCGGGCACTCCCTTGTGGACGCCACCGACGAGGGACAGGTCGACGAGTTCGTGCGCGGGGTGCTGGCCGAAACCGGCCGGATCGACGTGCTGTTCAACAACGTCGGCATCCACCTCGGGAAGCCCCTGTCCGACACCACGCTGGCGGAATTCGACAACATCTTCGCGCTGAACGTGCGGGCCGCCTTCCTAGGCGTCCGGGCGGTGCTGCCGCACATGATCGCGGGCAAGGCGGGCAGCATCATCACGACGTCGTCCAACGGCGGCGTGATGGGCCGCCCCGGCGACCCGGTGTACAACGCGACCAAACACGCGCTGGTCGGCCTGACGAAGTCGATCGCCGTCGCGCACGCGCACCAGGGGATCCGCGCGAACACGGTCAACCCGGGCGCGATCGACACCGACATGCTGCGCGGCACGCTCGCGTCGCCGGAAGATTTCGAGGCGAAACAACACCAGTTGACCGCGAGCACGCCCGCCGGGCGGGTCGGCGAGGCGTGGGAGGTCGCGAAGGCGGTGGTCTTCCTGGCGAGCGACGAATCGAGGTTCATCAACGGGGTCGCGCTCCCGATCGACGGCGCCAAGGCCGCCGGTGCCATGCCGGGCAACCGGTACAGTCTCGACTTCGAACTCGGCGTCAGGTAACGCAGTGTCCACCGTGGATGCCGAGGAGACACTTGCCCGCGACAGGCCACTGCTCGAACGAAGCGGGACAGCGGAACGGGTCGCCGAGATCCTCCGCCAGCGCATCACCGAAGGCGTCTTCCCGCCGGGGTCGAGGCTTTCCGAGCCGTCGATCAGCGCCGCGCTGGGCGTTTCGCGCAACACCCTGCGGGAGTCGTTCCAGCTGCTGGCGCACGAACGGCTGGCGGTGCACGAACTCAACCGCGGCGTGTTCGTGCGGGAACTGACCGCGCAGGACATCTCGGATCTCTACGTCATGCGACGGGTCACCGAATGCGGCTCGCTGCGGCGCGCGTCCGAACTGTCCACTGTGGATCTCTCCGCCGTCGCCCTCGCGGTGCGCGAAGGCCGTGCCGCGGCCGACGAAGGTGACTGGCAGGCCGTCGGGACCGCGAGCATCGCGTTCCATCAGGCGCTCGGTGATCTGGCAGGCAGCGAGCGGGTCAGTACGACGATGCGGCAAGTGCTGGCGGAGACGCGGCTCTTCTTCGTGCTGGCCGAGAACACGCGCGCGTTCTTCGAGCCGTTCCTGGAACGGCACGAGCGGATCCTGCGGGATCTGGAGCGGGGGCGGTTCGGGCCCGCGGAGACGGCGCTGGAGAAGTACCTGCGGGATGCGGAGAAGCAGCTTCTGGCCGCTTATGACCGGCGGGGTTGAGCCTCGGGGTGTGCTATGAAAGGCCCGTTACTTGCAAAATTTGCAAGTAACGGGCCTTTCATGTCACGCGCGTCAGCAGTTCAGAGCCGCACCGGCCCAGTCCGCGTGATCGGAATCGACCCCGTCGCCGCCGTCGGTGACGACCAGGTCGAGTACCTGCACCCCGCTCAAGGGTACGGAAAGCGTCTGCGCCGCCTGGCCGCGCTTGAGCACGCCGGTGTTCGCCAGCCGCTTGCCGTCACCGAGGACCTCGAACGCCACGCTGCCCCCGGCCTTCTCGTCGTCGACGCCGACGGACGAAGCGAACGACGCGCAGCCGCCGCCGAGGTAGAGCCGGACCTTGGACGGCGCGTGGACGCCCAGTCCGTCGTCGTAGGTCACCCCGCCGATGCTCATCTTGTGGCCGTCACCGGCACTCGATTCGCCGTTGCTGGTCCCGCGTTCCACCGGTCCGTAGCCGTTGTCCGCCGTCATGAACGCCGCCTTCGAGAGCGCGTTCGTCCCGGCGGCAGGGGGTTTCACGAGGGGCGCGCTGCCGGTCATGGACAACGATCGTGCCCCCGATGACGTCCGATAGTCGATCCGCCCGGAGACCTCGACGTGGTCACCGACGGGAGACGACGGGCGCACGGTCCAGGTCCGCTCCCACGACTTTCCCGGTGCGACAGCGGGAATCCGTACTTCGGTGCCGCCGTCCGGCTTCCAGCCCGCGCCGACGGTGAGCTTCACCCTGCCCTCGGTCAGCGGTGTCCTGCCGTCGTTGAACACCTGCAGTGTCGTGGTGAACGGCTTGTCGGTGGCGGCGTATTCGGGCGACCGCAAGGAAAGTGTCGTATGCGGAGCGGCCTTCGGACGGCTCGACGGCCAGACCCGGAAGACCGCGGAACCGTGGCCGGGCAGCCCCGCCCGCAGGATTCCGGCGGACTCGGTCTCACCGCCGGTCCACAGGTCCCGGACCCGGTAGCCGGACGAGGCCGGGGCGCCGATCTCCTTGGCGGTGGCGGACAGGGTCGACGGCGCGCCGCCGCGATTGAACAGGACGACGACGTTCGAGCCGTCGGACATCGGTTTGGCCCAGACCTCGGTGTCCCCGTCGTCGCGGACCTTGCGTCCCTGCTTGCCGCCCCAATCCTGATTGACCGCGAGAAGATCCTTGTTCAGCAGGATCTTCTTGGTCGCGCCGGACATCGAACGCAGGTCGTTGCCCGCCAGCAGCGGGGCGTTGAGCAGCGACCAGAGCGCGAAGTGGGAGCGATATTCCGTGTCGGTCATGCCACCGTTGCCGACTTCGAGCATGTCCGGGTCGTTCCAGCCACCGGGCCCGGCATAGCCTTCCAGGCCGACCTGCTGGTCGAGGAGGTTCGTCATGCTCGACCAGGTGTCACTGATGTCGCCGGTGGTGCGCCACAGTTGCGCTCCCGCGCCCTTGCCCCATTCCCAGGGCTTGTTCTCGCCCCATTCGCAGAGGGCGTAGACGATCGGGCGGCCGGTCTTCTTCAGCGCCTCGCCCATTTTCGTGTACCGCTCCAGCGCGGGACGGCCCTGGTTGTGGCAGTTGTCGTATTTGAGGTAGTCGACTCCCCAGTCCGCGAACGTCCGCGCGTCGACCTCTTCGTGATCGAGTGAACCCGGCATGGTCCGCGCGCAGGTTTCCGTGCCCGCGCTGGTGTAGATGCCGAGTTTCAGGCCCTTGCCGTGCACGTAGTCGGCCAGCGCCTTGATACCGCTGGGAAACCGCGTCCGATGCGGTTCGTACTTCCCGTCGGGGGTGCGGTTCTTCTCCGCCCAGCAGTCGTCGAGGTTGACGTACTGGTAGCCGGCGGCCTTCATCCCCGACGTCACCATGGCGTCGGCGGTTTCCCGGATCAGCTGTTCGGTGATGTCGCAGCCGAACTTGTTCCAGCTGTTCCAGCCCATCGGCGGTGTCGCGACCGGTGGCGGGCTTTCGACGGCCGCCACCGGAACGGCGCAGAGGGCGGTGAGCGTGCAGGCGGCGACGAGCGCGCCAGCGAGACGACGCATAAGTTCCTCCCAGAATGCTCAACTTTGAACAAACTCACTCATCAAACAACAGGATCGGCCAGCGCTGGTCAAGAGCCGTTGGGATGGTGTCGGAAATTCACCGGAGGTTGCGGCGACAGACCGGACAGGTCCGCGGCGCGAACTGTGCACGATGGAGTGTTCGCGTCGCGGCCGGATCCGGGCGAGGATGGGGGCACGGACTCGAGGAGGAAGATCATGGTGTCGTCGGCATCCGCGCACAATCCGCTGTGGCATCCCTTCGCGGACATGGGAGCGGTCGACGGCGACCGGCTGGTCATCGCCCGCGGTGAGGGTTCCTATGTCTGGGACGACGAGGGGAAGCGCTATTTCGACGCGACAGCGTCGCTCTGGTACGCGAACTTCGGCCACGGACGCGAGGAGATCGCGGTGGCCGTCGCGGACCAGCTGCGGACGCTCGATTCGTACAACCTGTTCGGCTACAACGCCAACGAGCCGGCGCTGAGGCTCGCCGAGCGCGTCTCCGCGCTGGCGCCGGAACCAGGCTCGAAGGTGTTCTTCGGTTCGGGCGGCGGCGACGTCATCGACACCGCGGTCAAGATCGCCCGGGCGCATTTCGCGCATACCGGGCACCCGGAGAAGGTGCACGTCATCGGGCGGGTGCAGGGATATCACGGCACGCACGGCTTCGGCACGGCCGTCGGCGGCATCGCGGCCAACGCCACGAACTTCGGGCCGTTGCCGGGCGACATCTCGCACGTGCCGTACGACAGCGCGGAAGCACTCGAAGCGGAGATCCAGCGCGTCGGGCCGGAGCGGGTCGCGGCGTTCTTCTGCGAACCGGTGATCGGCGCGGGCGGGGTCCTGCTGCCGCCGGACGGGTACATCGAGGCGGTCGCCGGGATCTGCCGCAAGCACGGTGTGCTGTTCGTCGCCGACTGTGTGATCGCCGCGTTCGGGCGGCTGGGGACCTGGTTCGGGATCGACCGGTGGGACGTGAAGCCCGACATGATCACGACCGCGAAGGGCATCACCGGCGGGACGATCCCGCTGGGCGCGCTGATCGTCGCGCCGCGGGTGGCCGAGCCGTTCTTCACCGGGAAGCCGGGCGCGCCGGTGCTGCGGCACGGCGCGACCTACGCGGGGCATCCGGTCGCCTGCGCCGCGGGAAACGCGACGCTGGACATCTACGAGCGCGACGGGCTCATCCCGCGCGGGCGCGAGCTGGAGAAGCCGCTGGCGGACGCGCTTTCCGGGCTGGCTTCGCATCCGCTGGTCGCGGAGGTCCGGGCCGGGCTGGGTTTCCTCGGCGCGGTGGAGCTCAAGGCCGACTTCCTCGCGTCGGACGCCGGCGCGCCGAACCGGTTGCAGCGGACGGCGCGGGAGGAGGGCGTCCTCGTGCGGAACCTGGCCAAGGGGATCGCGGTCTCGCCGCCGCTGATCGCCGGGGAAGCCGAACTGGACCTGCTCACCACGGCTCTGCCACGCGCGCTGGACCGGCTCGTCTAGGCACGCGACTTCACCGGGAGGGCCGGATGGCCGAGTTGAGCGAGCAGGTCCGTGACCGGGTCGCGGCGCCGAACTTCTGGCATCTGGCCACGGTGAACCGGGACGGTTCGCCCCAGGTGTCGCCCATGTGGATCGACGTCGAAGGCGACTACATCGTGTTCAACACCGCCGTCGGCCGGGTGAAGGAAGAGAACCTGCGCCGCGATCCGCGTGTGTCGCTGTCGTGCGTGGACGCGGAGAATCCCTACGACCGGGTCGTGATCCACGGCCGGGCCGTCGAGTTCGTCGAGGGTGACGAGGCGGACCGCTGCATGGACCGGCTGGCGAAGAAGTACGTCGGAACCGACCGCTACGAATGGCGGATTCCGGGGGAACGGCGGGTCAAGATCCTGGTCGAGCCGGACCGGGTCCGGCACGTCGTCGGCGTGGAGCCCTTCCGGCGCGGGATCCTGCCGGAGGCCTGAGGCGGGGCCGAACCGTAGTAGGTCTCGTGAGTGGCTAGGACGGTTAGAACCGCCCTAGCCACTCACGAGGTCACGCCTCGCGACGTGCACGAGGACTCGCGCTCGGTCACGAAGGGCCCGCGTGGGCCCGCCTCGGCAGCGGCGGAGTTCGTCGCCCCCGTTGTCCGCGGTGGTGATCCACGCGAACGGTCCGGGTGTCACCTGGAGGTCATCCGCCATACCGGCACATGGACCACCCGCCCCGACATTTCCGGGAGCTCGTACCCGCTGACCACGGTGAACCGCCATTTGTCGACCCCGCCGCCGATGATCTCGGCGTAGCGGCGGGCGCCGTCCGCGTTGGCGAAGCGCACCTGCTGGCCGTTGGTGAGATGGGTGATCTTGACCGCCATCCGTGTCTCCTCTGCTCCGGTGCCGGCCCGCGGAGCTTCCCCCTCCGGGGCCGGCGCGGACAGTAGAACACACGTTCGATAGACGTCGCCAGTCGAACCCCCCGCGCGGGTCACCGCCGCATGGTCACCCTCGGCCACGCGTCCAGGCCACGGGCGATTTCGTGGTCCCGGATCGCTCGCAGGCCGTCGGTGAGGTCTTCCTCGCCGAGCGTCGCGAAGCCGAGCCGGGCGTAGTACGGCGCGTTCCACGGCACCTCGGCGTACGTCGTCAGCGTGAGCCCCGCGAGCCCCTCGCGCGAGGCCCATTCCGCGGCGTGCTCGATCAGCCGCCGTCCGAGGCCCTGCCGCGCGTGGTCCGGATGGACGGACACCTGCTCGACGTGGCCGTAGCCGTCGACGACCTCGGCGAGCAGGTACGCCATCGGGCCGTCACCGGTGTCGCAGACCCAGGCGCGGCCCGCGCGCTGATAGGCCGCGAGGTCCTCGAGCGACGGCGGATCGTCGTCGGCGATCGCGGCCATGTCGAGGGCGCGGAACGGCTCGCCCGCGGCGCGCTCGATATCCTGGAGCCTGGGCAGGTCTTCGGGTACGGCTGGTCGGATCACGGGTCGAGTTCTACCCCGGCGCCGGGGTGGGCGCGCGCGAATTACCGCCGCGTCAGAGGGAGAACGACGAAACGGCCCGGTGGATCCTGCTCGCGTACGACTGGAGCGCGACGATGGCGGCCCGTTTCGCGTCGTCGCTGATCCGGGTCGCGGGGGCGGCGAGGCTCAGCACCGCGGGCCGGTGCCCGGTGCTCGGGATCGGCACCGAACACGACCAGACGCCGTCGTCCAGTTCGCCCCAGCTGACCGAATACCGGTTGATACCCGCGCGTTTGACCTCTTCCCGCACGGTCGGCCCGCGACGCTGGACGATCGACGAAAGCCGCCTTTCCCGTTCGCCTTCCGGCAGCATGGCGAGCAGCATCTTGCCCGACGCGCCGGCGCCGAGCGGGACGGAATGGCCCGGCTGGAAGGTGAAGCGCATCGCGCGTTCGCATTCGACGCGGTCCGCGCAGACCGCGGAATCGCCGAAATGCTGGAACAGCAGGACCGTCTCGCCGAGGTCGCGAGCAGCCTCCTCCATCGCCGGGCGCGCCAGCCGGGCGAGGTCGTTGGCGAGCTGCGCGGCCCGCGCGAGCGGCATCACCTGGCTCGTCACGTGATAGCGCCCGGTCTTGCCCTCCTCCAGCAGCTGGAGTTCCTTCAGCAGTGCGACATAGCGATACGTCGTGGCGACCGGGGTGCCGATCCTCGCGGCGAGCTCGGCGACGCTCGCGTCCCAGCGGCGTTCGGAAAAGGAGAGCAGCAGCTGCAGGACTTTGCGTGAGCTGCTGGCGCCGGGGGTGCGTTTCGGGGGAGCGGTGGTGTCCAGGGATCGTGCGGCAGGCGTCATCTCGACCTCTCGCCGGGGCAATCACAAAGAGTCAAGAAAGTAGCACATTGTGTGAATTGCGGACCAGGGACTTTGGTCCACGAACAAACGGACTTCTTGCTAGGTTCGGACCATGGAAAAGCCATTGGCGGGCAAGATCGCTTTGGTCGCGGGGGCGACCCGCGGCGCCGGGCGGGGAATAGCGGTCCAGCTGGGGGCCGCGGGCGCGACCGTTTACGTGACCGGTCGCAGCACCGGTTCCCGGAGATCCGAAATGAATCGCCCGGAGACGATCGAGGAGACCGCGGCACTCGTCGACGAGGCGGGCGGGCGCGGCATCGCGATCGGCGTAGACCATTTGGAGGCCGACGAGGTCCGCGAGCTGGTGGAACGGATCGACGCCGAGCAGGGGGCGCTGGACGTCCTGGTCAACGACATCTACGGCGCACCCATCGAATGGGGCAAAACGGTCTGGGAGTCCACTTTGGACACCGGATTGCGGACGTTGCGCCTCGCCATCGACACCCATGCCATCACCAGCCATTTCGCGCTCCCGCTCATGATCAGGAAACCGGGATCGCTGGTCATCGAGGTCAACGACGGGACCACCGCGTACAACTCGGGGAACTACCGCGTTTCGTTCTTCTACGACCTCGCCAAGACCGCGGTGAACCGGATGGCGTTCGCCCTCGCCCACGAATTGGAACCGCATGGCGGTACCGCGGTGGCGGTCACGCCGGGCTGGCTCCGTTCGGAAGCGATGCTCGACGCTTATCAGGTCACCGAACAGAATTGGCGGGACGCGACGAAGGTGCAGCCGCATTTCGCCATTTCTGAAAGCCCGGCGTTCGTCGGCAGGGCGGTCGCGGCGCTGGCCGGTGACGCGGAAGTCGCCCGCTGGAACGGGAAATCGGTGTCCAGCGGCGAATTGGCGAAGGATTACGGATTCACCGACCTCGACGGAAGCCGCCCCGACTGCTGGCGTTATCTCGTCGAGGTCCAGGATCCGGGCAAACCGGCGGACGTCACCGGCTACCGCTGAGCCTCCCGCCGCAGGAACGGCGTGAGCAGGCCGGGCGCGGCCTGCTCCGCCATCGCCAGCCCGGCCGATTCGCCGACGTCGACCACCTGGTAGCCGCCCCGGCCCGCCGCGATCGGGGCGGTCACGGTGATCAACCCGCCGCGGCGCTGGAAGAACGAGCGGCTGATGACGATCCCGGTGAGCCCCTCGCGCCGGATCGCCACCGTCGCCCGCGCCAGTGAACCGGAGCGGCTGACCAGATACCGCCCGACGATCGCGTGGCCGAGGTTGCGGTAGCCGTCCCAGCCGACGAGCACGGCGAACGGCAGCAGCCCGAGCGCGACCTGCCACATCCAGTCCGGCAGGAAATCGATCCACGCCAGGCCGAACAGCGCCGTCGCCAGGATCAGCACGCCGACGACGGCCCGGGTGAGCCGCCTGGTGAGCGCGCGTCGCGGATGCCGGTTCAGCGGCACGGTCGCCGGGTCGAAGTTCTCCCGCAGCACCTCGGCCGCGACCTCGTGGACCCGGCCGACGGGCGCGGGCGGCAGCAGGAGCCCGCCGCCCTTGTCCCCGCCTTTGCCCTCGCGCAGCCCGCCCGCGATCGCGGTGAGCCGCGCCCCGCCCGCGATCCGCAGCGGCAGCGGCTCTTTCACCTCGACGCCGCGAAGCCGGTCCTCTTCGATGGACACCGAACGTGTGGTGATCAGCCCGCGCCGGACGTGCAGGGTGCCTTCCGTCTCCCGGGTGAGCTTGAAGTTCCAGAACGACAGCACGTAGCCGCCGACGGAAAGCAGCGAGACGAGCACCAGCAGGGCGACCGCCGCGACGACGACGATCAGCCACACGGCGGTGTTCGCCAGATCGTCCATGAGGTCCCGCAACGGCCCGACGTTCTCCGGGTCGATGTTCAGCTGGTGCGCGAAATGCCAGACCGCGGCGAACACCGCGCCCACCACGGCGAGCCCGGACAGCGTGAACGGCGCGTACCGCACCCACTTCCGGTCGACCTCCGCCACGATCTGCTCAGGCGGCGGCGCGGACTCGGCTTCGGCGATGACTTCCTTGCGGTGCAAGAGAACCGTGCGCAGCCGGTGTGCTTCGGTCGCGCTGACGGCGTCGAGGACGAGCTGGTCACTGCCCGCGCCCTGGACGGCCGAATGCCGTCCGGTGCCGATGCGCACGGCGCTGAGGGAGAACAGGCGGTGCTTCAGCTCCGAGGTGACGTCGACCGTGCGGACGCGGTCGAGCGGGATCGCGCGATGTTTGCGCAGCAACAGTCCGGTGGTCCATTCCACCTGGCCGTCGGCGATGCGATAGCGCGACGTGAGCACGTGCGAGATGCCGACGAGCACGGTCAGCGCGGTGACGCCCAGCCCGATCCATTCCCAGCCGTTGCCCCGGCCGAGGAGCACCGTCCCGATCAGCACCGGCAGCGATTTGACGACGTCGAGCACCGGCCGGATCAGCAGCATCCGGCGGTCGAGGCGGTGCCACTGATCGACGGTGGCGTCCGGTGCTGCCTCGGTGCTCATGTCGCGTCACCGGGAGTGGCCTGCGTGGTCTTCGTGAGTTCCGCGGCGAGCGCCAGCGCGTCGGCGTGGTCGAGACCGGCGATCTTGACCGGGCCCGCGGCCGACGCCGTCGTCACGGTGATCTTCGCCAGTTTGAACAGCTGCTCGACCGGGTCGCGTTCGATGTCGACGGTCTGGATCCGCGAGATCGGCGCGATCCGCCAGTCCTGTTTGAGCCAGCCTTCCTGGGTGTACACGGCCTCGCCGGTGACCTCCCAGCGGTGGATCCGATAGCGCCACTGCGGCATGACCAGGAGATGCAGGGGGCCGAGCACGCACGAGATCGTCAGTGTCACGGTGAGCCACGTCGGCGGGTCGTCGCTCGTGAGCACGAACACCGCCTGCACACCGATGAGCACCACCCAGCCGACCGCGGCCCACACCGTCCAGTACCCGATGGCACGACGGCTGACCCGGTTGGCGGGTGGGCGCAGGGTGAGCCGCTCGGGCGGTGCTGTCTCTTCTGTCACCTCTTCAGCGTGCACCACCCCGGCACGGACCGCCCACGGCACCTGTCACGGACCGATAGGATCTCGGCCACCATCGGCGGAATGGATGCCCCCTATCGGGGCGTTCCCACCCGTAGACGGTTGTACGCACGAAACCTGGAGGATCTGGTGGCGCTGGACCCGGAAGACCTGTACGAGGTGGACTCGGACGTCCCTGACCTCGGCGGGGCCGTGCTCCTGCACTACTTCGACGGGTTCATGGACGCGGGGTCGGCCGGCAAACTCGTCGCCGAGCACCTCCTGAGCTCGTCCGAACACCGCGTGATCGCGCGGTTCGACGTCGACCGCCTCATCGACTACCGCTCGCGCCGCCCGACGATGACGTACTCCATCGACCACTGGGAGGCCTACGACGCTCCCGAACTGGTCGTCCACCTGCTGCACGACGCCGACGGCGTGCCGTTCCTCCTGCTCACCGGCCCGGAACCGGACCACGACTGGGAGCGGTTCTGCGCGGCCGTGCGGAGTCTGGTCGAACGCTGGGACGTCCGGCTCACCACCGGTTTCCACGGCATCCCGATGGGCGCGCCGCACACCCGCCCACTGGGCGTGACAGCGCACGCGACGCGGGACGAGCTGGTCGGCGAACACCGGCCGCTGCCCAACCGGATGCAGGTGCCGGGCAGCGTCGCCGGGCTGCTGGAGTTCCGCTTCGGCGAGTGGGGGCACGACGCGTCCGGATTCGCCGCGCACGTGCCGCACTACCTGGCGGACTCGACGTACCCGAGCGCCGCGCTGCACCTGCTGGAGGCCGTCGCCGAGTCGACCGGGCTGAACCTGCCGGACGGCGATCTGCGGGAGGCCTCGCAGGAGGCGGAAGCCGAGATCGCGCGCCAGGTCGCCGGGTCGGAGAAAGTCGCCGACGTCGTGCGCGCGCTGGAGCAGCAGTACGACACCTTCATGGAGGCGTCCAGCAAGGAAAGCCTGCTCGCGGAGTCGGTGGAGCACATGCCGACCGCGGAGGAGCTGGGGAGCCAGTTCGAGCGGTTCCTCGCCGAGCAGAACGGTGGCGACACCCCGGAGCGCTGAGCCGCCCCTGCTCGTGAGTGGTAAAGACGGTTCTAACCGTCCTTACCACTCACGAGGCAGGTCAGGGCAGGTCGAGCGAAGCGAGGACGCCCCAAGTGCTCTCCAGCCCGCCCGAGCTGCCGACCCCGGAGGTCAGCACGCCCGGCGTCCCGGGGACGGCGGCGAACCCGAGGATAGAACTGCCGTCGGCCGTCTTGGCGACCTCCGGCGGAAGCGCGTCCTTTCGCCATTCGATCCCGTTCCACACGGACATCAGGACGTGGGCGTCACCGGGCACCCAGCCCGCGGTCCACAGCTTCCCGGAGCCGTCGAGCGCGGCCGCGTTGATCTCGTCGAACGGGCCGGACGGCAGGGAGCTCCACTTCTGCCCGTCCCAGCGGGTGACGAACGCGGGGATGCCGGTCGCGTTCCATTCGTTCACCCTGCCGACGACGTAGGCCGAGCCGCGGCCGTCGGGGACGACGTGGTTGACCAGCCAGCCGGTGCGGTAGTCCGACGGCACGGGAACCTCGATCTGCCGCCAGCCCGCGCCGTTCCAGTGCAGCAGGAACGGGGTCTCCTTCCCGTCGGCCGCCACCGACGACGCGGAGACCCACAGGTCGTCGTCACCGGTGCCGCCGACCCGGGACGGCCGGAGCGGGCGGGCGCCGGTCTGCGGGATCTCGACCTGCTCCCACGCCTTCCCGGTCCAGTGTTCGAGATGGTCCACGGACTTGTTCGTCTTGAAGTCGTAGTCGTAGGAGACCAGCCACACCGATTTCGGCGAGAAAGCGGCGATGTCGCTGGTGAAGCCCTCCATGCCCGCCGGTGGTTTCGGGCGTTCGATGTCGGTCCACGTCTTGCCGTCCCATCGCTGGACCAGTGTCGACGAGCCGGTCGCCGCCACGCGGGCGGGACGCGGCCGTCGGGGATCCGCGACCTGCCGCGTGCCGACCTCGACCGTGCGGTCACCGGCGGCCCAGACGTTGTCCGGTGCCGAGGCGGAGACCTGGGTGAACCGGGCGCTGGTGCCGGTGACCGGGGCCGGGGTGGTGTCGGCCCACTTCGTGCCGTCCCAGCGGACCGCGACCGGGACTTCGGCGCTGCCGGTCCAGGTGCTCCCGACGGTCCAGGCGTCGTTCGCGCCGGTGGCCGTGACGCCGTAGTAGATCCGGTTCACCGTGCTGTCCAGTGGTTGTTCCAGCCGCCAGCCCTCGCTCGCCGACGCCGTACTCGTGAGCAGGCCGGACAGGCCGAGGACCAGACCGGACACGGTCAGCGTGGATCGTCTTGCTACGCCTTGCATCTGGGACCCTTCCAGTTGTCGCAGGGAGTGCATGTGAACTCCTTACGAACCACCCGTCCGGAAGGTTGCCCGGTCAGTGGTCGATGGCGACCATTTCCCTCGAATGCCCTGGCCGTTCGATCTCGTCGACGAGTGCGACCGCGAGATCCGCGTACGAGAACGGTCCCGCGTCTTCCGCGCGCGGCAATACCCGGTGGTCCCCGCTGCGGTACTCGCCCGTCCGCTCGGCGTGTTCGTCGATGATCGCGGGCGGCGGCGCGATGACCACCCAGTCCAGTGCGCCGCCGGACGCACGGAGGACCTCCAGTTCCGCCGTGTGCCCGAGGGAGAATTCGCGGTGTTCCGGCGGCCAGCCCGGCTGGTCGTGGAACGCGACGCCCGGCGCGATCTCCAACGCCGACCCGACGCCGACGACGACCAGCCTCGTGACACCGGCTTGGCCGAGGCCGTCGATCAGCGCGTGCGCGGCGGCCGGGTAGTACTCCCGCGCGGGGAGATCCGCGCGGTAGATGGAACTGATCGCGGCGTCGTGCCCGGCGGCCGCCTTCGCGACGTCGTCGGCCACCGTGACGTCGGCGGCGATCAAGGTGACGGCTTCACCGGCGAGATCCTTGTGACGGCGGGGATCCCGGACGGCGGCGGTCACCCGGTGCCCGCGATTCACGGCTTCGGCGACGGCTCGGCGTCCTCCACGTCCGCCTGCCCCGAAGATGACGATCTTGCTCATCGCGCTCCTTTTCCCGTGCCGGCACCTGATCACCGGCGGCGAACGCGATGGTAGGAGCGGACCCCTCGGTTACCGCAACGAAACCGGCCCCTCGATGTTCTGAGTCCGTTCACCCGAATGGTGCTGGTGTATCGTCCCGGAATGCGTCACCTGGTACCCCATTCAGCCCTGTACACGGTGGGCCGATCGGCCCGCAGCACCCTCGGCCGGGGCCTGCACCGGCTCGCCCGGCGATTCCATGATCCTTATACCGAGGAGCTGAACCGGGTCGCCGGGGAACTGCGCGCGGAGATCGTCCGGCAAGGAGATCGCTGTTTCGATCGCGTCATCGAGTTCGAAATCCGGAGCCGTCGCGACATCATCTACGCCGGTGATCAGGACGCGGCGCGGGACAGCAACCGGTTCGCCCGCGAGCACCTGACCGGAACCCGCCACTTCGCCCGTCCGCAAGAGACGCTCGCGTACGCGCTTTCCCTTGCCCCGTCAGGGGGAATGGCCCTCGAATTCGGGGTCGCGAGCGGGAACACGCTGCGCGTGATCGCCAAGGCGCGCGGCGGTGCCGAAACCTACGGATTCGATTGGTTCCAGGGCCTGCCGGAGAACTGGCTCAACGGGATGCCCGCCGGTTCGTTCGCGCGCGAAGATCTGCCGGACGTCCCCGGCGCCGAACTCGTCGTCGGTCTTTTCGCCGACACGCTTCCCGGTTTTCTCGAGCGGCACGAAGGTGCCGTCGATTTCCTTCACGTGGACGGTGATCTGTACAGCTCGGCGAAAACCGTGCTCGATCTGGCCGGTCCGCGTCTGCGGCCGGGCAGCATCGTGCACTTCGACGAGTTCTTCAATTACCCCGGCTGGCAGCGGCACGAACACCGGGCGTGGCTGGAATACGTCGAACGCACCGGCACCGAATTCGAATACGTGGCCTACACCTACGCCGACAATCAGGTCACCGTCCGGATCACCGGCTAGATCATCTCGCGGACTTCGATCGTCCCGATCGCGGCCCAGGGATGACTTTTCGCCGCCTCGACGGCCTGTTCCCGGCTTTCGCAGTCGAGGACGGTGATGCCGCCGATCTGTTCCTTCGTCTCGGCGAACGGGCCGTCCGTGAGCAGCGCCTTGCCGTCGCGGACGCGGACGGTCGTCGCCGACACCGGCGCGTGCAGGCCCATCCCGTCGACGCGCATCCCGCGCCGCGTCAGCTCTTCGCGCCAGGCGCGGCAGGGCTCGGTGATGTCCGTGCCGGGCGTTTCGTCATCGACGGTCCCGCAGAGCATGAGCAGGTATCGCACCGGTTCTCCTAGGTCGTGAGCCCGTCCTCGTAGGCCCGAAGCGTGTCGATGAACAGGCGGCGCTGCGCCGGTGTCAGCGGGGCGAGCGCCTTCTGCCAGGCGCGGGCGCCCTGCGCTAGCCAGCCGTCGATCGCGGGCCGCATGCGCTCGGTGATGGCGACGATCCGCCGACGCCGGTCGGCCTCGTCCTCGCGCCGGTCCAGGACGTCCTTCTTGCTCAGTTCGCCGACCATCAGGCTCACCGTGGTCGGGGCGACCTCGAGCCGTTCGGCCAGTTCGTTCACCGTCATCGGACCGTCGAAGAGCAGGTACGACAGCAGTGACAAGTGACGCGGAGCCAGCGACAGCGACTGGAGTTCGTCGGGGATCTTGATCCGCTTCGCGCGGCCGACCATCCGCGGCATGAGCAGCAGCAAGGCGCGCACGGCGTCGTCGGCTTCCATGTCCTCGGTTGACACCGGGCACCCTCCTGGATACCTTTGCAAGCAAAGAGGCTTTGCTTGCAAAGCAAAATGGCTTTCAGGACGATGCTACCTGGGGAGTACCGTGGAATCGCTGTCGATGACCACCATGGATGCCGGGACGGGGCGTCCCCGCACGACCTCCGTCGCCTGCCGCAGTCACGGAAGCCGGTACCTGGCGTACGCGCCGGACGCCGATTCTCCTTGGTATCGCGACCTTCTCGTCAGTCCACAAGCGACACTCGGGATCGACGGGGTTCCGCATGCCGCGTATGCCGTGCCGCTCGAAGGCGGGGAGCGGGGTTTCGTGCTGCATCTGCTGGAAGTCGATGCCGCCCGCGGGCGGGCGATCGCCGATCAGTTGCTCGTCCACCACGACGAGCTCCGGAAGGCGCTGGCGGAGGCGCGGGCCGAGCTCGACGGCGAGCCGGTGCGGGGACGGCCGGGAGTGCGGCGCGAACTGCTCGGCCATTGTGTCACTTTCTGCAACGGCCTGCGGATGCACCATCTTCGCGAGGACGGCGCGTTCACGGCGATCGAAAAGGCCCATCCCGGACTCGCGCCGGCCCTGACCCGGCTGCGCGAAGAACACGAAACCGTGTCCCGCGCGTTGCTCGATCTTGATGAGTTGCTGCAGGGCAAGGGGGAACTCGAAACCGCCGCACTGCGTGAGGAGTTCGAGCGGGTCGCGAATGGACTCGATGAACACTTCGCCTACGAAGAGGCGAATCTGCTCCCGGCGCTCCGCGGAGCGGGAACATCGTCCCCGTGATCGGTTCGTTCTGTCACAGCTTGGAAACGAGCCGCGTGTTCCGGACCTGGGAACACGCGGCGGGGTTACTCCGAGCGGGTGAGAACTTCGGGCCACCCGGCGGGAGACACTGGTAACGAATGTCCGTTCCTGGGCGACTGATCGTTGTCCGCACCGATCGGCGCGACGCCCCCGACCGGAATTGTGAGAACCGATGAAGCTTCGAAGAGCCTCAGTTCTGTCTCTGGTGGCCGCTGTGGCCACGATCATGCTCGTGGCGCCTGCCTCCGCCCTCGCGGCCCCGCCGACCAGCGCCGTGGAGGTTTCGCCGACCACTGTCCAACGTGGACAGACGTTCACCGTCTCGCAAACCGTCTACAACGCCGACGCGACCTCGACCATCGAAGGCGGCAAGGCGACGCTCTACGGCAAGGAATCGCCGCTTCCGGGCATCGTCGACCTGGTGTCCTGTCCCGGCGCGTTCGCCTGCGACATGCTCGGCGGCAGCATCCGCGGCGGGGTCGGCACCGTGACCCCCGGGCAGAGCAAGACCGTGCTGTTCACCTTCCGGGTCAAGGACGACGCCCCGCTGGGCAGCGTCACCCTGCAGCACCAGTTCGTCGGTGACAACTACAGCTTCGAGATCCTCGACGGCCCCGTGCTGACCGTCACCGGCGCGCAGAGCGCCGCGGACCTCGGTGTCACGCTGACCGCGTCCCCGCGCGGGATCCTGACGTCGTCGATCGAGTACACGGTCAAGGTCACCAACGCGGGTCCGGGCACGGCGTCCGGTATCCGGGTGGCGTCGACGCTGGGCAACGGGCTGCGCTTCACCGGCTCGTCGACCTGCTCGAACCCGAGCGGCTCGAAGGTCGTCAACTGCGACTTCTCGTCGCTCGCGACCGGCACCAGCGGCACGGCCAAGTTCTCGGTGGCCGCCGGACTGCTGACCATCGGACCGGTCAAGACGACCGCGAAGATCACGCAGAGTTCCGTCGCCGACCCGAACGCGGCCAACAACACCGCGTCGTCGACCTGCACCGCGATCACCGGGCTCCTGCTCAGCTGCTAGTCAAGTACGTGAAGGCCCCCTTCCTTGCGTCTAGCGCAAGGAAGGGGGCCTTCACGTACTTCAGCGCAGGCGGGCGGCGCGAGCGTGGAGATAGCGCTGATGCGGCAGGTTCGTCGCGCGCCGGGCAGCCTCCACATAGGACTCGACGGCGCCCGCGGTGTCCCCGGCCAGTTCGAGCAGATGCGCGCGGGCGGCGTGGAACCGATGGTCGCCGGGAACCCGGTCACCGAGCTTTTCCAAGGCCGTCAACCCTTCTCGCGGACCTCGGGCCATCCCGACCGCGACGGCGTGGTTCAGCTCCACCACGGGATTCGCGGAGAGCCGCAGCAGAAGTTCATAGAGGGCCTCGATCTGCGGCCAATCGGTCTCTTCGGCGGTCGGCGCCTCGTCGTGCAGCGCGGCGATCGCGGCCTGGATCTGGAACTGCCCGGTCGGCCCGTGCGGCAGCGCCTCGGACAGCAGCGCGATCCCTTCGGTGACGTACCCGGTGTTCCAGCGGCTCCGGTCCTGTTCGGACATCGGGATCGGCGCACCGTCCGGTGCCGTCCTCGCCGGGCGGCGGGCGTCGGTGAGCAGCATCAGCGCCAGCAGCCCGGTGACTTCGCTGTCTTCCGGCAGGAGCCGGTGGACGATCCTGGCCAGCCGGATGGCTTCGGCGGACAGCTCGCTCCGCGTCAGGTCGGGGCCGGACGTGCTGGCGTAACCCTCGTTGAAGATCAGGTACAGCACGTGGAGGACCGCGTCCAGCCGCGCCGCACGCGCGGCTTCCGGTGGCATGCCGAACGGGACGCCGCTGGTCTTGACGCCCGTCTTCGCGCGGCTGATCCGCCGGGTCATCGTCGCTTCGGGGACCAGGAAAGCGCGGGCGATCTCCGCCGTGGTGAGGCCGCCGACGGCCCGGAGCGTCAGCGCGATCTGCGACGCCGGTGACAGGGACGGGTGGCAGCACAGGAAAAGCAGGATGAGCGTGTCGTCGGAGTCGGCGGCCCGCCGGTCCGCCGCGGGCGCGAGGTGTTCCTCCGGCAACGTCCGCTGGACGACGGTGTCTTCGCGACGGCGCCGCGCCTGCTCGGCGCGGAGCAGATCGGTCAGCCGCCGCGAGGCGACCGTGATGAGCCACGCGCGCGGATCGTCGGGCCGTCCCTCGGCGGGCCACTGCGTCGCGGCCGCGAGAAGCGCCTCCTGTGTCGCGTCCTCCGCCAGGTCGAAGTGACCATAGCGGCGGACGACGGCGCCGAGGACCTGCGGCGAAAGCGTGCGCAGCAGGTCCTCGACGCCGCTGTCCGGCACCTAGAGCTCCAGTTCTTCGAAGCTGTCGGCGCACGGCCGGATGTCGACGTACCACTCGCGGCCGAAGTCGGTGCCTTCCGGATGCGGGGTGGCAGCCAGTTTGGCCGCGATCTCGGTCGCGCGGTCGTAGCTCGCGCAGTCGACGGTCGTGTAGCCGACCAGGACCTCCTGCGTTTCGGCGTACGGCCCGTCGGTCACCACGGGCGCGCCGTCACGCAGGGAGACGCGGCGGGCGTGCGCCGGCTGGGAAAGGCCCTGCGCGTCGACGAACTCCCCGGACTCGACCAGGTCGTTGTTCCACTTGGCCATGAACTCGTGCAGGGCGGTGACCTCGTCCGCGCTCCACTTGCCGCCGATGCTGTCGAGATCCTGCTGCGACCCGAACATCATGATCATGTACTTCACGGTTGGCTCCTCTCGGCGGGCACCGCTTCGGTGCCTTCTGCCGGAGACGTCGGAGCCACCGGACAGGACCGGACATCGTTCGCCGGGAATTCTCCCTCAGCCGCGGTCGGCGGCGGTGTTCATCGCGTCGGCCGGTTCGAGGGTCCGCCCGCCGGTGATCTTGGCGTAGAGGTGCGCACCGCCGAGGACCGGCGGATATTTCGGCGGATTTTCGGGAGATTGGCAGGTCGGGAGGCATTCGAACCGTGCGTCGTGATCACCGTCGAAGAAGAACGCCACGCTTCGGCGCCGCGAGGGCCCGGGCCCGGACGGCGGCACGACCCGGTGCAGCGTGGAGCGCCAGCGGTCGTTGGTCCACTGCGCGGTGAGGTCGCCGAGGTTCACCACCAGCGCGTCCTCGGCGGGGATGACGTCGTGCCAGGCGCCGTCGGGACCGTGGATCTGCAGGCCGGGGACGGGATCGGCGTACAGGACGGTGACGATGCCGTAGTCGGTGTGCGCGCCGAGCCGCATCTGTCCCGGCAGCGGTGCGGGCGCCCCGGCGCGGCGTTCGAAGTGATTCACCCGCAAGGTGCGCGTCGGATGCCGGGTGTACGCCCCCAGGTAGCCGTCGGGGAGTCCGAGTGCCTGCTCGAAGATCTCCAGCAGGACCTTCGCGACGCGGTGTGCTTCCGCCTCGTAGGCGGTGAGCGCCGGCCGCAGGCTTTCCGGCAGACCGGGCCAGATGTTGGGCACGAAGAAGCCGTACGGATCGTCACCGTCGATGTCCTCCGCGCCGATCACGAACGACTCCGACAGGTCGGGCGGCGTCGTCTCGCCGAGGCTGTACGCCAGTCCTTCGGTGCCTTCGGCCGCGTACCCGCGATCCGAGGCGCGGTCGGCAGGCGCGGAGCGGAGCTTCTCCTCGACAGGGAGAGCGAAGAAGGCGGCTGTCGCTTCGCGCATCCCGTCGATCGTCGCCCGCGGGATGCCGTGCCCGACGAGCTGCAGGAACCCGACACGCGTCAAAGCCTCGTCGACGGTGTGCGCGAGCTCCGCGCGGTCTCCGTCGTCCCAGCCGCTCAGGTCGATCGTCGGTACGAGGGTCATGAGACGACGGTAGCCAGGACGGAGCCGGTGATCACGGGGCCGCGGTCATCCGATCGGGCGATCCGTCCTGCCCGATCGGCCGCGGTTCCCGCCGGGAACGGCGCAGGGCGGCCGAGCACAGCAGCCCGAGGATCAGCACGCCCATCGGGAGCAGGAAGGCGGTCTTGACCGCGTCCGCGGCCTCGTTCGCCCTGCCCGCCATCGGGGCACTGGTCCGTGCCTGCAGCACCAAACCGACGGCCGCGCCGCCGAGGACCCCGCCGATCTGCCGCGCCGTGTTGAAGATGCCCGACGCGCTGCCGACCAGCGACCGCTCGACCGAGTTGATGGTCACGTTGCTCATCGGGGAGAAGATGAAGCCGACACCGAGACCGCACCACAGCAGCCCGGGGATCAGCGCCGCGGGCGAACTCGCCGGGATGATCACCAGCGAGAGGACGCACAGGCCGCCGCACAGCGAGAACAGGCCGAACATCAGCGGGTACTTGGGGTGCGTCCGGTCCGACAACCGTCCCGCGAACGGCGCGACGGCGCCGGACATCAGGGCCAGCGGCGCGGTGAGCAGGCCCGCGTCGGTCGGGGACATGCCGAGCACCGACTGCAGGTAGATGGCCAGCACCAGGAGCGTGCTGGTCATCGCGAACCCGACCAGCACCGCTGTCGCGGCCCCCAGGGAGAAGTCGCGGTTGCGGAAGATTCGCAACGGCAGCAGCGGTTCGCGGCGGTTGACCCGTTGCCACAGGACGAAACCGCCCAGCAGCAGCACTCCCGCTCCGGCGTACCCCCATCCGTGGGTCCGTCCATTTTGGATTCCGAAGACGAGGCAGACGAGACCCGCGCCGAAGAGCAGGATGCCGGGAACGTCGAAGCGGTGAGAGTTCCCCGGTCTCCAGTCGGGCACGTGGACGGCGGTGAGCGCCAGGGCGAGCAGCCCGATCGGAACGTTCGCGAAGAAGACCCACTCCCAGCCGAACCGGTCGACGAGCACGCCGCCGAGCACCGGACCGGTGATCATGGCGACGCCCGCGACACTGCCCCAGGCCCCCAGCGCCGGGCCGCGTTCGTCCGGCGGGAACAGATGCGTGATGAAGGCCGTCGTCTGCGGCGTCATCAGCGCGGCGCCGAGACCCTGCACCGCGCGGGCGGCGATCAGGGTTTCCACGTCACCGGAAAGCCCGCACCACAAGGACGCCCCGGTGAACACCACGAGCCCGGCGACGAAGACGCGTTTCGGGCCGAGCCGGTCACCCAGCCTGCTGGCGGGCAGGATCGGAACGGCGTAGGCGAGCAGGTACACGCTGGTCACCCAGATCACCGCGGTCAGTTCGGTACCGAGTTCGCGCACCATCGACGGCACCGCGGTGTTCACGATGGTCATGTCCAGCATGACCATGAAGAAACCCAGGCACAGCGCGAAAAGCGCGGACCAGGGCTTGACTCGCTTCGTCATCGGTCGTCCCGTCCTCGACGGCGAGGGGACGACGAGTGAGGCCCGGGGGCGGGTCGCTCGCCGTCCACCCCCGGTCAGCCTGCCTGCCGGACCATGTCACCGGCGCGTGGCACGACCGCCGGGCGGCCGATGCCCTGATAGGAAAGGCCCGTCCCGGCCACGATGAGCGGGTCGAGGAGGTTCCGGGTGTCGATGACGGCCCGGCCGTCCAGCCGGTCGGCGATCCGCGCCCAGTCGAGAGCGCGAAACTCCGGCCACTCGGTCAGCAGCACGATCGCCGCCGCGCCGTTCGCCGCGTGATAGGCGGTTCCCGTGATCCGCACACCGTCCGTCACCCCCGGCACCGGGGCGTGGACGCTGGGGTCGTAGCCGAACAGTTCCGCGCCCTCGGCGGCCAGCCGTCCGGCGACCGCCAGCGCCGGAGAGTCCCGCAGATCGTCCGTCCCGGCCTTGAACGTCAAGCCCAGCAGGCCGATCCGGGCACCGGCCAGCTCGCCGCCGACGGCCTTGCGCACCTTGTCGACCACCAGTTCCTGTTGCTTCAGGTTGGTTTCGATCGCCGCCCGCAGCAGGGCGAAATCGCTGCCGGCCGACTCCGCGGTGCGCAGCAGGGCGAAGGTGTCCTTCGGCAGGCAGGAACCGCCCCAGCCCGGACCCGGCCGCAGGAACGACCTGCCGATCCGTTCGTCGTAACCCATTCCCAGCGTCACGTCGTCGATACTCGCGTCGAGGTACTCGCACAACTCGGCGACGGTGTTCACAAAGGACAGACGGGTCGCCAGGTAGCAGTTGGACGCGTACTTGATCATCTCGGCGCTCGCGGAATCGGTCACCAGTACGGAAGTGTCGAGCTTCCCGTACAGGTCGGCGACGCGCTGGGCGGAGACCGGGTCACGATCGGCCGAACCGACCACGATCCGGTCGGGATTCAGGAAGTCGTGGACCGCGGACCCTTCGCGGAGGAACTCGGGATTGGACACGACGGCCACGTCCGCCCGATCGATCAGTTCCGTGACACGGGAGGCGGTGCCGACGGGAACCGTCGACTTGTTCACCACGACGCATCCGGGCGCCAGCAGCTCCCGCACCTCGGCCACGACGAATTCCAGCGTCGTCAGATCCGCCGCGCCGGTGGCGCTCATCGGTGTCGGCACGCACAGGATCACGATGCTCGCCTCGGACACCGCCGCGCTCGCGCCGAGGACGAATCCCAGCCTGCCGGACGCCAGCCCGTCCACCACCAGCTCGCAGATACCCGGCTCCCGGATGGTCGCCTCACCGCGGCTCAAGGCGTCGACCTTTTCCTGGTCGACATCCGCGCACACGACCTGATGTCCCAGTGACGAAAGGCAGGCGGCCGTGGTCAACCCGACATAACCCGCGCCGATCACGGCGACCTTGGTCCCGAACATTGCACTCATTCCCTTTGACCCTCCTGTTTTCGACGCCACCGGGCAGGACGGAGCCGTCCTGCCCGGTGGCATCGAGAGATGCGGACTTCGTGTTCGGGCGCGTTACTTCGCGTGCGGGATCGCGCGGATGCCTTCGTAGGGGGTTTCCCTGCCGAGGTAGTCCACCGTTTCGAACAACCCGATCGCGTCCATCGGATAGCGAGCGCCCGCCTCGGCCGCGAAGATGCACGGAAGGATCTGCTTCCGCTCCGAGGCGGCGGCCTGGTTGCTCTTGCGGATGTGCTTGTGGGTGTGGATCAGGATGGGCATGTAGCCCCCGCCGAGGAACGAACCGGCCTGCAGGACCGCCCCGCCGACGCAGTCGATCACGCAGCCCTTGCCGAGGATCGCGTCGCGGCCTTGGTAGTAGTAGGAGGGCGTGGCGAGAGTGCCGTGCTCCACATGGAACACACCGGCCGCGAGGCCGATGATCGAGCGGCCGCCGGTCCGCAGCACCGAGCGGTAGAAGTCGACCAGGATCGGCCGCACGGTCGTGTCCGGAAGCTGGAATTCCCCGCACATCAGCGTGATGCGCATCAACTCCGCGAGCGTGAGGTTGCTGCCGTTCTCACCGGGGAACTCCTGGTCCCAGGGCACCAGGTAGTCCAAAGGGGACACCATGGTCGTCCCGACGTCCTCGAGGATCAGCCGTTCCGGCTCACCCTCCGGCGCCGTCTCCGCGACCCCGTTCCCGAGGACCCGCCCGGCGAGCAGGTACCGGCTCTCAAGCGTTTTCGCCCTGCTGGCCGCGATCAGGATGTTGAGCCTGCCGGTCACCGTGTCCGGGATGTCGAAAAGGTGGTCGATGCCGTCGGTGGGGACGGCGATCTTCGCCTGCAGGCCGCGGACGGGCAGCGGTTCGTACGAGTCCACGACCTCCTCGAGTGCGCCGGTGAACTCGCCCGCTCCGACCTGGAGGAGCTTTTCCGCCGCCAGGGCCCGGTAGTCGAAGGGGATGGAGGTCGACGTCGACAGCACGATGTCGGCGAGCTGGGCGCGATACCGGTCGTCGTCCAGGGACGCCGCGGCCAGTTCCAGGGACAGGTAAGGGGAGTCGTCACCGGGTCCGTGGACCCAGCTCGCGGTGAAGGGAGCTTCGAAACGGCAGACCTGCGCGAACAACGCGCGGGCCGCGTCGTCGTTCTTGATCTGGCTCGTCACCTGGGCCACTGCCGCTTCCCTGTCCGATACTTCGGCCAGCATGTCCTTGGCCGGTCGCAACAGCGTCGAAAGGTCTTCGATGATCTGCGTCATGCTTCGCTCCCAATTCGTGCGAACTTCTCTTCGTTTTCCTGGTGATCGGTTTCCGTTGAGCGGGGGAAGGTTCCGGTGAACATGGCCGAACCCAGCGCCGCGAGGAACCGGTGCTCGGCAGGCCGTATCGCCGTGGTGCCCTCGTCGATGCGGTGCAAGAGTTCCAGCTGGGCCAGCAATGCCTCCTTGAAATGGTTGACGGCGATCACGGAATGCCCCGTGGCGTTCCGGACGTGGACGACGTGCAGGTTCTTGTAGTCGGGCTCCGAGTCGAAGAACGGCTCGAAAACCAGGGTGACGTGTTCGCCGGAAGCGAGTTCCACGTCGGCGAAGCGATACCGGAACTCGGATCCGTACGGAATGACGGCGGGGGTGAGGTAGCTCCTCGAAACGCCCTCGGAGAACGCGAACCCCGCCAGACCGGCGAAGGCGATGGCGCCGGTCGACGACGTGTAGAGCTCGATTTCCGGCAGGCCCGCGGCCAACGTCCGCACCCGCATTTCGGCGGTCACCGACATCGGCACCGTGCGCAGATACGTCCGGTACTGCTCGGCCGGAAGGATCGCGCGCAGAATGCTCAACATGTGGAAACCCTCGTAGCCGGCTTCGCCGTACTGGGTGTCGACGAACCTGCCGTTCGCGACGTCGAGCTCCCGGTTCTTGGTGAATTCCACGGTGATCTTCTTGATCGGATCGGCTTCGCCGAGTTGCCGCACCGACTCCGCGAAGTGCCGCACGGCCTCGCTGTGGGAGTAGACGTCGTTGACGATGATCCGGGCACGGGGATTGCGCCGGATCACGCGCTGGAGACCGGCGAGGTCTTCCGGGTAGCAGGCCGGTTTCTCGAGCAGGATGCGGGCATCCGGCTGTATCCGCAGGATTTCTCCGACGACGGAAAGATGCGTGGCGGTCGGTGTGGCGACCACCCAGGCATCGACGCCCGAGGGATCGGGCACGCGGGCCACCCGGTCCCAGTCGGCACCGTTCCCGGTGTCGACGGTGCGGATCCGGTGACCCGCTTCGCCGTACCACGCGGCATACAGCGACCCGATCTTGCCGAGTCCGACGATCACGATCTCCCGTTCAGTCGGCGACGGTGACCGCATGGGCTTTGCCTCCCCTCGACCGCAGGGCGTGGCCCGCGGCGGACGTGCCGGCCGCCCGGCCCAGCACCGCTCCCGCCATCAATCCGGTGCCGCCCGGATATCCCTGGTCGTAAAGGCCACCGGCGATCACGCCCGCCGCGTAGAGGCCGCTGATCGGTTCGCCGCCGCCACGGACTTCGGCGTCGGTGGTCACGGACAGCCCGCCGTAGGTGAAGGTCAGGCCGCAGACCACCGGAACGAACAGGAACGGAGGCGTGTCGAGGCGTTTCGGCGTTCGATCGGAGTTCAGGCGCCGGATTTCGGCGGTCAGGGTCGCGGCGTCGATACCGAGCCGCCGGGCGCCTTCCTCGATCGAGGAGACGCTCACCGCCGCGGGGTCGCCGAGGTAGCCGTCCGGGAGCGCGCCCGCCGCGACGACCTGGTCGTCGAAGATCTGGAAGGCGATCTTCCCCGGCTGCTCCTGGATCTTCTGTCCCAGCGTGACGTAGGTGAGGTTGCTGTAGCCGGACTCGTCGAAGAACCGGCGCCCTTCCCGGTTGACCACGATGCCCAGCGGGAAGGCGTACCTGGCGAGGCCGTGGGATTTGTGCATCTGGCCCGGCAGCATGTAGTCGGGCAGCTTCACGCCCTGCGGCGTGGTGTGGCACTTTTCCCAGTTGCCCGCGGTGTCGGCGCCGAGTTCGACGGCCGCTGCCAGCGGAACGCCTTCGTTGAACGGGACGCCCCGCAGCTTGACGTCCCGCCAGTCCTCTCCGAGGTGGAGCTCGCGCAAGCGGGTGTTCGCCTCGAAGCCGGCCGATGCCAGGACCAGCGCGTCGGCGAGGATCGGGAACGCGGGCCCCGATCCGTGGAGCAGATACCGGTCGCCGCCGGTCTTCTCGAAGCCGGTGACGGCGCTGTCGTACAAGACCGTTCCCCCGAGCTGGTCGAACCGGGCGAAGTTCCGGTCCTGCAAGCTCTGCCCGCCGCCGTCGAGAACGATCGGCACATCGCCGGGAAGGGGAGTCGGCCTCGGCGCCCAGCGCTGGCCGGAATCGCGCATCCAGGAAATCGTTTCCGTCGAACGGCGAATGATCGATTCGATCAGCGCGACGTCCACCTGACTTCCGGATACCCGCAACCAGTCGCCGAGATACTGCTCGTCCGTGTATTCCGATCGGCCGGCCAGTATCTCTTCGGCCCGGTCTTTGTCCGCCTCCCGGAGCAGACCGGAGATGAATGATCTTCCTTGCCAAGAGAAACGCATGGTCCTGGTCAAGGAACTGTTCCCGCCGCGCAGTTCCTTCGGTGCGGCTTCGAGGACGGTGACGGAGGTGGCGCCCGCCTGCAGTGCGGCTATACCCGCACAGAGACCGGCATTTCCCGCTCCGACAATGACGACCTGCCTCTCGGCGACATCACTTTGCCCGCTGTGCATCAACAACGCTCCAGGTAATCCGGTGTTCGCCATTTTTGATCGACCGAGTTCGAGCCGGGCCGCCGGCAGGCATGCTGAGTGACGGTGTCCGCACTCACCGTTATCGGCTCACTGTCACCGAGTCGGCGTAGTCAATCGGGACACCGTTGTCTGCGAACTGTCGATCCGCTGCCGGGAACGAGCGGACGAGCGCTCCTTCACCCTCCGAGCAGGCCTGATCGCTTCCCCCACGTGGGCGGCGACGAGCGCCACCCGATCTTCAAAGCGGGAATTCCAGTGGATGCCTTCCGAGGTAACCCTGATGTTTCCGTCGAGTTTCCCGTCACCACTGACGATGATCCCGCCGGTTCTTTTCGATTGCTCACTTTCGGAGCCCAGCCATTTCCGCGCCTCCCCCGGTGCGGTCGATGTGGGACCAACAGAGGTCAGCCTGACTTCCTGACCAGCGCGTGGGCAACCTTCGGCCAGTTCGGGCTTGTTCGAAACCGTTCGAGCGCACCCGAACAGCAGATTCCGGCGCCGCTGATTGGCGGTATCGCGGCCGAGACGGCCTCAGTCAATCTAGAGCGATGATCGTTGAAGAGGGGGGCGACGACGGGGAGTCGCCGACAGAAGTTCCGCCACCGGACCCGGCCACTTCACCGGCTGAGTTCACAGCGGCACTGCGCGTATTGAGAACATGGTCCGGACTGACTTATCGGCAGTTGTCCGGAAGGGCGACGGAACTCGGGGGAGCGCTTCCGGCGAGCACGATCGCGACCACTCTCGGCCGCACCACATTGCCTCGCGAGTCTTTCGTCGAAGCGTTCACGCGCGCGTGCGGACTCAGTGACGAACAGGCGCGACGGTGGCTCGACGCCAGGACGCGCATCGCGCTGGGAAGCCCGCCGCGCGTCGAGGAACGGATCGCCGCCGACGAGGGGGTGAGCGCCGTCGCGCGGCCGGAACCGCGGCGCTGGCAGCGCTGGCGCGCACCGCTCATCGTGGTCGCGATCGTGGGCATCGTCCTCGTCGGCACGCTGGGATATCTGACCTGGCCCTTCGACGCGTCCTCGAAGAACAAGGTCGCCGAGGCCATGGTGCCGGGGCTCGCCCTCCGCGAGATAGGCAGCTGGGCGCAGATCCGGCCCGCCCGCTCGCCCGAGTTCTGCCTCGCCGAGGGGAAGGACCGGACCCAGCTCTACTCGGGAACCGTCGTCGCCCAGCAACCCTGCGGGGAGGCCACCTCGCCCCGCGTGTTCATCGACCCCGTCGGGGACGTGAACGCCGTGCAGATCCAGTGGCACCATCCGGACACCGGGGTCGGCTGCCTCACGGTCGTGAACGAGGGAATGGGGCACGACCTGATCGAACCCCGCGACGACTGCGGCGACGACAGCGCGGACCAGCTGTTCACCATCGGGCCGGCGGGCCCGCCCGAGGCGGCGCAGTACGTCATCAGCCCCGTCGGGACCAGCCAATGTCTCGGCCTGCGTGACCAGGACACCGCCGCGGGGACCGAAGTCGTCCGGGAACGCTGCTCGGGCGCGCCCGACCAGTTGTTCCTCATCGACCTGATCCCGCCTCCTTGACCGGTCCAGACCACTCGCATCCTCACCAAGCGTGCCGATCCGTACCTCCGTGATCACTCCACGAGAAAGCTCGGAAAGCCGGGAACCGGGGACGGCCTTCCGACGACTTGTGGGGCTGAATCGTGCGGCCCGGCGAGCGGAGAGAGATGCACTGGTACGAGGACGACGACCTGTGGGTCGGCTTCGCGGACGTGATGTTCCCGCCCAGCCGGTCCGAAGAGGCCGAACGCTTGACGGCCACGTCGCCGCTGCTCGCGGTCACCGAAGAGACGAAGGTGCTGGACCTGGCCTGCGGCCCGGCGATCCACGTCGTGCCGCTGGCCAGGAAGGGCGCCGACGTGACCGGCGTCGACCTCAGCCCGGCCATGCTCGAACGCGCGCGCGAGGCCTGCGAAAACGCGGGCGTCACCGCGAAACTGATCCAGGCCGACATGCTCGAGTACGTCGAGCCAGGCGCGTACGACCTGATCGTCAACATGTACACGTCGTTCGGCTACTTCACCGAGCCCGGCGACAACCTCACCGTGCTGCGGAACGCACACGCCAGCCTCGCGCCCGGTGGCAGGCTGCTGATCGACGTGCTCGGCAAGGAGGTGCTGGCCGGGTGGGTCGGCCGCCCGAAGGCGGTCGACATCGACGGCGGCACGGTGTTCATGCGCGACACCATCCTCGACGACTGGTCCCGGCTCAAGACCGACTGGACCCTGGTCCGCGGTGGTGAGGCGAAGCAGGCGTCGATCCTGTCCTTCCTGTACAGCGCGGCGGAACTGAAGGCGCTGTTCGAGACGGCGGGGTTCACGGACGTCGAGTGCTTCGGCGATTTCGACGGCTCGCCTTACGACAACCACGCGCGCCGCCTGATCGTGCGTGGTGAACGTGCCGGCTGAAACGCTCCGCCTGTTCGCGGAGCCCGACGAAGGAACCGCCCGCCCGCTGCGGCTCACCGGACCGGTGATCCTGCTGTCGGCGGCGCTCCTGATCTCGCTGATCGCGGGCATCGCGCTCGGCCCGACCACGGTCGCCCTCCCGGATGTCCTGCGTTACCTGGGAAAGGCGATCACCGGCGGGACCATCACCGGCGACGAGGTCACCGGGTACTCGATCGTCTGGCAGGTCCGCACCCCGCGCGTGCTGCTCGCGGCCGTGGTCGGCGCGGGACTCGCGGTGGTCGGGGTCGCGGTACAGGCCCTGGTCCGCAACGCCCTCGCCGATCCGTTCGTCCTCGGGATCTCTTCGGGCGCCTCGGTCGGCGCCGCCGCCGTCGTGGTGTTCGGCCTGTTCGCCGGGCTCGGTGTGCTGGCGTTGTCGACCGCCGCCTTCCTCGGGGCGCTCGGCGCGACGGCGCTCGTCTATCTGGCCGCCCGCAGCAAATTCGGCCTGACGCCGTTGCGCCTGGTGCTCACCGGGGTCGCGCTCACCTACGCCTTCCAGGCCGTGATGAGCGTGCTCGTCTACCTCTCGCCGAACGGCCAGGCCGCGCAGACCGTGCTGTTCTGGCTGCTCGGCAGCCTCGGCGCGGCGACCTGGGCGTCACTGCCGCTGGCCGCGCTCGGGGTGGCCGTCGCGATCGTGGTCCTGCTGCGCTACGGCACCGCGCTCGACGTCCTGTCCATGGGCGACGAAACCGCGATGAGCCTCGGCACCGACGCGGCCGCGTTGCGCCGCTGGCTCTTCCTGCTCACCGCGGTCGTCACCGGCCTGCTGGTGGCGGTGAGCGGCTCGATCGGGTTCGTCGGACTCGTCCTGCCGCATGTGGTGCGGATGGTCGCCGGTTCGGGACATCGCCGTGTGCTGGCGCTCGCGCCGCTGGTGGGCGCGGTCTTCCTGGTGTGGGTCGACCTGCTCGCCCGCACCCTCGTCGCGCCCGAGGAACTGCCGCTCGGCGTCATCACCGCGCTGATCGGCGTCCCGGTCTTCCTCGTGGTGATGCGGCGCCGCGGTTACGCGTTCGGGGGCCGCTGATGTTGTCTCTGAAGGACCTTTCCGTCGAGGTCGCTGGATCGACCCTGATCCGCGAGCTGCGGCTGGACGTCGGCGCGGGCGAGGTCGTCGGCCTGCTCGGGCCCAACGGAAGCGGTAAGTCGACGGCGTTGCGCTGTGTCTACCGGGCGCTGACGCCGTCCGGCGGCGCCGTCCTGCTCGACGGCACCGATCTCGCGGAGCAGAGCCTGCGCGACACCGCCCGCCGGATCGCCGCGCTCACCCAGGACAGCCGCGCGGATCTGGACTTCACCGTCGAGGAGGTCGTCGCGCTCGGCCGGTCACCGCATCAGCGCGGCAACCTCCGGCTGTCGGCGCGCGAACGCGCGTTGTGCCGGGAAGCGTTGCGGCGCTTGGACATCACTCATCTCGCCCAGCGCAGTGTGCTGACGCTTTCGGGCGGCGAACGGCAGCGGGTCCTGGTGGCGAGGGCGCTCGTGCAGGAACCCGAGGTGCTGGTCCTCGACGAGCCGACCAACCACCTCGACGTCCGTCACCAGGTGGAGCTGCTGAAGTTCCTGCGCGACTGCGGGCTCACCGTGCTCGTCGCCCTGCACGATCTCAACCTCGCCGCCGCCGTCTGTCACCGGATCGCCTTGCTGCGCGGCGGATCGCTCGCCGCCTGCGGCACCCCCGCCGAAGTGCTCACGCCCGAAACGGTCCGCGCGGTGTTCGGCGTGGAGGTCACCCAGGTGACCCATCCCGTGACCGGCGCTCTCCAGTTGCTCTACGACCTTCCCGCCGAAGAAACCGAGGGGATCTCACGATGAAGCCGTCCAGGGTGATCGCGCTCTTCACCGCGGCGCTGCTCCTGAGCGCCTGTGGCGCCCAGGTCGAGGCCGGGCCGGCCGCACCGGCACAGGCCACGGTGACCAACTGCGGTGCGCAGGTCACCTTCCCGGCGCCGCAGCGTCCGGTGGCCTACGACGTTTCCGGTGCGGAGAAGATGTTCGCGCTCGGGCTCGCCGGCCGGATGCGCGGCTACGTCATGAACTCGCTCGGCGACCCGTCGATCGCCGGTTCGCCGTGGAAGGACGACTACGCCAAGGTCGAACGGCTCGGCACTTCCCGGGTCACCCGCGAGATCCTGGTCAACGCCAAGGCGGACTGGGTGATCGCCGGCTGGAACTCCGGCTTCAGCGAGGAGCGCGGGATCACCCCGAAGCTGCTCGACCAGGTCGGCATCCGCAGCTATCTGCACACCGAGACCTGCTGGGAGTATCCCACCGCGAAGGCCGAGGTGACACCGCTGGAGGCGCTCTACACCGACCTGCGCAACCTCGGCGACATCTTCGGCGTCCGCCAGCGGGCCGACGAACTGGTCACGGAACTCAAGGGCCGCTTCGACAAGGTCCGCGCCGGAGCGCCGAAGACCCCGCCCGCCAAGGTGTTCGTCTACGACTCCGGCACCGACCAGCCCTTCACCTCCGGGAAACACGCCGCTCCCAACGACATCATCGACGCCGCGGGCGGGACCAACGTCTTCCGCGACCTCCAGGACGGCTGGGGCAGCGTCGGCTGGGAGGCGGTGGTGAAGACCGAACCCGAGGTGATCGTCGTGGTGGACTACGCCGACCAGCCCGCGCAGGACAAGATCGCGTTCATCAAATCCGCGCCACAGCTGAAGAACACGCCCGCCGTGCGCGACAACCGGTTCCACGTCGTTTCCTACGGCGACCTCGTGAGCGGACCGCGCAACGCCGCGGGCGCCGAGTCCCTGGCCGCGTACCTCCGATCGATCGGCCGGTGAACGCGATGCCCGTCGAGACCGCCCCTCTGGTCCACGAGCACGTCACCGACGCGATCAAGACACCGGCGCTGATCCGGCTCACGCCGAACGTCGTGCTGATCCGCTTCGAAACCCTGAAGGTCTACGCGGCGCTCGGCGCCGTCCGGTCGCTGCTCGCCGACGGTACGGTCCGAAAAGGACAGACGTTGATCGACAGTTCCAGCGGGATCTACGCGCTCGCGCTGGCGATGGCCTGTCACCGTTACGGTCTGCGCTGCCATATCGTCGCGTCCACCACCGTCGACCTCACCATGCGTTCGCAACTGGAGATCCTGGGCGCGACGGTGGACCAGATGCCGCCGTCCGAAGACCTCCGGCTCGACCAGCGGCGCCGGGTCGCGCGCGTGCACGAACTGCTGGAGCGCCATCCGGACATGCACTGGATGCGCCAGTATCACGATCCCGTCCACTACCTCGGCTACGGCGAGGTCGCCGATCTCGTCGCCCGCGCGCTGCCGTCCGGGCCGCTGACCGTCGTCGGCAGCGTGGGCACCGGCGCGTCGACCGGCGGGATCGCCCGGTCGCTGCGCGAACGCGATCCGGACGTCCGCCTGACCGGGGTCCAGCCGTTCGGGAGCGTCACCTTCGGCAGCGAACGGTTCACCGATCCGGACGCGATCATCGCGGGCATCGGCTCCGCCATCCCGTTCGGCAACGTCGATCACGAACTGTACGACCGGATCCACTGGCTGGACTTCGTGCACGCCATGGCCGCGACCGTCGGCCTGATGCGCGACCACGCCGTCTTCGCCGGGCTTTCCACCGGCGCCGCGTACCTCGTCGCGGGCTGGGAGGCGGCGCGGAATCCGGACCGGACGCATGTCGTCATCGGCGCCGACACCGGGCACCGTTACACGGCAAGGGTTTTCGCCCGGCACCGGGAAGCCGTCGACCCGGCAGGGCTCGCGCCGCGGGAGATCGCCTCACTCGACGACCTCGCGCTGCCGTGGGCGGCGATGGAGTGGCGCCGCCGCAAGTTCGGGATACCCTCGCAGCTGTCGTACCGGAAGGAGCGGGTGTCATGACCGTCGTCCTGTTGGAAGCACTCACCTTCGGCCTCGGCAGGCTGGCCGACGCGGCGGCGGGAGCCGGGCGGAAACTGGTGCTGTTCACCGGAAACCGCGACATCTACCGCTACGAACTCGGCACCCTCGGGCCGGACAGGGTCGAGGTCGTCGACATCGACACCACCGACATCGCGGCCTGCGAAGCGGCGTTGCGCGCCATCCCGGACCTCGCCGGGATCATCAACTCGACCGACACCTGGGCATTGCCGGGCGCGGAACTCACCGCCAGGCTCGGCCTGCCCGGTCCGGACGCGGCGGCCGTCCGCGTGCTGCGGGACAAGGGTGCGGTGCGCGATCTGCTGTACGACCACGGGCTCACCCGCGGCCGCCCGGTACCCATCATGGTCGCCGAGGAACTCGGATTCCCTTTGGTGGTCAAGGATTCCTCGGGGACGTCGTCGCGCGGGGTGTGGCTCGTCCGTGACGCGGCCGAACTCGAGCAGGCCAGGCGGGAGGCGAAGGACACGCCGCTCAAGGGGCACCTGATCGCCGAACCGTATTTCGCCGGTCCGCTCTACAGCGCGGAAACCGTGACCTGGCAAGGACGGACGCGGCTGCTCGGGATCCTCTCCCGTCAGCTTTCGCCGGAACCCGTGCGGCGCGAGGAAGCCGCCGCGTTCCCGGTGGCCTTCCCCGAGACCGAGTACGCCGGACTGGCCGACTGGATCGGCCAGGTGCTCAAGGCCGCCGGACACGAGCAGGGCTTCGCGCACACCGAGTTCGTCCTCACCGCCGAGGGGCCGGAGGTCGTCGAGATCAACATCCGGATCGGCGGGGCGATGCTCGGCGAGGCCTTGTGCCGGTCGCTGGACACCAACGTCTATTCCGCGATGATCTCGATGGCGCTGGGCGAGGAACCCGCCCTGCTCACGCGGGAGATCGGCGGGGGACCGGGCGTCGCGTTCGTGCTGGCGTACCCGGCCGCGGAAGGCGTGCTGACCGGCTGGTCCGGACTCGACCGCCTGCCCGGCTTACCCGGCGCGCCGGAGTGGTACCCGACGGCGAGCCCCGGTGACGAGATCCGGCACCTCGCGGATCAGCGGTCGTGTACGGGGATCGTGCTGGCCGAAGGGCCGACGGCGGAACTCGCGCTGCATCGCGCGCTCGCGGCGGCGGGTGGGATCACGCCGGAGCTCACGGACTCGTGAGTGGTAAGGACGGTTCTAACCGTCCTTACCACTCACGAGCCGCCGGGCACGCACTTCTTGGCGGCGGCCACGGCGGCCAGCAGATCCGGTGTCTCCATCTTGACCGACGCGAACGGGTCGGTGGTCTCCAGGAGCGGCTTCTGCGCCGACTCAAGGGCCTTGAGCGCGGCGTCCAGCGCGGTCTGGCTCTGGGAGGAGTCCAGCTTCCGCTTCCCTTCCGCCGCCGCGTCCCGCGCCGTCGTGTAACTGTCCACAAGCGACTTCTTCGCCGTGTCCCCGCCGGGTATCGGTGACGCGGGCAGCGCGTTCAGTTCCTCGACGACCTTGCCCGCCAGCTGGGCGCGGACCCCGAGGTTGTCGCTGAGCCAGGGCCGCGTCACCTCGACACCGGAACTCTGCCTGCTCGCGTGCTCGTTGCTGGCCTTCACGAAGCCGTAGATCGCGCCGCACATCCCGTCCAGCCAGGCCACCGTCCGGACGTCCGGTTCGGACGCGGTGGACGTCGGGGTGACGGTGACCGTCGGCGGAGCGGACGGTGCCTCTCCCGAACAGGCTGTCACCGCGAACAGGGCCCCTACCAGTGGAACAAGCAGGGTTTTCGGCTTCATGGGACTCCGTTCGCGGGTGACGCTCCGGTCAGTGGGGAGACGCGCAGTTCTTGGCCTCGGCCGCCGCGGCCATCAGCTCGGGCGTCTCGATCTTGAGTGCGGGCATGAGATCGGGCGTGTCCGTGACCGGTTTCTGGACGGCGTCCATCGCCTTGATCGCCGCGTCCATGGCGGCTTCGTTCCCGGACTTCTCCAAACGCTGCTTCCCGGCGGCCGCCGCGTCCCGTGCCGCGGTGTACTGGTCCACAAGGGACTTCCTCACCGCGTCACCGCCGGGAATCGGCGACGGGGGCAGCGCGTTCAGGTCGTCGACCGTCTTGCCCGCGAATCCCGCTCGGATCCCGAGTTCTTCCTTCAGCGCGTTGCGGGTCACTTCGATCCCGGACTGCTGCTTGCGCGAGTATTCGTCGTGGGCCTTCATGAAGCCGTACACCGCGCCGCACACCCCGTCGAGCCACGCGACGGTCTTGGCGTCCGGCCCGGCGGGCGGCGCGGGCACCGTGGACGACGGGGTGGCGGTGACCGTCACGGGTGCCGGTGGCGGCTCCCCGGAACACGCCGTCGTCGCGAACAGGGCCCCCACCAGGGAAACGAGCAGAATTTTCGTCTTCATCGGATCTCCCCTCCGGGGTGAACACGTTCCGGAGGGGCCGGGGGTTGCCTGACGGCTTCAGCCGCAGTCGCCCATGATCCGCGCCAGTTCCGCGGGCAGCATCGGCGGTTCCGGCAACGGGGTCGCGGCGGGCGCCCGCATCCCGTCGAACAGCAGGGCGAGATGGCGTCGCCAGACCTCCGGCCGGACGGCCGCGGTCGCCTCCACGGTGCGCGCGATCCCCCAGGTCACGAAGGCCATGTCCTCGAGGGTGAGATCGGCGCGCAGGGCTCCGCTCTCCTTGGCGCGCTCGACGACGCGGGTCATGAGTTCGTATCCGCGTTCGAGATCCTCGGCCAAGGGCGGCCGCGTCGAGGCCAGTTCGTTGTAGCCGCGATCGGCGGCCTGAAGTTCGCAGATCCGTTCGAAGAAGGATGTCAGCCCGGCCCAGGCGTCGTCGAGGGACAGCGCGTGCTCGGCCAGTTTCGCGACGGTTTCGGTCCGGTCGGCGAACACGGCGTTCACCAGATCCGCGCGCTGGGGGAAGTGATTGTACAGGGTGCCGATGCTGACGCCGGCGGTCTTGGCGATCTCTTCGAGCGCGACGTCGAGGCCGCGCGCCGCGTAGAGCCCCCTGGCGGCCTCGATCAGCAGGTCGCGGTTGCGCTGGGCGTCCTTTCTCATGACGACATGGTAGTCAAGTTGAAGGTGGCCTCAAGTTGTGTGTACCTTCGAAGAAGTTGAGGGCATCCTCAACTTAAGCTTCTGGGAGGACATATGACCAAGACGCTCGCGATCTTCGGCGCCGGACCGGTACTGGGACTGTCACTCGCCCGGCGCTTCGGCCGCGAAGGCTTCCGGATCGCCCTCGTCGCGCGCACCACCGAGAACCTCGACGCGCTCGTCGCCGAACTGGACGGCGACGGCATCGAAGCGAGCGGACACGTCGCCGACGTCTACGAACCGGACCGGATCGAGGCCGCTGTCACCGCCATCGGCCGGATCGACGCGGTCGCGTTCAACCCCGGCGGCGGGGGCATGGGCGAGGGCATCGCGCCGGTGCTCGACGTCGACCCGGAGAACCTGCGGCTGATCCTGGACCGGTTCCTGGTGTCGGCGGTGGCGCTGGTGCGGGCGGTCCTGCCCGCCATGACCGAGCGCGGCGACGGCGCGATCCTGTTCACTGCGGGCCAATCCGGCCTGCACCCGGCGCCGTTCCTCGGCAACGCGGGCATGGCGCAGGCGGCGCTGCGGAACTACTTCCACAACCTGAACGCGGTGCTCGCCGAGAAGGGCGTCTACGCCGGAGCCGTCAACATCGGGGCGCTGATCGAGGGCAGCGTCCCGCATCGGGTGCTCACCTCGAGCCCGCTGGACTTCGAACCCGAGGTGATCCACCCGGATGTCTTCGCCGACGCTTTCTGGAAGCTCTACGCGACGCGTGAGGCTCCCGAAGCGCTGGTCGGGTCGTTCGGAAAGTGACCTCGCCCCTTCATGTACTTGGGGAAAGGCCCTTCACGCGCTGCTGCCCGTGACTGCTGCGGAGGGCGATCGCATAGTCCGTGAAGGCCTCCTTCACTACCTTCAGGGTAGGCAAGGAGGCCTTCACGGACCTGCGACCATCTAGCCGTCCTTACCACTCACGAGGCCTGACCTGGGCCCGGTCACTTCTCGATGGCGTACGCCTCGATCTCGACCTTCATCTTCGGGTCGAGCAACGCCGAGACCTCGACCATGGTGGCCGCGGGCAGCACGTCGCCGAAGGCCTCGCGGTGGGCCCGCGCCACCAGGTCGGCGTCCTTGATGTCGGTCACGTAGGTGACCGTGCGCACCACCGCGGCGAGGCTCGAGCCCGCCTCCCGCAGCGCGGTCTCGACGATCGAAAGCACGGCCGACGCCTGCTCGTACGCGTCGCCCGACCGGGACGGTTCACGCGCCGTCGTGCCGGAAACGTGGATGTGCTCGCCGACGCGCACCGCCCGGCTGTAGCCGAAAATCTGCTCGAAGTCCCCACCGGAGGAGATGTTCACCCGCTCAGTCATGATCCGAACGAAAGCACAGTGACGGCCGGAGCGGAACCGACTTCGTCTCACCCATGATCGAACACGTTCAGGTGATGCCCGGACTTTCGAGTTGAGTGTGGTGGCGCGGCTTGTAGCGTCGGGCTGAGTTCGCTCGTCACCGGGAGGCTCCTCGTGGTCGTCGCACAGCGCCGACGCCGTGTACTGAAACCGTTGTCACGACGGGTTTTGTCGTTCGGCACAGTGGCGGCCCTCCTCTTCGGCGCCCTGGTCCCGACCGGGACGGCGCAGGCGGCGACGTGGCCGGTGCAGGGCGAGAACGACCCGTCGACGTTCGACTGCGATCACCTGTACTACAGCAACTTCCGGTCCGGTATGCAGTTCCGCACCGGCGCCTCGGGTGACGCGGAGATCCAGAACACGGTGATCAGCAAGCGGGCGGGCGCGGCCCCGCCGGACTACTGGTCGACGAACATGGCGCTGGGCAAGGATCCGGACACCGGCCGGGTCGCGGCGTTCTACTCCAGCTACACCACCGGGAATCTCACGCTCTACAAGCATGTGTCGGGAACGAACACGGTCACCGACGAGATCGCCGGGGGAGCGCCCCGCAAGCTTCCCGCCGGGGTCAACTGGGGCGGGCTCGGCGCCGATCCCGCCACCGGGATGCTTTACGGCGCGCAGAACGGCGGGGCTCCGGTCCTGTTCGCGATGGATCTCGCCAGTGGCGAGACGAAGACCTTCTCCCGGGGATCCACGCTGAAGCCCGTTCCGGCGAACGACCCCGTGTTCGCCGGGGGATCGCTCGTCCCCGACCTGTTCGTCGATTCCTCCGGCGGCGTGTACTACGGGATCGTTTACGGCGGGCAGAGCTACGTCTACCGGTTCGATCCGGACACGGGCGAGACCACCCAGGCGGTGAAGGTCACCGGACCGGGCTCGTCCAACGGCTTCAACAACTACGGCATGGCCTTCCTGAACGGCTCGATCTACCTCGGCTACTACGGCGGCGCGCTGTACAAGGTCGATCCGCGCACCGGCGTGTCCCAGCAGGTCCCCGGCGGCAACGCGCACACCAACCAGGTCGGCCGGATCACCTCCGAATCCGGCGGGACCTGGCCCATCACCGACCTGGCCAGCTGCTCGATCGCCCCGGACCTGACGAAACGGATCGTGGTCGCGAAGAAGGCGGACAAGGCCGACGCGAAACCGGGCGAAAAGGTCACCTACACCGTCACCGTCGCCAACGAGGGAACGGCGGCGGCACCCGGGACGGTCGTCACCGACGACCTGTCGGGCGTGGTGGACGACGCCGCGTACAACGACGACGCGAAAGCCCTTTCCGGCGGCTCCGAGCTGGCGAAACCCCAGTACGACGCCGCGGGAAAGCGCCTGACCTGGACCGGTGAGATCCCCGCTGGCGCGACCGTGACGATCACCTATTCCGTCACCGTGAACAGCCCGCCGGGCGGCGACAAGAAGCTCGACAACGTCGTGACCGTGCCGGGCAGCAACTGCGCCGAGGGCGGGAAGGACCCGGACTGCGCCGCGGTCGTCCCCGTGGCGACGTTGAAGATCGTCAAGACCAGCGCGCCGAAGAAGCCCATGCCGGGCCAGAAGGTCACCTACACGGTCAAGCTCACCAATGACGGCACGGCCGACTGGACGGACGCCACCGCCGTCGACGATCTGTCCGATGTGCTCGACGACGCGGCGTACAACGGCGACGCCACCGCGACCGGCGGCATCGTGACCTATCTGGAGGGCGACAGCACCCTGCGCTGGGCCGGCACCGTCGGGAAGGGCAGCACGGTCACGATCACCTATTCGGTGACGGTGGCGAACCCGCCGGGCGGGAACAAGCGGCTGACCAACGCGGTCGTCGGACCGGACGGCTCCACCTGCCCCGAAGGCGGCACGGATCCGGACTGCGGCACCGACGAGCCGATCAGCGGCGTCGTGATCACGAAATCGGCCGCTCCGGCCACGGCCAAACCCGGCGACGTCGTGACCTACACCTTGACCGCGCGGACCCTCGACGGTTCGGCCGCGGCCGGTGTGACGCTCACCGACGATCTGTCCGGCGTCGTCGACGACGCCACCTACAACGGTGACGCGGTCGCCACGGCCGATGGCGTGCCCACCCCGGCACAACCCGCCTACGACAGTCCGACGTTGAGGTGGACCGGAGACATCCCCGCCGGGAAGACCGTCACCATCACCTATTCGGTGAAGGTCGGCACGCCTCCCGCGGGGGACAAGGTGCTGCGCAACGCCGTCACCGGTCCGGACGGCTCGTCGTGCCCGCCGGGAAGCGCGGACCCGGCCTGCGGCACGGTGACCCCGATCGGTGCCCTGGAGATCAAGAAGACGGCGAGCCCGGCTTCGGCCATGCCCGGGGACAAGGTCACGTTCACCGTGAAGGTCACCAACGTCGGTCCGGCGGCCTATCCGGGAGCCTCGTTCACCGATGACCTGACCGGTGTCCTCGACGACGCCTCGTGGAATGGCGACGCCTCCGCCACCTCGGGCGCGGCCACCTTCGACGAGCCGGGCCGGAAACTCACCTGGACCGGTGACGTCGCCGCGGGAAGCACGGTGACGGTCACCTACTCGGTCACCGTCGGCAAACCGCCCGCCGGGGACCGCCGCCTGACCAACGTCGTGGTCGGTCCGGACGGCTCCACCTGCCCGCCCGGCGGAAGTGACCCGGACTGCGCGACCGAAACCCCGATCGGTGCCCTGGTGCTGGCCAAGACCGCTGCACCGGCGAGCGCGAAGCCGGGTCAGGTCGTCACCTACACCGTGACCGCGAGCAATCCCGGCACCGGCGTCTATCGCGGCGCCCGGTTCACCGACGATCTGAGCGGGGCCCTGGACGACGCGACCTACAACCAGGACGCGCGGGCCACCGCAGGCACCGTGACGTACGCGGAGCCGAAGCTGACCTGGACGGCGGACCTTCCGGCGGGCACCACGGTGACCATCACCTATTCGGTGACCGTGAACAAGCCGCCCGCCGGGGACCGGACGCTGCGCAACTCCGTGACCGGTACCGAAGACTCGACCTGCCCGCCCGGCTCGACGGACCCGGACTGCTCCACCGTCACCCCGGTCGCGGCCCTGCGGGTCGTCAAGACCGCCGCCCCCGCCGCGCCCCGGCCCGGCGAGCGGGTCACCTACACGGTGCGCGTCCAGAACACCGGCACCGCGGCCTACCCGGGAGCCCGGATCACCGACGACCTGACCGGGGTCCTCGACGACGCGACCTACAACGACGACGCCACGGCGACCGGCGGCACCACCGGCTACGAGGCCCCGGTGGTGACCTGGACCGGCGATGTCGCCTCCGGTGCCACCGTGACCATCACCTATTCCGTCACCGTGAACCGCCCGCCCGGCGGGGACAAGAAGCTCTCCAACGCCGTCACCGGCACCCCGGACGGCAACTGCCCGCCGGGTTCGGCGGATCCGGACTGCGGGACGGTCACGCCGGTGCCGTCGCTGAAGATCCGCAAGACGGCCACCCCCGAAGAGGTCAAGACCGGCGACACGATCACCTACACCGTCACCGTCGAAAACGTCGGCGCGGCAACGGATCCCGCCGCGTCGTTCACCGACGACCTCACCGGTGTGCTGGACGACGCCACCTACAACGGCGACGCGAAAGCGAGCAGCGGCACGGTGACGGTCGCCGTCACCCCGCCGACCTTGACCTGGACCGGCTCTCTCGCCCCCGGTGACAAGGCCACCGTCACCTATTCCGTGGTCGTGACCAACAAGGGCGACAAACGCCTGGTCAACGTGGTCACCGGCACGGGCTCCAACTGCGAAGAGGGCTCCGAAGACCCCGACTGCCGCAACGAACTGCCCACCCCCGCGTTGCGCATCACGAAGTCGGCCGCCCCGGCGGTGGTAGCGCCGGGCGGCAAGGTGACCTACACGGTGATGGTGCGCAACACCGGTCAAGCTCCGTATCCCGGCGCCGCTTTCGCCGACGACCTGACCAAGGTCCTCGACGACGCCACTTACAACGACGACGCGCGGGCCACCGCGGGCACCGTGGCGTACAAGGCGCCGAAGCTGACCTGGACGGGCACGGTCGCGCCCGGCGCGTCGGCGACCATCACCTACTCGGTCACCGTGGCGAAACCCTTGCGCGGAGACCACTTCCTGGACAACGCCGTCACGGGCGACGAGGGGACCAACTGCCCGCCGTCAGGACAGGCGGACCCTGCCTGTTCCACCCGTACCCCGGTGCTGTCGATGGTCATCGCCAAGACGGCGTCGCCGGTTTCCGACGTCGCGCCGGGCGGCAAGGTCACGTACACGCTCTCGATCACCAACACCGGCACCGGCATCTATGACGACGCCGCCGTGACCGACGACCTGGCCGGAGTCCTCAGTGGAGCGACGTACAACGGTGACGCGAAGGCGACGAGCGGATCGGTCGCGCTGAGCGGAAAACTGCTCCGCTGGCACGGCAAACTCGCAGTCGGACAGAAAGTCGTCGTGACGTATTCGGTCACGGCCGGTTCGGGGAAGCTGCGCAACGCGGTCACCTCCACCACCCCCGGCGCGAACTGCCTCACCCCGGCCGAACCCGGCTGCTCGACCGAAACGCCGGTCACCCCCGGCGAGCCGCCGACACGGCCCGATCCGGCCCATCCTGATCCGGTCAAGCCCGATCCGGCGGCGCCCGGCGATCCGGTCCGGCCACCCGGTACGGGGCCGCTGGCCTCCACCGGATCGCACACCGCCGACCTGCTGGCGCTGGCCTTCGCCGCGCTGCTGGCAGGCGCCTGGATGCTGCGGTACGCGCGCCGCCGGGTCCGCCGCTGAGCGGCCGGTTTGCGTTCTCGGGCAGTGAGGCTTGTTCGTACGGGCAAGCCTTGAGCCCGGTGCTCCGGGGGATCCGCGGTGCTGCCTAGGATGCCTTTGCAGGAACGGTGTTTTATGCTCTTTTTCGGCTTGAGGCGTGGTGAACGGCCTGACGGCTGTCCGCGTCGTCGAGCCGTGCCCCCCGGTGGTGACCCTGTCCAGAGCGAGCAAGGCGGCCCATGCAACCCAACTTCGACGCCGGTGAGGATTTCGCCCTCCTCCTGGAGCGGGAAGCCAAGAAACTCGAAGAAAAAGCCAGCGCGCTGACCGCCGCGTTCGCCGCGTCCGCCTCCACCGCGCAGTCGGCGGACGGCTCGGTGACGGTGAAGGTCGAGGCCAACGGCTCGCTGAGTTCCATCGAGTTCAGCAACCGGGCGCTCACGCTGGGACCGGCCAGACTCTCCTCACTCGTCATGCAGACCGTGCGCGAGGCCCAGCGCAGGACCGTCGAGAAGGTCACGGAGTCCTACACCGAGATCAACGGCAACGACGAGGCCGCGGAACTGGTCCGCACCTTCATGCCGAAGGTCGAGGACGAAGAGGGCGGCGCGCAGGACGGCCCCGAACAGGAGAAGTGGGCGCCGGAGGCGCACCACGAGGACCGGCCGCCGCAGCCGGGCCGGTGGACGCCGCCGCAGCAGCCGGGTGGCGCCAGGCCGCAGGCCGGTCCCCCGATGCCGCCGCAGCCGGGTCGCCCCGTGCGGCCCCCGAACCCGCCGGCGCCGCCGCCGCGCACCCGGCGGCCGTCCACTCCCGACGACGACGAAATGAGCCCGTGGTGAGTGCTGGACGCGAGGTAACGACAGCGGCGCTGAGGGAATTCGCCAAGCACCTCGACCGGCTCGAGGAATCGCTGCAGAAGAGCGCCGACATGGTGGGCAGTTGTGTCGCCGACCCGGGCCTCTTCGGCATCTTCGGCGGCCAGGCCTACGGCGCGGGCGCGAGCATGCACTGTGGCGAGGCACGCGACCAGCTGAACAAGTACGCGGAGAACATGCAGAAGTTCTCCGACAAGATGCACGAGGCCGCGAAGCTGTACGAGTCCAACGAGCAGGACTCGGAGAAGCTGATCACCGCCGCCGGCGACGGGATCGACGAGGTGAAGGTCAAGTGAGCGAGTACCACCGGAACGATTTCGGGAGCAACAGCGGCGTCAGCGCCGAAGACTTCAAGGACGAGAAGAACAACTTCCTCGCGGGCAGTGGTGACACCGCGGGCGCGGGCTTCTTCGATTCGGCGTTCGCGCTGAAACGGGCGACCAACGAAGGTGACGCCCTCTCCATCACGATGGCCTCGATCGGGATGGGGATCGAGATCCTCGGCATGGTCCTCGACCCGATCGGGTCGTTGCTCACCGCCGGGATCGGCTGGCTGATGGAGCACGTCGTCATCTTCCGCTGGCCGCTGGACTTCCTATTGGGGGACCCGAAGGGCATCGAGGCGGCCAAAGAGGCGATCTACGAAGAGGGCAAGACGGTCAAGCAGTGGTCGGAAGACCACAAGCAGTCCACCAGCAAGCTCTTGGAGACCTGGAAAGGCGACGCCGCCGAAGCGTTCCGGTCCGACATGGAGGGTGTCGCCGAGCAGCTCGACGCACTCGCCGGCTACATCAACCTCGCCGGCAAGCAGATGGGCATCGCGGGCGCGATCATCGGCGCCGTCCGCGGCATCGTCCGCGACATCATCGCCATGACCCTGGCAGGCATCCTCAAGGCCGCGATCGTGGCTGTCGCGCTGGCGCCCGTCACCTTCGGTGCCTCGATCATCGCGGCGATCACCTCGATCATGGCCACGGTCGGCGTGGCGATCGCGAAGATCGCCAAGCAGATCGCCGACATCGCCAAGCGGCTCGCCGAGATGCTCAAGATCCTGGCCAAGACGCGCGGGGCGGCCGACGACGTCGTCAAGATGAAGCTCAGCGGCAACATCGACAAGATCAAGGTCCCGGTGGGCGGCGGCAAGAAGCCGCCACCAGAACCCGCCCCGCCAGGAACTCCGCGGATCGAGGACGCGAAACCCGACCCGCTGGCCAAGCCCAAACCGGACAAGCTCGGCGACCAGGCAGGCTGGATCGTGCGGGAAAAGCTGTTGAAGGAACTGCGGGCCAAGGGCGAGCTGCCTGCGGGCGAGCTGCCCAAGGGCGACATAGCGAAGGTGATGAAGCGGTTCGACTACTGGTCCAGCATGCCAATGCCAGAGTTGACCAAGAGGCTCGGCAAGACCACGGCGGAAAACATCGAAAAGGTCACCAAGATCCTGAGCGACCCGACCTACGGTGCCTCGGGCATGGCGGGGAAGACCATCGTCGAGTTGACGAAGGGCATCCCGCCCGCGGCGAACGAAAAACCGCCGAAGGACGAGCCGGAGGAATGACGGCCACCGGAGCCCCGTACCGATCGAGGTGCGGGGCTCCGGTCACGTAAAGGGGGACCTGATGGGAAGCGGACCGGTCGTGCGGCCTGCCCGCAGGGACGACGTGATGGCCATCTGCCACTTCGGCGAGGAGCACGTCCGAGCCCACTACGCGCCGTTGATCGGTGAGGAAGCCGCAGCCCGGCAAGTCCGGATGTGGTGGCACGAGACGAATATCGCCGGGGCAGTGGCTCGCGGGTCGGTGGTGGTCGCGGACGACGGCGGGAACCTGGCCGGTGTCGGGCAGCGCGGTCTCGACGGCGACGACCACGTGATCTACAAGCTCTACGTGCACCCGTCTCATCGCGGCGGCGGGCTGGGTGTCCGGCTGCTCGACGTCCTCATCGGACAGTTGCCCTCGGACGCCGAGCGGCTGTACATCGAGCATTTCGTGGCCAACGAGCGCGCGGGCGCCTTCTACGAGCGCGAGGGTTTCGCGGTGGAGCGGATCGAACCGAGTTCCACGGGCGACCCTCGGCTCGGTGTGGTGTGGCGCGTCCGGAGTCTTCGTTAGCGGAGGTTCCGGGCGAGCGCCCCGTCGAGCCAGCGGTCGACCTGGCGCTGGCCGCGCAGGCGCACGATGACGAGGCCCGGATACCGGTTCTCTTCGATGACCTTGTGCACGCGGGCCCGGATCATCGGGTGGTAGCGCCAGGCGAGCTTGACGATGTGGTCCGGGTCGGTGAAGAACGTGTGCAGCGGCCCCTCGACGTTGCCGCCCGCGATCTTCGAGCCGCGCCCGGCCTTCCGTTTCAGCGTCCGGACGACGGTGCGGGCCACGGTCATGGCCCGCGGGTGATCGAGCCAGACCAGCACGTCCAGCCGCTCGGTCATCCGCTCCCGGACCTCCTCGCCCTGCCACTCGATGGCCCACTCGTCGCCGTCGAGATACTCCAGGACGTCGGCCTGCCAGGTCTCCCGCACCGTCCAACCGGGAGCGTGGAAGAAGGACTCGAACTCGACGAACGGCAGACCCATGCGTTCACTCAGAGTCCGAGCCAGCGTCGACTTCCCGGCTCCGGCGGGACCCGCCACCGCGACCCGCCGGAGCCGCCGCCCGGGAAGGGCGTCGTCCGGCCCGATGATCTCCATGCCTGGGAGCATAGGGATCGGCCGGAGCGACTCCTACCGGTTTTCGGCGGCTGTTTTGAGGTCCTTCAGCCAGATTTCGAGACCCTGGCCCAGCATTTCGGTGGAGCCGGGCACGTCTTTGTCGACCTGCGGGCCGGTGTGGCTCTCTTCGGTGCGGACGATGACGCCGCCGCGCACCTTGACGAAGTTCCAGACGTGGACGCCGTCGAGGGACCCAGGGTCCCTCGAAGTTCCCCTCATCCGCGCGGAACAGCGCCTCAAGCCCCGGCGGCATCATCAGCCACGATGATCGCGTTTGAAGCCCCCTTCGCCGCGTCTAGCGCAGTGAGGGGGCTTCAGGCGACCAAGGGTGCCGGAGCGAGGTGGGTCGGGTTGGTCGTGAGTGGCAATGCGCGTTCTATTGAGGGGTAGGCAAACGTGGCGTGTTGGTGAGCGGGGCCGGTGACGGGATGAAGGTGCCCTTTTCGCCGCGTCCGATGCCGAGTGGCCGTGTCGCGAAAGCCACTTTCGGGACATCAGACGTCCCGAAAGTGGCTTTCGCGACGCCCCGGGCAAAGGCGTCTGTGGCTGAACCCAAGGTGAGCGAGGGCGTGACTCGCGTGATCCGTCTCTGATCACGGGTGATCGCCGCCCCATCACACGCGAACACTCATCCCGCCCGAACGCGCCACCTTTGACTTAACCCCTCAATAGGACCCGAAACGCCACCGACGACCACCTGTACCGAAGGCCCCCTCAGACCGATCGGCCGAGGAAGGCCAGGAACCGGGTCTGCTGATCGGCGCCCGGCGCGGGTTTCACCTTGGGCCCGAAGGTGCCCGGCGTCCGGGAGATGATCAGCCGCGCGAGGGAGAACGACGGCGCGACGATGTCGGCCTCCATGGTCACCTCCACACCGAGCGCCGAGCCGACGTCCCAGGTGTGGACCAGGGTGTCGAAGGTCAGCAACGCCAGGTAGTCCGTGACAGTCACATCAGGACGGTTGGCCAGGTACCACGCCGGGGCGGGCAGACCAAGGAACTCGTCGGTGACGACGGCGTCCGTCGCTTCGCGGGTCGCGCGCCACTGGGCCAGCGGGTCTTCGCCCGCCAGCTCGCCGGGATTCTCGGAGCCCGCCGGACCGTTCCGGACGATGTACTCCTCGCCCGCCGCGTGACGGCGCAGAACCTCCACACCCCAGATGACGTGCCCCGCCACGTCGCGCACGGTCCAGTGCTCGCACGCCGAAGCCGCGTCCCACCGGCCCGCCGGGACGGCGGCGAGCACGGCGTCGAAGGTGTCCTGCGTCCGCTGGTAGCGGTCCACGATCTCTTTGGTTTCCATCATTCCTCCGCGCCACGGCTCATTTCGACGCCGACTTCAGCGTCGCGTTGACGGCGTCCGTCAGCTGTTCGGCACCCGGTATCAAGGCCTTGTCGAGCGCGAGGGCGTACGGGATGACCGTGCCGTCCGGCCTGCAGACCCGCCTCGGCGGCGCCACCAGGTCGAATTCTTCGGCCGCCGTCGCGACGATCTCCGCGCCCAGCCCGCACATCCGGTTCGAATCGTCGATCACGACGAGGCGCCCGGTCTTGTTGACCGACTTGCGCAGGCAGTCCCAGTCGAAGGGGTACACCGTCCGCGGATCGACGATCTCGATGTCCACCCGGTGGCTGAGGCTCTCGGCGACCTCGATCGCCGTGCCGACGTGCTGTCCCACCGCGACGATCGTCAGGTCGCCGCCCTCGCGGACGACGTTCGCCTCGCCCAGCGGCACGATCTCGTCTTCGCCACCGTAGGCCGGATCGGTCGCCCCCAGCAGCGGAGAAGGAGCGAACACGGCCACCGGGTCGGGGTCCTGGATCGCCGACCGCAGCAGCCCGTAGGCGTCCGACGGCAGTCCGGGGACCACCGTCTTGATCCCCGCGTGCGCGAGCAGGCTGTACGGGTTGTCCGAATGCTGGCCCGCCCAGCCGAACCTCGAACCCGATCCCGACACGAGATAGGTGACCGGGATCTGCACCTGCCCGCCGGTCATCAGCGAGAACTTGTGCGCCTGGTTCACGATCTGCTCGAAGACCAGGTAGATCAGCGAGGAGATCTGGAACTCGATCACCGGCTTCTTCCCGAGCATCGCCGCGCCCGTCCCGAAACTGGTGAAAGCCTGTTCCGACAACGGGGTGTCCAGCACTCGTTCCGGGCCGAACCTGGGCAGCAGCCCCGAAGTGACGCCGCTCGCGCCGACGCCCACGTCTTCCCCGAGCAGGAAGACGTCCTCGTCCGCCGCCATTTCGGCGTGCAGGGCGAGATTCATCGCGTGCATGTAACCGAAGTTCTCCGGTGAGGGCAGCTCGCTCACAGGATCACCCCCGGCCGGACAGCGGTGGATCCCGCGTACAGGTACATCAGCGCGTCCTTCGGGTCGGGCGACGGCGCGTTCTTCGCGAACTCGACCGCGTCGTCGATCTGGTTCTTGATGGCTTCGTCGATTTCGGCGACGACGTCGTCGCCCAGTTTCCCGCCCAGCAAGGGAATCGGATCCCGCTCGCGCCACTGGGCCACTTCGTCGCGATCGCGGAACTCGACACCCAGCAGTTCGAGTACGGAGTGATGTCCGAAGAACCGGTAGGTCGCGCACTCCAGGAAAGCGGGACCTTGACCGGTGCGGCAGTGCTCGATCAGTTCCTCGGTCGCGGTAGCCACCGCCTCGACGTCCATGCCGTCGACGGTGCGAGCGACCATCCCGAATCCTTCGGCGCGGCGGGCCGCGTTGCCCGCGAGCCCCGATTCGAGTTTCAGGCTGGTCGCGTACATGTTGTTCTCGCAGACGAACAACACCGGCAGAGACCAGATCGAGGCGAGGTTGAACGCTTCCAGCAGGACACCCTGGCTCATCGCGCCATCGCCGAAGAAGCTGACGACGACCTGCGAGTTGCCGCGTGCCTTGGCCGCCCACGCCGCACCGGAAGCGATCGCTCCTCCGGCGCCGACGATTCCGTTGGCGCCCAGGATGCCCAGCTTCATGTCCGCGGCGTGCATCGATCCACCGCGGCCCTTGTTGAAGCCTTCGAGGGTGCCGAGGAGTTCGGCGAGCAGACGGCGGGGATCCGCGCCCTTCGCCAGCACGTGCCCGTGTCCCCGGTGGGTGCTGGTGATGTAGTCCTCGTCCGTCAGGTTCGAACAGACGCCCACGGCGACGGCTTCCTGCCCGATGTACGGGTGGATACCGCCGTCGATCTCGCCGTCGATCGCCATCGCCAGGCAGCGTTCTTCGAACTCTCGGATCAGTTTCATGGACCGGTACAGGGCCATTTGGTGTTCACGGGTCATTTTTGCAACAGCCCTTCGTGGTCGACGGTGGGACGGGGCCGGACGAGCATCCTGTCGACGTAACGAAGCAGCGCGCCGTCGTCGGGGTTCGGTACGACGATCGGGGTGAACTCGTCGTTCGGGCGACTGTCCTTTGTGGAGTCGAAAGAGGACTCGAAGATCAGCCTCAGAATGGCGTGTTCCTCCGAGGAATGCGCTTCGAGCTTGGCGAGCCAATCGGACAACGGCAGGGTGCCGATCGCCGTGCCGTCGCCGCGCAAGAGATCCAGCAGGTGCGTGAGACGCATCGGACGGCGGCTGTCGAGCACGAATCGGCTGCCGTCCCGCGATCGCTCCGCGCCGAGCCGGGCGAGCTGCCCGGCCGTCTCGTCCACCGCGATCCAGGGTTCCTCCAGCTCGGTGTCCGGCGCGGTACCGAGTTCGAGGATGACCCGCAGCACCCGCAGCATGATGTCCCGGGAGTTTCCCTGCCCGGTCCGCGAATCCCCGACGATCCGGGGCAGCCGGTAGGTCGCCGCCGGGATCCCGCGTTCGTACGCGGCGGTGATCAGCTGTTCGGCGTGCGACTTGGTCTCCGCGTACCCGCTGCGGGCGCCGGTTTCGGCGCCGGCGGAAATGGTCGACACGAACTGCACCTGCTTGAGCCGCGTGGTGGCCGCCAGCCGGATCAGCTCGCGGGTGCCGCCGACGTTGGCTCCTTCGAGCTGTTCGTAGCTGGAGAGCGCGTCGACCCAGGCGCCGTTGTGGCAGATCAGGTCGATTTCGCCCGCGAGCCGCTCGAAGGTCGCGTCGGTGAGCCCGAGCCCGGGCGCCGCGAGATCACCGGGGACGACTTTGATCCGTTCGTGGTCGACCTCGTGCGACAGGCCGTAGCGGTCGAGATTTTCGCGCAGCCGTCGCCTTCCCGCGTTCTCGTCCGCGGCCCGGACGAGGCAGTGGACGCGCACGCCGTCCCGTTTCAGCAACTCGCGGACCAGGTAGGCCCCGACGAAGCCGGTGGCCCCGGTCAGCAGGATGTCCGAAACCTCGCCGGGCGCGCGGGGCGGCAGCGGGTCGGGGAGGATGCCGCGCAGGATCGGCAGCGGATCGAACGAGCGGGCGCCGGTCGTCAGCCCCTCTCCGGTGATCCCTTCGGCCAGTTTCGCGATCGTGGGCCGCTCGAACAACGTCCGCAACGGCAGGTCGATCTGGAGCGTCTCCCCGATCTTGACGGCGAGTTGCGCGGCCTTCAGGGAGTGCCCGCCGACGTCGAAGAAGCTCTCGTCCCTGCCGACGGCTTCGCGATCGAGGACCTGGGCCCAGATCGCCGCCAGGGTCTCCTCGGTCGGGTTCCGTGGCGGGGCGAACGGCGTGGCCGTGTCCGATCGAGAGCCGTCGTCGGGTTCCGGGAGTGCCTTCGCGTCGAGCTTTCCGTTGAGGGTCAACGGGAGCTCGGGCAAGGACACGAACGCCGCGGGCACCATGTACTCCGGCAGCACAGTGCGCAGCCGGGTGCGCAGTGCGTTGTCGTCGAGAACGCCCGAGACCTTGAGATACGCGACGAGCCTCTTCTGCCCGGACGTGTCTTCGCGCGCGACGACGGCGGCCTGTGAGATGTCCTCATTGGACAGAAGAGCCGCTTCGATCTCCCGGGGTTCGATGCGGAAGCCGCGGATCTTGACCTGATCGTCGACGCGCCCGAGGTACTCGATGTCACCGTCGGCGTTGTGGCGGACGATGTCCCCGGTCCGGTACAGCCGCTCGCTGGTGGTGTCGTGGCGATTGGGGACGAACTGTTCCTCGTTGAGTTCCGGTTGTCCTCGATAGCCTCGTGCGACGCCGGGTCCCGCCACGTGGAGTTCCCCCGGCACCCCCGTCGGAACGAGCCTGCCCTGCTCGTCGAGGACGTACACGCGGGTGTTGCCGAGCGGGCGGCCGATGGGGATGCCGGTGAGCTCGGCGGGAACCGGGGCCGGGATCGGGTGACACGTGGTGAACGTGGTGCATTCGGTGGGCCCGTAGCCGTTGAAGAACCGTGTGCCCGGCAGCGCGGCGACGGCGCGGCGGACGTGGGTGACGGACAGCGCTTCGCCGCCGACGAGCAGCTGCCGGAGTCCGGTCAGCGCCGAGGTGTCCTCGTCGACGATGTGGTTGAACAACGACGAGGTCAGCCAGGCCGTGCTGATCCGGTGCCGGGTGATCGCTTCGGCGAGCGGCCGGGCGGTGAGCACCCGCTCGCCTGCGATCACGCAGGTGGCGCCGGTGAGGAGGGCGCCCCAGATCTCGAAGGTCGCCGCGTCGAACGAGATCGCCGACGCGTGCAGCACCACTTCGTCCTGGCCGAGGATGCCTTCCGGGAGCCCGGTGACGAGCCGGATGATCGCCCGGTGCTCGATTTCGACGCCCTTGGGACGTCCGGTCGAGCCGGAGGTGTAGATGACGTACGCCAGGTCCCGGGGCTCCACACCGGACTCGATCGCGGCCGGTGATTCGTCCTCCAGGGTGGGATCGCCGGTCAGATCGGTGGTGATCACCAGCTCGGCCCCACCGTCGGTGAGCAGGAGCCGCCGGCGTTCCTCGGGGTACTCCGGATCGATCGGCAGGTACGCGGCACCGGTTTTGAGCACCGCGAGCAACGCGCTGATCTGCCCGATGGAACGCGGCAGGCACACCCCGACGAGGGTTCCCGGCCCGGCGCCCGAGGCGCGCAACCGGTGCGCGAGCCGGTTGGACCGGACGTCGAGTTCGGCGTAGGTCAGCGAGTCTTCGCCACAGACGAGGGCTGTCGCGTCAGGACGACGGCGGACCTGGGCGGAGAACACCGCGGGCACCGTCGCCGGATCCGGCAACGTCGTGGTGGTGTCGTTCCAGTCCTCCGCCAGCCGCCGGAGTTCGGCGTCGTCCATCATCGGCAGGGCGGACAGCGGCCGCTCCAGCCCTTCCCCGACGGACGCGAGCAGCTGCCGGAAGTGCCCGATGAACCGCTCGATCGTGACCCGGTCGAACAGGCGGGCGTTGTAGTCGACCCGCGCTTCCAGCACACCGTTCCGGTCCGTCACCTGGAGTTCGAGGTCGAACGGATCCGCTTCCGTGCCGGCGGGCGAGACCTCCGGCAACGGCACGTCCACCAGCCGGAGCGCGACCTGCGTGAGGGGATTGCGGCTGAAGTCCCGCCGGGGCGCCAGCTCCTCGACGAGGCGTTCGAAGGGAATGTCCGGGTTCGCGTAGGCGCCGAGCGTGGTCTCCCGGACGCGCCCGAGCAGCTCCGGGAACGTGGGGTCGCCGGAAAGATCGGTGCGCAGCACCAGCGTCTTGGCGTCGTACCCGAGGCCGGTCTCGCCGGACGCGGGCACGCCGACCGTCACGTCATTGGTGCGTGCGTAGCGGGACAGCACGACCTTGAAGGTCGCCAGCAGCGTCATGAACAGGGTGGCGTCGTGGCGGCCACTCAGCTCGCGAAGCTGTTCGGCGACAACGGAATCCACGTCGAAGGAGACCGAGTCGCCGCGGTAGGACGCCACCGGCGGCCGCGTGCGATCCGTCGGCAGTTCCAGCGCCTCGGGCACGTCGGCGAGTTCGTCCCGCCAGTAGTCGAGCTGCCCCTGCAGGGCCTCGAAGATCGGCTCGTCGGGATTCCGCATCGCGTGTTCGACGAGCCGGACGAGCCTGCCGACGATCCGCGTGGCGGTGGAGCGGTCGAAAAGACTGGTGCGGAACACCAGTGAGCCGTGCAGTTTGCCGTCCTGCACGTGGGTGACCAGTTCCAGGTCGAACCGGGTCGCCACGCCCGCCCACGGCACGGGGGAGATCTCGCCCTCGCCGGGTGTGGGGAGCTCCCCGTTGTGCACGACCACGACGTCGAAGATCGCGTTGCGGCCAGCGTCGCGTTCGGGCCGGACCTCGGCGACGACCTGGTCGAACGGCGCCTGCTGATGGGCGTACGCCTCGACCATCTTGGTGCGCGTCACCTTGAGCAGTTCACGGAACGACATCGACGGGGTGAGGTGGGCGCGCAGCACCACGGTGTTCACGAAGAAACCGAGGACGTCGGCGAACCGGCGGTCGTCGCGGCCCGCCAGCACCGTTCCGATCGTGACGTCCTGCTGTCCTGAATGGAGGGACAGCAGGGCTTGGAACACCGCGGCCACGGCGCTGGAGAGCGCACACCGGTTCCGCAGGGCGAAGGCACTGAAGGTCTTCGTGAGCTCGGCGGGCAGTTCGAAATCGACGTGGTCGCCCGCGAAGCCGGGATTGCCCGTTCGCGGCCGGTCCGTCGGCAGTCGCAGCGGTTCGAAACCGGCGAGTTCCCGGCGCCAGTAGTCGAGGTGTTCCGCCGCGGATTCGTTGTCGCGGCCGGAACGCTGCGCCGCGACGAACTCTTCGTAGGTCACGTCGAGCGGCGCGGGGGTTTCCGAACGGTAGAGCGTGACGAGATCCTCGGTCACGATCTGGATGGACCGGCCGTCGGTGATCATGTGGTGGTTCACCACGCACAGCACGGCCGATCCGTCGGCGCACTCGACGACCATCGCGCGCACGGGCGGTGCCGCCGCGAGATCGAACGGTTCGCTGACCAGCTCGGCGGTGTGCTGCTGCCAGGCGTTCTCACCGGGACCGGCGGTCCGCCGCGTCACCGGGATGCGGAAGTCCGGTACGGAGACCGCGGCGGGCGTCCCCGTTCCGTCCACGACGAACTTCCAGCGGAGCACCGGATGCCGTTCGACGAGCGCGCCGAGCGCCCGGTCGAGTGCCTCGAAATCGACGCCGTCGTGGAACCGCAGGACGATCGGGATGTTGTACGCGGCGCTGGTCCGATCGAGCTGCTGCACCAGCCACAGACGCTCCTGCCCGAGCGACAACCTCATCGACTTCTCCTTCATCCGACGCTCGCGGGTACCGGCGGGGCCGCGGCTTCGATCAGCATCTTTTCGTCGACTTTCCCGTTGCGGGTCAAGGGAATCTCGTCGACCTGGACCCAGCGGGCGGGTAACGCGTAGCTCGGCAGCTGACGCGACAGGAACTCGCGCAACGATCGCGGATCCGCCTCGGCACCGGGGTGCACGACGATGGCCGCCACGAGCTGGAGACTTTGGTTCGGTTGCCGCGAGACGACGATCACGGCGTCGCGGATCCCGGGGTGACCGGCGAGGATGGTGCCGATCTCCTCGGTTTCGATGCGATGCCCGTCGAGTTTGATCTGCTTGTCCGCGCGGCCGAGGAAGAGCACGTTGCCGTCCGGATCGAGCCGGACCAGATCCCCCGTGCGGTACAGGCGTTCACCGGTGTCCGGCGAGAAGTGGCCGAACCGCTTTCCCGTTTCGGTCTCGTCGCCGAGATAGCCGTCGGCCATTCCCGCTCCGGCCGCGTACAGTTCGCCGATCCCGCCGGGCGGGACGAGACGGGCGTTCCGGTCGAGGACGAAGACCTTGGTGCCGGCGATCGGCCTGCCGATGGGAAGCGGCCCGGTGACCTCCGCGCCGGACCGCACGGTGTGCGTGGTCGTGAACGTGGTGTTCTCGGTGGGGCCGTAGCCGTTCGTGATCACCAGCCCGGGATACGACTCGAGCAGCTGTGTCACGGCGTCGTGCGGGACGACCTCGCCCCCGCTCAAGAGCCAGCGGAGCCCGGCGAGTGCCTGCGGCCGGGACTTGACCACCAGCCGGAACAGGCTGGCGGTCAGCCAGGCGACCGAGACTTCCCGCTCGGCGAAGAACTTTTCGAGCTTCCGGACCGCCGGAAGCCTCCCGGGGAAGACCTCCAGCGTCGCGCCGTTGAGCAAGGTCACCCAGATCTCGTACGTCGACGCGTCGAAGGCCAGCGGCGCCATGCGCAGCACACGGTCACCGGGGCGCGTTCGGAGTTCCGGCGTCCGCGCGAGCCGCGCGACCGCGCGATGCGGGACGACGACGCCCTTCGGTTCGCCGGTGGAGCCGGACGTGAACGCGATGTACGCCGTGCGGCCCGGGTCTTCGGAGCCGGATGCCCGGCCCGGTGACCCGTGATCCGGGTGCTGCCCGGGAACCCAGGAATCGACGCGGACGAGCCCGCGCAGGACGGGATGATCGGCCGTGGCCGGGTCGACCACCGCGACCGCGGGTGCCAGCTTGCCGACGATCCTCGCCAACCGGGCGTCCGGCGCGTCGTCGTCGAATCCCGCGTACGCGGCGCCGAGACGGATGATCGCGAGCAACGCCACGATCTCGCCCGCCGACCGCCGGGCCGCGATGAGCACCGTGTCACCGGCCCGGACCCCCGCGTCCCCCAGGACCTCGGCGTACCGCCCGGCGGCGAGCGCGAGCTGTTCGTAGGTCAGTTCGACGTTCGCGTCCCGGACCGCGATCTCCCGCGGCCGGAGCCGGACCTGGTCCAGGAACAGGGATTCGATACCGGACGGCGGGCTTTCGGCACCGGCCAGTGCGTCGAGGATCCGGCGGCGTTCCGGCGCGATGCAGCGCACGTCCTGGAGACGGCCGTCGAGCGAGGCCAGCTCGGTCACCGCGGTGGCGACGTCGGCCGCGAAGCCGTGCGCGGCGTCCGGAACCTCGGTGACGAAGCGGATCTCCCCGGACCGCAGATCGGCGTCCGCGGACACGATTTCGAGGTCCGCGGAGCCGGCTCCGCCGTCTCCGGCCGTCCGGACCGAGCGCAGGAAGTCACCGACGAGCGCGTCGTCGTCGATCCGGAGCCGGATCACCTTCCCGGCGACCGAGATCGCGGCCTCGCTCGCGGCCGTCCACCGGCACAGGGTGACCGCGAACGCGGCCACCACCAGTGCCGCGCGGTCGTCCGCGGCGGATCCGGCCGCGAGCCCGGCCGTCAGCTCGTAGGGAACGGGGCGCGCCTCAGGCATCGGCCTTGCTGCTCCCCGCGTTCAGGCGCTCCAACCGGACATGGAGGTGGTCGGGCCGCCGGAAGATGTGGCCCCGCTCGCGGAGCCGCCAGAAACCCTTCCGGATGCCATCGAGCGAGCCGCCGAGCCGGACGCCGCCGAACCGGAGCGACAACCGCTCGAACAGCGTGTCGAACTCCGCCAGGGCCAGCTGGATGCCCAGGCAGGTGTGCGGACCGGCCGAGAACGCCAGCAGCCGCTGGTCGGTGCGTTCCGGGCGCCAGGTGTCGGGATCCTCGAAGGTGTTCTCGTCGCGGCTGGCGCTGCCCAGGGAGAGCAGGAGCGCGGACCGGCGCGGAATGTCCACCCCGTGCAGCGTCAGGTCGGTGGTCGCGTACCGGAGGATGGTGTGACTCGGCGGCTCCCACCGCAGCGTCTCGCGCACCACCTGGGTCCGGTAGTCCTGATCCGCCAGCGCCGAAAGCTCGACGTCGTGCGCCAGGACGGCGTACATGATCTTGCCGATGGTGGCGACGCTCGTCTCGGTCCCGGCCAGCAGGAACAGCGTCGCCGTGCCCAGCATGGACTCGTCGACCGGTTCACCCGGCGGGAAGACCAGGTCGAGGAACGGCATCCGGGCGCCGTCCTCGCGAGCGGCGATCTTGTCCTTCAGGTACTCGATCAGCTCCGCCTTGGCCGTGAGCGCCGAGTCCAGCGAGGTCGCCGGGAACTCGATCGCGCCCGCCAGCGGAAGGACCCGGGGGCGCAGCCAGGCCGCGTCCTCCGGCGGCAGGCCGAACAGCCGGGTGACCATCGCGTAGGGCACCCCGACCGCGACCCGCTCCATGAATTCGACGTCGACCTCGTCCCGGGAGCCCATTTCGGCCTCGATCGAGTCGAGGACCTGGTCCACCGCGGGAACGAGGATCTCGGTGCGCAGCCGTTTCACCGAACCGCCGGCGAACAGCGGCATGAACAGCTTGCGCAGATCGCGGTGACGCGGCCCGTCGGTGTCCAGCAGTGTCCGGCCGAACAACCGGCGGCTGCTGCGCATCGGGAACCCGCTGCCGACCTGCCGGTCCGACAGCAACTCCTGGACGTCGTCGAACCGCGTGATCAGGAAGGCGTTGAAGGCCGACGACCAGTGAACGGGTTCCGACCGCCGGAGCTCCTTGTAGATTTGCCACGGATCGGCGAGGAATTCGTCCGAACTGAAGTCCAGACTCACCTTCGTGGTGCTCATTTGTCGCCTCCGTTACCGACCAGCTCGGTCCGGGACTTCAGCTGACGCGCGGCCTCTTCCGAGGTGAGCCTGATGGACTCCGTGGTCCCGGCGTATCCGCCCGCCAGTGCGGGCACGACCTCGTGCGCGAGAGCCGTCAGCTGCTCGAGAGTCGCCTTGTGCGAGACCCACCGGGGAACGAAGAAGTTCAACGAGACCGGGTCGCCGACGCGGTCCAGCAGATCGCGGATCCGGCTGACGCAGGTCGCGGTGTCGCCGACGATGAACCCGCCCGTGTCGACGAGGTTCTGCAGCGTCTTGCGGTGGGCCACCGGGGAATCCGGGATCGGCATGCCGAGGGTGTTCCGGTACAGACCGCGCCGCAGCGCGGAAAACCCTTCCAGGAGTTCCTCGACGCCCTCGGCGGGGGAGTCGGCGATGTGCACGAAGACGTTGCACCGGATCCGGGTCCCGCCCGCGGACTTGTTCCGGTAGGAGTCGATCCGCTCGATCAGCGCGCCGACCGGATCCGGATCCATGCCGGGCCGGATAGAGCCCCACGGCGGCGCCACGTGGACGGTCGGCGTCGTGGCGGTGTCCGTCAGGAGCTCGATGCCGGCGGGGCTCAGCGAAGACGCGACGACGGTCTCGATGGCTCCGGGGCCCCTCAACGGCTGGAGCTGCAGGACGGCCTTCTTGACGGTGAACCACGGTGTCGTGGTGTTGACCGTCTCGCCGTTCAGGAGCGCCTGAACCGTCTCCAGCGCCGCCCGGAAATGATCGCGGACCGTGGCCGGGGCCACCCCGATCATTTCCATGTCGTGCACGTAGGTCCCGGTCCCGACGCCCAGGATCGCCCGGCCCGCGGTGAGGTGGTCGAGCAGCGCGATCCGTTCCGCGACGTGCAGGGGGTGGTGATAGGGCAGCGGGATCACGCCGGTGGCGAAGCGGATGCGGCGGGTTTCCCTGGCCAGTGCCGCCATCAGCATTTCCGGCGAGCTGAGCGTGCTCCAGCCGCTGGAGTGGTGCTCGCCGAGCCAGATCTCGTCGAAACCCAGGTCGTCGGCCAATACGCTCAGTTCGATGTCACGGTGCAGCGACGCGTGCGGGCTGACCGAAGGGTCGTGAAAGGGCGGCAGGAAGCAGCCGAACGCCTTGGAATTCATGATCCGAAAACCTCTTGATTCTTTGTCCGGGGGCGATCGTGATCGGCGGGCGACGGTCGTGTCTCAGCCGGCGGGCACCTGCTCCAGCAGGTAGTCGCAGAACTTGTCCACCGTGGTCAGATCCTCGTTTTCTTCGAGGTCGATGAACACGTCGAGCTTCGTCTCGATCTTCTCGATGAGCGCCAGGTATTCGATGGAGCTCATACCCGTCTCGGGGAACTCGGTGTCCGCCTCGATGGTCTGGTTTTCCAGAACACCGCCCGCGACTTCGGACAGCAGGGAGAAGATCTGCTGACGTAGTTCCGACCGTGCCTCTTCTGCGCTCATGTGTCCCCTTATGCTGATCCGCACCTCCTGGGCGCGGGTAGACGAGTTCGGAATTCCGGCTCTACCGCGGGTGAGTACGGCGAAAAGTAAACCGGTGGTTTCGGTTGATCCCTTGCCCCGTGATTCACGGCAGCGAAAGTCACCCCAGCGTGGCGTCCGTGCATGCGGGCGGGTTGACACTATTGTGTCCCGAATAGGCCACGGTTTGCAACACCGCGCGGTCTCGCCGACTTTCGCGCGGATGGCCGGAAAGTGCCATATGACAAGAAAAACTCCTGGTGGGCGACGTCGCGATGTCGCCCACCAGGAGTTTCCGAATACTGTATGAAGCTATTTCAGCGCTGGCGTTTCTGAATCAGTGCCGCGAATTGACGCCAGTCTTCGGCGCGGGTCTTGGCGAGCTCGGAGATCAATTCGAGCCGGTGTTCGGGTATGTTCCTGGCGACCTGATCCCACTCGTCCCGGTCGTTGAGATGGCCGTCCAGCAAGCGCACCAGGGTGCGCCCGGCCTCGGTGTAGCGAATGGTGGGATCCGACCGGAGCCGCTCCACCGCCGCTTGATCGGCGGTGGTCTGGGGGTGGGGATCGGCGGAGCGTGGTCTGGCCGGGGGCCGTGCCGGGCCCGCTTCCCGCGGCGTCGCGGGGGAGGACGTTTCGGTGTGGCGGTGCCGATGCCGCACGTCGTGCGCCGTCGCGAGGGAAACCCCCGCGCTGCGCGCGATTTCCCGGATGGAGGCGGACGGGTTGCTCGCGAGCAGCTCGTGCGCGCGACGGCGGCCCTGCGTCGGATCCAGCGCGCGGACGCGGCCGTCCCGGCCGACGTGGGCGTTCGACTGGGGAACTTCCCCAGTCGAACGGCGTAACCGGCCGACCGTCTTGTGGGACAGGCCCGTGACAGCGGCGATGGCGCGGTCGGACCACTGGGGGCGCAGTCCGAGAATCCGGCACGCGGCGGTCTTGCGATCGGCGAGGGAAAGCGGCAATCCGTGTGCGATGTTCGACTTCACGGCGAGGATGAAGGCGGCTTGCTCGTCCCCGTCGAAGAACTGCACGGTGATCGCGGTGGCCTTCTTGATCTTGGCCGCCTGCAACCGATGCGTTCCGTCGATCACCCGCATCGTGGGCCGGTGCACGAGAATCGGGGGGAGCGGGTTGTCCGTCTCCGCGAGTATTCGTGCGTAGGCTAGATCCACTCCCGCCGCCCGTGGTGAGCTTTCCGCCGACAACGCGTCCAGCGGCACTTCGACGACGTCGCCGAGCGCTGGATCCGAGGCCGCTGTCCAGTCACTTTCCCGCCTGGCCACGGGGATCTGTGGACTGTCTGCCTGTTTTTCCTTGTGCCAGTTCAACATCTTCTAGCCCCCAGAGCACTTGGATCATGTCAAACCTTTTCCATCATTCGAGCCGGTGTGTGAACTTGTCAAGGGCCGTGAGTCGCAACCGGGCCGCTGCCGGTTTACCTGGCATGTCGGCTTTTGTGCGGTGGTGACGACGCTGTCCAAGGGGGTCGCTTGACGGGAGTGCGCCTTGCGGGCAGCCTGGATCGAAGATGTGCCGTACACAGGAGATCGCAGGCTGGGGGCTGATTCGGGACGCTCAGTATTCCTGAGAGTCATCCGGGACACTGAGCGTGAAGCTTTCGTATTGCGCGGACGAACCGGAAGTTCGTTTATGCGCCTATTCTCTGGTGAGGCCGCCGATGCTATGAAAGGCCCGTTACTTGCAAAATTTGCAAGTAACGGGCCTTTCATAGCACGCTTGGTGAGTGTCCGATCCGGTTCGCACCGGGCGATCGGTGAACCGACTGTGTGTGCCCTCGGCAGGATTCGAACCTGCGACACCTGCCTCCGGAGGGCAGTGCTCTATCCCCTGAGCTACGAGGGCGTTGCCGCCTGGGCGACTCCGAAAGCTTAGCGCATCCGGTCCGGGGGCCTCGCGCGCGGTGGTCGTTAACCGTGGTGGTGGTCCACGACGCGGGCCAGGAGCCGGGTCAGCTGCTCCCGTTCGGCGGGTTCCAGTGGTGCGAGGAAGGCGTCCTGAGTCTCTCTGACCAGCTCTTCCAGGTGGCCGAGCCGCCTCGTGCCCGTGCCGGTGAGGGTGATCAGGTTGCGCCTGCCGTCGGCCGGGTCGGGGGAGCGTTCGACGTAGTCCGCGCCGGCGAGTTCGTTGATGACGGCGACGACGTCGCTGCGGTCGATTCCGGTGGCGCGGCTCAGGGTCGCTTGGCTCGACGGGCCGTTCTCGTCGATGGCCGCGAGGATCCCGTAGTGGTAGCGGCGGGCGCCGCTGCGGGCGAACTCGTCCAGGGCGAGCCGGTGGGCCACGGTGGCGGCCTGGTTGACCAGCCAGCTGGCCTTGGTGCGGAGCCGGGCGGGGACGGTGCTCATCGGGACAGCGTAGCGTTGGTGTCACCAACGAACTGGGAGGCTGTCGTGATCGAACCGTTCGAGGTGGGGATCCCCGAATCCGCCATCGTCGATCTGCGGACCAGGCTGCGCGCCACGCGCTGGCCCGAGCCGGCCACTGTGGACGACTGGAGTCAGGGTGTCCCGCTGGAGTTCGCGCGGGAGCTGTGCCGCTACTGGGCGGAGGACTACGACTTCGGCCTGGCCGGCCGCGTCAACGCCTTCCCGGGTTTCAAAACCGTCGTGGACGGTCTCGGTATCCACTTCCTGCACGTCCGGTCGCCGGAGCCGGACGCGACGCCGCTCGTGCTCACGCACGGCTGGCCGGGCTCGGTGGTCGAGTTCCTCGACGTGCTCGGCCCGCTGACCGACCCCGCCGCGCACGGGGGCGATCCCGCGGACGCGTTCCACGTCGTGGCGCCGTCGCTGCCCGGGTTCGGCTGGAGTGACAAGCCGTCCGGGACGGGCTGGAACGTCGAGCGCATCGCGCGGGCGTGGGACGAGCTGATGGGTGAGCTCGGCTACGAGCGCTACGCCGCGCAGGGTGGCGACTGGGGTGCCGGGGTCACGAACATGCTCGCCAAGGTCGCGCCGGAGCGGTTGATCGCCGTCCACGTCAACATGGCGGGCGTCCCGTACGACGAGACCAGGCTGGGCGAACCGACGGCCGAGGAGAAGGCCGCGATCGGTGACCTGATCCGGTTCCAGAAGGTCGAGTCCGCGTACTCGCAGCAGCAGGCCACGCGCCCGCAGACGGTCGGCTACGGGCTCACCGACTCGCCGGTGGCGCAGGCCGCCTGGATCGCCGAGAAGTTCCGGGAGTGGACCGACAACGACGGTTCGCCGGAGACCGCGCTGTCCTGGCGGCAGATGCTCGACGCGATCTCCGTCTACTGGTTCACCGGGACGGCCGCTTCGTCGGCGCGGATCTACTGGGAGAGCAAGGAGCGGGACCTCTCGGCGATTGAGGTTCCTTCGGGTATTTCGATCTTCCCCCGCGAGATCATCCGCCCCTCGCGGCGCTGGGCGGAGCTGCGCTACACCGATCTTCGCTGGTACGAGGTGTTGGCCAAGGGCGGCCACTTCGCCGCGTTCGAGCAGCCCGAGGCCTTCGTCGGCCAGTTGCGGGGGTTCTTCCGATCGCTTCGGTAGCGGTCCGTGTCGGTTTCAAGTTTCGGGAAGGCCCTCCTGGGGGATGGCTTCCTTGTGTGGCTTAAGACATGGTGAACTTAGGCTCACCTGTATTGCACATATGCGCATGTGACAATATATTCAGCCTGTCGACTTCACGAGAGGCGGAGCAATGGGTCACGGGCACGGGCATGGGACGGCATCGCCGTCGAGCGCGTCAGGCCGCTACCTCAAGAGCCTGACGATCGCCCTGGTCATCGGCGCCGGCTTCATGGTCATGGAGTTCATCGTCGGGTTCGCCACGGGCTCGCTCGCGCTGATCTCCGACGCCGCGCACATGTTCACCGACGTCCTCGGGGTCGGCATGGCGCTGGCGGCGATCATGCTCGCCCGGCGCAGTGGCCCGACGCTCACCCGCACGTTCGGTTTCTACCGGGCCGAAGTGCTCGCGGCGCTGGGCAACGCCATCCTGCTGTTCGGCGTCGCGGGCTACGTCCTGGTCGAGGCCTTCGGCCGGATCAGCGACCCGCCCGTCGTCCCCGGCCTGCCGGTGCTGCTGGCCGCGGCCGCGGGCCTGGTCGCGAACATCGTCTCGTTCCTGATCCTGCGCAAGGGCGCCGAGGAGAGCATCAACGTCCGGGGCGCGTACCTCGAAGTCCTCGCCGACCTCATCGGCTCCGTCGGGGTGCTGCTGAGCGGCGCGATCACGCTGCTGACCGGCTGGCGCTACGCCGACCCGATCATCGGTGTCGCGATCGGCCTGTTCGTCCTGCCCCGCACCTACGCCCTCGCCCGCCGCGCGCTGCGGATCCTGTTCCAGCACGCGCCGAAGGGGGTCGACGTCGCCGGGATCCAGGCCGAACTCGGCGAGCTGAAGGGTGTCGAGGACGTCCACGACCTGCACGTCTGGACGCTGACTTCGGGGATGGAGGTCGCTTCGGCGCACCTCACCATCGCGCCGACCGTCGAGCAGGCCGCGGTCCTGACCGAGGCCCAGAACCTCCTGGCCGACCGCTACTCGATCGAGCACGCGACGCTGCAGATAGAAGTGCCCCAGTGCGCGCAACGGTGCCGGGAACTCTCCTGGTAACTCCCCCCACGACGCGTTTCGTCCTCTAGTTGCGGTAGTTCGTGAAGCCAACTACCGCAACTAGAGGACGAAACGCGTAAGTGGGGGAGGCGTCAGGCGGGGAGAGGGGAGCCGCCGCGCTCCTGGAGCAGGCCCTTCATCAGGTCCATCTCGGCGCCCTGCGAGACGAGCATGCTCCGCGTCAGCGACTTCACGTCCGCGATGGACGTGTGGTCGTTGCCGTACTGCGCCATCTCCGTCCCGCCCATGTGATGCCGCAGCATCAGCTGGAGAAAGAAGACGTCCATCTCCTTGCCGGTCAGCGACCGCAGTTTGGCCAGTTCGGCCGAAGTCGCCATCCCCGGCATCGGCGCGCCGTTCGACGGCTTCATGTCGACGCCCCCGTGCCCGGCGTGGCCGGACGGTTCGGTCATCCAGGTCATGTAGGCGCCGTTCGTCTGCTCCGGCTGGCCCCACAGGCCCAGCCAGCCCTTCATCCGGCCGACCTGGCCGGTCTGCGTGCGCTCGATGTCGAACGCGAGGGTCTTGATCGCCGGATCGGCCGTGTGGTCCCGCGCCCAGCCCGCCATGGTGACGGCCTGGAGGTGGTGCACCGACATGTCCTGCGCGAAGCCGACCTCGACCGAGCCCGCACCCGGGGTGGTCGGCTCCGGCTCGGAGTCGACCAACCTGGTCGTCAGGGCGCCGAGGCCGAAGCCCACGATCAGCATGACGACCAGGGCGGCCCCGATCACCAGCCACCGGCTCTTGGTCGAGCGCGGTACCTCGTCGCCGGGTTCGTCGACGTACTGGGGATCGGGGTCCATCCTGCTCACTTACCTACTTGCTCGCGGGCGCCGACGGCTGGGTGGCCGGGGGCTGCGACGGCTGGCCGGCGCCGGGCTGCCCGTCCTGCTGGGTGCCCGCGGTGCCCTTGTAGTCCATCGGCTTCGCGTCCGGTCCCGGCGGGGTCGGGTCGAACTTGCCCGGCTCGATCTGCGCGTCGCAGGTGGCGTCACGCTCGGGGTACGCGCCGTACGGGTTGGTGCGCAGCGCCGCGATGAACTGGTCGATCCGCTCGTCGGACGCGCTGTCCAGCTTCAGCTGGTGGCCCCAGGACTGCAGCGAGATCGGCTTGTCGAGGTTCGGGTACGGCGACATCGTGGTGTACGGCTTGCCCTCGACGCGGACCCGCAGCAGCTCGAGCGCCTCGCCCGAGATCTGCGCCGGGTTGTAGGCGATCCAGACCGCGCCGTGCTCGAGACCGTGGACCATGTTCTCGTTGCGGACGGCTTCCGGGTAGACGACACCGTTGCACGCGGCCCAGGCCTGGTCGTGCGGGCCGCCGTAGGGCGGGGTCTTGTCGTAGGCGACGCGCTCGGCGGCCGTGACGTGGACACTGCCCTCGTACGTCGTGGTGGTCACGCCGTTGATCCGCTTGGAGGGATCCGGGTCCTGCTGCGAAGGCGCGAAGGCGGCGGCGGCCTCTTCACGGGTCTTCTGCTCGCGCTTCGGCGCCGAGGCGACCATGTAGTAGGTGACCACCGAGGCAGCCAGGACGACGATCGCGACGACGGCGATGATCGTGCCCCAGGGCGTGCCCTTCTTGGACACGACGGAACTACGGGCTGCCTTCATGGCGTTCTTCGACGACGCGCCCTTTTTTCTGGTTGTCCCGTTAGCCATGGCTCCTGCGTTCTCCAAAGGGGGTGGTCCCTGCGCGGGCCAGTGTAGAGACCGCGCGTCTGATCACCGTGAACAGCCGGAAGATCACCGGCTTGGCTCACACCTTCCGGCGGTCGCTGCGAAGCCCGGACCAGGTCACACCTAGAATTCCGCGAGTGACTCCCGCAGCTCTCGCCGACCTGGTCCGTAACTCAGCCGTGCAGGTTCTCACCGCGCGCGGCCTCGACGATTCCGTGCTGCCGGAGAAGGTGACGATCGAACGTCCCCGCAACCCCGAGCACGGCGATTACGCGACCAACCTGGCGCTGCAGGTGGCCAAGAAGGCGGGCATGAAGCCCCGCGACTTCGCCGACGCGCTGGCCGGGGCCCTCGCCGCGGCCGACGGCATCGACTCGGCCGAGGTCGCCGGGCCGGGCTTCCTCAACCTGCGGCTCGCCGCCGACGCGCAGGGCCAGATCGTCCAGCAGGTCCTGGACGCCGGTGAGCGGTTCGGCCTCGGCGACGAGCTTGCCGGGCTCAAGATCAACCTCGAGTTCGTCTCGGCGAACCCGACCGGCCCGATCCACCTCGGCGGCACCCGCTGGGCCGCGGTCGGCGACGCGCTGGGCCGCGTGCTGTCCGCGCAGGGCGGCCTGGTCACCCGGGAGTACTACTTCAACGACCACGGCGCGCAGATCGACCGCTTCGTGCGGTCCCTGGTCGCCGCCGCCAAGGGCGAGCCCGCCCCGGAAGACGGCTACGCGGGCGGCTACATCAACGACATCGCCGCCGAGGTCATCCGCCAGGAGCCGAGCGCGCTGTCGCTGCCGGACGACGAGCGCGCCGAGACCTTCCGCCGCGTGGGCATCGAGCTGATGTTCACCGAGATCAAGCAGAGCCTGCACGACTTCGGCACCGACTTCGACGTCTACTTCCACGAGAACTCGCTGCACGAGTCCGGCGCCGTCGGGTCGTCGGTCCAGCGGTTGAAGGACTCCGGGAACCTGTACTTCGAGGACGGCGCCTGGTGGCTGAAGTCCAAGGAGCACGGCGACGACAAGGACCGCGTCGTCATCAAGAAGGACGGCAACCCGGCCTACATCGCCGGCGACCTCGCCTACTTCCAGGACAAGCGCAAGCGCGGTTTCGACCTCTGCATCTACATGCTCGGCGCGGACCACCACGGGTACATCGCCCGCCTCAAGGCCGCCGCGGCCGCCTTCGGCGACGACCCGGCCGTGGTCGAGGTCCTGATCGGCCAGATGGTCAACCTGGTCTCCGACGGCAAGCCGGTCCGGATGAGCAAGCGCGCGGGCACCGTGATCACCATGGAGGACCTGGTCGGCACCGTCGGGGTCGACGCGGCCCGCTACGAGCTGATCCGCTACTCGGTCGACTCCACTTTGGACATCGACCTCGACCTGCTGCGCAAGCACTCCAACGACAACCCGGTCTACTACGTCCAGTACGCCCACGCGCGGCTGGCCTCCTTGCAGCGCAACGCTTCCGACCTCGGCCTCAAAACCGATGGCGATGTCGACTTCGGTCTGCTCACGCTGCCCGCCGAGGGCGATCTCATCCGCACCCTCGGCGAATTCCCGACCGTCCTCCGCCGGGCCGCACAGCTGCGCGAACCGCACCGCGTCGCCCGGTACCTCGAAGAACTCGCCGGCGCCTACCACAAGTGGAACGCCGTCGGCCGGGTTCTCCCGAAGGGCGACGAGGAGACCACCCCCCTCACGTTTTCCCGGCTCGCGCTCTGTGAGGCGACCCGCCAGGTGCTGGCGAACGGCCTCACGGTGCTCGGTGTCTCCGCTCCGGAACGGATGTAATCGATGGCTCACCCCGCCGGCCCCCGCCACGCCGACGTCTACCCCCACGCCGACGCCTCCGGTTTCCCGCCGTCGAGTCCCGAAGAACTCGACAGGCTGTATCCGAAGGTCTGGCCCCGCAACACCTTCCGAGGTGGAGACGGCGTCGTGCGCATCGCGGGCGTCGACGTCCGCGAACTCGCCGAGAAGTACGGCACGCCGCTGTTCGTCGTCGACGAGGCCGACTTCAAGTCCCGCTGCGCCGACTACGCCGAGGCGTTCGACGACCCGGCTCTCGTGCACTACGCGTCCAAGGCGTTCCTGTCCATCGAGATCGCCCGCTGGGTGGCCGAGCAGGGACTGAGCCTGGACGTCTGCAGCGGCGGCGAACTCGCCGTCGCGCAGCGCGCGAACTTCCCGGCCGAGCGGATCACCTTCCACGGCAACAACAAATCCCTTCCCGAACTCGAAGCCGCCGTCGAGGCCGGCGTCGGCACGGTCGTGGTCGACTCCTACTACGAGATCGCGCGGCTGGCGGATGTCGCCGCCCGGCACGACATCGTGCAGAACGTGCTGATCCGGGTCACCGTCGGCGTCGAGGCGCACACCCACGAGTTCATCGCGACCGCGCACGAGGACCAGAAGTTCGGTTTCTCGCTGGCTTCCGGTGACGCGGCCGAAGCCGTGCGCCGCGTGCTCAACGCGCCGTCGCTCAAGCTGATCGGCCTGCACAGCCACATCGGTTCGCAGATCTTCGACGCCGACGGCTTCGAGGTCGCCGCCCGCCGCGTGGTCGGCCTGCTGGCCGAACTCGCCAAGGAGCACGGCACCGATCTGCTCGACCAGCTGTCGATCGTCGACCTCGGCGGCGGTTTCGGTATCGCCTACACCGACAAGGACAACCCGCCACCGCCCGCGCAGATGATCACACAGATCCGCGAGATCGTCCGCAAGGAATGCGAGTACGCGGGCCTTCCCGTGCCGAAGATCGCGGGCGAGCCGGGCCGGGCCATCGCCGGTCCCGGCACGATCACGCTCTACGAGGTCGGCACCATCAAGGACGTGTCGCTCGGCGACAAGGCCGCCCGGCGCTACGTCAGCGTCGACGGCGGCATGAGCGACAACATCCGCACCGCGCTCTACGACGCGGTGTACGACTGCCGTCTCGTTTCCCGCACCTCCGACGACGACGGGGACGGCCAGGTCGCCGCCGCGCTGTCCCGGGTCGTGGGAAAACACTGTGAGTCCGGCGACATCGTCGTCCGGGACTGCTGGCTCCCCGACACTCTTGCTCCCGGCGACCTGCTCGCCGTGGCGGCCACCGGGGCGTATTGCTACTCGATGGCCAGCGGGTACAACCGGCAGCCGCGGCCCGCGGTGGTGGCCGTGCGCAACGGCAGCGCCCGCGTGCTGCTGCGGCGGGAGACGACGGACGACATGCTGCGCCTGGAGGTCTAGCAAGTGTCTACTGTGGACGGACGCGTGATCAGGGTCGCCCTGCTCGGCTGCGGGACGGTCGGCGGTGAGGTCGTCCGGCTGCTCACCGAGCAGGCCGAGGAACTCGCCGCCAGGGCGGGCGCCAGGGTGGAGCTCGCGGGCATCGCCGTGCGGCGCCCCGACAAGCACCCCGAACTGCCGTCGGAGCTGGTGACCTCCGACGTGACGAAGCTCGTCACCTCCGACGAGGTCGACGTCGTCGTCGAACTGGTCGGCGGGATCGAGCCGGTGCGGGAGTGGCTGCTCGACGCGCTCAAGGCCGGGAAATCCGTTGTCACGGCGAACAAAGCGCTGATGGCCGAGCATTCCGCGGAGCTGTTCGAGGCCGCCGACGCGTCCGGTGTGGACCTCTACTTCGAAGCGGCCGTGGCCGGGGCGATCCCGTTGCTGCGCCCGCTGCGCGAATCGATGGCGGGTGACCGCATCACCCGCGTGATGGGCATCGTCAACGGCACCACCAACTTCATCCTGTCCGCGATGGACTCCACCGGCGCGGGCTACGCGGAAACCCTGGAAGAGGCCAGCAGGCTCGGATACGCCGAGGCGGACCCGACGGCCGACGTCGACGGCTACGACGCGGCGTCCAAGGCCGCGATCCTCGCCTCGCTCGCGTTCCACACCCGCGTCACGGCGTCCGAGGTGCACCGTGAAGGCATCGCCGACGTCACCGCGTCGGACCTCGCCGCGGCGAAGGTGCTGGGCCGCACGGTGAAACTGCTCGCCATCTGCGAGCGCGTCACCTCCGACGACGGCGCCGAATCCGTTTCGGCGCGCGTACATCCGGTGATGATCCCGCGCGGGCACCAGCTCGCCGGGGTCGGCGGCGCGTACAACGCCGTCTACGTCGAGGCCGACGCCGCCGGTGAGCTCATGTTCTACGGTCAGGGCGCCGGTGGCGCGCCGACCGCGAGTGCCGTGCTCGGCGACCTCGTCGCGGTGGCTCGAAACCGGGTCGTCGGCGGCCGTGGCCCGCGCGAATCCGCGCACGCCGCGCTCCCGGTCAGGCCGATGGGCCAGACGCCGACGCGGTACCACGTCAGTCTCGACGTGGCCGATCGAGCGGGCGTGCTCGCCCAGGTGGCCCAGGCGTTCGCCGGGCACGGCGTCAGCATCGCCGCGGTGCGGCAGCGCGACGCCAACGACACGGCCAGCCTGGTCGTGGTCACCCACCTGGCGCCGGACGCGGCCTTGAAGTCCACTGTGGACGACATCGCCAAACTCGATGTGGTGAACCAGGTCGTCAGTGTGATGCGTGTGGAAGGCGAAGACCAGTGATTCCCCAACCATGGCCAGGGATCATCCAGGCCTACCCCGACCGGATCCCGGTCCCGGCCGGCGCGAAGGTGATCACCCTCGGCGAGGGCAACACCCCGTTGCTGCCCGCGCCGCACCTCTCGGAACTGACCGGCTGCGAGGTCTACCTCAAGGTCGAGGGCGTGAACCCGACCGGGTCGTTCAAGGACCGCGGGATGACCGTCGCCATCACGCACGCGCTCGCCAGCGGGCTCCAGGCGGTCATCTGCGCCTCCACCGGCAACACCTCGGCGTCGGCCGCCGCCTACGCGGCCCGCGCCGGGCTCACCTGCGCGGTGCTGGTCCCGCAGGGCAAGATCGCGATGGGCAAACTCGCCCAGGCCGTCCTGCACGGCGCGCGGATCCTGCAGGTGGACGGCAACTTCGACGACTGCCTCGAGCTGGCGCAGAAGACCGCGATCGACTACCCGGTGACCCTGGTCAACTCGGTCAACCCGGTGCGCATCGCGGGCCAGAAGTCGGCCGCGTTCGAGATCTGCGACGTGCTTGGCAAGGCGCCGGACATCCACTGCCTGCCGGTCGGCAACGCGGGCAACATCACCGCCTACTGGGCGGGATATTCGGAGTACGCGGGCGACGGTGTGGTGAAGAACACCCCGCGGATGTTCGGCTTCCAGGCGGCGGGCGCCGCACCGCTCGTGCACGGCGAGCCGGTACCCGATCCGGACACCATCGCGACCGCGATCCGCATCGGCAGCCCCGCGTCCTGGGACGGCGCGATGAAGGCGAAGAACGCCTCGGCCGGGCTGTTCGAGGCCATCACCGACGAGAAGATCCTCGAGGCGTACCGGCTACTCGCCAGCAAGGAGGGCGTGTTCGTCGAGCCCGCCTCGGCGACCAGCGTCGCGGGCCTGCTCGCGACGGCCGCCGACGGCCGCCTGCCGAAGGGCTCGACCGTCGTCTGCACCGTCACCGGCCACGGCCTGAAGGACCCGGCGACGGCACTCGAGGGCAACGTCGAGGTCGAACCGCTCGCCGTCGACCCGACCGCCGTCGCCGCCGCGCTGGACCTGCGATGACGCTGCTCAAGGTCAAGGTCCCGGCGTCTTCGGCGAACCTCGGTCCGGGGTTCGACACGCTGGGCCTGGCGCTGGCGCTCTACGACCGGGTCGAGCTCCGGATCACCGATCACGGGCTCAAGATCGAGGTGATCGACGCGGGCGCCGGCGGCGTGGACGACGTCCCGACCGACGAGTCGCACCTGGTCGTCCGGGCTTTCCGGCGGGCCTGCGAGCACCTGGACGTCCGGGTGCCGGGCCTGCACCTGCGCTGCTTCAACGCCATCCCGCACGCTCGCGGCCTCGGCTCGTCCGCGGCCGCCGTCGTGACCGGCGTCGCGGCGGCGTACGCGCTTGCGGAGAAGGCCCTGGACGACGACGCGCTGCAGTTGGCCGCCGGGTTCGAGGGACACGCCGACAACGCCGCGGCGAGCCTCCTGGGCGGCTTCGTGGTGGCCTGGAACGAGGGCGAGCGGTTCCTCGCCGAACGGCTCCAGCCGCATCACGACATCCGGCCCGTGGTCGCCATCCCGGCCCTGCGGTCCTCCACCGACGCGACGCGCGGCCTGCTTCCCGCCCAGGTCCCGCACGCCGACGCGGCGTTCACGGCGGGGCGCGCGGCGCTCGCAGTCCACGCGCTCACTTCGCGCCCTGACCTGTTGCTCTCCGCGACCGAAGATCGGCTTCATCAGCATTACCGGGCGCCCGCGTATCCGGCGAGCAGCGAACTGGTGCGCGCGCTGAGGGCCGAAGGGGTGGCCGCGGCCATCTCCGGAGCCGGTCCGAGCGTGCTCGCGCTGACCACCGGGGGAATACTCCCGGCGGGTGTGGACGTTACATCTTTCGACGTCACCGAGCTGCCGGTCGATCCGGGCGGCGTTCAGGTTGCGGCCCAGTAAAGCCTCGGTCACATGCCGGGGCCCCATCCCGCCACGCGGGGGGTGGTTGTTGCACCCGGCCGTGGCGCGGTCTACCCTCGGGGGCGTTCGATCACCGTGCGTTTCCGCACCCGGTGCCGGTCCAGGTGACCAGTGTCACCCTTGGCCCGCATCCTTTGTTGATCCGCCAGTCCCGCACAGAGTCCGGCAACAGCACAGCCTGGCAAGCGGGGGCTGGCAGGTCGACGCAGGCGGGTTCCCGGTTCCGGCGGTGCCGAATTCCGCTTCCTCCATTTGGAGGAGGCAAATCCCTGTGCTGGAGGCCTTCTAGCTGTGTTCAACACGGCCGAGGAGCTGATCGCCCGTATCGGGGGCCAGATACGCCGTTTCGCAATCGGACGCGAACGGCGGTCCGCTGATCCACCTGGAGGCGTGGATCGGTCAGGAAGGACATTTGTGAGCAACACCGATCTTTTGAGCGACGTCGAAGGTGGCGCCGCCGAGTCGAACGGCGCCGTCGCTCCCAAGCGCACGGTCGGCGGATTGACCGGCAAGACCGTCGCCGAACTGCGCTCGATCGCTGGGGACCTTGGCATCGGCGAGACCACGGGTATGCGTAAGGGCGACCTGATCGCGGCCATCCGTGAGCGCCAGGGCAAGACCAAGCGCAAGACCCCCGCGGCGGCGAGCGAAACGCTTCCGCTCGAGGGGATCGATGCACCACGCAAGGCTCCCAAGGCCGAAGCGCCCAAGACGGGGGCCCCGAAGCAGGAGGCCCCGAAGGCCGAAGCGCCGAAGGCGGAAGCCGCCCCGGCCGAAGCCCCGCGCGCCGAGAAGGCCGAAAAGGTCTCGGACAACGGCTCCGCGCCCGCCGCCGAGCGGCCCGCGCAGCAGGAGAATCAGCAGGACGGCCAGTCGCAGCAGGAAGAGGGCGGCCGCAGCCGCCGTCGTCGTGGCTCCAACCGCGCCGCGGGTTCGCCCGAACAGGGTGGCCAGCAGCGTGATCGCGGTGAGCAGCGTGACCGCGGCGACCGTGGCGAGCAGCGTGACCGTGGCGACCGCAACGAGCGTGGCGACCGCGGTGAGCAGGGCGGCAACCGTCAGAGCAACCGTGAAGGCGGTCGTGACGGCAACCGCGACAACCGCGGCCAGGACAACCGCCAGCGCAACCAGCAGGGCGGTGGCCAGGACAACAGCCAGCGTCAGGGCCAGCAGGGCCCGCAGGGTGACGACGACGAGGAAGGCGGCCGTCGCGGCCGTCGCTTCCGCGACCGTCGCCGCCGGGGTGCCGGCGGCGGCCGTGAACAGGGCGGTTCGCCCGACACCGAGATCCGCGAGGACGACGTCCTGCTGCCCGTCGCGGGCATCCTGGACGTGCTCGACAACTACGCGTTCGTGCGTACCTCGGGCTACCTCGCCGGGCCGAACGACGTGTACGTCTCGCTGTCGCTGGTCCGCAAGTACGGCCTGCGCCGCGGTGACGCCCTCACCGGTGTCGTGCGCCAGCCGCGTGACGGCGAGCAGCAGCGGCAGAAGTTCAACCCGCTGGTGCGCGTCGACTCGATCAACGGCCTGGAGCCGGACGAGGCCAAGCGTCGCCCGGAGTTCACCAAGCTGACCCCGCTGTACCCGAACGAGCGGCTGCGCCTCGAGACCGAGTCGCACAAGCTCACCACCCGCGTCATCGACCTGGTGATGCCGGTCGGCAAGGGACAGCGTGCCCTGATCGTGTCGCCGCCCAAGGCCGGCAAGACGACGATCATGCAGGACATCGCGAACGCGATCTCGACGAACAACCCCGAGTGCCACCTGATGGTCGTGCTCGTGGACGAGCGTCCTGAAGAGGTCACCGACATGCAGCGTTCGGTGAAGGGCGAGGTCATCGCCTCGACCTTCGACCGTCCGCCGTCCGACCACACCTCGGTCGCGGAGCTGGCCATCGAGCGGGCGAAGCGGCTCGTCGAGATGGGCCACGACGTCGTCGTGCTGCTCGACTCGATCACCCGCCTCGGCCGTGCGTACAACCTCGCGGCCCCGGCGTCCGGCCGGATCCTCTCCGGTGGTGTCGACTCGACCGCGCTCTTCCCGCCGAAGCGTTTCCTCGGCGCGGCGCGCAACATCGAGAACGGCGGTTCGCTCACGATCTTCGCCACGACGATGGTCGAGACCGGATCCACCGGTGACACGGTCATCTTCGAGGAGTTCAAGGGCACCGCGAACGCGGACCTCAAGCTCGACCGGAAGATCGCCGAGCGGCGCGTCTTCCCCGCGGTGGACATCAACCCGTCCGGTACCCGCAAGGAAGATCTGCTGCTTTCGCCGGACGAGCTGGCGGTCACCCACAAGCTGCACCGGGTGCTGCACGCGCTGGACTCGCAGCAGGCCATCGACCTGCTGATCTCGCGACTGCGCAAGACGAAGACCAACATCGAGTTCCTCATGCAGGTCTCGAAGACGGCCCTCGGCTCGAACGACGACGACTGAGTTTTCAGTCTGGTAAGTACGTGAAGGCCCCCTTCCTTGCGCTAGGCGCAAGGAAGGGGGCCTTCACGTACTTGAGGCGAGGGGGAAGTCGTGGCGTCGGGACCAGAGCGGATCGTCGTCTACGGCGTCACCGGTTCGGGCAAGTCGACGCTGGCCCGGAAGCTGGCCGGGCGGACCGGATTGCCGTATCACTCGGTCGACGACGACCTCGCGTGGCAACCGGGCTGGGTGCCCGTCCCCGACGACGAGCAACGGCGCCGGATCACCGAGCTGGTAACGGGAGACCGGTGGATCATCGACGGCATGTTCTCCAAATGGCGCGACATCGCACAGCCCAGGGCCGAGCTGATCGTGGCGCTGGACTATCCGCGCTGGGTTTCGCTGAGCCGCCTGGTGCGCCGGACGGCGGTGCGGTGCGTCACCCGTCGCCGGATCTGCAACGGCAATGTCGAAACGCCGCGCGGGATCTTCTCCGGGGACTCGATCATCGTGTGGCACTTCCGGTCCTTCGCCCGCAAGCGGCGGACCCTTCGCGCTTGGGAGGCAGATCCTGGCGTGCCGGTGGTGCGGCTGACCTCGCCGCGCGCGACAAGACGCTGGCTCGCGTCTCGTGAGTGGTGAGGACGGTTGGAGCGGACCGGTGTTTGCCTACCTGTGCGTGACCAGGGCGAAGGTGTGGTGCGGGAGTCGAGGGGGTCGGTCCTGTCTCGGAGCTTGATGGCACCGGAATGTCCCCGTGTCAGGTTCGAGTGTGGAGGATTTGGGACGTTGAACGTCCCAAATCCTTCATCGTCGGGGGGTCGCTCCGGTCTTGGTACTTGATCGACGGAGGATCGGGGACACTCAACGTCCTCGATCCTCCGTTGATCAAGACCGAGCCACCGAGATGACATCAGGATCCAGTGGGTAGGCAAATACCAGTCCACCAGAACCGTCCTTACCACTCACGAGACCCAGCCCTGCGGTCCTGGAGCGTCTTTGCCTGCCGGAAGTCCGTGAAGGCCCCCTTCCCTACCCTGAAGGTAGGCAAGGAGGCCTTCACGTACCGAACCTGCGATGAACGAGGGCTCAGCGGTGCGGGACGGCCGCGGGGGTCCAGCCGCGGTAGTTGTTGAAGTAGTTCACGCTCGACGCGTGGCCGATCTTGCCGCCGATGCTGGAGGCGTAGATCCCGCCGGAGCCGTCGGCGATGCCGACGTGGCCCCACTGGCTGATGTTCCAGTACACGAAGGAGCCCTTGGGCGGCGTCCCGGTCGTGTGCTTCGGGCTCGCGCCGTTCCAGTGCGCGTTGGCCGAGGCCCAGACGCCGGTGGTTCCGTACGCGTTCTCGACGGCCTTCTCGCAGAGGCCCTGGTACGCGGTGGAGCCGGCTTTGTTCTTGAACCACTGGACGGCGCCGGCGGGCGTGCCGTCCCCGGCGCCCTGGATCGCGAGGTCACCCTCGGGCACCGTGGTGAACGTGCCCGCCGCGGGGTTGATGTCGGCGGCGGTGATGGTGGCGCCCGCTTCAGGGGCGGCCGGAGCGGCTCCGGCGACCGGAGCCAGTGCGAGAGCCGCGATGGCCAGCGCGGCGACGGACGCCGGCTTCGCCACCTTGGCGAGGATGGTGCGCATGATGCAAACCTCCTGTTGAGTATTAACCAACAAGAGAACGGTCCCGTGATCGAGTACAAATTTCGTACAACTCGGCGTCGATAGTTGATTACTCAACGTGTTGGAATATGCCGGGGGAGGGGTGCGTTAACCCCACTGCCAGCGCATCTGGCAAAATCATCCGCTGAAGTCCGGCACCGGTTCACCCCGCCACGGGGACCCGGGGCCAACGAGAGAGGACACCATGAAGAGCGGTATTCACCCCGAGTACGTTGTCACGCACGTCAACTGTGACTGCGGCAACGAATTCACCACGCGCAGCACCAAGACCTCCGGCAACCTCCACGTCGAGATCTGCTCGAACTGCCACCCGTTCTACACCGGCAAGCAGAAGCTCATGGACACCGGCGGCCGCGTCGCGCGCTTCGAGGCTCGCTACGGCAAGCGCAAGAAGGCCGAAGACGCCAAGTAGCTTGAACGACGGCGCCTACCCGCATGTCCGGGTAGGCGCCGTTTTCTTTGGTGTCCCAGCCATGGTTTTGTCCGGGCCGTTGAAAGGTGGAGTGGTGGATTCGAGTTCGCTGAAGGGTCTGCTCGAAGAGCACGCCCAGCTGGAAGAGCAGCTGGCCGACCCGTCCGTGCACGCCGACCAGGCGCGCGCACGCAAGCTCGGCCGCCGCTACGCGGAGCTGAGCCCGGTCGTCAAGACGGTCCGTGAGCTCGACACCGCTCGCGACGACCTCGAGACGGCGAAGGAACTGGCGTCCGAAGACTCGTCCTTCGCGGCCGAGGCCGACGAGATCTCCGCCAAGATCCCCGTGCTCGAGTCCAAGCTCACCGAACTGCTCCTGCCGCGCGACCCGTACGACGGTTCCGACGTGGTCATGGAGATCAAATCGGGTGAAGGCGGCGAGGAGTCGGCGTTGTTCGCCGGCGACCTGCTGCGCATGTACCTGCGCTACGCCGAGCGTCACGGCTGGAAGGCCGAGGTGCTCGACTCGGTCGACTCGGACCTCGGCGGTTTCAAGGACGTCACCGTGTCCATCAAGAGCCGTTCCGCCGACGTCGACGGTGTCTGGGCGCGGCTGAAGTTCGAGGGCGGGGTGCACCGCGTGCAGCGCGTGCCCGCCACCGAATCCCAGGGCCGGATCCACACCTCCGCGTCCGGCGTGCTCATCTACCCCGAACCCGAGGACGTCGAGGTCGAGATCGACCCGAACGACCTGCGGATCGACGTCTACCGCTCGTCCGGCCCCGGTGGCCAGAGCGTGAACACGACCGACTCGGCCGTGCGCATCACGCACCTTCCGACCGGTGTGGTCGTCTCGTGCCAGAACGAGAAGTCGCAGATCCAGAACCGCGCCCGTGCCCTGCAGGTGCTGCAGGCCCGCCTCCAGGCGATCGCCGAGGAGGAGGCCGCCGCGAAGGCGTCGGACGCGCGTCGCTCGCAGGTCCGCACCGTCGACCGCTCCGAGCGGGTCCGCACCTACAACTTCGCCGAGAACCGCATCGCCGACCACCGGGTGAACTACAAGGCGTACAACCTGGACCAGGTCCTCGACGGCGACCTCGACGGCGTGCTGAACGCGCTCATCACCGCGGACCGCGAAGAGCGGCTCGCCGCCCACGCTGGCTGACCCAATATCGGAAGAATCAGTGACGTGCTCGTCCAGTGTTCGCGATTCTTTCGGTGGCGGCTATGACCACCATCGCGCGGACTCTCGGCGATCAGCGGCGCACCGATGCGGAGCGCCTGGTGTATCTCGATGGGAAGAGAAGGCCCGCTAACCAGGTTCCGTGGAGAATGGGTCGTCTTCCAGTCCCGTGTGGATGGCCCGCACGGACATGCCCACCTGCGAAAGGCGGCCGTTCAACTCGCCCTCGACCCGGTTAAGCGCCTCCGCGCCGGTTTCCCCGGCGGCCGCCGGGAAAGCCGATAGCAGCACCGCCTCGCAAGGGCCCGTGTCCGTGCTGACCCTGATCAGGGACGCCGAAAGATCCGTCGCGGTCGCGCCACACAGGCGAATGGCTGCCCGCAGGTCGTCGGTGGGCACGTAGAGGTGCACCCGCGAGATGACGTCAGTGTCCGCTCGCGGGGTGAAATCGTGCCGGGGAACATAAGCCGGTTCACGGGGATCTGTGCCACCGAAGGTCGCCATGAGCGAATAGAGTGTGAAACCGTCTACCTGCGTGTCGCCGGCTTCGTAGCTTCCATAATGACCGGTCTCCGGCGTCCCATGGATTTCGAAGAACGCCGCATTCAGGCCGAAGTGGAAAAGCGCAGGCACTGCGGCACGATGCAAGGTGTCGGCAGGCTCCTCGCCGTCCGACGGCAGCGTGCGATAACCGACGGAGACCGAGAAGCCCCTCCGGCCGTCCACCGGATCCGCTCGACAGATCTCCACCTCGGTGGCCTCGAACTCGCCGATCAAGCGCTCACCCAGCCCGGCGGCCGCCGCGAAATCGTCGGTCTCGATACTCGCAGACAACCGCGTGACGACTCGCGTCTCTCGGAAATCCATGGCTATTCCGCAGGCTCCTTCGGCGACGACAGCTGCGCCCAGCTTACGGCCAACGCCCGGAACGCGCCCGGTGCCCCAGGTTGTTCCCATGCCCGCGAGCGGTCTTCGGGAGTAACGACCGCGGCGTCGGCTTCGACGAATTTCGTGACGTGATCTTCAGTTGCCTGCAACGCTCGGTTCCCGGTCACGTGGTGATCACCACGTGACCGGGAACCGGCTAGTTGTCGATCTGTCGTCGCCCATCCCGTCAGGGAACGCCAGGGCTCGCGAATTCCAGTCGACGACCCATTATGAATCCAGATACATTCCGGTCAGGTAGAATCCTTGCTTTTCGATATGATCGGACTGCTGGTGTTCGAAGAAGCTGGCCACCACTTTGGTGTCCTGAATCTGAAATGCGGATTGTTTTTCAAAGGTAAGGTCGGCGTATGCGTGGTAGCGGTAGTTCCTTTCTTTGAGGGCTGCCAGGAAAGTTTCTCTCGAAATAATTGAGTCCGAAGAATTCCCCTTCAGTGGATCTGGGATCGCAAAAGTTTCTCCGGGTTCCAGTCTGAGTCGGATCGCTGTGACAAGCCCGTTTGCGATGTCAAGCGATAAATTTCCCCACGAGTACGGGTATGGGTATTCATCTGCCTTCGAGCCGAGCAGGCGTATCGCCGGGTGGGGGGATCCGGGACCCAGGATTCTGGCGGCCTCCTGAAGCCTCATGCCGCCATGAATCGGCCCCAAGCTTCCTTTGCCTGCGAAGTCGAGTAGCACGTCCATCATTGCCTCAGGGTATCCTATTTGAACAATAATTCCACGTCTGTGTAGTTGCCGTACTCGCCTACGCGTTTTATGAATTCGACTTCTGTGAACCCGTACTCTCCTGCCATCTTGCCTGTAAATGTGCCGCGCGCCGCGTCCTCCGGAGTATGGTTCTCGCGGAGAAGTCGATTAAACGTATCCAGGTTGTCGCGCAGCCCGGTATTCCATTTGCCGCCCACTCGCTTGATGTTCGCCCCGAAGTGGTCAAACGCCGAATGAGCGAGAGCTCGGCCTATTCCTTGGTCTTTCATTCCAACTTGGACCACTATATCTAGAGTTCCGGTTTCGCTCAGAGTTGTGAGGAAGATGGTGCCGTCGGACAAAGACACATCAAACGCTTTGGAGGTCGCGACGAATTTGGTGGGGGTGATCGCCAGCACCTTGCCGAGCCGGGCAATCCGCACTGGAATGATCATCGACGCGGCGATCCACGCGCAGCCTTCCGCCTGATTCCACCCCTTGTCGTTCGCGCACTTGACGAAGTCGTCGATCAGCGCCTTGCCGATCGCCACGAGCGCGTCACCGACTGCTTCCCAGGACTTGAGCTGGGTGTGCTCGGTGTAGACGAAGTCGATGGGATTCGAGCCGATCTCCACGCGTGTACATTGTTCGCGCTGAGTGGCGCCTGGCGGGCACTGGTAGGTGAAGTAACGCATCGTGCCCGTGATGTGGTGCTCGATGGTGATGTCGCAGATATAGATCGGCGGACCGCCGCCGATGTTCAGACCGTTCGGCTTGCACTTTTCCAGACCGCGCGTCGTGGGGTTGTCGCGAAGATTCTCAGGCTGCCTGTCTACGCCGAACTGACTGATTGCCTTCTCGTCGGGTACGTCGCCGATGTTTTCGCGTTGCTCCCCGACCTGAGTGAATTTCGCAGCCGCCGTACGGGCTTCCTCGGCGGCCCGTGCCGCGGCCTCCGCGTCCTTGCCGGCTTCGATCGCATCGGTGCGTGCGTCGTCTGCGGACCGCTTTGCTTCCGCTGCCTTCGTGCGAGCGTAGGTGGCCTGAGACGACGCGTACGCAGCGGACGCGCTCGCACGTTGAGCGCTCTTGCCCGCGGCGGCTGCCGCGTCACGAGCTCGCTTTGCCGAGGCGGCTGCCTCGTCCGCGGATCGCTGGGCCGCATCGGCCGATTCCTTCGCCTGCTTCGCCGCTTCGGCGGCCGTGGCAGCGGAGGCTTGTGCCTTCTCGTTCCATTGATGTGCTTCGTCTGCCGCGTTCCGCGCGATCGCGGCTTGCTCGGCGGCCAGGTGAGCACTCTGGCGCGCGGCGGCGGCTGACTGATCGGCGCTGGCGAGATAGCTGGCTATCTGAGAGACATGGGTCGCGGTGTCGGAGTCACGGAGCTGCGCCTTCGGCAGCTCCGTCTGCAGGAATGACGTCACATACGAGTCCGGCCCGGACAGGGCCGCCTGTGCGGCTGCTCGAACTTCCGGCCCGCCGGTCGCCAGGGCGCGGTTGGCGGCCTTGCGATCCTCCTGCTTCGCCGCGATATACCGGCCGTGTTCCAAGAACCGCTGCAGAGCGTCGGCGTCCCCGTTCAACTCGGCCGTCAGCGCGTCGCTACCTGCCTGGTGAACCACGGTGCCTGCGCCCGCCGCCGCCATGACGCGATTGACTTCCTGGCGATCGTCATTGGGCTTGCCGGGGTAGAACTTCGTGCGAAGGAACTCCTTGACCACATCATGGCTACCCGCGGCAGCGGCGACCGCGGCGGCGCGCTGCGGTGGTTTGGTGGTGGAGCGAATGATGACGCTGACGCTCGCCCGGTCGTCTTGTTCGACAGCCAGGGCCAATCCCGTGGTGAGGAACTCCTTTACCCCCGCCTCGGTCTCGCTCAGGGCGTCTTCGGCCGCTACCTGCACCCATGGCCCACCGCGGGTGAGCAACCGAAGCGCGGCTTGGCGTGTCTTGAGAAGCGAGGTCTCCGGGGACGTGCCGCTTTGGCCCGCTGCTGTCAGCAGAGCCTGTGTATCCGGATCGATGATCTCTCGCTCGCCGGGCTTCCACGTCGGCTCGGCTTTTTCCGCGGCCTCTGCCAGCACTGCGTCCTGGGCATCGCGAATCCCTTGGGACTCCTGCTGAGCCAATCGCTCGGCATCGGCTTGCCGTGCGGTGTCGGCCACGGTGTGCGCCTTGGCCGCGGCGGCACTCGCCGCGTTCGCCGCCTTGTCGGCCTCCGCTGCCGCTGCCGCCGACCGTTCCGCGGCCTTCTCGGCTTCACCGGCCTGCTCTGCCGCGAGCAGGGCGGCTTCGGCTGCCTTGACGGCATGTCCTGCGGCGGAGTTGGCGGCGTCACGAGCCTCGAACGCCGCCGTTGCCGCTCGTTGCGCCAGCGACTGGGTGGCCGCAGCCGCTCGCCGTGCCTCCGCCGCCGCTTGGCGTGCGCGCCGCGCGGCGCGTTCCGCTTCGTCGGCGTTCGCGCCGGCCGCTCGTGCGGCCGTCGCGGCCTGTTCGGCGGCTTTTGCTGCCTTGTCGGCGAAGTCGCCGGCATTGCCTGCCGCGGTGGAGGCGTTGCCAGCCTCGAGAACGGCTTTGCCCGCCGCGTCCGCCGCTGCTGCGGCGGCAGTGGCGTTCACGGCCACTTCCTTGGCCGCCTCGGCGGCCACGCGAGCGTCATGTGCCTTGCCGCGTTCTCTCGCCGCACCGGCTGCGGCATCGTGTGCCCGTGTCGCCGCCTTCTCGGTCAGAGAAGCGGCGATCGCAGCTTGACCCGCGGCGTTCGCCGCCACCCGTGCAGCGTCGTTGGCACGCCCGGCCGCGTTGATCGCGGTCTGGGCCGAAGCGGCCGCGGCGCCGGCGGCTTCGGCCGCCCGTGTCGCAGCCTGACCGGCTCGTACCGCGTCACCTTGTGCGGCCGCGGCCTCGGTGGCCGCGAGCTCCGCCGCCTCACGTGACTTCTGTGCGGCACTGACCGCCTGCTCCGCCGCTTCTTTCGCGGCGTCGGTGCTCTCCACGGCGCGTCGCTGGGCGTCGGCGGCCAACTCGGCCAATCCGGCGACCGAGAGTGTCTCCTGGTCGCGCTGCACGGCCACCTGCCAGCCACTGCGCAGGAACTCGCGGATGTCGTCGGCGGTACCGCTCAATACTCTCTGGCAGGCTGTGTACACAGCCGAACCGACAGCCGACGCATACAAGATCTTGTTGACGCGGATTCGGTCGTCTTTGTCCTGAGCGACGTACTGACCGGTGCGCAGGAAGGCCACGACATCGTCGATGGTCCCTTTCAGAGCGGCGTCCCCGGCCTTGACCACCTGCGCACCGCCCCGCGCCATGATCTGGTTGAGGAGTCGGCGCTGGTCGTTTTCCCAAGGGGTGCGCCACCCGGTGGCAAGGAAGGTCCGCACGGCGGCGATCGAGTCGCTCAAGGCCGCGCTACCCGCGGCACGGACCGCGGGTCCCGACCTTGCGATCAGCTGATTCAGGGCGATTCGGTCATCGTGCTCGGTGGCGACCGGCCGTCGTTCGGTCAAGAAGCGATGAACATCCGCGTCGCTACCTAACAGTGCGAATTCCGCTTCCCGCGCGACGACCCGGCCGCCCGACTTGAACAATGCGAGTGCCTGCGCACGTTCACTATCGTTTGCGGCGGCATTGACAATCGGTTCGGCGGCCGCGGTCGTTACCGGTCCGACGCCCATAATGAATGTGATGAGGGCCATAAGGATGCTGAGACACGCTCTTACGCGCACAGGTGTTCCCCCTGGTGTTAAAGATGGTCCATTTGGTGTAATGGATAGCCCGTTCGGCCTAGGTTGACATATTGTTTTCAGGCCATTGAGGAATCTACCAATAGGTCTACACCTGCGCTAGCATCCATCTGGGCGGGAGGGTTGTCGGCAGTGGCTCTAAGAAAAAACTACGGTTCCTGAGCGATGTTCCCGTTTATTCGCCTGCCTGAAGCGATCTTCCTGCTGAATTCGTTCAGCTTGATGAATAGGGGTGGTAATGCGTTATCTTTATGTTGCGATACTTGTTTGCTCGGCCGCTGTCGTGAGTATTCTGGGTGGTGCGGCGACAGCTTCCGGTGGTGAGACCTCCGGGTCGGGGTCGCGAGTTCAAGCCGATGCCGGATCGCTCGTCGAGGACTTCGCCTATCCGGGTGCCGAAAAGATTTTGGCCGACCGTGGGATAACCCTGATAAAGGGTGACGGGCACATTCTGCTCGTCGACTGTTCGCCGGGTGGTGCCGGTCAAGTGGTTCTGTCCAGTTCGGCCTTTGCTGATCCGATTTGCTTCAAGGTGACCGGAGTCGTCGGCTACCTGAGCATGTCGATTCCCGAGGTCTACTCGATCAAGGGTGACGACCACGCGGCCATCGCAACGGTCAGCGTTGCCGGAAGCGCGCCACGGGACACTGAAATCAAGAAGAATCTCTGGACTCCGATCAACGCCGGTGACGGTGCGACCCTGCTCGAACTCAAGACCTCCGCGTGAACAATTCGAGAAGTGTGTTCTTCTGTCGAATTTCGGAGCGGTATCGAATAATGGGGAAGAAATGAAATATCTCAGATTCTCGGCTGTTTCTGTATCTGTGGCGGCCTTCAGTCTGTTCGTTCTCGCGCCAGTGAACGCCGTCACCGGTGGAACTCCCGCCGCGGACGGGAGCTACGCCTTCGCCGCCAAGATCAACGCAGAGGGTGCGGCCTGTAGTGGGGCTTTGGTGGCATCCGAATGGATCATCACGTCGGCGTCCTGTTTCGCCGGCAATCCGCAGGGCGGTGTTCCGGTCAAGCCGACCACGGTCACCGTGGGCCGGACCAATCTCGCTGGTACCGCCGGCCGGGTCGCCAAGGTGACGAACCTGGTGGTCCACCCCAGCCGGGCCGTGATGCTCGCGAGGCTCGATACGACGATCGCCGACATCACGCCGGTTTCCGTGGGCGCCGCCGCCGCGGGTGGAGAGAAGCTGCGACTGGCGGGTTATGGCCGCACGGCGACAGAGTGGGTGCCCGACAAGCTGCACTCGGCGTTGTTCGCCGTCGGTGCTCCGACCGCGGCAGAGTTCCCACTCACCGGTGACAACGGTGCGGACGCCTGCAAGGGAGACGCCGGGGGAGCGGTGTTCCGGGAGGTTTCCGGCCGCGCGGAGTTGGCCGGTGTCGTGAGCACTTCCTGGCAACACGGGTGTCTCGCCGTGTCCGAGACACAGCAGGGCACGACGGCTACGCGCACCGACGATCTCGCTGAGTGGATTCGGCAGCAGACGTTCGTCGCGACGGCCAAGGCGGTCGACCACGCGATCACGGTCAAATGGGCTTCGGTCGCGGGTCAGGGGCAGTTGACGTACCGGATCTACGCGGGGGAGGACTCCACGGTTCCGGTGGCTGAAGCTCGTCGCATCGGCTCGACGACGGGGACCAGCTTTACGCACAAGTCGCTGCCCGCCAAGAAGACCTGGTACTACCGGGTCGTCACGACGTTGGCCAATGGGACGGAGTTGGTGTCCAGCGTTGTTTCGGCGACCACGCCGATTCCCGCCGTGAGTGACTTCTCCGGTGACGGTAAGGACGACATCGCCGTCTTCACCCGAGGCGCCACGGCGGACGTCTACGCGGCCGTGTCCGACGGGGCCAAGTTCGTGGGAAATTCGGTCAAGTGGCACGAGCGGTTCGCGACGAACAACGAGGTGCCGCTCGCCGGTGACTTCGATGGTGACGGCAAAACGGACATTGTGACCTTCACTCGGGGAACGCTGGGTGATGTGTATGTGGCGCTGTCTGACGGAGGCAAGTTCGTCGGCGACTCCCAGCAGTGGCACGGCGATTTCGCGTTCGGCGAGGAGATTCCCGCGGTCGGTGACTTCGATGGTGACGGCAAGGATGACATCGCGGTCTTCACGCGTGGGACGACGGCTTCGGTCTATGTGGCGTTGTCGGACGGCAAGAAGTTCGTGGGCAGTGGTGCGAAGTGGCACGGCCGGTTCGCCGGCGGCGCAGAAGTTCCTGTGGTGGGTGACTTCGACGGTGACGGCAAGGATGACATCGCCTGCTTCACCCGTGGCACGACGGGCGACGTCTTCGTGGCGTTCTCGGACGGTGGCAAGTTCGTCGGTGACTCCTTGCAGTGGCACGGAGATTTCGCGTTCGGTGACGAGATCCCAGCATCGGGCGATTTCGACGGCGATGGCAAGGATGACATCGCGGTCTTCACCCGGGGGACGGCGGCCTCTGTCTATGTGGCGATTTCGAATGGCGTGAGGTTTATCGGGAATGCTGTGAAGTGGCACGGAAACTTCGCCTACGGGACCGAGTTGCCCGCGATCGGTGACTTCACCGGTGACGGCAAGGCCGACATTGTCACTTACACGCGCGGCACGAGAGGGGACGTGTATGTCGGGGTGTCCGATGGAGCGAAGTTCGTGGGTGCTTCCGTTCTGTGGCATGGCGATTTCGCCTTCGGTGAAGAGGTGACCGTGCCCAGGGCCTTCGCTCTCGGGTTCTGATTATCCGCCCGGCGCCGGGCGGGGCATCCATGGCCCCTGCCCGGCGCCGGTCTTTTTCGGATACACGATAGAGTGACGCAAGATCGTTTTACGGGTCTTGCCCAGTCACGGACAGTGTTGTCTCGTCGCAGAACTCTGGGTGATTGTCGTCTTTCACTTGCCTGGAGAATGAATTGAGCACGAGTACTGTGGAATCCGAGGCCGTATCGGGCAGACCCGGCGAAATCCGTGCTCGCGGCCGCGTCCGCGCGTGGAACTGGGTCGCCATCGGGGCCACTGTCCTGGGGTTTGTGCTCCTTGCCTGGCAGCGGCGCTGGATGAGTGATGATGGGCTGATCGTGCTGCGGACGGTCCGGCAGATCCTGGCGGGCAATGGTCCGGTCTTCAACGTCGGTGAGCGGGTCGAGGCGAACACCAGCACGCTGTGGACGGCGGTGCTCGTGCTGGTCGGCTGGATCCCAGGCGTCAGCCTCGAGTGGATCGCCGTGATCGTCGGACTGGTGTTCTCGGCGGGTGGTCTGTTCCTGGCACTCGATGGTGCGCGGCGGCTGGCTGGGCCGGCGGCGTCCACTTTCGTGTTTCCGGCGGGTGCGCTGGTCGTCTTGGCGTTGCCGCCATTTCGTGACTTCGCGACCTCCGGTCTGGAGACCGGGCTGATCAGCCTGTGGCTCGGCGGGACCTGGTGGCTGCTCGTGCGGCGCGCTATCGGGCGGCCGTTCGGTCCGGTGTGGTCGGCCGCGGTGGTCATCGGGCTGGGTCCGCTCGTGCGCCCGGACCTTGCTTTGTTCAGTCTGGTCGCCATGGCCGGTTTGCTGGTGCTCCCTTGGCGGGGTTGGCGCCACGCGCTGGTTCCGGTCGCCGCCGCGGCTGTGCTTCCGGTGTCGTATCAGGTGTTCCGGATGGGTTACTACGGTTTGATCACCCCGAACACGGCGCTGGTGAAGGAAGCCTCCGAGGCGCTGTGGGACAGCGGATGGACTTATTTCGGCGATTTCACCGATCCGTACCTTCTATGGATTCCGGTCGCCGCGTGTCTGCTCGCGGGGTTCGCGTTGATGTGGCGGAGGTCGCTGAACCACCGGGTGGTGGTGCTGGTGGCCGTGCCGCTGGTGGGTGCCGTCCTGTTGGCGGCGTATGTCGTCCGGGTCGGTGGGGATTTCATGCACGGGAGGATGTTGCTTCCGGCGACGTTCTGTTTGCTGCTTCCGGTGATGGCGGTGAGGGTCACCAAGCTGACGTTCGTCCCGGTCGTCGCTGTCGCGGTCTGGGCCGTGGTCGCCGGTGGCTGGCTGCGAACCCCGTATGCCGGGCTCGAGGAGCCGATCGATGAGCAAGAGGTCATCGCCGACGAGCGTGCCGCCTACGTCGAGGCCAGCGGAACCGAGTATCCGATCCTGGCGCGGGATTTCCGGTTGTTCGTGGAGATGACCGACGACGCGGGCAAGCAGCTGGCCGCGCGGCAGGTCCCGTCGATCCACGTGTCCGCGCCGTCGACGGGCTGGGTCGCGTATCCCTCGGCGAACGGCCGCGACGTGCTCACCTACTTCAACATCGGTGGCCCCGGCATGTTGCTTCCGCTCGACGTGTGGGTGCACGACCCGATCGGGCTCGCCAACCCGGTGGCGGCACACACCACCGTCATCGCGGGGCGGCGGATCGGGCACAGCAAGTTCGCCGGGGCCAACTGGGAGATCGCCGACCTCGCCACGGAGACGACGGAGACCGCGGCGGCGCGGGGCCAGTACAAGCAGGACAACCTCGACGCGATCCGGACCACACTAGGCTGCCCGCACAACAGGGAAATGCTCGACTCCGTCCGCGCGCCGCTGACCTTCGAACGATTCTGGGAGAACCTCATCCACTCAGTCGGCCGAAGCCGACTGCGCTACGACCGCAACCCCGAGAACGCACAAACCTGCGGCTGAAGGTCAGCCGGAGACAGACGCCGTCTCCGGCTCGCGGTCTTCGATCGCCGCCGTCTCTTCCTCGCGCCGCGGGAGGAACGAGAGCGCGGCGAAGGCGGCGGCGAGCAGGGTCGGGAAGATCGTCAGCTGCTGGTGCTTGACGTTCTCGATGCCTTCCGCGAGACCGGAGACCAGGAGCTGGCCCATCGCGAAGAGCAGGAACATGAGCACCACGATGCCGACGTCGCGGCGTCCGGTGCGGTTGCGGAAGGCCCGGAACCCCGCCCAGCCGATGAGCAGCCAGATCGGCAGCAGGGCGAACAGCCCCAGCGGGGCGATCCAGCCGGTGATCCCGGACAGGACCGGGATCCGGTACTCCTTCGCGAGCGGCGGCTGCCCGGCGTGCTCGCCGAAGCTGCCGAGGTTCGGCACCCGCGCGGTCAGCGTCTCCTGCGCGGAGCGGTGCAGCATCTCGACCACGCGCACCGGGTGATCGAGGTAGTACTGGGCGACGTTGCGGCGGCTGATCTTGTCGCGGTACTTGGCGTACTCGGGGGACTTCCAGGCCGCGTTCGCGCTCCACCAGCCCGTGCCGACGTACTGGGCGAACTCCGGCGGGAGCCCCAGCGCGGCGAGGTCGCCGGTGGTGTCGTGCTTCCCGTCGACGATCCCGTTGAACACGACGTGGTACATGTTCGCCTCGCGGTATTCCGCGTTGGCCGAGTCGCCCGCGCCCTGCACCAGCGCGGTACCCGTGCCGACGACGGCGAGCACGGCCAGCGGCAGTGCCCACCGGGCCAGGCCGCGGCTGCCCGCGGGCCGGACGAAAAGCAGCGCGAGCGCGAACAGCGGGATCAGCAGCAGCGTCTGCGACTTCGCGTTGATCCCGACCATCGCGCCGAGCACGGTGACCGCCGCGCCGGTGTAGCGCCACGGCCCGGTGCGGTGCATCAGCAGGAGCCCGCCGGCGAGCAGCAGCATCCCGACGAAGGCGGCGCCCTCGCTCAGCACGGAGGCGAAGTACCCGAAGAAGGCCGAGTCCGCGGCGACGAGCAGCAGCGCGGCCGTGGCGATGAAGCTGTCCCGGACCGAAAGGCGCAGGCCCGCGACGATCGCCGCGATCCCGCCCGCGACCAGCAGGCAGCCCAGCACGCCCAGGACCAGCAGGTTCAGGATCGCGGACGAGCCGAGCAGCTGCCCGATCTCGCTGGCGATCTTGTCGATCCAGCTCTGGCTGGAGATGTACTCGCTGTTGCAGGCCGGGGCGGGGCCGTAGGAAAAACGGACGAAGTGCTCCGACGGGCGGTCGAGCTCGCGGGCGCCGAGCTGGCAGAGGATGCGCCAGCCGTCGCCGTTGTCCGCCATCCCGATCGGGCGCGGAACCAGGAAACGGACGAGTAGCACCCCGAGCGCGGCGAAAAACACGCCCAGGGTCAGTCGGATTTCCCGGATCTTCACCCGGGTCACCTTAGAAGATTCCGAAGGGTGATCAGTTCGTGCCCTCTCTAAGCGCCGGAGAGGAACGGCGCGGGACACTGGCGGTTCACCTCATCGTCGACGAGTAGGGGAGCAGCGTGGAAGCCCTGGCCAGGTTCGGGTTCGAACTGGGTGTGCTCAAGCGGATCCGCCGGGCCGGATGGTGGCAGGCCGGGGTCCGCGACCCCGAATCGGTCGCCGAGCACACCACCCGGGTCGCCCAGCTGGCGGGCCTGCTGGCGGCCGAAGGCGGCGCCGACCCGGCGCGGGCGGCGTACCTCGCGCTGTGGCACGACACGCAGGAGACGCGGACCGGCGACCTCCCGCACACGATCAAGGGTTTCGTCGAGAAGCCGGACCCCCGGGCGATCACCGCCGCGCAGACGTCGGCCCTGCCCGGTGTCGCGCGCGACTCGGTGCGCGAGGCTGTCGACGAGTACGAAGCCGCGAAGAGCCCGGAGGCGCTGTACGCGCGCGACGCGGACAAGCTCGAGATGCTGCTTCAAGCCGTCGAGTATCGCGACGTCGGCGTGCGGAACGTCGACGAGTGGATCGCTTCGGCGACGAAGAGCCTTCAGACCGACCTCGCGCGGCGGGTGGCCGAGGCGGCGCTGACGTTGTCATCGCTCTCGTGGCGGGTGCGCTGAAAGGAATCGATACCCTGAGCCCGCGTGTATCGACCCCGGCACGCGTGCCTCGTGTGTCAGGCTTGACTCTGTGAAGGAACACCAGTGAACCGGCAGCCGTTGCGCCTCGCCATCATGGAAGCGACCCGCATTCTCACCGAGGCCGGTGTGGCGTCACCGCGCTCGGACGCGGAGCTGATCGCCTCGCATGTCCTCGGCGTCGAACGCGGCCGCCTGCCGATGGTGCCGCTGGTGGACCCGCCGGTCATCGACGCGATCGGCCAGCTGGTGAACCAGCGGGCCAAACGGATCCCGCTGCAGTACCTCACCGGCTGGGCCGCGCTCGGCGACATCACGGTCAACGTCGGCGCCGGGGTGTTCGTCCCGCGCCCGGAGACCGAACTGCTCCTGGAATGGGGCCTCAAGCTGCTGCACGGGCGTGAGTACCCGGTGGTGGTCGACCTGTGCACCGGCTCGGGCGCGCTGGCGCTGGCCGTGCAGCACGCGCGGCCGGACGCCGTCGTCTACGCCGTCGACATCGACGCGCAGGCGCTCGCCTGGGCCCGTCACAACGCCGACGTCCACGCCGACGCGGGGGACACGCCCATCCGGCTGTACTCCGGCGACGTCGCGGACAGCACGATGTTCGCCGAGCTCGACGGCCTCGTCGACCTGGTCCTGTGCAACCCGCCGTACGTCCCGGAAGGCACCCCGGTGCCCGCGGAGGTCGCCGAACACGACCCGGCGCGGGCGGTGTTCGCGGAGGAGAGCGGGCTGGCGGTGATCCGGCACGCGATCGCCGCAGCCGCGCGGCTGCTGCGGCCCACCGGCGGGATGGCGATCGAGCACGACGACACCCACGGTTCCGCCGTCCCGGCCCTGGTGCGGGCGCGGCGGGTGCTGACCGACGTCCGGGGTCACCTCGACCTCGCCGGCCGCCCCCGGTTCGTCACCGCCCTGCGCGTCTCCTGACGCCCTTCTCTCGCGTTCAGTCCTCTGGATGCGGTAATTGCCCTGCGCAAGTACCGCATCCAGAGGACTGAATGCGGGCGTCGGCGGATGGTTAGCGGGACTCACGACTTCCGGCGGTGCCCAGGGCAAAGCCCACCTCCTACCGTCGATCACGGCCGCCTCCTCGGCGGTCCGACTGGGAGGTGTACCCCGATGCGATCGTCTCTCCGACGAGCCCCACTCAGAACACTCGCCGTCCTCGCCACCGTCGCCCTGTTGCCCGGTCTGGTCGCCCAGCCCGCGTCCGCCGCGGCGCCCGCGAAGGGCTGGCCCGCCCCGATCGACGGGTCGACCTGGGAGAACCAGGACCACATGACGTGGGACGACTACCGCAAGCCGCCTGGCACCAACTGGGCCGATCCCGCGCTGAAGCCGACAAAGCGGACGTTCAAGGGCGCCGTGGTACTCGCGGACTACCCGGACCAGGAGTTCGCCGTCACGCAGCCGACGCATTCGACGGTGTTCGGCAACCCCGGCCCCGCCGCCAGCAACATCCCGCGGGCGAACGTCGCGAAGTTCTACCAGGACTTCCTCAACAAGCCCCAGGCGCTGAACCAGGGCCACACCATCAACGAGTACTGGATGGAGGACTCCGGCGGCAGGATGGGCGTCGACCTGACCGCGTTCGGGCCGTACCGCCTGCCGGGCAAGTCCTTCGAGTACGGCATGGAGTTCCAGCCCGACGCGTGTCCGCCGGGCGCGAACTGCAAGCGCGACCTGCGCGCCGACGCGGGCGCCGCCTGGCGGGCGGACGTGGGTGACGTCTCCAAGCAGTTCGACTTCATCTTCTATCTTTCCGCGGGCCAGGACGAGAGCGCGACCTGGCAGGAATTCGGCGTGATGAAATTCGGCGATCGCGAGAACGTGCCCGACGAATTCGGTCCCGGCGTCGCCGGAATGCCGAACGCCGCGTCCACCCGCTATGTCCCGTGGACGTCGTGGAAATCCGCGGCGAGCATCTGGCCGAACGCGGTCACCGGCTCCTCGACCCAGGCGGAAAGCTCCGGTCAGGCGGTTTACGCGCACGAACTGAGCCACATTCTCGGCATCGGAGACAACTACAACAACCCGTTCGGCACTCCGCCGTCCAGGACCTACACCGGCCCGTGGGAGATGATGTCGCGCGGCAGCTTCAACGGCCCCGGAGGACCGCACACCCGCTGGCAGATCCCGGCGACGCAGGGCGGCTCGATGGGGTCGCACCACATGCTGCGCACCAAGATGAAGCTCGACATCATCGACCCCGAAGACGTGCTCAAACTGGACCGGAAGCAGCTCGCCAAGACCGGCCCGGTCTCGACGCGGATCACGGCGCGTTCGGTCCTGCCGGGACAGGGCGCCTACAGCGGGATCAACATCGCGCTGACCGGCGGGGACCTTTCGCCGAAATGCGATCGTTCGAAGGATCCGTTCTGCGACGGCGGCGGCTACGACAATTACACCGTCGAGGTCGTCGACCGGATGGGCAGCGATTCCTTCGCCCCCGATTCCGGCGTCATCATCGCGAAGACGAAGAACCAGGACAACGCGCCGTTCGAATGGATCGTCGACGCGCATCCGGCCGACATCGGGATGACCGACTACAAGAAGCCGGACGGCACCCCGGTCCCGATCCCCATCGGCGACTACCGCCAGCTCAACGACGCCGCCTTCAAGGCGGGCACCGGCTCGGCGAGCAAGTACGAGTACACCGACGAGGCGAACCGGCTGAAGTTCCTGGTCTCGGACGTCGAGCGCGACCGCAAGGGCGTGCTGTCCTACGTCGTCACGGTGGCTTCGCTCGACGGCGCGGGCTCGCAGGCCAGGGGCGTCTCGCTGTGGCCGTCGATCCCGGCGTTCGCCAAGCAGGGACTCGCGAGCTGCTCGTTCCCCGTGCTCAACACGGGCAACGCGAAGGGTGCGGCGGCGCCGTACAACACCGACACCTACCGCCTGAGCGCGTCCACCACGGCGAAGGGCTGGGAGGTCCGGCTGCCGAACGAGCTGTCCACCGTCCCGTTCGGCGGGCGGTCGTCGGCGACGGCGCACGCCAAACGGGCCGCGGGCGGTGACCACGTCGCGCAGATCAAGCTGACCGCGACGTCGATCGCCGACCCGGCCAAGACGGCGACGTCGTTCTGCGCCGCTTTCGCCTTCTGACCCAGCTCGGCTCGTGAGTGGTGAGGACGGTTAGAACCGTCCTTACCACTCACGAGGCGTGTCCCGGGGCCGCGCGTAACGGCGGGCACCGGGCGGCCGACATCCGGTGGCGGCACCACGGAACCGCCCGCCCGACCGGAGGTAGGAGATTGCCCGAGATCCTCAAGGTCC